>JBKQQP010000053.1:0-167810 GCA_052144335.1 Syntrophales bacterium
ACCCCCATGAACATATCGGAGGAGATATGGACTGTCTGTCAAGGCCCCGTTTCTTACAGAAGAACGGGGTTTTTTATTACGTATGAGGTCGTCACAGAGGGTTTTATGCGGGTCCATATAAGACACGGTGATAATAACGGCGCAATGGACCAACAGGATGATATCTCAATTGTTATTGCCGAAATGAAACTATTTTTACCGGCGTCTTATGCGGTACTTATAATGGCATTTGGGTTATTATAAGGAGGCGATACTATGGCACGAATAAAAGTTGAAGATGTCGTTGACCACCTCGATCGCGAGTTTAGAGGAGCTCTAAAAGATACGATGCAGGAAATGTTCCCGGAGCTTGAATTCGATGAACGCGAACTTTTCCGAACATTCAAAAAGAAGGTGTATCGAAAGTGCAGTATTTGGGAGTCAGTTCCGGATCACTACGTCAAAAAGGATTAAAGGGCCTATGGAGACGATTGAAAAATCATCAGGAGTGTCCGGTGAACGAACGTTTTGACGATGTCATTCGCGAATATATTGATTTCGTCAACGAGCAAGTAGGAACGTACATGGATGCAATGGCAGGTTTTGCAGGTCATTACTCCAACATTCATAGACAGGTTCACCGTATACTCCGTCCGACTCGCAGTATCAAAGAGAATGGAGAACCAGTCGTAGTTTGCACCAGCTACGAAGACCCCTCAAAGCCGGATCTCATTCTTAACCGCATTATCCGGGCGGACTCGTATCTTGAAGCGAACGCTCCAGGAGGATCAAATGAGCAGCGTCATGCGCGAGCAATCGTGGTTTTCCTGTTTACTTTTTGGGAAGACGAGATCCGGCCAAGGCTTGCCGGGGCCAAGGGTACGCCAGTCAATGAAATATGCTCAGACATCATGGGTGACATGCGAATATTGAGGCATGCGATTCTGCATGCTAAAGGTGTTGTTCGTCCCGAGGAGCATAGACGTCTAAAAGTGCTGAACTCTATGTTTCTGCCGGATAGACCCATCCATATCTCCTATGAAGACATGCATGGTTTGTTCGTCCTTATTAAGCAGGATTGTGGTCGGCTCATGTTTGAGTGGCTTGGGGTAAAAGACGCGCCGGTATCACCAGATCAGATGGTAGACGTTGCCATTCAAAGGTATGGCCGAGGTGGTGCCAAAGAGCCCTAACCCCTCGTTGTCGCGGACGTCTTGCAGCCGCCGCTGAACTCGAATGTTCGGCCTGAGAGCTAGTGCATTTCAATGAGAGAGCAGCACGCATCATCAGAAGCATCGGATCGCGGTCATGTTCAAGCTTTTAATTGATACTTGTGTCTGGCTTGATATTGCCAACGATCGCCGTCAAGCGGCGGTTCTTGACACTCTCGAAACATTACTTCGGGATGGCCGACTGCTCCTTCTTCTGCCGCAGATTGTTGTCGATGAATTTTCGCGTAACAAGGGTCGGGTCGTTGAAGACAGCACCCGAAGCCTGTCGAGTTCGCTTAAACGTGTGAAGGACGCAGTGTATCGCCTTGGTGAGGGGCGCGGGAAAAGGGTGGCCCTCGAACACCTTCAGGAACTCGATCGCCGATTGCCTCGTTTGGGTGAGGCTGCGGTTGAAGCAGTCGCCCGGATTGAAGCCCTTTTCGCCTCGGTCACAATCATTGAGCATTCCGATCGTGTTATTCTCCGCGCTGCAGATCGTGCCCTCCGTCAAAGAGCCCCTTTTCACCGACAGCGCAACAGTATGCACGATGCCATTCTTATCGAGATGTATGCCGAATTAGTGAACGAGAAGGCGATCAGGGGGGTGCGCTTCGGGTTTGTCACGCACAATACCAAGGATTTCAGCCATCCATCGTCGGACAACAGGCTACCTCATCCCGATATTGCTTCATATTTTTCAAGAATTCGTTCTCTCTATCTCATCAATCTCGCCGAGGCTTTGAGGCGCATAGACTCCCACCTAATCACGGATGCCATGATCGAGCGCGAGTGGCATGAAGAGCCACGATCACTCGCCGACATCGTTGCCGCAATTGACGTGTTGACGGATAAAGTGTGGTACGATCGTCACCAGCTTCTGAAACAAAGAATCGAGGAGGGTAAGATCGCCCTTGTCGACAGCGAAACCTTCCCGGTGGCGGATCATACAGTCCGACCAATTCAGAGAGATGTTTGGCAGGGAGCTCTCAAAGGAGCGGCCCGGGTCGAGAAGAAGTATGGTATTAAGAACCTTGGGCCGTGGTCGAAGTTCGAATGGGGAATGATCAATGGTAAATTGTCCGCTCTGAGATGGGTGTTGGGCGATGAATGGGATATGCTCGATACCTGATTGCATGAGGCCCGACGATGAGCGGGGCCGAACGTCAGCGCTAAAACGGAGCCGTGGCCGCTGATCTTAGACGTTACACCCTTAATCCGTAATCCTCAATTCTGACAAATGCCCACCGCTGAACAGTAGGTGTACTTAATAACTAGGGTAAAAATTCGGTATTTTTAAGAGTTCATACATTCTCTTAAATATGCCCTTTTTTTAAGATAATATTAGTACATCGCACATTCAATGGAGTCGGTACTGGCAAGACGCACAACGGAAATGCTCGTCTAATGTGCGTTGCTGTTATGAATTCTACGAGTGAAGAAAATAAAGAGAGGGAAAGATCCTTGACTACAAAGTTGCAAATGACTTCTTCATTGAGGCCTAATGCTTTGCGTTTGTACTGTTGAAATTTCTGTTACCTTACACTTTATCAAGTTCCTTCCTAAATGCCAGACTGATCTTCTCCAGTACATTGGGCCTCCTGACATAAGTTGCGGCCCTTTGTTTAGCCATACTTAGCTACTGGCTTCGACTTACGTCATCGACAAATAAGCTTTAAGACGCTGTTTCTGGCGGGGAATAAGACTTTGCCAAAGAACTAATTTAGACAAGTTTGATTACTTATGATAATTATATGAATGGCGGATGCGGAGAAATAATCCATGGCAAGAACCGTACTCAGGTAAATAACTAAGGAAGGATAAATAATGTTCGTTGTTGCTTGCGTCAAACAAGTACCGGACACGACACAGGTTAAGATAGATCCCGCTACCAACTCCCTGGTTCGTGAAGGGATACCTTTTATCATGAATCCCTCTGATACCCATGCCCTGGAAGAGGCCCTCCGTTTAAAGGATAAATACGGAGCTCGGGTGGTGGCAATCTCCATGGGCCCCCCAAATTCTGAGATGACGCTGCGCAAGGCCCTTTCTCTTGGTGTGGATGAATCAATCATGATATCGGATCGAGTATTCGGCGGGGCCGATACCCTGGTCACAAGCCTGGTCCTCAGCGAGGCCATAAGGAAGCTGGCCCAGAAGGATGAGCTTGCCCTTGTGCTTTGCGGCAAGCAATCTATCGACGGCGACACCGGCCAGGTGGGCCCCGGCATAGCAATCCGCCTCGGGATTGCCCAACTGACCCTGGTGGACCGTATCGATGACATCGATCTCAAGAACAGGAAGCTCCGGGTAAGAAGGAAGCTTGAAGGCCGTCACGAGATAGTAGAGGCCAAACTGCCGGCGATGATATCCATAGTCAGAGAGATCAACAAACCCCGCTATCCGTCCGTTCCCATGCGCCTGGAGGCTGAGGAGCATATCTTGACCGTCTGGGACAACAAGATCATGAAATTCGATCCCCGGCAGATCGGTCTTAAGGGCTCTCCCACTACAGTGAGAAAGATCTTCTCTCCCGATCGCGCAAAGGGTGAGATCCTTGGTGATGGTGTAAGTGATCCAGAGGGCACAGCCAGGATACTGGTGGAAAAACTGGCCCAGAAGGAACTGTTGCCGCTGTAATTGTTAAGAAATAATGAATATTCAAGAGAAACAGGACAGATGGACAAACCGAAAAAAGTAAAGAAGCCACGTGGCAGGGCATCACTCATCCCCAACAGGTGCATTGCCTGTGGAGCACGCTGCCAGGCTGCCTGCCCGGTGGATGCCATCCAGATGAATGAGAAAGGTGAGCCCATTATCATTGCAGATAAATGTATCGGTTGCCGCAAATGCGTTGATATTTGTCCTGCTTTGGCTCTGGAGATGTTCTTCACTCCGGAGGAACTGAAAATCCTCAAGAGGCTTGAAGAGGAAAAGGGCATCGGCGCAGCAGACGAGGAAGAAGACAACGAAGAGGCAAAGCTGAAGAAGTTCCTTACCCAGTACCGAGGGGTGTGGGTATTTGTCGAACAGACAGACTGTAGCCCTGCCAAAGTTTCCTGGGAACTCCTGGGAGTCGGCGCCCGGCTAGCCTCATTGCTTCAGGTCGAATTATGTGCCGTGGTTCTCGGGGACCACGTGGAGAAGCTGTGTCAGGAATCATTTGCCAACGGTGCAACCAAGGTATATCTGATCGATGATCCCATTCTCCATCACTATCGGACAGGCCCGTATCTCGAGAGTATCTGCTATCTTGTGGACAAATACAAACCCGAGATCGTCCTCATGGGAGCCACCGCCATGGGAAGGGATCTTGCAGGTGCCGTTGCGACAAAACTCATGACCGGTCTGACAGCCGACTGCACGGGCCTTGATGTCGATGACAAGAGACAGCTGCTGCAGACACGCCCCGCATTCGGCGGGAACATCATGGCAACGATCACGTGCGAAAAAAGCCGCCCACAGATGGCTTCGGTCCGTCCTCACGTTATGCCCATGCCTGTGCGGAGCGAGAATGCGACAGGTGAAATTATCCGCGAACAAATAACTATGAAGGAAGAAGATGTCCTCACCAAGGTGGTGGACGTCATCAGTGATGCCGAGCATAAAGACGTAGTCGATATCTCGGGCGCGGAGTTCATTGTTTCCGGTGGCAGGGGCATGATGGCGAAGGAAAACTTCAAAATGCTGCAGGATCTTGCGGACGAACTGGGTGGCGTGGTGGCTTCATCAAGGAGCGCTGTTGACGCAGGTTGGATGCCTGTAGAACGACAGGTCGGACAGACCGGCAAGACTGTACGACCGAAGATCTACATTGCATGCGGCATCAGCGGAGCCATTCAGCACCTGGTCGGCATGCAGGACTCGGATATGATCATCGCCATCAACCGCGATCGCGAGGCCCCGATTTTTGATGTGGCCACATTCGGTATCGTGGGCGATCTTTTCAAGATTGTTCCAGCGATCACGGAGTATGTCCGGAAGGTGAAGGCAAAGAGAAGGACACCGAAAGTATGTTAATGGAAAGTACGAGAAAAGGAATGTTTTCATGATTCCCAATCCGATGATTTTTGCCGTTGTTTTTGCTGCCGCTGTACTTCTGTTTGCGTGGAGCTGCTTTCAACGCTTCAGACTGGTGACCATTGGTAAACCAGAAGATCGTTTCCAAAACATCGTTTCCAGGGTTCGAGACACCTTTCTTTATGCCTTTGCCCAGAAGCGGGTCTTGCAGAAGCCCTTCGGCATCAATCATTTCATCCTTTTCTGGTCGTTCATGATCCTGATGATTGCCAATGCCGAATTCTGCATACACGGTATATTCCCATCCATAAGCTTCTCGATACTCCCGGATGTGATCTATCATCCACTCATATTCCTCTTTGATCTTGTATCGCTGCTTGCCCTTGTCTGTGTAATTATCGCCGGCATAAGGCGTTTAATATGGCCTCCATACCCTGAAGCAATTACATTGGACGCCTTTGTCATCCTTTCCATGATTGCACTGCTGATGATCGCCTTCTTCAATCTGCATGGCATCCAAATCGCCATCAGCCAAGAACAGGCTTCTGCATTTATGCCCATCTCATCGATAGTAGGTTCGTCATTGTATGTTGGCCTGACAGCCGAGAGAGCGAGATCATTTATCGCTTTCTGGTGGTGGGTTCATGGTATCGTGCTGCTAGCCTTCCTCAACTATCTTCCATACAGCAAGCACATGCACATACTCTCTTCCATCCCGAACTGTTATTTCAGGCGTTTTGAGAAGGCCAACACACTACCGAAGGAAACCTTTGTAAAGGGCAACAAGTTCGGAGTCGAAACCATCGACCACTTTACTTGGAAAGACCTCTTTGATTCTTATGCCTGTACCGAGTGCGGCAGGTGCCAGATTGCATGTCCTGCTACAAATACCGGAAAGCCGTTGAACCCGCGGCAGATAATCCATGACCTTAAGATCAACCTGCTGGTCAACGGGCCGGCTGTAAAGAAGAGCCAGAAACCGACGCTGCCGCTCATCGGAAATAGCGGGGAAGGCAGCATCACCGCAGATCAGATCTGGTCTTGCACAACTTGCGGAGCATGCATGGAAGTCTGCCCGGTATTCATCGAACAGATGCCCAAGATCCTCCAGCTCAGGCGTTACCTGGTAGAAATGAAAGCACATTTTCCGGAAGAACTGCTTAATTTCTTTGAGAATATGGAGCAGCGCAGCAACCCGTGGGGCATCGCCCCTGCCGAGAGGACCAAGTGGTGCTCCCAGATGCAGGTGAAGTCGTTCGACGGCACCACCGAGTACCTCTTCTTTGTAGGGTGCGCCGGCGCTTTCGATTCAAGGAACAAGCTAGTCACCGTAAACCTGACAATGGTGCTCGATGCGGCGGGAATCTCCTGGGGCATCCTCGGTAGGGACGAAATGTGCTGCGGGGACAGCCTGCGAAGGCTCGGCAACGAGTTTGTTTTTGACAGGATGGCCAGGAACAATGTCAGAATGTTCAAGGACAGAGGTGTGAAGAAGATAATCACCATGTGCCCGCACTGTTATTCAACTCTGAGGAACGACTATAAGCAGTACGGCTTCGACGGAGAGGTCATTCATCACGCCGACCTCATCAATGTTCTTCTCCGCACCGGCAAACTGAAGCTCAAGAATAAGGTTAATCTTGGAAAGATTGTGTTCCATGATTCCTGCTACCTCGGCAGGCATAACGATATCTATGATTTGCCCAGAAATATAATCAACCAGGCTACCGGCAAGCCGCCGGAAGAAATGGAAAGGAACAGAAACAATTCTTTCTGCTGCGGAGCAGGCGGTGGCAGGATGTGGATGGAAGAGCGTCTCGGCACCCGTATCAATCTGGAGCGAGTATCTGAATCCCTCAAAAAGAATCCTGACACAGTGTGCGTAGCTTGCCCCTACTGCATGACCATGTTTGAAGGCGGCCTTAAAGACAAGAATGCAGATAAAGTCGCGGTCAAGGACATCGCCGAGGTCGTGGCAGAGGGGTTGCGATAAGGACGGAACGGTTTCGATCGTCCCTGTATTTGATTTAACCTATCCATTCAAATGCTTCAAAATATTTTCGATCGTCTCTACAAAAAATACTTTCATATGAAGGGATCGATTTCTTTCAAGATCGCTGGATGCTTCACTCCGCGTTCTCTCTATCAGACCCGTCACACCTTTGCGACTCTGATGTTGGACGCTGGGGAACATCCTGGCTGGGTTCAGAAAATGATGGGACATGATACCATGCAGATGATCTACGAGAAATATTATTCCTACATCCAGAATTATGAAAGGGATGAGGGTAGCGCTTTCATGGAGAAGGTGTTTAATTCCCCGATTAAAAATGTTCCGGACCAGGTTGTGATAAGCGGCGCATTTTAAAAAAGTACCCCAAAAGTACCACAAGACAAAAATGGGGACTTAGACCATATATCTAAATCCCCATCATCACTGAGATAATTGACTTTGATTTTGGTGCCGAGGCCGGGACTTGAAAGTGAAATTGAAACTTTTAACAATATGTCGTGATCTCGGGCGTTTCCTTGTAACTTCAACACAATACGAACATTTTTAAATTTTCAAAACCCTCTAAAAACCCCAATAAATCGGTCTAATTTTTAATAGAAAACGTCCCAAATTGACCCAAACGCCGGAGCCGGGATAGAAACCCGGATAACCTTTGCAAACCCTTATCAGTTGCGACTTTCCACCTCTTCTTTCTTATAAATGATAATTACTCCCCCCACACTTCCCCGATTCTCTCTTTAATCTTATCCTGGTAAATCCGGATCAGTTTCTTGGACGCAGAGATGACTTGCTTTTTCTTCTTTAATCAGGAAGACGTCTTCGATTGCTATTTGTGATGAAGCTGGGAATCATAGCAATAGGTAAATATCCGAAGTTATTTTTCATACCAAATATTACCCCATGGATAATCATTATCATAACCAATAAGATCTGGTCTCTTATCGTATAGCTCTAATATGGTATCGCGGAACTTCCAGACGTTTATGTATAATACCTTTAAATCAGCACTTAGTTTAAAGGGATCATTTGAATCGTAACTTTCCCAAATTGGTAGCGGTTTCCCTTTATCAATCTGTTTTGGAGTTCCACGATGTAAAAGACCATTACGAATAACATTCCAAAATGTTTCTGCGGTGGCTACGTCAGTTTTGAAATCAGTCGCAATTTGAAACATCCGTGATTTATAATTTTCTTTTAATCCTTTTGATTTTAGTAATGCCTTTATATATCTTTCGTAAAGGAAACAAGAAACAGCGAGGACGACAAACCCACCATCACGTTCAGGTATCTTTTCAAGTTCCAAGAGGGGTATTTTATACCAGCGTTTAAATAATACTTTGGGGTCGTCTACTATTGTTTTTGTCAAATATATTTCCTCCCTTAATTCCCCCACACTTCATTAATCTTCTCTTTTATCTTTTTCTCGTAGGTATCGATTAGTTTCCTATTCGCATCCACCAGCTGCTGCTCCTCTTCAATTCTGGAGACGGTCTGCTTTTGAACGTCGAGAGGAGGGAGGGGGATTTTGATCTTTAAGAAGTCAGATTGAGTTAAATATCCCTGAGCACCACCTTGGGATCTTGTAGGTAAATTGTGAACAATGAAGTATAAATATTTTTTGTATAACACGGATTCATTTGGAAAAAATCTCCACATATTTTGATTTAATAGTGCTGGCAAGACTTCTTTGGTAATCAAACCAATCTTTCCTGAAGTTGCCCCTACCATTACAATAACAAAATCTCCATCATTTAAAAGATACTCTCGATAATCCCTTACAAAATCATCAGGAAGATACCGCGCATCTTTTAAATCGGGTTTCCCGTCACTCCCAATATTTGTAACTCTAAAATTAAGAATACCGGTGGGAATATAATCATCGCTCTTAAAAGCGAATCCTCTTCCCAAGTCGCAAACCTCACCCAGCTCGACCATGTCCCAACTCGGATCAATTTTTATCTCCGGTTTGTAATTGTCGACAACCTGTTTCGCACCGTCGATGATTTTCTGGTAGCTTTCCAGTTGTGAAACGATTTCCTGTTGGACTTCAAGGGGGGGGAGGGGGATGTAAACACCTCTCACCAGTTCTGAATTTAAATTTCTTACAACACCTCCCGTTGCAACTCTTTCAAACTGCTTATTAACGAAATCTGAACCTAGGATATAATACATAAAATCTTTATCTATTTGAGAGATGTCTTCACTCAAGCGCAACCATCCGTCATGGATATACCCCTCGATTTTCATGATATAAGGATGACCAAAACTCATGGAGTTTGACAAAACAAAGTCACCGACATAAACCTTGCGAGATTTTGTAGCACCTTCAGGAGTAATTTTTTCAGCAGTTTTGTGAATGTATTTAGTGGAATCTTTTGTATCTCCGATTTTAACCCAATTCACGCCATCGGGATCATTTGTGATGTATTTTTCAATTGGTCGAGGAGATGCCCCTCTTTCAATTTGACAAACATCTCCCAATTTTACTGTTGGCCACTTCTGATTAATCGAAGTTACTGTAGTCCTATATCTGTCAGCAGACAGATTATAGTCCCCTGATTTAGATATTTTTTCTATCGAAATCAGACTCGCCATCTTTTTTTCTTGCTCAGATAGCTCAACCGATTTCCCTGTCTGGATACTCAGCTTATAGCTCTTCAGGATCTCAGCTGCTCTCGGAAGATCATTCTTATCAATTGGTCTTCTCTGTGCTCCTAGATCAAACCCATCATTCTCAACCTTGACGAATAAAATATCCTTGGTCTTCTTTGCTAAAACCCTGTCCATAAAAAGGATACTGGTTTTGACACCTGAGTAGGGTTGAAAGACACCTGCGGGTAGGGAAGCCACTGCGTATAGATAATTCTGATCCACCATCATCTTCCTGAGAGCTTTATATGCATTCGCGGATTGGAAAATAATTCCTTCTGGAACGATAATTCCTGCTTTTCCGTTGGGGGTCAGGTGCTCCATAATGTAATCGACAAAAAGAACTTCAGACCTCTTCGCTTGAATGGAAAACTTCTTGTGTGGTTTGACTCCTCCTCTTGGGGTCATAAACGGAGGATTCGTCAGGATACAATCAAAATCGTCATCCCATCGGTCTACATTACCCAACGTGTCATATTCATAAATCTTGGGATCACCAAAGTCATGGAGATATAGATTGACGAGGGAAAGACGCACCAGGTCATGAGACACATCATATCCGACAAAGCTGTTAGCAAATCGCTTTCTTTCATCAGGGGTGAGAGCTGAACCAAGTTTATTTGATCCCTCTTTGGTATTCTGTCTTAGTATGTGTTGATATGCAGAAATGAGAAATCCCGCAGTTCCCACAGCTGGGTCTAAAATTCTGTCTGTCTTCTGGGGATCAACAATACTGACGATAAAATTGATAATATGACGGGGGGTGAGGAACTGACCAGCGTCTCCTTGAGTCCCCATCACCTGCAGGAGATATTCAAATGCGTCACCCAAATCCCCATTGTGACCATATCTAAATTCATCGATCTGCTTCAGAAAGATAGTGAGGACATCGGGATCTCTGAAAGGTAAAAAAGCACTCTTAAAAACATTGCGAAAAAACTGGGGAAGATTGGGGTTGAGATGCATCTTTTCCAGTCCTTCCCCATACAGGGTAACTCTCTCATATGCGGAAAGACTTTTATCTAAGAGATGTTTCCATGCATATTTCTTATACTCACCTGTAAAGAATTTATGCGGTGCTCCCAGTTCCACGTTCTGTTCATCTATGTCGTTCATGAACTTATAAACGAGTGCGAGAGTAATCTGTTCCACCTGACCGGTAGGTGTGGGTATCTTTCCGACCAGAATATCCCTTGCGCTGTCTATCTTTTGTTTAATCTCTTGAGTTAACATTTATCCTTCTTTCCCTGTGTCACATGAACCGGTTGAGGTTCACATTATCTTTTATATATTCTGGAATTTCTTTCAGTCTTATAGGTCCCATCTTTGTTAAGATATGCGTCATCATGGGATCTCCCGCAAAAGCGCTGTAGTCTTTCTTATTGATCTTCGTTCTGGTGTCTTCATCAACAATATAGGTTTTAAAGAATTCCCTTGCCTCATAAAAAAGGTCAGGTGGGATATGGGTATCGATTACGAATTTCTCAAATTCCTCTTCCGCGATTTCATCCTTTGTTTTAAATCTGTGGATCTTGCCAAATACCTTATCCAGAATCTCCCAAAGACTAAGACGTCGATCAGAATTATATCCCTGACGTAATTTATCCAGATTGAAATAATACTCTGGTTTGTCAAAGAGATGGGAACGAACAAACCTTTCCATCTCCTCGTAATTCCCACTATCAACAAAATCTTTAAATTCTGGCGACTCTTTGTAAGTCTCCTTAACCTCACTCTCAAACCTGTGGGAAAATAGCTCCTTGTCGATTCTCCATTCCTCTCCATCCGGTTTGAAGATCACCATTGTTTTCAGTGGATCAGGTATATCAATAACCGTTACGTCTGGTTTTACTACTGGTTGACCGCCTCCACCTGGACCTTTCGGAGGGGGTAATTCTATGATTTCATCGTATGGGTATTTCTCCTCAAAGTATTCACAGTTGGCGAAGAAGTCGAAGAGCTTAAAATTCTGCTTCTCCTGTCTTTCAGTAACTTCCTGTCCGCCATCCCTGCGGGTATATGAGAAGATATATTTTCTTGTTCCCCTTCCTCTAATCTGGACAAAGTCAGTTGGTGAAAAGATAGGTCTCATCATACAGAGATTTAAAATATCTCGACAGTCATATCCGGTAGTCATCATTCCCACCGTGACACAGACTCTGGTCTTACTGGTCTTATATCCCTCAAGGAAATGGGTAAATCCTCGAAGATTATTGTTTGCAAAATTCATGGTGAACTGTTGCGCATCCGGAATGTCTGATGTTATTCGGATTGCAAAGTCAGACTGGTATTTACCAGGAAACATCTCCATGGCGTATTCATTGAGTATCTGGGTGATCTTACCGGCGTGTTTTCTGCTGACACAAAAGATAATGGTCTTCCCTATCTCACCTGTTATTGGATCTCTGTTGGCGTTGTCAAGGAAGGTCTTAACGAACTGTCTGTTGGTCAGATCGGAGAAAAACCTTCTTTCAAAATCCTTCTGTTTATATATGACCTCTTCCTCTTCTCCTTCCTGTGTCTGAACCAATACCGCGTATCCTTCATCCGAAAGAAGTTGAGTGGTGATGTCCGTTCTACAATCGACAGCTAACGGTCTGACCAGGTATCCTTCATTGATTCCGTCTTCCAAGGTGTAACGAAAGGTAGGGACACCGCTTTCACATCCAAAGGTCTTGTAAGTAGAAAGTAAGACCCTTCTCTCATATTCACGGGGGTCAGCGTCAGCTAATTCTTTTTCATCCAGATTTTTTAAGTAATCTTTGGGTGTCGCTGTCAGACCCAGTTTTGCACCAATAAAATATTCGAAAATGACTCTGCTGTTTCCGGATATGGAACGATGCGCTTCATCAGAAATAATCAGGTCAAAATCTGTGGGAGAAAAAAGTTTGAGATATTTATTATCGTAGGAAATACTCTGGATGGTGGTGACTACAACCTCCGATTTTTTCCAGTCGTCTCGATTTTCCTTAAAAACAACAGATGAATAATCAGGATGGAGATAGCTTTTTAGATCCTTGTTAGCTTGATTTTCCAGTTCCAACCGGTCGACAAGGAAAAGAATCCTATTTGCGTTGTTTGTCCGGAGATAAAGTTTAATGATCGCTCCTGCGACAAGTGTTTTCCCTGTACCCGTCGCCATTTCAAAGAGAAAGCGATTTTTATTTTCTGAAACCTCCTTTTGTATTTTTTTAACCGCTTCCAGTTGATAAGGTCTCAGGAATCTCAGTTCCGTATCTGCTATGAACTGTTTTCTCTGGGATTCGTCCTTCCAGCGGGGATCTTGTTGGTAATAAGGGTTCTGAGTCAGGACAATATAGTCATCTCGGACATTTTCCCTGACCAGCTTGGATGTGTCTGGTGAGAATTTCTTTCGACCGTTCAGGGTATCTATGGATGGAAAGCGAGATATCCGGGTTGGATTTCCTAATTCCTTGTCCCAGAAGTAATGGATGTTTCCATTGGAGAGGAGAATGAACCTGACCTTTTGAGAATTGGCGTAATCTCTCGCTTGTTCCTTTCCGATAAGGGGGTCTTTGTCTTCTGATTTTGCTTCAAGGACACCTACAGGAAAACCAGCTTCATCTAGGAGAAGGTAGTCGACGAATCCCTTCTTGACTTTTTCAAAGTCGTCTCCTGCTTCTTCTAATTTTACATTGGGTTCGACGAGGATTGTAGCAGGACCATCAGGAGACTTGAAGAATCTCCATCCTGCATCTTCAAGAAGTTTATTGATCTTGATGCGAGCTTGAGCTTCTTTCTGCATTTAACAAATATCCGTTGACAACCATTTGATATTCTATAATAACTGATTAAATACTATTTATTATAAGGTTACATATGGATCCCCGATTTATTGTTGGCTTTATTGATATACTTGGTTATTCCAAAATTGTAAAGGAATTCTATAATAATAACATTGTTATAAGAGATCTCGAAGAAATCTTAAAAGGAGCAACCATAGGAGCCATTAATAAATTTAAAAAAAATAATTTTGACGATCAAAATTTTGAAGAGTATTTGAAAAATCTCCTTTCATTATTAAATGTGAGGTTCATCTCTGATTCATTAATAGTAACTTTAAAAGTTCCCGAAACCAATTTTTCAAATAAACATTTTGATTTAGAAGATACTATTGCAAACTGTCTTTATCTATATTTTCACTCCATTAAAGTGTTTTGTCTGTTAATCATTGGTCGTACTAGTCTTGTTCTTAGGGGTGGATTTAGCATTGGTCAGCATTATGAAAAAGATCATACCTCTGATGGTATAAATAGTCTTTTTATCTTTAGTAAATCATTCATAGATGCATATGAACTTGAAGGGAAAGCAAAAAATCCAAGGATTGTCATTGATAAAGATCTGTGGACGTTTATTAATGAACACCGAGTCAATGACCTTGAAAGATCATTTTATGTCGATTCAGACGGATTTGTTTGTCTTGATCTTTATTCTCATCTGCAAAATGATAATCACTCCAAGGAAGTCTTGATCGAAATAAGGAAAGGAATTGAATCCAACTGGAAAAAAAACAAGAGTGATGAAAAAATTGCTTCAAAATTAAGGTATTTCGCTGATTATCATAATCGTAAAATAAGTGAAGATTATTTAAAATTTAATGAATTATCAATTAGATGTGAAATGTAACTCGGTATCCAGTTCTGATAACCCAGACACCGAGTATTGTTATGATTAATTACTTCATCATCCCAAAAACCATCCCCTTCATCCATCCCAAAACAGAAGGTCAACATACAGCAGAGAATAAGATTCCCCTTCGTCATCTTAATCAATCCATGCGCTGACTCTCTCATCTCCACCTACTTCACCATCCCGAGAACCATCCCACCGACCTTCTGAAGTCGATACCTAGATTCAGTAGACAGACCCTCAAACTGCGCAGCTTTGGTGTAGACATTGATGACATGAAACATCGTGAACCCATACTCCAATGGTAACGCCCAGTCCACAGCTTCCTTCTCATCTTTCCCGAGTTCAAACTGTCTATTGAAACTCTGAATTGTGGACTCTGGATTCTCAACTTTACTCTCCAGAGATAATCTGAATTGATCCTTCTGTTTTTCCAGTTCAAGAGAAACATTATTCAGGACCTCCGGAAAGTCTTTCAGTATCTTAGCTGACACATGACGATATGAAGCGGAAACTGCTGTCTTTGAGATCATACCATTTGTACATTTTAATCTGAGAACAAATGCAGATATGGAAAGGGACGCAAGCCCTACCTCCGAGTTTGATACAGAAATTCCAGGTGTCATCCTGTCTCCATTGACCTTGAATGTTTCTCTCTCATCCGGGATGTTAACCATCATAAAGTTATCATCCAGCGAACTTTGTACCTTTCTGTCACGGGAGTAATTCAATGACCGCAGTCTTTCTAACACTTCCAGATTATCCGTGGGAATGTATCTGGGGGTAAAGATAGCTCTCACATCATCTCCGTCAAATCTAAAGAGCAGTTCTTCATTCCTTTCCTTCTCTATCCAGTAGTTCATGTTAAGTTTCTGGATCTCCGGTGGACACTTTCTCAGATACTGGATAGGTATACCCAATCTATTAGCGATAGACTGCTGTGCTATCAGTCTTAGAGTATGTTGTTCTCCTGCAACGGAAACTGTTTCAAGATTATCAAATACGATGTCCTTAACAGGTATCAATTCATCCGTATGGTTCTGGGACATCTTGTTAACCTGATCCATTACTTTTCCGAGTGATGTCATTGTTGACATTAGTCAGTCCTCCTTTCCTTATAATATGAAATCGGGAGATGCACCTTTCACCGCCTGGCGCATTTAGTTTATATTGCGGCTCCCTATAGATTAATGTTGTTTGGTTGGTTATCAGTTACGATCAGGCTGCTTGCGGAGGTCCAACAGGTTCATGAGTTAAGTTGTTAACAGGTTGATGTCTTCTTTTCCTGGTTCGTTTCTTCTTAGATGGGATTGTACCTTCATCCGAGATAGTATCCCGAGAAAGAATCTCGTCATTGTTACCGTCATCCACTGTTCCATTATCAGTCTGTTTATCCTCTTCCTCCAGATATGCACCAGGTTTACCAAGACTAAACAGAACGATCGTCACCGGCAAGGATATAGTAGGATACAGCATATCAATTTCCTGGTTGACAAGTGTTCTGGTGTTACCTAACGGGCTCTTCTCACTTCTCTGAGCGGTTACCAGTACAATACCCATATCGATCTTATTCTTATCGAAACCTATCTGTAACCTTAGCAATGCATCCTGTATGTACTCATAGGATGCGAAGCTGCCATCCATAGCTACCCGTTTTCTAAATCCTTTGTAGCTATACCTTCTACCATCCAGGATATTAAGGTCTTCCTTGGGTCTCCAGTCCATCTCCTCTAATGCCTGTCTCAATAATTCCCGTTTATGGAATGTCCCGAACAGGCAATCATTCAGGTATTCCATGGTAAGTTTAACTTCCCTTTCCATTTTCTTTGACTTCAGGATTTTGTCTGCTCCCCTGAAATGCATTATTTCAAAAGACATTGTCAATTCTCCTTTCGTTGATATTCTTAGACTCATTAAAACAGAACAGGGAAGGTGTTCATTCCTTCCCTATACATTGATATTGAGTTTATGATGAACTCTTCTTTAAGAAACGTATAAACCGTTTACGTTGACATTTAACCTTCCTTCACTCCCATAATCTCATCGAGAAATATAGACCTCTTTGAAGGTTGACCAAGATAGGTATGACTGTAACTGAGGTAGAGTAATTTCATCGCTCTGGAGATTCCTACAAAGACTATACGCCTTTCTTCCTCAATATCTCCTTTCTTGGTTGGTGTTATTCCTTCCACCAGACCTATTAAGAAGACCACAGGGAACTCAAGTCCCTTTGCTTTGTGTATAGTCATTAGAGAAACACCTTCCTTGTCGTTAACCATCTCATCCTGAAAGGTATCCGTATAATCCAGAAACAATCTGATGTTTGGATATCTAACTGACGCTAACTGCAACTGGTTCAAGTTAAGGATCTTCACATCGTCAGGAGACGGGATATCTTCGTCAGTGATGAACCTGTCATAGTCAAGATTGTTTCTCAGGATACCAATAACCTCCGCAGTATTCATATTGTTAGAATAATCAATCAAGGGATCAAGGAACGCGATAAGCTCCTTTACATTCTTTCTCACGTAAGGAAGATCAATACTTATCTCCTTTAGTCCTTCATAGAGATGAATCTTCTTTTTGTTTGCAAACTCTTCCAGCTCCTTAGTGAACTTCTTAGAGATATAACGGTTAGGTACATTGAGGATGCTTAATAACGCCTCGTTACCTTCTTCAGAATCGGGACCGGATATCACTCTAAGGTAGTTCAGGAGATGTCTCACCTCCGGTCTGTTATAGAAGTTGAGTCCATTCTCGATGTGATAGGGAACCTTGTGCTGTGAAAATACTTCTTCAATAACCCTTGATTGAAAGTTAGCCCGGTAAAGGACTGCGATGTCCTTATATTCAAACCCTCCGTGATTAACCAGTTCCGTGATCTCATTTATCAGATTAAGCGCTTCTCCTTCCTCAGATGATGCTTCCAATACTATAACATCCTCCCCATCCTTGTTATTGGTAACCAGAGTCTTTTCTATCTTCCGGACATTGTATTTAATAAGGTTTTGACATGCATTAAGTATCTGCGGGGTAGAACGATAGTTGAGGTTAAGGATAAATATCTCCGACCCTTCAAACATTCTATTAAAGTTGAGAATGTTTCCGACAGAGGCTCCTATGAACGCATAGATAGATTGCCAGTCGTCACCTGCGCACCAGAAACTTGACCCGTTATTTGAATTGTTAATCAATGTCTTAAGTATCTCCAACTGAACAGGATTGGTATCCTGATACTCGTCAACCAGAAGATGGATGTACCTCTCAGAATACTTGTCCCTGATCTCAGGATGGTCATTGAGGAGATGATAGGTTTCAACGAGAAGGTCGTCAAAGTCCATGAGGAACTTCTTTTTCTTTTCCCTGTCATAGGATTCATAAATCTCCGCAATTTTTATCATGGTCTTGTCCCCTTCATAAAGAACTTTGAATTCTTCAACGTCAATGAGATTATTTTTGGCGAGACTGATTTCACTCAAGACCATACCCAGTGATATATCCTTCAGTCGCATATGTTTCATAATGTTCCTCAGGAATACTATCTGGTCCTTCCCCGAGAGGATTTCAAATATCTTTCCTTCACTCCTCAAAAGATAATGACACCAGCTGTGAATTGTGGATAAAGTAACCCTTGACGCTTTATCTCCCAGTATTGGAACTAATCGCTGTCTCATCTCTTCTGCTGCATTTCGAGTAAATGTTAAACCAAGGATGTTCTCAGGCGATACCCCGTGTTTCGTCACCAGTATCCCGATCCTCTCCATCATGGTTCTTGTTTTCCCCGACCCTGGTACTGCTATGACTGCTGCGATTCCCTCTATGAAATTTGCTGCTTTTTTCTGTTCCTTGTTTAAACCTGACAATTTTCTTCACCTCCCTTCTATTATGATTGAGATAAATACTGTCACCATCCTCCAGTGTTTTAATAGCCATTGTCAGTCTGAACATTGCTGCCACTATCTCATCAACCTTACGATGGGTTTTATCAATAAGGATCATGTTCCTGAGCGCCTTCTCCTTTTCCCTGAGATACTCTTTCAGGAATTTGATGATCTCTTCGTCAGAGTGTCTTCTTCTCAGGGATTCAATGTTCACAATTGTTTTAAGCTGGTCTCCCCTCTGAATGGTGAGATACATTTGTGCATCCATTATCGTCTGGTGTGTCATGCTGCCTCCTCCATGAACCATTCGTCGCAGGGTTTCTTGAATGAACAGTTTTTACATTTCCAGTTGGACGTAGAATCATTGGGGATGAAGACACCTTTATAAATCCCCCTCCAGACCTCTACGATTTTCCTGGTGGCTCTCTTTTCATCTGTTTCAGTTCTGGTTGTGAAATACGATTCAAACTTGGGAGTCTTCGTTTTGATGAGACAGTCAAATTTCAGGAGTATCTCCCTGTCAGAATAACCCATGCTCCTTGCAGCGATCTGGTAAAGGGTTAATTGAAAGTTACGGTCAACTTCGTCATTTGAATATGCCCGCGCAGATGTCTTGAAATCCGTGATGATGATAGTCCCTGAAGAATCTTCCTCGATCAAATCCATCGCGCCTATAATTGGTACCGGACAATCATCAATGGTAAAGCTGAAAGGTTCTTCAATTGCGATGATATTGAAATCATCCTTGGGTTTCTTGTGATAATAGGTGGTCAGAAGTTCCTTTCCTTCGAGGAGAAGGGTGTTGAAATCCTTTCCCTCCGCGTATTGAATGCGGGAGTTACCATCCGCTATGTTCGTCCAGCACTCTTCAAACACTTCGTGGATCTCCTTTATGGAAAGATCAACCCCTGACATTTTCTGTTCATAAATCTCCGCAAGTACCATGTGAATGGCGCTTCCGAATTCCATGGCGTCAGGTTTGAACTCCGATTGGAGTTTGTCAATCCTTCCAAATTTATATAGGAGACCGCAGTCAAGGTAATCCCCTACGGATGACGCTGAGAGATGGGGGGTATTTCTTAATTCTCGTAATTCCATGATACCTCCTGCGTTTTTTTATAATGGACAGGACACACCAATCCCTATGTATCCTGTCCGGAATTCGTTTCAAAGATGTGTGATTGACGCGGGATTGATTATGCAGACTGCTGCAGGGTTCTGATGAATGTTGACGCATCAGCGGAAGAGAGATTCTCCAGTGGCATGTTGAAAGTCTTTATGGCGAGGTTTTCCAGTTCCTCAACTGAGATTCCCCTTCTTCGAGAAAGATTAAACAATGCATTTTTCTGCGCCTCAGACATCATGGGAATTGATTTCTCTTTGGATTTCCCATTCCCATTTCCTGATTTCCTGGAAGTCTTTGTTTCCTTCTCCGGTTTCTCCACTTTCTTTGTTTCAACAGGAGCGGGTGCTTTCTCATTGTCCTTACCAGCAGACTCATGTTTCACTTTTTGACCATCTCCATTACCAGGTTGAGATACTTTTTGTTTAGCAGGGAACTTCTTGACATTGTCTTTCTTTATGGATTTAACGGTTCCTTCCTCACCAATCACTTCATTGAAATCCAGAAGTTCTTCAAGACATGTCATTCCTATGTTCGTAAGGTCTCTGAGACATCTCGCTTTGGCGCGGGTTGAACTCATACGGATAATATGTTTAGCGACTTTGGCGTTACAGTTCTGTGGATTCGCATCACCAACGTCTACAAAATTTGCTCCCGCTGTGGTCTTTGCAATCGCCTTGCATACAGCGGTATGATCATTTTCCTTCGTGGGATATTGCAGCAGTTCAACGTCGATGCTGATGAGATTCTTCTGATGTGCCAGATCAAGTAGTCCTGCATAAAGGACAAAGTCCTTTCCATCAATCGTCTTGATGAACCTTTCATCTAGTTTGGATTTCCTCTTTTCCAGAATATGTGCTTCCAGAACCTCATTCCTGGGGATAGAGTTCATCACTGCAAGAATATGTTTACATTTGAATTGGGGATCTTTATTTGACCTCTGTGCGAAATCACCGCAGTTGCAACAATCTCCCTGGTCGCTGACACAACACTTATATGCTATCTTCCCATCCTCGCTTTCCACGTAAAACCAGGTGTCGTCCACCTGCCAGACCCTGAGATTCTGCGCTTTCTCATTTCTTTTTTGCGCTTCTTGTGATGTCATTCTTTTTACCTCCATTTTTGAATTTGTCTTTACAGAGTTTTAGAACATCTAGTACAACTGCGGTGACTACAATGATGATTTCCCATGTCCTTCTCGTAATTGCCATTGCTTGGTCACCTCCCACTTAAAACGGGACTTCTTCTGCGTTTTGGTTCTCCTTGAAACCTCTCCCATCCGTTTTTATGAATTCCAGACTGTTTGCAATCAACTGAAAGCTGCTTTTCTGGACTCCTTCATCGGTTTCCCACTTGTTCTGGTCTAAAGTTCCTATGATTGCGATTCGCGCTCCCTTGTGGAGATACTGCGACGCCACTTCCGCGAGTTTCTGAAAACAGACCACCTTGATCCAGCAGGTCTTCTTCTTGGATGAATGAAAAGCGATGTTGAATGATGTTACTGGATTCCCCTCTGGGTTATAAAATACCTCGGGATCTGCGCCTAAGTTTCCGGTGAGTACGCATTGATTTAGCATGGGTTATTCTCCTTTCTAAGTAAGTTACGATTTCATAAAGATTCATACATTGACAATGGTGTGATTCTGATCCCTCCTTTCAAATAAATTGATACAAAAACCTTGTCATATTGATAATTTATATATATAATGACGTGAGTTTAAATCGGAAAGTAAACTAAATTTTTCATCCCATACAATGTGAAATGAAGTGATGAGGATAGATATGGAGAGGATAATATTTAATCCAGAAGAAGCGATAGAGGTTAATGAGAAAGGTAACATATTTCAGTTTGATTATTTGGGATTTGAAAAGTCTGTTAAAAATTTAGGCACATTGATTAGTAAAAGTAAGCTGCCTTTATGTGTGGCTATTTATGGAGACTGGGGAAGTGGAAAGACATCCTTCATGAAACTTCTTAATGCATATTTGACTAAGGAATTTGGTTTTAAGTCGTTTTGGTTTGATGCGTGGAAATATGAGAATGATCTGAATTTAACACTCCCATTTTTATCTGAGATTTCGAGTAAACTAGGTGATGATTCAGAAATAAAGAAAAGTGTCAGGAAGATAGGATACGTAGCATCTTTATCTCTATCGGATATTTTGTTGAAATTTGCAACTATGGGACAAGGGTCGATTAAAGATATCAAGAAACACTTTGAATATTATGAAAAAGAAGTAGCTCCATTCTATGAAAATTGGCACAGTGAAACGGAAAAAAGTAAAGAAGAGTTTGAGAAAATCGTTGATGCATTACGGGAGAAAAAGAATCTGGTTATATTTTTAGATGACCTTGATCGTTGTTTACCTGATAATGTAATAAAACTTATAGAGAGTATGAAACATTTTTTTCTCGTAAAAAATTGTATATTCGTTATTGGTGCGGATAAGAAAACTCTGTCAAAAGGGATCGCCGTTAAATATGGTACTGGTTTAATAAAGGGAGAAGATTATTTAGAAAAAATTATTAACATTTCATTTAATATGCCGGAAAGTAATGAAATTAACCAGGTCCAGGGATTTATGAGACAAATAGCAAAAAGAATGTCGACAGAAGAGTGGTATAAGACTATAGAAGTTGATGTTGATCGCTTAAATGAGATTCTTAAGTCAAGTAATGTTAAACAGATACCACGAAAATTTAAGAGGATATTGCAAAGGTTCATAATTTTTTTGGCGTTGGTTGGACAGACACAGGAAGAAATTTTAAAGAAAGCAGTATGTGTTTATCTGATAATGAAAGAATTTTATCCAAGCGTTTATGCGGAGAAAGAATTACAGAATAACATCGATTATCGTCCAATATGGCCAGGCACGGGTAGTCCAATGAATATTAAAGAGATTGGGGATTTATATGGGACTAGCTTTGCTGACGAATATGTCCAGTTTCAAAGAAAAAGTCCTTTCTTAGATGGGTGGTTGGCAACGGTACACGATGCCAAAAAAAATGACGTTAGGAACATTTTTAAACAGATATCGAGTTTGTATAACTTATGATAATAGTTCCTGATATAGCCATGAAAGCCTGGTGTATAAAATGATATAGTTTCCACTTTGTTAAACATGATGAACTGCATATACTGTAATAATCCAATTATTGGTCGCAAAAAAGGTGATCATATTATTCCCCAAGGTCTTGGGAAGTTTTCACCAGACTTAAGAGTTTTACATGCATGCAAAAAATGTGATTCAGAAAACGGGGATGGTTTCGAAAGGATTGTTCTTAGAACAGGAATACTGTCGGTTTTTCGATCGACGATGGGGATCAAGAGCAGAAACAACAAGAGAGGACCAATACATAGTCCGTCATTAGATAAATTTTCTGCGATCGAATCTCGAGAATTTGCTATCACAAACACGGTCAACCCTGATGAAACCATCTATGTTGGTGTCAACGGGTCAATGAGATATGTAAACTTCATCTTGATCAAGAAGAAGGGACTATTAATCGATAGGATTGAAATTCCCCCAACACGCAATATTGGAGAAATCTGTAACTTCATTGAATCAAAAATTCCTAAAAAGCTTGATGATCTTGAATGTGAATTGAGTATTTGCAAAGAACAGATGGAAGAAGTCAAAAAGGAACTGAGTAGAAGAGGGACAAAGCTTGAAGACGCTTATCTAACCGGACAAGACCCCGTATTCTCAAAACTCATGATAAGTTTTATTTTAACGGAAAATCACTTCCGATTCATTGCTAATACAGTTTTAAAGGGAATGATTCTTCTTGGATACAAAACTGATTTATTACGTCACATGATAGAATATGTCAAAACTGGGAATAGCAACAATTTAATTTATAAAAATGTTGATCAACAAGAATCTGGCGCAGATATGGAGGATGGTCCTCCGTTAAACGTATTTTTCCATGAATTTGAATGGAGAGTGACTGAAAACTCGATAGTGATAGCCGCGTCTATCCTTGCACACAAAAACGTAAATGGAATAAGGATGAAATTGTCTTTAAAAGCGGGCAATGACGATTCAATTATTATCCCGTATGGAAAAATAATCGCAAAATATGGAGATACTCCAAGTGATGGGACACTGGAAATATTTCATGGAGATCATAAGATTGAGATTGTGAATGGGAGGGAAGAATGATGTATTATTGCCATTTATCTTCACCGACAACTATTTCAGACACAAACCTGCAACTGTACTCTCTCTATGAAGCTGCGAGATGCTGGAACAAATTGATTGAATTGCTGTCTGGTGATAATTATGGAGAGGGTCACATAAAAGAAAGACAAGTGTTCACCCTCAATTGTTTTGGACTTTCCCTCACTCAATTACTCGGGCAGAATGCTCCACCTTCCAATAAAGGAAAAATAGATTCTCCAAAAATCTTAATAAAAAGAATATTCAAGCATTATCACATTACCCAAGATAAACAAGATTATCTTAACAAAGCAGCGGAAGATTTTTTTAACTATTATGACAAACTGCGCCATTTTGGAAAGCAGTACTATAAGTTTACGGATGAATTGACACTGGAAACACTTAATCAATTTAGAAGTACGACTATTGACATATGGGATACCATGCTGGCGATATTTAAGAAAAACAAGAAAAATGAGTTGGACGCGATTACATCTATAACACAAATAGTGTGGTTCAATGATCCTCCGCAATCAATCGTCCAGACTAAATAATATCAGTCAGGTTAGTATCCACCAAAAAGATCATTCATTTATACTTTCACTTTACCCATAGTAATAAGATGAGTAAGATATCCACTTGCTCCTATGACACCCCACATAAATAGAAATATAATGATAATTCCCGTTCCGGCATCAATGTTTGACGGGGATTCAATTTTTAGCAGTATGCAATAGTCAACGTATAACGCAACAAAACTAGATACCGTAATAATAACTTTAAAAAGAACTTCTTGTATATAATCAATGATGACTCTAAATATTATTTCGTATTCGGTTCTATCGGAATATTTTGTTTTAATATGAAAATGATACATGACTCCACGGGTAGCATAATATAAACTAAATACAATTGTAATTACTTTGTACCAGCATGGCATATTTACAATATAATCAATGATCATATTTTTCTTTCTCCCTTTTTTCTCAGTCTATTATACATCACATTAACGAATTTTTATGATATTTTTTGTTCCGGAACTCTCTTCGGTCGGAAATCCATCAATAAAGCGAATGATAATCAAAATGAAAAAAAAACGAACTGCGGTTCGCTTTTCTGTAAATCTCATGGACAGGTGTAAAGGCGTGTTTATCTGGTGTTTAGAATGTATATATTAGTCACCACTCCCCTACAGAGGATAACCATAAGAGCATAAGAATACCAATTATCGCCATCAATACCATCGCCAACAATTGAAATATCCCTGCTAACGTTTCATGTTCCCTCTTAAATTTGTTCCAATTCTCATCATCTGGAGGGAAAATATTATCCCACGCATCTTTAAAACCCATTCTTACTTTCACCTTTCTCCTGCCTTAACTCTTTACAGGTCTTTTGGGGCTCTTGGGACTCCTATCTCCCTTCACTCGTCTTGGACGTGTTTTCTTTTCGACCTTCTTCTCAACTTTAGACATAATCTGAAACCCTCCTATCTGTGTATAAGAGATCCTCTCTTAAGTCATGAACGGAAAGAACTTTGAAATAAGATGTCGGTGAATATTAACACTTTCTCTTGTATATGAAAAGAGGACTGTTTAGGCGTGTTTATATGGTGTTTAGGATGGGTATAAACACCATGAAAATCTGGATCCGGTTTATCTGAAAAGGGAAATGTTGTCTGAGAGGTGGGGTGTCAAGGTGTTTATGGGGAATTGGGAAGGGTGAGAAAAAGTATTGAATAATGAGGGAAGATGAGTAGAATGATCCCTGAAGAGCTTCCTGTAAGTGAGCGTTCAATTATTTTCAATGGTATGCTCTATTTCAAACAGTAATCTTTAGGGATGAAGGGCTCAATGAAAAAGATCGATTTCCACATTCATACTGTTCCTACCGTTAGCGACTGTGACTTCGTTTTCAGTATAGAACGGCTGAAGAAGTACATAGATATAAGGGAGATAGATGGTATTGCAATAACAAATCACAATCAATTCGACCTAAAACAGTTCAGGGAGATCACTGAGGCAGTTTCTATCAATGTTTTCCCAGGGATTGAAATTAATCTAGAAGGTGGACATATCCTGATTATAGCTGATGTAAACGAACCGACGGACTTTGACGCAAAGTGCAAATGCATATCAGCATCTATTAAGACTAAAAGTGACTCAATCACTGTTTCCGATCTGGAACTTTTTTTCCCAGACCTTTCGAAATACCTTTTAATCCCTCATTACGACAAGAAACCTCTACTTAGGAATGGTACTTTAAAGCAGTTGAGGTCTTTCATAACTGCAGGAGAAGTGGAGAGCCCCAAGAAGTTCAAGTATTGCCTCAACGACGCAGATTCTCTTGTTCCGGTGTATTTCAGTGACTTAAGAATTGACGAAAATCTTTTAGAGTTTCCCGCTCGCCAAACCTATATTGACGCAGGTGAGGTTAATTTTGCAGCGATTAGAACGTGTCTACGTGATAAAAACAAAGTGTTCCTTTCAAGAGAAGATGGTCACAGGTTCTTTGATGCCCTTGACAACGGATTGAGACTATCGACTGGACTCAACGTAATTTTGGGAGAACGCTCCACAGGAAAGTCTTTCACGCTGGATCGAATCTCCAAGGCGTTCGAGAACGTAAAATACATTCAGCAGTTTTCTTTGCTAGAGCGGGACGAAGAAGCAGATAAGAAACGATTCAATGAACTACTTAGTAAAAGACAAAGCCTTTTTACGCAAGAGTATCTCAAGGATTTCCAAGGTGTTGTAGATAGTATGGCAAACGTCGATCTGGAAAAGAATGAACTTTTAGTCGAAAAGTACATTTCTTCCCTAATTAGAAATGCCCAGGAGTATGAAAAGGCCGACTCATTCTCGAAAGCCCAACTCTTTAATGAATCAGACTTTTCCGAGAATGAATCTGGGAACCTAAAATTGCTAATCGATGCTGTCAGGGCCTTGATTGACAACACAGAGTACAGAGCAATCATCGACCGCCACATACCTGTAGAAAGTCTGAAGAAATTGGCGATAGAATTGATGCAAAAGCATATAGAAGAGACAGAGGTCAACCTAAAAAAACGATTTCTAAACGATCTTCTCGGGACCATTCGCAGAGCGCTGCAGATCCACACAGCAGCTATGCCTATTGAAGATGTTGACCTTTACATTGTCGCAATGGAACGAAAAAAAACTGAAAAGTTTCGAGAGGTGGTCAAAGCAGTCAAAAAGGTACGGGAAATACTTAGGAAGGACATGCAAGGGTTTCAGATCGTTGCAAAGAGGAGAAGCTTCATCGGCGCCCAGGAGCTTAAGACTCTGAGTGGGCGAAAGATGACCTTTAGTGATGCCTTTAAATCGTATGACGACCCATATGCTTACTTAAAAGCTCTCAGGGCGATTACTGAACTAGAAGAATCTGATTACTTCAAGTACTTCACAAACATCGAGTACCGGATACTCAATAAGCACGGATTTAGTGTATCAGGTGGTGAAAGGTCTGAATTCCGTCTACTGCAAGAAATTAGTGACGCACAACAGTTTAATATGTTGTTGATTGATGAGCCGGAGTCATCTTTTGACAATCTATTTCTTATGAACAACGTAAACGAGTTGATCAAGGACATTTCAAAGTCGATCCCAGTTGTCATAGTAACCCATAACAACACAGTTGGCGCGTCAATCAAGCCGGATTATGTGGTTTATACCCGTAAGACAATCGATGAAGATAGCGTGAAATATGAAGTATATTCAGGGTTCCCTTCAGACAAGGTCCTTACTGGACTTGATGGAAAGAGCATTCGGAATCTTGACGTTTTATTGAATTGTCTGGAGGCCGGTCAAATCGCTTATGATGAAAGGGGTGGAACCTATGAAATTCTTAAAGATTGAAGACAATAAAGGTTATTTTTCTTTAGATGGGACAACATGGAATCCAATTGATGAGATCAATAAGGAACACCTTCTCAAGCTACTAGATCTTTCCTTGTCTGACGACTTTGAAATGGACGATTTTGAGAAAGAAAAGGTAGGTAACCAAGCCCACCAGATCATTTACAAAAACATCTTTGAGAAGTTTAGCGACGTCAGTAAAAACAGGAGTCGGTTCAAAGATGAGAGTGAGGTTTTGTACAAGGCGGCAATTGAGAAGTACAGCCAGTAGTCCAAGCGAGTGATCGAGAAGAACAACCTGACCTATAGTTCAACCTGATAACTGGGACAAGCCCAGTTACAGGTTAACTAAGCGTTACTCTCTTTCAATTGGTAATCTTCAGTTTTTCCTCGTTTCATGAATCTATTGACTCGGTAGGTGAACTAAATAAATAGTCATAATGAAATAATCCGCTATCGTATTGACTCCGATCCTATGACATCCTCCATCCTTGTTTGAATCATATCTGTAACACACCTTCAATCTTAATCTCGTCTTTTCTTTCATAAGAATTACAATATCGATTACTTTGAATAGGTTTCCCAGTCGACTTGTACCAGCAGAATTCTTTGAAAACATCATCTCTGGCATCATTAATTCCATCATAAAAAATACAACCTTCTCTACAGATATTTGGAGTCATCCTGCTCTCATGTTGCAAATCCCCAAACATTATTTCTGAAAATTCTTCTTCTAGCTCTTCTATATTATTTGTCTCTATATGATCCTGACCATTACCATTATCATTCTTTTTCTCATTCCCTTGATTTTGAATAAACACCTTTACACCTGTATCTTCATCATCGGATTTAGGAATGGGATTAACTATTTCATCACCCCCAGAGGTGTTTAGGGGGGTATTAAACACACCCTTTACACCACTAAACACCTCGTCAGTGTTTGACCTTCTATACAATTCTAAGTCATACATCCTCAGCAGTTTTCCATCTTTGTCCCAGTCAGGATCACTTGCTAAATCGGAAGGTGATGGTAAACCGGTCACTTTTGAGGGATCATAATTATCAGCGATCTTCAAATAAGCTTTTCCCGAGTGTTTCGCTTTCTTCAAATCCTTGTCATCAATGAAAGGATAACCATTTTCATCACACCATGAGATGATCCCATCCTTAACTCTTTTAGAAGTCCATTGAGAAATCGCAGTTGCGGAGACCCCAAACTTTTCCGCCAATTCTCTCGATGTGACTTTTTCTTTTTCCTCAATGAAAGAAAATCGCTCTTCTGTCTTCTTATCCTGACTTCCCATATTTTCCCTGAACGCTTCACTAACGATTTGCAATGCCATCCAGTAGTCAGAAATCTCCGCAAGTAATCTTCCTTTATCGTCCTTCTTTCTCTGGTGCTGATAAGAACAGGTGACAGATTGGATAACGGTCATAACTCTCTTGAACGCTCGTCTTGTTGAAATAGGAACTATGCTATTTATATTAATAAACGTAGCTATCTTAGACGCGAATGGGATAACTATCTCCACCGGTTTCAGAGACCTGTGAAATTCTTTCCAGCTATCAATTGTCTTCTTGTTCAATCCTACGAATGACCCATCTTTTTGTGCCGCCAACATGGTAAGTATATCCTTGGTCTGTTGGATTCCCTCATCAGGATGAATAGTAAAAAGTCTGTCTTCTAATTGTCCTTCCAAAGTCTCTAAAGTTGTTGTTGTAATGAATGAAGTCGGTCCTTCGATCTTCTTCTCGATGGTAACCAGATTTCCATCCTCACCCTTTTCAACAACACAATAACTAACCCTACCCTCTGAAATAAGGGATCTAATGGAATATACTAACTCGGAATCAGTGGCATGATTTGTCTCGAATTGAAATCCCTCTGTTACTATCAATACTTTGTGCTTCAATCCACCCTTAAGAAAATATAAACTCTTAGCAGACCCGTTAGTAATCATGAAATAGCATTCTTCCGGATAGATTTGCGTGCAAATTGTTAGAGTGAAAGATTTTCCAGCTCCGAAATGACCTGAGTTTTTTAAAGAGAGCGTATTAGGATTCGTGAAGTTATCAGGTAACAATCTACTGTCCATAGCACAAAAATACATCGCCACAGTTTGTCTCTCGCCAACGACCCCAGCTTGATTGATAACATCTAACCTCTTCTTAAAGAGTAATGGATCGTTAGCTATTCCCTCAGCTGCTTTCTCGACCTCGGGATCTACCTTAACCTCTTTCTCTCTAGCTTCAGTTTGTTTCTTCAATTCTTTAACAGCTTCGATTTCAGCTGCTATAGCTTTAGTGTTAGTCTTGGTCTGTTTGACTAATAACTTGATATAGTGTTGTAGTCTACCTTCCTCCATGCCTACCAGTAATGGAGCTATATCTTCCTTGATATAAGGTTGCGCTTTAATAAAATCATCAGGTAACGTATCAATAAGGACTTCAGGTATAGACTTCGCAACACTCATTAACTTCCTTAAATCATCTGCTGTATCGTCTCTGAGAAATTCGTTTAAATCAATCTTATCCTTACCCTGTGGTCTAGGTAACACCACGAGAAAAACATTTCTCCCTTTCTCAGTGAGATACTTTCCCGTCTTGATAGCGCCATTGTAACCCGCTTGGTTAACCTCGTTGTCGTTAATGATAAAGATAGACTTAGCGTCACTTGTTAAAATCTCCAGTTTTTCAAAATCCTTTTCCCTGAAGGACACAGTGACAGGCGATATAGCATCTAATCCATGATCAACAGCACTAACCCAATCCGGAGCTCCTTCTGTTATGATAATCTCATCAGCTCCCTGAACGAAATCCTCTCCCATAAACACATCGTTTTGAATGAACTTCGAGAAGTGTTTTCTTTTTTCGTCGTCAGGATCATAGACTCTGAGTTTCTTGTATTTGATGTATTCATAATTTCCATTCTTATCAGTGCGTCCCTCATATTCATCCTGGAGGGTATGAGTTGTTGCTCTCGCAATCATGTAAACTATTTTTCCACCCCTCCAATAAGGAAATACTATTCTACCTTTAAAATAATCCCAGTAGGGACCAGATGGGGATTTGAAACTGAATAATCCTGTAAGATGGATTTTCCCTTTAAACTCCGGAATGGAATTTAGGTGGTCTGCGAGTAAAGAAGTTCCATCATGTTTCTTTGAGAGAGGAGAAAACCCCAACAGTAGTTCTTTTATGATGTCTTCAGAAAAACCGTAATTCTTGTCTTGCAGGTGCTCCATGATGTCAGGGTAATATTGCAACTGGTTGTGATACCACCGTGCAGCTTCCGTCAACATTTCTTCCACCAATATTTTTTCTTCAACGTCCATCTCTCTCTGTTTTATTTCTTCAAGGGATAATTCCTTTCCACCCCAATAAGGAATTCCAGCTTTCTCAGCTAAATATTTAACTGCAGTTTTGTGATCACAATTTTTAAACATCATCACCAGATTGATTACGTCACCACCTTTACCGCAATGAAAACATATGAAAGATTTGGTATTGGAATAGATGGTAAGACATGTTCCACCAACACTTCCATGTTTGGGACAATCACCCTGATAATAACGTTTAGAACCTTTTCCATTGTAACCGAGTATGCGCGCAATGCTTATAATGTCATTTTTTCTTTTGAGTTCAGAGTAAAAATCAAATCCCTCTGCTTTCATGTTCACTGTTCTCCTGTTTAATCAGTTCCAGATGTGTAATGATTATTTCTTTCCCAAGTTGCGCTGCGCTGGTTACTTCATCAGGATTAATAAGGGTTTTTTCTGCTGCTATTCTTCTTAATAGATCCCTATACTCTCTCGGGATTGTAATCATGAAGGGAACATTTTTTATTTTGTCCATGTCACTTTTTCTCCTTATCCATTGAAATATATATCCTTTGTATATTTGTTCTAAGGAAGTCCGAAGATCTCGAACATTGATTTTGTTGACGGGAGTAAAAGAAGTTTTGAGAAGTATGATTGGTCTAATCACACGCCTATATAGCTTTAACCGCCATTCCGAAAAACTCCACTGCCTGAACCTGACCAACACGTTTTGCTAAACCTTTAGCTTGCGCTAATTCCTTTATGAGAATTTGATAATCAGATTTCCTTTTTTTGCAGACAGATGCCACATATCGGAGAGCGCTCTCATAGGTACTGACTTCAGATAAAACACCCGTTCTATTCCCATAAATATGACAATCATTGCACCACCAATAGAGTATTACCGCATTATCTTTATAAAGTGTCGCTCTCTCTGCAGGACGACTACATACGCGGCACTTCGTGATAAATGGTTTCGCGTTGAATATCTGGACTAGTCTCACCAGTTTAATCTGTACTTGTTTGAGTGGTCCCTCCACATTGGTTTCTAAAACCCACTTCACGTAATGGGGATCTTTTAAGAGGACGAGCTCACATGACTTTCCATGATGTTTCCCGAAATTTATGATCGTCATTTTTTCATTCTCCAAATTTAATGTCATCAAGATCCTTAAACCTGAAACACATTTCTTCTTTCGGGTTCTTTAGCTTAGGTTTCCTCCATGCATAATCGTGCCCCAGTGCGTAATCCAGTGCTGTCCTTATCAACTCTCCGACAGAAACATTGTCAGTATCTGCTAGACCCTTCAGTAATTTCGACATATCCTCCGTAACCGACACGCTCAAAAGTCTTGTTAAAGTAGCTTTTCTCATGACTTTTCCCTCCTCTAATAAAATGATATTGATCTTTTATTATATGTTCTGGGAACAGATCGAGATCGGATGATGTGTTTTGAAAAGAGAGTTTCTGATGATGGTGGAAATGAAACAGAAAAGGGGTTAGGACCATTATCTCGATGACCTTAACCCCATTATCAGAAAACGAACCACGGTTCGTTTTTTAGTAGAATTTTATTTCTGGAGACTGTTTAGATAATCCTCCAGCTGGGTGAAGAAGAAGATATTGACAACTAGCATCTTAGTGGAGTCGTTTAACAGGTCAATATATTCATACTGAAAGTTCCTATACAATTGTTCGTCAAATGTTTTCCTGTGAACAAAGGATTGATAATCAATATGACCATCTGGAATTCTGTCCCGCCCGCCAAGGTAAATAGAATATTCCTTCTCCTCGTCAGAGTCCCAGTAATAGACTGACCCGTGTCCCGCGTGGTGACCAAAGTCTGCAGAGTCAGCTGAGTACGGTCTGCATTTGAAGAGGATATCCCTGTCTAAGTTTCCGAAGAGATGGACTTTGATGTTGGGGAATTTTTTCATGACCTCTGAGATGGTGTCCACATCGAATTTCTTCTTCGGACCCAGAGACCCCATCGCTATGTAATCATGACCGAGGTCCACATAGGTTTTAAATTCACCCACCGGGTCATCCTTGTCATGTGTTACCGGAATTGGCCATAACCTTCTCGGCAGGTTCTTTTGCAAAAAAAGCTGATTTCGCATGTTGTGCGCTGGATCATCAAATTTGTCATCGAGATTGAATGTCCCATTAAAAAGATGACCATATCTCTTTAGATACTTCTGATATTCGGTAAGAGATATCTTTGATTTTCCCATAGCCACAGAATATGCACCCGAGTCCATGTAAAGGGAATCTATCATGTCCCTGTAAAGGGTTGTCAGCTTGTATGCATTTCCTTCAATATAATAGTATGAAATGAGGATGTTCACTTTCCTTTTAATCTTTTCATAGAAGAGTTTCACAATCTCCGCATTTGTAATTGCGCATATAATTTTCATTGAATTTCACCTCAAGACTTCTTTTTTGATTTAGGAATTATGATTTGTGAGAGTCTATTCATATTATCAAGAGCCCTGAGAAGGACGTCTTTGTTAATCCTCTTCTTGTATTCAGCGATGGAATCTTTGTCGGAATAATTAATCCCCTCGCAATAGACGATGAAATCCGAGAGGATCTTGTTTAGGCTCACCTGACTCATCAGGGATTGCGCGGCATCTTCCTTGATAAATATCATCTTGTCCATGATGAGGATTTCAAACATCATTCTTTTTTTATTAGGATGTCCATCTATCCATTTCTTAATCTTCTCGACTTCCTTAATTTCCAGAGCGCGGCGTTTATAACATGCAAGAAGAGCTGCTTGATCGTATTCTGCAAAATCAATCCCTGCGTTATGGAGTCTGTTCAGGGTGATGATTGCGTCAATATGTTCTTTCAGGACGATCCCTTCCATGTCCTGTGTAGAATCCGGTAGGGGGTAGTCTTTCATTAATTCGCTGATGGATGTCTTGTTTTCCGCTTTCTTTAATCGATCCAGCTCCAGGAGTCTATTCTTCCCAGCGCTCGCATATAGTGTCGCATCTACTCCCATCCTTGAGAGTTGCTTGGACTGCTGAAAATACCTGATCTGGCGATCCTCAAAATTGTCCCTGATCCATTTCATGTAGTGGCTCTTGTTCTCGAGTGTGGATTCGACATGATTTAAGATGTCGCCAACCCTGACGAGGAAATGAACGACAAACATTCCGGTGTGGGCGGTAATAGCCTCGATGGCGTGACACATCTTTCTAATCTGATTGGATCCCTCACGGAGATAGCTTGTCATCTTCTTCTCTAACTTTAGGTCATCAAGTCTGCTGACGTTGAATGCCTTATCCGCATCTCTGATTATTTCAGGTGCATACTGGATATTTCTCATGAAACTGATTTCGGTATGCGAGGTTCCATCCATCCCGTAGTTCTGCATTGTAATCGGGTCCAATATCTCTACTTTCGGTTTTAATAAAATGTTCTTGGGGGAAGATTTTTTGGTGTCCTTTTTCTTCATAGGTTTCGTTTTCTTCTTACTTTTTGTAACCATCAGTTTCTCCTTTTCAGGATTCATCTTCTAAGAACTGTTTCTGTTCCTGGTCTTCTCATAATACTCCCTATAATACTTATTAAACCCTTCCGGATTTTCTCTTCCTCTTTTCCTTATATCGGTTTCGTTCCCTTTTTCTTGAACCTTCAGGGTCACTCCTCCAGAGTTCCTTCTGGTAAGCTTTCGCGGCGCATCCAGGACAATAGTTTTTCCCTTTCCGGACGACAATTATAACTTTATTACAATACCCGCACTTAGCGAAAACGTCTATGGGAACATCCCTCATGATATCGATGAAACTGTTAACGGGATTCAATTCCCTTCTAAAAATGGAGATCACTCCGGCGTCAAAGGACAGAGTGACTTTAAACGAAGTACCCCTGATTTTGACCTTGTAGAATTTATCCACCTGCATGGAAACGTAATCCTGTAGTTCTTTGTATTCATACAGCGGAGATGATGGGTCAGTGACACTCGATATGGGGGTTTTCAACCGTTCTCTCTCAGGTAGAACGTTTTCCTTGTAATCGAACAGGACTTTTTTGAAATGTTTCCAGACCGGTCTCAGAATCTGGTGCCACTCCAGAGCTGCTTCCCTTAACTCCTCATCCGTCAGGTCACTCACATCGGGAATCTCCATAGGAGCTGTGTTCTTAGACAGTATCTGGTAGAGTCGGGCGTAAATTCCAGTATTCTCCTCCCTCTTAGATTGTCCAGAGAGAGATCCCCAATCCTTCTCCAAGAAGTCTTCAATCAATATTTTAATGTCTTTTTTTTGCTCAGATGAAATTATTTTTTTGATTATCATTGTATTACCATTGATGTATATATAAGGTATCTTAATCAAAGATAAAATTGAAGTCAATGTTATATTTTACCATTAGAGAAAATACTCTCAGAAAAAGCGACTTGTATAATGGTAAATATAATAATATCAAATAGTTGTTGACTATATTGTAATAATGGTTATGATACTGGTAAATTTAATAAAGGGATCATACAGAATCGGGAAAGGAGGCGGAGCCAGAAAATAGACCAACCACAATGGTTTTACAGATAAGCTTTGAGGCATAAACGGAATTTCGGTTGATAGTTATCAATATATCTCGACCATATTAATCTATAAGTTATTATTATTTTACTTCCCTTTAAGAGGGAGCGGATTTCAAAGATGTTACTCCGGGATTCCCCAGATATCCAGCAGTGACTGGATTTGGAGGATAGTATAATGAATTTTAGAGAAAATGTTCATGATCTTCCCTTATTGCACATAGAGGGAAAAGATGAAGAAACAAAGGGCATAATTTTAACAAGTGTCAAAGAGTGCTGTGAAAAATTAGGTTTACGGTTGGAGAAACAGGATATCAGCGAAAATGATTTTGATCTTGTATATTCTCATAAATACGGTGATGACATGAATGCGGTTGTTGTTGTTACCTATATAAGTCGTTTGTCTTTCATTTGTTTATAGTAAGTAACATAGATGTGAGGAACTGGCTCCTTAACCTAGAGCTGGTTCCTCATAAAAAAATAAGTAGTAATAATAGATGTGAGGGGTCTTGCTAGTCAAAGCGAATCACTAGCAGGACAGAGTTTAAACAGGGGAAATGAAAACCAGTTACTATCGACTGGTCTCGGATTAGTTCCTGAGTCCGGTCAGACAATGTTACTCCCCACAGACTTATGGTGGAGTAATAAGGAATGGAAGGCGTTTTAAAGGAAGAGAAAAGAAGGAATAGAAAATCAAAGCATATAGAACAACAAATTAAGTTTTTGACACAAGGTGAGGTCGCTGATAGGTTCAGGGTTAGTCAGGCGACAGTCATCAACTGGAGAAAGAGGCGACTGCTGGATTACTTTCAAGCTCCAGGATCAACCAAGGTGCTTTATCCTGTCACCGCGGTTGAAGATTTCGAAAACCGTTCACTCCACAAGGTAGAGGAGGTGATAAAACCGAAGGAAGTTACAAGGAAATCGCCGGAGATATCGACCGGACCCGTAAGGGAATGGAGGATATAAGATGGCGAAAGACAAAGATCATCACTTAGTAAAACGTAAAGACGTTTATTATTTCAGAAAAGTAGTAAAGAATAAGGAGATAAAAACAGCTCTTTCTCAATCCATCACGGAAGCACGGGGTATGAGAGACCAGATCCTCAGAGAAATCCAACTGCATGGTGATGTTAAGAGGAGTGAACCTCATCAACCATCGAGACTCTTTGGAGAAGTAGCAGAGGACTGGGTTAAGATTATCGCCAAGGAGATCAAGAATTCGACGCTTCAGGAGTATCGTTACACAATGAACAGAAACATCCTTCCCTATTTTGGAAATACACCCATAGGGGAGATAACACATCTGGACATCAGGAAGTTCATGAGCGGGTTGACCTGTACGAACAAGAGAAAGAATAACATCCTGGTCCCCATGCGGTCTGTAATTAAGATGGCGTTCCTCTCCGACATCATCGATCGCAACCCAATGGACAAGATCAAGAACCTGAAGATTGAAAAACCGGATATTCATCCCCTCTCGATGGAAGAGGTCAGGTCATTCCTTGAGAATGTCAGTTGTCGTTACCTGAATTTCTTCATTGTCGCATTTTTCACAGGTATGAGATTCGGGGAAATGGCGGGCCTAAAATGGAAGAATGTCGATTTCAGACTGGGTGTAACTAAGGTGAGGGAAACCAGAGTCAGAGGAGAAGAAGGAAGACCAAAGACAAGAAGATCCGTCAGGGACATTAAGATGCTCCCTCCTGTCGTTGAAGCGATGAGAGCACAAATGAAAGAAACGATGGGGAAGTCTGAAGAAGGTTTTGTCTTTCTTAACCAGTATGGAAATCCGCTGTTACCAAACGCGATGAACCTTTATGTATGGAAACCCGGACTCCAGAAAGCTGGATTGACTTCGCGTTCTCTCTATCAGACCCGTCACACTTTTGCAACGTTGATGCTGGACGCAGGAGAATTACCAGGATGGGTGCAACAAATGATGGGTCATGAGTCACTGCAGATGATTCATGAGAAGTACTACTCCCACATCCGCAACTATGAGAGAGCTGAAGGAAGTGCTTTTATGGAGAAAGTCTATAATTCATCACCAAGAAATGATGAAGAGAAGAACTTATTACTTACTCAATAATTTTGAAAAACGTCCCAAAGGCGTCCCAAATAAAGAATGGGGATTTAGACCTGATCTCTAAATCCCCATCATCACTGAGAAAATTGACTTTGATTTTGGTGCCGAGGCCGGGACTTGAACCCGGACGGATGTAATCCACTACCCCCTCAAGATAGCGTGTCTACCATGTTCCACCACCTCGGCAGTTGTTCGTATTGTGGGCATTGTCTCTCTATTTCTGCTGCCCTGCCGGTGCATTCTGCTCAGGCGGCAACGGCGCTTTTTCTGCCGGCGCCGGCGTCGTCTGCTGCTGTGCCTGTGGCGCTTTTTCTATCACTGACGACGTCTTATGCGTTGCCGCGTAGGAAAGGGCGAGAGACGTAAGCATGAAGACGGTAGCGACAACTGTTGTCATCTTTCCCAAAAAGCTTCCCGGGCCGCTGCTTCCGAAAACGGTCTGGCTTGAGCCGCCAAAGACCGCCCCCATATTAGCCCCCTTGCCTGCTTGAAGGAGGACGACAAGAATCAAGATGACACATACTGCAACATGCAGGATCGTAATTAATATTTGCACGTTAAATATCTCCTAAAAAAAGATTCCTCACATTCATTCGTAGTGACAGCGCGAGATGATTGCCGCGGGCTGCCCCTTCGCAATGATAAAGGGTTCTACCGTTTAAAATCTTATAATCTTGACAAAGCATTCAACATCGAGGCTTGCGCCCCCTACCAGCGCGCCATCGATGTCCAGTTGGGCCATAAGGCCGCCAATTGTGCCGGGATTAACGCTTCCCCCGTAAATTACATGGAGCAATCCCGCGAGACTGTCTCCATATATTTTTCTCATGACAGCGCGAATGTATGCATGCACTTCCTGGGCCTGCTCAGGCGTCGCCGTCCTGCCGGTGCCGATCGCCCAAACGGGTTCATAGGCAATAATAATAAGTTTTATATCATCAGGGGTGAAATTATTCAATCCCTCTTTTATCTGCCTTTCGACAACGGTAAAAGTCCGGCCTGCCTCCCGCTCCTCGAGGGTTTCACCGATGCAGAATATGGGCCTCAGATTGAAGGCGATGGCGGCCTTGAGCTTTCTATTGATAGCATCATCCTTTTCGCCAAAGATGGTTCGGCGCTCCGAATGACCCACGATGACGTACTCACATCCGGCATCTACGAGCATGGCGGCAGATATTTCTCCCGTATATGCACCTGCCTGTTTGTCATGGAGATTCTGGGCAGCAACATGAATCCCCGATCCCATCAGCACCTCTGCAACGGCGTAGATGGATGTGAAGGGCGGGGCAACGATAACGCGCCTGTCCGGTGATTCGGCGTAGGCAATCCTCAGCTGACGCGCGAAATCAACAGACTCCCGGACGGTCTTGTGCATCTTCCAGTTGCCGGCAATGATGGGCCGTCTCATCTCAGGCTCCCATACCTTTTCTTGCCATGTGGATGGCAAGGTCTCTCATCCTGCAAGCGTACCCGATCTCGTTGTCATACCAGGCAAACACCTTGACGAGTGTCCCGGCTATGACATTCGTGAGCGGCGCATCAAAGATTGCCGAATAAGGGCTGCTCGTAAAATCTATGGAAACGAGCTCTTCCTCACAGTAGAGGATGATGTCCTTCAGCTTGCCTTCCGACGCCGCCTTCATCGCCCCGTTCACCTCGTTTACCGTAACGGGCCGCGACACTTCCACCACTAAGTCTACGATTGATACATTGTGCACGGGAACCCGGAGTGCCACGCCATCGAGTTTGCCCTTCAGATCCGGAATCACCTGACCTACGGCCTGGGCAGCTCCCGTTGATGTGGGAATAATCGAAACAGCGGCAGCCCTGGCCCGGCGCAGGTCATTATGGGAACCGTCTAGAAGCCTCTGATCCATCGTATAGGCATGCGCCGTTGTTATGAATCCCTTGACAATCTTAAACTCGTCATTCAGCACCTTGGCAACAGGCGCAAGACAGTTAGTAGTGCATGATGCATTTGAAACTATATGATGTTTGCCGGGATTATATTGTTCTTCATTTACTCCCATGACAAAGGTGCCGTCCACGCCCTTCCCAGGCGCTGCAAGGATCACCTTCTTCGCTCCGGCAGTGAGATGACCAGTCATTTCATCTTTCTTGCGGAATTTCCCGGTTGATTCCAGCACCATCTCGACGCCCAGCTGTTTCCAGGGCAGGTCCGCCAGATTCGAAGTGACTGTGGTTATGGCGATTCTCCTGCCGTCTATCACCATGGCGTCGCCGTCTAAGGAGACATCGGCCTTGAACTTGCCGTGCACTGAATCATATTTGAGAAGATGAACGAGAATCTCCGGCTTGGCCCGCGAATTGACGGCAACGATGTTGATATCCTCACAACCCGAGCATGCGCGGACGAGACTCCTTCCAACCCTACCGAAACCATTAATCGCAACCTTTACTCCCATGACATACCTCCTTACTCAAGTTTCAGAAAATTACCTGTTAAAGTAACATATGTACCGAGGCAATCCCGCGACTCTTATTCACCCTATCTGCTTCTTACGACATTCACCCTGTCACAGTAAGCAAAGACAGGGCATCTGCTGCAGAACGGGGAGATGGGAACGCAGACATGCCGACCGAAGGCAACCATCAAAGTATTATAACGGAGCCAGTATCTTGATGGCAGCTTTTTTCTCAGGGCAAATTCCGTTTCGTCGGGGGTTTTTGTTTTCACATAGCCCAGGCGATTCGATATCCTATGGACATGCGTGTCAACGCACAACCCCTTCTTATTATATCCAAGAGCCACAACAAGGTTAGCCGTCTTCCTACCCACACCCTTCAGGGTGAGCAATTGCTCGATGGTATCAGGAACTTGCGATTGAAAACGGTGTATCAGTTCTTTTGATATGTGAAGGATCGTTTTGGCTTTTGTCCGGTAAAATCCGACGGGATAAATTGCTTTGATGATTTTCCCTTCGGAGAGTTTTAACATTTCCTCCGGGGTCCTGGCCAATGCCAGAAGGCGTTCCGCGGCAATCGCTGTTACTTCATCCTTCGTTCTCAGACTCAGGATTGTCGATATAAGGATGGGAAAGGGACCGCTATGCTCCTCGGCCAGGGAGGATACTATGGGGAGTTCCCATTTAGCGACCTCCTTCTCAAGGAGGCGAATGACTTTCGTTATGTCATGGTCATTCATACATGCGCACGCGCTGCGGTTCTAATCGTACCCCTCTTCATTGGCAAGCATATCAAGATGCAACGTGGCTATATCCTCAACATCGAGGTTAGCCTCTTCCTTTGTTTCTCTGAAATCGACTGTCTTAATATATCGCTTGCACTCATTGCAGACATCAACCCGGTATTTTTCCTCTCCTTCGATGCTGAAGTAGGCTAGCGTCTGCTGCTCCTCATTGCCGCAGAAGGGGCATTTGATTCGCATGAAACGCCACTCAAACCCGCACTGTGTGCAGAAGAGAAACCGTCTCCCTTCTTCTTCTCTTATCTCTCCTATCTTCGGCTCCTTGCCGCAGATAGGGCAGTAGCCCTCTGTCCATCCGGCCTTGGCAATGCTTTTCCCGTACTTCTCCACGACCTTCTCTAGCGCCGGTCTCAGACTCTCTTCCAGAAAGAGATCAACAAGATCAATGACATCGTCGTCAATATCTTCAGAGATTTCTTCATCTTGAGTGGAATTGAAGGAATCGGAAATCATCTTCTCAAAATTGAAGCTCCCGTCCTGAATCATCTGGAGCACTTCTTTCGTCTCGCCGGGTGCGCGCTTTTCCGCAATTTCCAGAAGCGCAGTAAAGTACTTCCTGGGTTCCGTGAGGTCAAATGTGCCGGCAGAAAAATCGATCAGCGGCAAGCCGCCATATATTTTCTTCCCCATGAGCCCCTCGTCAATGGGGAAGATCACCTTTTTCATCTTGCGCCGGTATTCTTCCCTGAGGATCAATATTTCCCCAAGGATATCCAACAACTCTCCATAGTGGGGGGTGATGCTCTTGTATTTCTCTATCGTTTCTAAAGCATCTTTCAACATTTTAGCCATGCAAACAAAATCTCCTCATATCATCTTTCTGCAAGATGATAGCTGTATATACCTTTTGTGATTACAGAGCAAGTAATAAGTATCAGCGATATATTCAGTTGGTGCCTTTTCACGTGGTCAATCTTTCTTGCTGATATCATTCAGGTGCCATCCCTATTGTCGAATATTACGCTTTGAGGATAGGTCACGATAAGGATCACTTTTATCTGTATATAGTTGATGTTGAAAATATATTATGCTACTCTGCAGACAGAGTCAGTTGAATTGATACGAAGGCGTATTGTAAAGCCTTTACGGGAAAGAAATAATGGAAAATTTTATTGAAGGACTCTCCGTTTATCTGCACGGGTCTTTCGTCCTGGCATATACGGCAGCCTATCTCGGGGGCGTTTTGATGAGTTTCACCCCCTGCACGTACCCCATGATTCCCATCACGATCGCCTTCATCGGCGCCCACAGCAGCGGTTCCCGGGCGAAGGGACTATTGCTCTCCATTGTCTATGTCCTGGGCATGTCCGTTACGTATACTATCCTTGCCGCCATTGCCGCCTTGACGGGTAGATTATTCGGACAGTTACAGACGAATCCGTGGACGCTATTTATCGTGGCCAATATCTGCATACTCATGGGATTATCGATGCTTGAAGTTTTTGTCTTGCCTATAAGGGTGCCAGCCTTTCTGGCAAAAGCGCAGCCGAAAAGAAAGGGAGTTGTAGGCAGCTTTCTGGTAGGCGCCGTCTCGGGTCTTGTCATGGGTCCTTGCACCACCCCGGTCCTTGCGGTACTCTTGAGTTTTGTTGCTACCAACCAGAATGTTGTCTTCGGGATAAGTCTTTTTTTTATTTTTGCCCTCGGAATGGGAACATTACTTATCATACTGGGAACTTTCGCCGGACTTTTGACAAGCCTGCCAAAATCCGGCATGTGGATGACCAGGGTAAGCCACATTTGCGGATGGATACTGCTGGCCGTGGGAGAATACTTTCTCATCCAGGCAGGGATGCTCTGGATATGAGAGATTTTATCGTGAGGATAAAAGGCAGGCTACTCGTTCTATTGGTCATAGGACTCATTGCCGTCATATTTGCGTCGTTGCTCTCATGCTCCGAAAGTGAGCAGCCCGCCGCAGGGCTAACTGTCTCCGATTCTGCAGCGCCTGATTTCATCCTGAAAGACTTAGCGGGCCAGAACTTCAAACTGAGCGCCGCGAGGGGCAAACCGGTGCTGCTGATATTTCTCACGACGTGGTGTCCTACCTGCCGTTCCGAGATACCTCATTACAAAGAAATTTATGGAATCTACAGCCGGCGCGGACTTGAGGTAGCGGCTGTCGACATTGAGGAACCCAAAAACAGGGTGTCACAATTTGCGGCAAAGAACCATATTCCCTACAGAACGCTCTTGGATGAAGAAGGACGTGTGACAGGCGCCTACGATATCACAGGCGTACCGACCATGGTCCTCATCGATCGGGACGGAAAGGTATTGACCAGAAAATACTTTGCCATAGACATGGTACTCGAGGCTCTCTTAGAAAAGAAGTGACCATCCTGACCGCTTTATCACTATTGCTTCAGAACCATTAATTGTCGCGGGCAGAAAATTTCCCGATGTTAGACGCAATACATGTTTTTGCCTACCAACAGATACCGTAATATGTGCCCATAGTATAACAATGCCGCAGGATAAATACATCAAGATCGGTGACGTCAATATTCGTTACTGGGCCGAAGGGAATGAGGGATCGAATGTGATCCTCATCCACGGGCTGGGCGCTTCCGCGGATATCTGGATGCATAATATTTCCGCACTCGCCGAGAAACATCGTGTCTATGCCCTCGATCTCGTCGGTTTCGGCCGCTCCGACAAGCCAAAAGTCAAATATTCCCCTTCATATATGGCCGCTTTCATCAACGATTTTATTACAGCACTTAATATAAAGGATACCTGCCTCATAGGACAGTCTTTGGGGGGCGGTGTAGCCCTCATGCATTGCCTCCGGTTCCCCGGCCGGGTGCAAAAGCTGGTGCTTGCGGACAGCGCCGGCCTCGGCAGGGAGATGCCCTGGGCGATGCGGCTCGTGACAGTCCCCCTCCTAGGTGAATCGATGGTAATGCCGTCCCGCTCAGGCATGGCCTTCGTACTGAGATATCTGGTCTACGATCCCGCAGTCATCACCACCGAGCTGATAGACATCCATTTTGAGCTTAATTTCTCTCTGGGGGCAGTAAGGAGCGTTCTTAATGTACTCCGTGCCTGCGCGACAATCCATGGCGCGCGCCCGGATGTCCTCGACCCCGTGATGAAAAACCTCGATAAGATAAATATTCCAACCCTGATAATCTGGGGGAGAGAGGACCGGCTCTTTCCTGTCAGGCATGCTTGCTTTGCCAGAGAAAAGATACCGGATTCCTACCTTTATATATTCGAGCGGTGTGGCCACATGCCGAATTTTGAAAGACCCGGAGAGTTCAATTCCCTGGTTTTGAATTTCCTTGGCGGCAACCCTTTGCATAAATAGAAAATATGTTATATTAATCCGACCTTAGCGTTGATCCGGTCCTTCCCTGAAAGCCAGAATCAGAGAAAAGGCCTCAAAATAGACTCTTAATATATATAAGGAGGGGAGATGGCGACACATGAACCCATGAAAGATCTTTACATCGTGGATCTGGACCAGCCGTTGGAAGGATTCTACAATTTCCTCAACAGCTGGGTGTACAGGCTGGACGGTCTTACCATCCTGGTCGATCCGGGTCCCCGCTCCACCATCCCCGTTCTCGTGAAGGCTTTAAAGGAGCTCGACATAAAAAGGCTCGACTATATCCTGCTTACGCACATACACATTGACCATGCGGGTGGGGCTGGGCTCCTGGCAGAGCATTATCCGGATACCATGGTCATCTGTCATCCCAAAGGCATCCGCCACATGGTTGATCCTACGAAGCTCTGGGAAGGTTCACGCAGCTTCCTTGGCAAAGTCGCAGACGTGTACGGCGAAATAGCGGCGATTCCCGAAAAAAACATTAGCTACAAGAATCCGGTCGAGGCAGGCGGCGTCACAATCAACATCTTCGAGACCCCGGGCCATGCGCCGAGCCACCTCTGCTATCAGATCGGAAATCTCTTATTCCTGGGAGAGGCAGCGGGAATAAACTATCCCCTCGATCAGGGCCTGTATCTGCGCATCGCGACACCGCCTCCCTTCAGCTACGAGACCTACCGCAATTCCTTGGAAATGGCGGCCTCCCTCAAAGTTTCCCATATATGCTTCGGACATTACGGTTACAGGCAGGATGTAGGAAATGTATTTGATACGGCAAAGAACCAGTTGGAAAACTGGCTCGCTACAGTGGAGAAACACCATCTTATGGGAAGCGATCCCTTCGAGGAAAGCGTTTACGCAGATCTCCTGAAAAATGACAGGGGGCTATCCAGCTACGGCGCCCTTCCTAAAGAAATTCAGTCCCGGGAGAGGATTTTTTCCGTGAACAGCATCAAGGGGATGAGAGACTACCTGCAGAACAAGAAAGGCTGACAGTCACGATACTGCTTTTCGTCGCGCACGACTTCCACAAACGGCGCTCGGTTTACCTCTTCAGCGCCAGGAATCCAGTCTGTGAAGACCTGCTTTTCTGGTCAGGCGGACGGCTTCAGCATACTCCTTCCGGGTAAGACGGCGGTTGATTGCGGGGTCCAATGTTGCCTTCCCGCAAGGATGATACTGGTCCATCACGTTTACATAAGTGTCTTCTGAAATTTTGTCGGCTAGAAACGTCATGACCTCCTTCGTACTGGAAACGTCGTTAGGCATGACCAGGTGGCGCACCAGCAGCCCTTTTTCTGCAATACCCGATTCGTCGGTGAGGAGGTCGCCGACCTGGCGGTGCATCTCTCTTATGGCCGCTGCGGCTATTTTCCTGTAGTCGGGGGCCTTGCAGAATTTTTCCGACCACCTCTCTTCCCAAAACTTGAAGTCAGGCATATAGATGTCAAAGACGTCTTCCAGAATCTTCAACGTCTCGACCTTATCGTATCCGCCTGTGTTGTAGACGAGGGGCACCTTGAGGCCGCGCTCGATGGCGCTGAGAAGTCCCTGAAGGATCTGTGGGACTACATGTGACGGTGTTACTAGGTTGATATTGTGGCATCCCTGCTTCTGGAGACTGAGCATCATATCGGCCAGGTTTTTGGGCTCTACTTCACCGCCTTCTGCGTTGTGGCTGATATCATAATTCTGGCAGAAATAGCAAAGGAGGTTGCAGGATCTGAAAAAGATGGTGCCGGAACCGCCTGTCCCCACGAGGGGGGATTCTTCTCCGAAGTGAGCATGCAGGCTTGCCACTCTTGCTTTTTTCCCTGTGCGGCAGAATCCAAGCTCTCCGGACAAGCGATCCACATGGCATTCCCGGGGACATAGTGAGCAGTCCCTCATCAGCTCCAGCGCTCTGTCAATGCGGCCCTGAAGCTTCCCCTCCCTATAAAGTCTGAGATAGGACGGCTCGCGCATTTCTTCTCTTGCTATCTTTTATATTTTCCCAGCAACTCCGCTTCCGCAAGTATGTGTCCTTTCATGGCTGCCAGGAGTTGCGCCTTAGTTGCGCCTGGCTTCAGCCCCGTCGGACCATCGAGGGCATAGAGTCTAAAAAAGTAGCGATGCTCACCGGAAGGGGGGCAGGGTCCTCCGTAGCCGATAGCGCGGAAATCATTCATGCCCTGCTTTGTGCCATCGGCGATTTCTTTCAGCGGCGGCAATTTCTCCGGCATGCTTGTGATGTTTGCAGGTATATCATAGATTACCCAATGAACCCATGTGCCCATCGGGGCATCGGGATCATCGCAGATGAGGGCCAGACATTTCGTGCCTGCCGGTAGTTTGCTCCACGCGAGAGGGGGTGAAACATCCACGCCGTCACAGGTATATTTTGCCGGTATTCTTGCGCCATTCTTGAAGGCTGAGCTTTTGATTTCCATATTATTACCTCCTTTGACTTCTGCACCTGACTCGTTGAGACCTAAATAGGCAAAAAGAAATGCCAGCGCAGCCAAGAGACTCAATATCTTCTTCATCATGGTCTCTCCTTTACAGATTTTTTCCAGGTCCGGTCTTCGACTCCACTGATCTGCATCTGATCTTCACGCTCTCTGATTATTATAAGATTTGATTTCTGATACGTCAATGGATAAACGGTTCCATCCACCTCTTCTTCGCCCGGGTGAAGATACGAGATATTGCTCTTTCCGCTTGACAATAATAAAATCCATCATAAATTCCTTGTGCAGGCACCGCAACATCGGTTAGCATTACCTGTAAGTTGTGCAGGGCTGAGTTATTATAGAATTTATTTGCTGACAAAATGGAAAAACATACAGGGCATTATTTCAAATCGTTGGATCTGAGCAAGCGGCTCATAGCGACCATGGCCATGAACCTGATCATTCCCGCCGTTCAGCTCTACGGCGGCATCGTCTCGGGAAGCATGGCGCTCATAAGCGATGCCCTTCACAATCTAAGTGATTTTACGTCCGTGTTGATCAGCTATTCGGCCCTTCGCATTGGAAGTCACGGGCCCACGCTGAAACATACGTTCGGCTTCAAACGCATGGAGGTCTTCGCGGCCGTGTTTAACGTAGCCGTACTCTTTGGCGCCGGCCTCTTTATTACGATTGAGGGATGGCACCGCCTCCAGAATCCGCGGCCCATACAGGGCAGCTTTGTCATACTCATCGCCTCGATAGCCTTCCTGGCAAACATGTTATCGACATTGATGCTACGGCCAGAGGCCCGCGACAACCTTAATATACGCAGCGCCTTCCTGCATATGCTGACCGATGCCATAACCTCCCTCGGGGTGGCTATATTGGGTCTCATATGGATATTCAAGCCCTGGTACTGGCTCGATCCCGTCGTATCGTGGGTCATTGTGATCATGATCCTGTACAGCGGGTGGGACATCCTGAAGGACGCTTTCGAAATCCTCATGAATGCCACACCCGTCGGCATCGATCTTCATGCCATACAAAAGGAGATAGAGGCCGTGCCCGGCGTGGAGAAGATTCATCATCTTCACGTATGGAATATTGCAACCGAAGGCGTTGCCCTCAGCGCCCACGTCGTCGTCGAGGACCAGATGTTGAGCAAGGTTGATGATATTGCCGCCAAGATACGACATGAACTTCTTTGTCGTTTTGCCATCGATCATCCTGTTCTACAATTTGAGGCAACGTCATGTCCGGCGACAGGGATCCTCTCCTGCCCTGTAAATGTTGTTCACGCAGAGCCGGAAGAAGGAGAGTGAATGCCCCGTCTCAGTCACGCGCGACAATTTATGAAAGCGTCTGCGGCTCTGCTCTGTGCCCTCCTTACCTTTCCTCTTACGGATGCGTTTGCCGATGCAATACACCTTACAGTAATTCAAAACAGCAATGTGCAGGGCCACCTGTTCCCCTGTCCTGCCTGAGGTGAGAGGGTGCTGGGCGGTCTCGCCAGGCGAGCATCTGTCGTCGAGAAGCTAAACAGCGAAGATGGGTCGCTTTTGGTCGTCGATTCCGGCAACCTCTTCACAGATGGGCGGGCATTCTTGCGGAAGGAGGCATCCCAAGGGCTGCCGCTTGTCTCTGCCAATCTCATCGATTCTTTGACAAAGACTTCGCTATTCAAGCAATATATCATTAAAAATGCCGGCGCCATCCGCGTCGCCTTTTTCGGTCTTCTTTCTCCGAACATCAGCACGGATATATATAAGGAAGGAGGGAAACAATTCCTTGTGAAAGATCCGGTCGGGACGGCCCGGGAAATGATCGTTATGCTTCGTGGCAAAGCGGATGTAGTTATACTTCTCTCGGATCTCCCTTCCGACAGTCAGCAGAGGGTCATCAAGGCAGCCTCAGGGATTCATTTCGTCCTGGGCGGACGCGATGGCAGGCATATGCAATCACCTCTTTGAGAAGGACCGATACCCATTCTTGAATGCTACAGATATGGCATGTATGCGGGTAAGCTGCAACTGGCCTTCGTTAATGCCTCCTCACCTTTCAAGTACGAAAGGACAGAGGAGCAGGTAAGGCAGCAGTCTTCATCAGGGGACGGGACGAGGGCTTCCAAAGAGCCTCCTTCCCGGAGTAACCGCTTTCAGTGGACACTGATGCCCCTGTATATGTCCATGCCGGAAGACACGGGGGTCTTAGGATGGATAAGAAAAGCGGGATTTGAAAGGGATTAAGTACGATCTCTTGGGTGCTTCAGAATTCATCGCTTGATTGTGCGAGGTGAAATTGATAGAGTTCATAAGAAGAATGTCACACCATGATAGACTGTACCTCGCTGGAAGTAAAATAAAGTGGAAAAGATAAAAGCAAATAGAAATGCCATAACGATAATCATTGCGGCTGCAGGAATTGGCATCATGTTTTACTATAAGACATGCGAAACTGCCTGCTCTTACCTGCAGGGTGACATTTTCGGGATTGACCTGTCATACATCGGTATCGCGTATATGCTCATGATCATCATCTTTGCAGCCTTGAGGAAACTGCCATACGTCCGCGCCCTTCTGGCCTCGGGCATCGGTGTTGAGGTATATCTCATCGCCTTTCAGTTCCAAGAGGATGTGTTTTGCCCCTACTGCCTGGCCTTTGCTTCCATGATTATCATAGCATTCATTCTGAACCATGAAAAACAGCCGACGCGGGAGAGAGGCTGGTCAAACCGGCTCGTCTATGTCCTCGGAGCAGTGGAACTTCCTCCTGCCGCAAAGATGCCTTTACCCCTTCTCGCTTTCGTTATCCTGGGATATAGTTTCGTGGCCATCACATTTTCCGGCTCTGCAACACCGGCATATGGTGCGGAAAAATCGCTTGTGCCGTCATACGGCTCAGGCAAATACGAGCTGATTATCTTCACGGATTATTTCTGCCCGCCGTGCCAGTCCATGGAGTCCGAGCTTGATCCTGCGGTGAAAGAATTCCTGTCCGGAGGAGGCGTGAGAGTGACCTTCGTCGATCTTCCCATACATAAGGAAACCCGTCTCTATGCCCAGTACTATCTGTATGCAGCAAAGGCGGCAAAGAAGTACGAGAATGTCCTCCACGCGCGGCAAGTACTGTTCTCCCTGGCAAGAAATCATGCTGCTCAGACTGAAGACGACCTCAAGAAAGCGCTGAAGGCGGAGGGCGTCCCCATTGCGGTTTACGACCTATCACCGGTGTATCCAGCGCTCAACAAGATCATAAATGCATATCAGGCGAAATCAACCCCGACCTGCATCATCAAGTACGCAAGTGATGACATCCGGAAATACGAAGGTACGTTTGAAATCAGGAATGGTCTGGGAGTGCTGCGTGCGGCGCTAACAGCCAAGTGATAGATGGATCTCTCGCTCATAGTGAATGTTGCCGATAATGAGACGTCATCGATGCTTGATGGAACCTCTCTCCTGCCGTTTATCAACGGGCATTTTCCGGAAGCATCAGATTCTTCCGGCCTACGTTTCTTGCCGGAGATTATCTCGCTCCGATTATCAGATCATTATGTTTTTTGACAGGAGGGGCAGAAATATGTCCCCCTGCCGCTTAGGCGCAAGCGCTTAATACTGCCGCGACAGCTAAGGCAGGGCAGCCCCTCACGGTCATAAACTTTCAATTCACGCTGATACTCGCCTTTTTGGCCGAACAGATCACGCCAATCCGATACAGTTGTGCCCCGGCAGGCAATGGCTTTCCCAAGAATCTCTTTCGTCACTCTCTCGATCTTCCTCCATTCCCGCAGGGAGACTCCGCAGACAGGCCGCCAGGGATTGATGGATACTTCGTGGAGAATCTCACATGCATAAATGTTTCCGATGCCGGCAATCCATCGCTGATCCATCAGAAATGATTTCACGGGAAGTTTCTTTGCACGCGCGATCTTGCGCAGCTCTTCCGTCCGGAAATCGAGCAAAGGCTCCTTGACGAGTGCTTGCAAGCTTCCTTCCGTCGTGATTGCAAGTGTTGCAAAACGCCGGGTATCGATACAAAGAAGCCTGCCATGAGAAAATGAAATTGTGAAACGGGTATGAGGAGGTAGTGCCTGAGATGGGCTCTGCCATTGCATCTTGCCCGTCATGCGGAGATGAAGAAGAAGCCGCGTGTCGTCATCAAGCCTCATCTCCACGGCCTTACCCTGACGATTAACGGCCGTTATCTTCTTTCCCACCAGTCCGTCTACAGCTCCCAGCCTGCTATCGAGGATCTCCACGCTGATGATCTCTCTATCTGCAATCACCCGCCTCAATTGCCGGCACAGAGTTTCTACTTCGGGAAGTTCAGGCATACGCTCCTGTCGAAAAATTTTTCTGTATTTTACGATTTGATTTTTTCTGTTTCAAGAAAAATAAATTTTTTTTCAAAAAAATTGAAAAAAATATTGACAAGCATTTCTAAACAGCGTACAGAAAAAAATATATAATAGAAAAAAAGAAAGGGGAATTTTTTTTATCATCCCTGGATACGGAGGAGGATAACAGAATGGAAAACGAGACCCTTTTTACGGAGGAGGTTGAACCTCCGGGTAGTTCAACAGGTCTTGTTGGTATTGAAAATTACTCCGACGACATATTAACATCATATGATACTCTCCTTAGCCCTTCGGTCCTTAAGACAAAGGGTGTCCAATATGTTTTTCGTTTTAAGGAAAGCCCCCGTACACGGGCTTTTCGGAAGCGCTTCTATCCCGAAGTAACATCCCTCGAATGGAGCAACTGGCACTGGCAGTACGTCAACCGCATAAAGGATGTCGATGCTCTTTCGCAATTCCTCTGGCTGTCGGAAGACGAACGGAATGCCATGAGCCATCATGAGGGCTCAATACCGGTCGCCATCACGCCTTATTATGCAAGCCTTCTTGACGAATTCGATTCATCCCAGCCGCTGCGGCGGATGGTGGTGCCTGTAACCGGTGAACGTCACCGCACCGTGGTCGAAGCGGATGATCCATTGGGAGAGGAGCATGACAGCCCTGTTCCGGGAATCGTCCACCGCTATCCGGATCGCGTCTTATTCCTCGTTACGGACACCTGTTCCGCCTACTGCCGGTATTGCACGCGCTCACGCATGGTCGGAAGCCACGGCAAGGCCATGTCAAACATTGATACGTGGGAAGGCGCCATAGAATATATAGAAGCGAATCCCCAGATTCGCGACGTGCTCTTGTCCGGCGGAGATCCACTGACTCTTTCAGACGAAAGACTGGAATGGCTTCTAGGCCGGCTGAAAAAGATCGCTCATATAGAGATCTTGCGCATCGGCACCAAAATGCCCGTGGTGCTGCCGCAAAGAATAACTCCGAAACTCACCTACATGTTAAAGCGTTTTCATCCTCTCTGGATGAGCATTCACGTGAACCACCCGGACGAGTTAACGCCTGAAATGAGTCAGGCGTGTACCCGCCTCGCCAATGCAGGTATACCTCTCGGCAGTCAGACGGTCCTGCTTCACAAGATAAACGACGATGTGGAGACCATGAAGCGACTGGTTCTCGGCCTGCTTAAGGTGCGGGTGAAACCTTACTATCTTTATCAGTGCGACCCGATCCCCGGGTCATCGCATTTTCGCACTCCCGTAAAAGCTGGACTCGATATCATCGAAGGTCTGCGCGGGCACACGACAGGCTATGCAGTGCCGACTTACGTCATCGACGCCCCCGGCGGCGGCGGCAAGATCCCGCTGATACCCGATTATGCTGTTGGTCGCGACGGCAATGATCTGATGCTTCGAAATTACGAGGGGAATATCTATCGTTATCCGGATTGCCAGTTGTCGCAAACGGACAATCCCTGAGGTATCGCTTTTGAGAACGGGAATTACATACGACCTTCGCGATGATTATATCGCAGAAGGATACAATGAAGAAGAGGCTGCAGAGTTCGACCGGGCTGATACGATAGAGGCAATTGAGCAAACATTACAGGATTTAGGTTATACCACCGATCGCATAGGCAACATCAAGTCACTTGTCAAAAGACTGGCATGTGGCGACAGATGGGACATAGTCTTTAATATCGCCGAAGGCATGGAGGGACTTGGCAGAGAGGCCCAGGTACCTGCCATCCTTGACGTCTACAATATCCCTTACACCTTTTCCGATCCTCTCATTCTCTCGCTCACCCTTCATAAAGGCATGACCAAGCATGTCGTACGCGACCTCGGTATTCCGACGCCAGATTTTATGGTCGTGCACGAAGAAAATGATATCGACAAGGTCGCTCTCCCATTTCCGCTCTTTGCGAAGCCCGTAGCAGAAGGGACCAGCAAGGGCATCAGCGCCCAGTCAAAGATAACTTCCCGAAAGCAGCTATCTCTCATATGCCGGTCACTGTTAACCGCGTTCCGGCAACCTGTCCTTGTCGAGCGCTTTCTTCCAGGCCGGGAGTTCACAGTGGGGATCGTCGGAACGGGAAAAGACGCCGTCGCACTCGGGATCATGGAAGTCCACCTTAAAGACGATGCGGAGAAAGGCGTCTACTCATACATAAACAAGGAGAACTGCGAGGAGCTTGTAGAATACCGGCTGGCCGATGACTCCATGGCCCAAAGAGTGCAGGAAACAGCCCTTGCCGCATGGCGGGGACTCGGTTGCAGGGATGCAGGCAGAGTAGACATCCGTGCCGATAAAAAGGGATTGCCGCATTTCCTGGAAATTAACCCGTTAGCGGGCCTGCATCCGGACCATTCGGACCTCCCTATAATCTGTAAGCTTGCAGGCATTGCCTATCATGAGCTCGTCAACATGATCATGGAATCGGCGCAAAAACGCATCCAGGAGACGTATACTGCTTGCCCAACCGCTGAACCTACCCTGTCACGGTATTACCATACCTGTCTCACCTGTCACAACGGCGATGAGTCACCACGCTGACACACAGTCCATGAAAGTAGTCGTGCTGCACAGCGATGTGACGGAAGATGCCGGCATAGATGAAAAGGACGCCCTCGTCCAGGCAGCAGTCGTGTCTTCTGCCCTTTCGGAACTGGGATACGAACCCATTGCCATACCCTTCTCGCTTAATTGCGCCCACATAATAGACATGCTGCGGGATCTCCGGCCTGTGTTCGTTTTCAATATTGTGGAAACGATGGCGGGACAGGGCAGCCTAATCCACGTTGCCCCATCCGTTTTGGACTTTTTGAGAATCCCTTACACAGGCGCGACGACGGAAGCCACGTTTCTCACGTCTCACAAGGTTCTCGCCAAAAAGATGCTGAATGCAGCTGGCATTGCCACACCTCCGTTGTTCTTGCCTCATGAGAATTACCACGGACATTTTGTCGAAGACACATATATCATCAAGGCTGTCTGGGAGCACGCCTCTACCTGGCTCGGGGGCGATTCCATCATTCATGCAAGAAATCTTGACCGGCTCCGCGAGGCAACCGCTTCACGGCAGAAGCAAATCGGCATGGCATGTTTCGCGGAAGCGTTCATTGAAGGCAGGGAATTTAATCTCTCCCTCCTCGCCGGAGATGGAGGGCCGCAAGTCCTTCCCCCGGCTGAGATTCGCTTTGACGATTTCCCACCGGGCAAGGTCAGGGTGGTTGATTACCTTTCCAAATGGGTTGAAGACTCCTTTGAATATCATCATACACCAAGGTGTTTTGACTTTCCGGAGGAGGATGCGCCTCTGCTCCTCCGCTTGAAGGATTTGGCCCTTCAGTGCTGGCGGGTGTTTGGCCTGCGGGGATACGCGAGGGTTGATTTCCGCATCGACAACACAGGCACGCCGTGGGTGCTGGAAGTAAATACAAATCCGTGCCTGTCTCCAGATGGGGGATTTTATGCCGCTCTTGAGCGATCTGGTTTAAGCTTCGTCCAGACGATTGAACGTATTATTCGCGATGCAGTATCCTTCTGATTTTCTTGCAACGGGACGCGATAACACATTATAATTAAAGACAATCCTTCCAGAAACTTATCACCTCTCCCTGCCTTCGCATTAACAGCCAAAAACAGTTGCTTTTTTAACCTTAATCCTGTAGATAGCATTCGCTCAGAATTTCCCTAAAAAAAATGGCAAATCGTGTGGCCCTGTTTGTTTAGTCGACACATAATAACACTCAGAAGCAGGCTCGAATCGTCGCGGAGGACAGATGCGATTTATTCCCAAAGAAGAAAAATTTTACGATCTGTTTGAGGAACTCATCAATAAAATAGAAGAAGGGGGGAAGGTCTTTCTTTGTATGGTCGAAACGTATGAATATCCTCTTCCCAAGATAACCAAACTCAAAGAGCTGGAGCATGAGGCAGATGTCATCACTCACAGAACCTATGAGAAGATGCACAAGTCGTTCCTGACCCCCCTGGACAGGGAAGACATCTATGCTCTGGTAAACAAGATGGATAGCATCCTGGATATGATCGAGGCGTCAGCGGCCAGGATGAGCCTTTATAAGGTGAAGAAGCCAACGAAGGTGATTATCGATCAGGCAAAGATTCTCAACGAAGCCATCAGTAAAGTTAAACTCATTGTTTATGCCATGAGAGACATGAAAAATTCGAAGATGATTATCGATGCGTGTGTGGAGATAAACACTCTTGAAAACGAAGGCGATATTGTTCTGAGAACAGCAATGGTAGACCTCTTCGAGCATGAAAAAGATGCCATCGAATTGATCAAATGGAAGGAAATCTTTGAACGTATCGAGGAAGCCCTTGATGTGTGTGAGGACGTCTCAAATATAATAGAGGGTATCGTCCTGAAGCATGCCTGATTCCTTTGGATTTGTTATTTTTCTCATCATCGTAGCACTGGCCTTCGATTTTCTCAACGGCTTCCATGACTCCGCCAACGCAATTTCGACCATTGTATCTACCAGGGTTCTTTCACCCAAATATGCCGTCCTCTGGGCGGCCTTCTTCGAATTTGCCGCTGTTTTTTTTGTCGGGGTACAGGTAGCAAAAACGATAGGCACAGGCATCATTAATCCTGATATCGTGAACAATGTGCTCATCCTTTCCGCCCTGAGCGGCGCCATCACCTGGAACATCATTACCTGGTATTTCGGACTCCCCAGCAGTTCCTCTCACGCCCTTATCGGCGGCCTCATCGGTGCAGGCGTCGTAGATGGGGGGACAAGCGTCCTCGTATGGAGCGGTATTATAAAAACAGCCGTTTTTATCGTGCTTTCCCCTGCCATTGGTCTAATTCTGGGATTGGGCATGATGATTTTAGTGCTGAATGTCAACCGGTATTCCAATGTTGCAAAAGCAGACAAATTGTTTCGAAAGCTGCAACTTGTCTCATGCGCAATCTACAGCATGGGCCATGGTACGAACGACGCCCAGAAAACAATGGGGATTATCGCCATAATTCTTTACAGCCACGGTCTTCTCGGGAAAACCTTTTATATTCCTCTCTGGGTTATTATCGCATGCTATACAGTTATCGCCCTAGGCATCATGTCCGGGGGATGGCGCATTGTCAAGACGATGGGAACCAAGATAACAAAACTCCAGCCCATGGGGGGGTTTTGTGCGGAGACAGCGGCAGCCATTTCCATTATCGGGGCATCCATCGCCGGCATCCCCGTGAGTACGACTCATACCATCACGGGCGCCATAGTGGGGGTAGGATCAACCAAGAGGCTTACCGCCGTCCGCTGGGGGGTGGCAGGAAACATTGTCTGGGCCTGGATATTGACGATTCCCATGGTAGCTTTGATCTCCGCAGCTATCCATGCCGCCATGCATATCATCTGGTGACGTTGCAGGGACTGTGTCCTAGGATATGCTCGATAGGCAAAAGATAAATCTATTCCCTATTCGCTCGACAATGTACCACGATAGAACTCTTCGTACATCGCCCAGATAGCCAGGAGCAGGGAAGCGATGATGGGGCCGATTATGAATCCGGAAAATCCGAACAACGATAACCCCCCCAAGGTAGATAAGAAAACCATCAGCGGATGCATCTGCACGTCTTTGCCGATGAGTATGGGACGAAGAAAATGGTCCACCATGCTGATCACGAGAACGCCGAAGGCAAGAATTATGACGCCTTTCCAAAAATGTCCCGTTATCAGCATGATCACGCCGGCGGGCGCCCAGATGATGGAACAGCCCACGACCGGTAGAATGGCCGTAAATATCATAACGGCTCCCCACATCAGTGGTCCTTGAATGCCGGCGAACCAGAAAAGAAGCCCTCCCAACATTCCCTGAATGCCCCCGATAATCAGTGTTACCTTCAAAGTGGCCTTCGCCGTCGCCACAAAGCGCTCATAGAGAACTTTTTCTCTCTCCTGCCCCAGAGAGAACACACGCACAACCTTTCCCAAAAGCTTATCGCCGTCGCGAATAAAGTAAAATAGCGTATAGAGCATGACAGAGAATTGAACGATAAAGACAAATGTGTTCTGCGTGATGTCCTTCAGGTTGATAAAGATGTAGTTGGAAATGGTTCTGGCGATTTCTGAAAACTTTTCGGTCCAGAATTGTTCGTTGATATGAAATCGGGCCACATAGGGGTTATCTTTTATTACACCAGTAAGACCCTTTACAACATTTTCTATATTGCCGCCATCCGCATCGAGGGATTCGTACATGCGCATGGACTCTCCAAACATCACGCTGCCGATGATGCTTCCCGGCAGTATGATGCTTACAGCTACCACCAAAAAAATAATGGCGGCAGCCGCACTGGGATTATGCAGTTTTCTGTTGAGATATTTATAGAGAGGGCTGAAAATACTGGAAATGACAGCCGCCCAGAAAATGGGAAAAAAGAAAGGGGCGAGCAGATAGAGAAACAGGAGAAAGACAAAGATCATTATCGTGAAGAAAAGTATGTTCTGGACCTTTGAAGCACGCATGACAATCCTGATATAAGAGAGGATTTATTTTCCAGGCGAAATAATCCTAAAAAAAATATCTTATTTGTTCGATAATTTCAACAGAAAGCTTCCTTAGAGCGCACAATTCTTGACTTTGATTTTCTCGGACGCTGTGTTAAATAGAATACCGTTTCCACGAAAAAAGGATTTCTCATGCAGACAATATCCAGCCATCCGATCGGAGTGTTTGATTCCGGTATCGGAGGACTAACGGTCGTTCGCGCCCTCATGGAGCGCCTGCCCTTCGAAAACATCATCTATTTCGGCGATACGGCAAGGGTGCCATACGGCGTGAAATCACCGGAGACGATCACGCAATACGCTAAGGAGATCACAAATTTCCTGCTGCAAAAAGACGTGAAACTGCTTATCGTCGCCTGTAACACCATGGCCGCGGTCGCCTATCAGGCAGTCAAAGGCATTTCTCCCGTTCCCATGCTCGACGTCATCGATGCAGGAGCCAGCAGAGCAGCAGTCGAAACGCACAGCAAATGTATCGGTGTCATCGGCACGCCGGCAACTATAAACAGCAATGCCTATGCCCGCGCCATCCACCAGCATGATCCGAGCATCCGGGTCTTCTCCCAGGCCTGCCCCCTGTTTGTTCCCCTGGTCGAAGAGGGATGGTGGAATCACCCTGTCACGCGGCTTACGGCACAGGAGTACCTGCGGCCGGTCCTGGCGGAGCACGTCGATACGCTTGTCCTGGGATGTACCCACTACCCATTGATTAAGCCTCTTCTGCAGGAAATCACAGGCCCGGATATTCGACTCGTGGACTCCGCAGAAGCCATGGCAGATATAACGGCGCATCTCCTCACCGACAAGCATCTTGGAAATCATAAGCGCACGCAGCCGAAATACCTGTTCTTTGTCACCGACGTGCCCTATCACTTCCAGACTATCGGCGAAGGGTTCCTCGGGCGGACGCTGTCCCATGTTGAGCTCGTTAAATTGTAGGGATGACAACCTCATGAAAATTATCCTCGCCGGCTACAATCTCGATTTCGAAACAATCGGAGATTTTCAAAAACTGCGTCCAGATGCGCAGGACCTCACACCGGAGACGATCTCCGCCGCCTACGCCCGGATCAGCCGCAGTGCCAAGCCTGTTGATGAATTGCGAGCTATAGCCAGGCAGGAGGTGGAAAGGGCGCGGCAGTCCAACAGGAATATCGTCTTTGAGATGGGACACAGCTCCGTAGCCGAGCATGCCGTCTTCAACATCGACGTTCTTGGCGTTTCGCGGCTCCTCGTGGAGGAAATCGAAAAATTTCGCCTATGTTCTTATACGGAAAAATCGCAGCGCTACGTGAGGCTGAAAGACGATTTCGTTATCCCTGAAGAAATACGCGGGACCCCCGTGGAGGGGCCTTTTGTGGACATCATCAGCAAACAGAACATATTGTATCACGAACTCTTTGAGAGATTGAAGCCCCACATCTTTGAAAAGCACAAGGACCTCGCAGCGGATCCTGCCAAGCACTCCCTGCTGGAGGGCTGGGCCAAGGAAGACGCTCGCTATGCTATTTCCCTTGCCACAGAGACACAGTTGGGAATGACCATCAATGCGAGGAATCTCGAACTCATGCTCCGTCGCCTCGCTGCCCATCCGCTCGCCGAGGCAAAAGAGTATAGCAGGAAGCTATATGAAGCAACGAAGAATACCGCTCCTTCTCTGATCCGCTATACGGAGGCTGCAGACTACGACCGTCTAACGAGGCGAAATCTGAAAGACGAGGTGTCCGCACTGATGCGGCGAACGAACCATAAGAACCGCAAAGCGCCGGCGGACTTAAGCGGGCAATTTGTTTCCCTTGTGTATGCCACTCCCGATGGAGACGAGAAGATCATCGCCTCGCTGATACACTCATCTTCTGACTTGCCGATGTCCCGGTGCATACAGATGGTCTCTTCCCTGGATAGACGCGAGAAAGAATCTCTCATGAAAACAGCCTTAAAGCACATCAAGTCCTACGACCCGGTGCTCCGTGAATTCGAAAATGCGGAACTCCATTTTGAACTCATCATCAGCGCAAGCTGCTTTGCCCAGATGAAGCGCCACCGCATGGCAACTATTACCTGTCAGGATTACGATCCCGCCCTTGGCCCAACAGTTCCGCCCGCGGTATCGGAAATCGGCATGCACGACGCTTTCATGGAAATCGTCACCCGAAGCGAAGACATATATCAGCAGATAGCAGGGCTCTCCCCGCTCGCTGCGGGCTATATCCTCACCAACGCTCATCGCAGGCGCGTCTCCATGAAGATTAATGCGCGGGAGCTGTACCATATCGCCCGCCTGCGCGCAGATATGCACGCCCAATGGGACATAAGAAAGACGGCAACAGAGATGGTGAAGCTGGGCAAAGAATCGATGCCGCTCGCATTGATGCTCGCAACCGGCAAGGACGGCTTTACATCCCTGCACAACCTGGTCTTCGCCTCGGAATCAACTTCGGGCAATGCCTCAAGTAATAAGCCTTGAGACGTATCCTGCACATCGACATGGATGCCTTTTTTGCCGCAGTGGAGCAGAAGAGGAAGCCCGTGTTAATCGGCAAGCCTGTGGTAATAGGCGGCAGCGGTGACCCCACGAAAAGAGGGGTCGTAGCCACCGCTTCTTACGAAGCAAGAAAGTTCGGCATACATTCTGCCTTGCCTTTGAAAACAGCTTACAGCCTCTGTCCCCGAGCCGTCTTTCTTCCTGTCGATTACGAGGCATATGCAATGGAATCACAGAAGGTGAAGAGTATCCTCAGGGGTATCACACCTGACATGGAAAATGTCGGCATCGATGAGGCATTCCTCGACATATCGGAGATCGATGAAACTTCCGAAGACATCTCGCAACGAATTAAGAAAGAGATAAAAGATGAGACGGGCTTGACGTGTTCCATCGGCATCGCGCCCAACAAGCTTCTTGCCAAGATCGCCTCGGACATGGATAAACCGGATGGCCTCACCGTAATCATGCCGGAGGATGTGGAATGCATCCTTGGACCGCTGACGGTGAGGAAACTCTGGGGGATTGGGCCAAAGACAGAGAAAGCCCTGAAGGACATGGGCATTGAAACAGTAGGCGAGCTCGCATCTCTGCACCTGGAAACACTGATCGACAGGTTCGGTTCGTCTTATGGTAATTACCTCTATCATGCCTCCCGGGGGATTGACGACAGCCCCCTGATCACCGACTGGGAACCCAAATCCATAAGCAGGGAAACGACCTTCCAGAAGGACATGGCAAACTGGCAGTTCATAGCCAAAACACTGGCGGATCTGACGAGGGAAGTTGTCACAGACATGAAAGACAGCGGCTTCAAGGCACGGACCGTTACCGTAAAGGTTCGGTTCAGCGATTTCGAAACAGTCACACGGGCCACAACCATCCCGCATGCGACGGACGGAGAAGAGGAGTTAAGGAAAGCGGCGTTCGCCTCTCTCAAGAGGATCGACCTCCGGAAGAGAGTGCGACTAATCGGTATGAGGGCCAGTCACCTGGAAAGAACCGCAGAATAGACTTGAGACCGCTTGACTCGTTTCACTCGTTAAGGGGTCGGTTCGGTTAGTCCTATTTCAGAGGCACTGCCGCGAAAAAGGCCAGGTTAGATCGGCTTAAAACAATTGTATTCGTTTCATGCCAGGCTTGTCTTTGAGCGCTTGATACACGGTGTAGGCGCAGGATACGTCTTGGATCGCGAGACCAGTTGAGTCGAAGAGCGTAATCTCTTCGTCTTTCGTCCTTCCCTTTTGTTTCCCTGCAACAATGTCTCCGAGTCCTGCATAGATGTCTCTTTTTGTGAGCTGTTTCTTGCGGACAGGTACGTTGATCTCGCCGCTATGCGACGCCTGAGCCCAATCGTCAATGACCACTTTTGCCTGTTTCAATATTTTCGGATTTATCTCCTCCTTCCCTGCGGCGTCGGCGCCGATGGCGTTGATGTGGGTCCCGGGGGAGACCTTATTAACCAGTGGCCTGCGGGAAGGCGTCGTTGTGACGAGGATATCGACGCTTGTCGTTACTTCATCGATGACAGGAGAAATTATTGCGTCCAGTTTGCATGTTTTCTTCACCCAGTCTTTAAACCCGGATGCAATCTTATCCTTAGCATCGTACTGCCAAATCTTTACGGCTTTCAATTTCCTCACTTCCATGATGCATGCCAGTTGCGTGCGCGCTTGTGTACCGCAACCGACAAATCCGGCATTCCGCGCATTCTTCCTGCTCAGGAGCTTTGCCGCTAACGCCCCCGCAGCGCCTGTACGGATGCTGGTAAGGTAAGTGCCGTCCATTATGGCGAGCGGAAATCCGTTCTTCGGATCCGTAATGATGATAACCGCAATAACCGTGGGAAGGCCGTAGACCGCATTTCCGGGGTGCACGGTCACGCTCTTGATGCCGGCAATGTTCAAGCCCTGGCCGTGAATGTAAGCAGGCATCGATCTGAGATCCCCTTTCTCAAAGTAGAGATAACTCTTTGCAGGCATATCGGCCTCTCCCAGTCCATACGCCTTGAAAGCCTTTTCCACGGTCTTGTTGGCCACTGACGGAGTTAACACCTTTTCAATATCCTTCTTTGTAAAGATCAGTGTTTTCATATCTCCCCCTGCAGAATGTTTGGGTGACAGGTCTTTCTGCTTCCCGTTCATGCCTCTTTACTTGCGAAGATTATATTTTATCATCTTCAATTGCAGACCCTTTCTGCTAAGGCCAAGACGCTGAGCCGCCTTCGTGACATTGCCGCCTACCTCCTCCAGGCACTGTATGATGCTCTGTTTCTCGACCTCTTCCATGTGGCCCTTCACGAAGTCTTTGAAGGGTTTTTTCTGACCACCACGCTGGGAGACGGCGATTGCTTCGGCGGCCGATTTCCATTCGGGCGGAATATCTTCAAAGGTAATTGTATCTCCGCCGGCCATGAGAACGATACGTTCTATGAAATTTTCCAGCTCTCTAATATTGCCGGGCCAGTCATAATTGACAAGCACATCTTGCACACGCGAATCGATATGTTTGACCTGTCTGTCTAACTTGCCGTTGAATTTCTCGATAAAGTAATCGGTCAGAGGCAGGACATCTTCTCTTCTTTCCCGCAGCGGTGGCAGGTGTGTAGGAAAGACATTGAGCCTGTAGTAAAGATCTTCTCTGAACCTACCGTCTTTCACATCCTGGAGGAGATTCCTGTTCGTCGCTGCAATCAACCTTACATCCACTCTAATGGTCCGCAGCCCGCCGACCCGCTCGAATTCATGATCCTGGATCACCCGGAGGAGTGTCACCTGCATGTCCCTCGGAATTTCTCCCACTTCGTCGAGAAAGAGGGTCCCCTTATCCGCCAGTTCAAACCTCCCGGGCTTCGTGGATACTGCTCCCGTGAAAGCGCCTTTTTCATATCCGAACAGTTCGCTTTCTATGAGATTTTCTGCAATGGCGGCACAGTTAATCTTGACGAACGGATTATCCCGGCGCGGGCTGTTTTTGTGAATCGCATAGGCTATGAGATCTTTGCCGGTGCCCGTTTCCCCAGAAATGAGCACGGTTGTCGTTGTTGGCGCCACTCTCTTGATCGTATCATATATTTTCAGCATCGGTTCACTGGACCCGATTATCCCTTGCCGGTCTATATCATCGGGGCTGACAAGCAGCTCTTCCTCATTGAGCCTTTGGGTCCTGATGGCCTTATGGATTGTATTTTTCAATTCATCGCGCTCAAAAGGTTTAGTGATATAATCGAAGGCACCCTTCTTCAGCGCATCTACCGCCGTGGCAATAGTTCCATGAGCTGTGATAATGATAACCGGCGTAGATGGATAATCACGAATCACCCGCTCCAAAAGACCCACGCCATCGAGCTTCGGCATTCTTAGATCAGTCACGACGACTTGCACGCCGCCGCTCTTAAGGACCTTCAAGGCCTCGATTCCATCCGATGCCGTGGCCACATCATAACCTTCCTTATTCAGCAGGGCCTTCAGGACCAGCCGCATATTGAGCTCATCATCAACGACTAATATCTTCTCTGCCATAGTATGCCTTATAATTCCTTACCGTCTTTATCTCACGCTTCTCAAGTCGCGACACCCAGCCTGATATAGAATATGCTCCCCTGAAGCGGTATGGATTTTACCTTGATATGGCCGCCATGATTCTTGATGATCTTCTGGCTAATGGCAAGGCCAAGGCCGACTCCCCGCTCTTTGGTTGTAAAAAATGGTTTAAAAATATTTTTCATTTCCTCTTTTTTGATTCCTTTTCCCGTATCCCTGATGGAAATGCCTATCGCCTCACCGTCACCGCTGCTGATCTTAGATGTCCTGAAAATCAAGGTCCCGCCCTCAGGCATTGCCTCTATCGCGTTGAATGCTATGTTCAGGATTACCTGAACCAGCTGTTCCGCATCAACTTCGATGAGGGGTATATCCGGGCGCAACTCTTTTTCAATGACGATATTATCTGAACGCGGGCTCGCTTTGATGACCGATATGGCCTTCTCAATAACCTGATTAACATCCTGCATCTTCACTTTAAGGGTATACGGTTTGGCATAATTGAGAAACTGGGATACAACGCTGTTCAACCGGTCTACTTCTTCTATTATGACGTCTAACAGCTTCTGATGATCGCCGGCGTTCGATTCCGATCTAAGGTACTGGGCGGCGCCTTTGATGGAACCCAGGGGATTTCGTATTTCATGAGCCAACACGGGCGCCATTTCCTCGAGGAGGAGAGACTTCTCTTTCTCCAGCATTTCATCGAAGGCATAAAGGGATGTGAATACATCCTTCCCTTCCGGGTAGAAATAACTGAACATCATCTTTAAGACGAGTTTAAATGGTTCGATGGCAATGACAATTATCAGTGAGGCCAACATAATATGGGTGAAGGGGGGCGTTTCGCCCCTTCCGAACAATCCCACAATCAGGGTAAATGCAATAGCGGCAAAAAGAGTGATGATAGAGAGTACAAGTGCCCTTCCCATGAGTTCATGCAACTCCGGCAGGCGGGGGTGTGTAATAAGAATCAGGACAAAATAAAGCAGGATTGCAATAAAGAGGTTGGATACGGGTGGAAAAGAAAATCCATAATAATAGAATATATCAAACGCGCTGAGGATTGCGGTTGCCCCACAGGCGCAAGCCAGATACACCATCCGGGTTCTTTCAACGCCTACGGGCCTATTTCTAATATACAGGATAAGGGCAACATAACAGACAGCAATTGCAGTTCCGGCATATATTAAGAAGACCGTTTCCAGGTAGGGCCAGCTGTAAAGCGGGGAGAAAACGACAACGGCAAGGACAAAACTGAAGATTGTGCAGGATATGATATCTCTTTTTGTCAAGAAGGTCTGTTCACGAAGGAGAGAGCGTACAAATTTAATCGAACAGGGAGGGATGGCTATCAATCCCGCGTATTCTATAATTCTCCAGTTATGACCGGTAAGAATTTCATTGAAAAAGGCGCCGCTCTTATAGAAAAAGATGGCGAGACAAAGTGAAGCAAAAGCCAGATGGGTAGGAACTTTTTTTTTATTTATAATCAGGGTAAGAGAAATTATCAGGCTGACCGTTGCTAATGTAAAGGTTTCCATAAAGAATTGTCTTTTTAAATAATGATATATGAATGAAGATATAGATAAAAAACGAGGATGTCAAGAAAGACAAGAAGGAGATGATTAAACCGCGGGAGAAAAAAGGCCGAGCATGTTGTAAGCATGCTCGGCCACCTTTTTCTTTCAAGATATTACCAATGCTACTTATGCGCGGGGGCAGCTGGTGCCGGTGCTGGTGCCGGTGGCGCTGGTGGGGCCGCTGGCGCTCCCGGTGCCGGTGCTGGCGCTCCTGGTGCTGCCGGGGCCGGAGCCGCTGCTTCTTTCTTCGCAGGCTCAGGCGGTTTCTTCTCTGGTGCTGATGGGCAGCCTACTAATGTAAATGTAACCGCCACGACGAAAAGAATTGATAAAATGATTGCAAGCAGTTTCCTCATCGATTCTTACCTCCTTTGTGAAAAAAGTTTCTGTCGTTGGTAAATCAACCCGTTCCTTGATGCTGGGAAGATACTCCATATATTTTTGCCTTGTCAAGATAAATTTTTTGCCGTTTGAAGAATACTCCCGAGCAGTTGTGATCAGCAGAAATGGTCTCCAATTTTGCATTATTATATGATGCGTAATCGCATACGCACTGCAAAGAGAATTACGCGTTATAAGCCCGTAGCACCCCCTTCTGGAAGCCACCCGGAAAAATCAAATTAATCATAAATTAGTCAATAAATATGGGTCATTATAGTCCACAGAAGGGTGCCAAACATGCTCCTGGCACGGATAATGCTGGGCGCTTACAAGTTTATGGCAAAAATTTGCACGAAGGATTTCAGTAATGGATTTTAATCTCACAAGCGCTCAACAGATGTATGTAGATACAGTTAAGAGATTTGTCAGGCACGGAATTATACCGCAGGTTATGGAACTAGAAAAGAAGCATACTTTTCCCTGGGAAATTATCCAGAAAGCTTGGAGCCTCGGAATTTTGAATCTGAGCATCCCTGAATCGGTTAAAGGATTTGAGGTTGATCCCGTTTCCACAGCCCTTATTATTAAAGAACTATCCTACGGAGATACCGGGATTTCCACGTCGGCAATGTGCAATGACCTCGCAAATACAGTTATTGCCCAACATGGTACGGATGAACAGAAGGCCCTTTTCTTAGGTCCCTTTGTCGAGAATCCCGTGATGGCCTCTTTCTGCCTGACGGAACCAGGCGCCGGTTCCGACAACTCTGCGATGACGACGTTCATCAAAAAGAGCCCCGATGGGACGTATGTCCTCAATGGCAGCAAGTGCTTCATCACCAATGCTTCCTATGCATCACAGTTCACCGTTTTTTGTAAAGTCGGCAAACCAACGGGCAATTTCATGGCCTGCTTAATAGTTCCCGCCCTGCAGGTGCTTCCCTCCAATTCGGATCCGCATCTCGCCCATGGCAAAGAGATGACTCTTCCCACGGGCGGAAAAATCATCATCGGAAAACCGGAAGACAAGCTGGGACAGCGTTTGTCAAATACGGCCGCCGTCACATTTGAAGACGTAGTTATCAATGAGAATCAGATAATCGGAGATCGGAGGCAGGGGTTCAAGTATGTCATCGACGTTCTTGACTATGCCCGCCCCATGGTTGCGGCAATTGGCGTGGGGCTCGCCAAACGGGCATTAGATGTTACTTTGGAATACACAAGAGAGCGCAAGCAATTCGGGCAAAGAATTTGTGATTTGCCGGTTGCAAGAGAGACCTTGGTGCTAATGTGGAAAAAGGTCGAGCTTGCGGATATGGCGCTCTTGAAAGCGGCTTGCAAGGTTCAGGAAAAAGCCGACGACAGGGGCATGTACGCCTCGCTCGCGAAGAATGCCGCCGCGGAGGCGGCCTTGTTCTGCGCCAACGAAGGCCTGCATCTCCATGGCGGATATGGATTCATGTCAGAATATGAAATCTCGAAGCTGGCAAGGGATGCGCACATCATCGACATTTACGAGGGTGTGCGAGAGGTCCAGAACATGATTATCGGAAGGGAGCTTGTATGAGTGTACTCTATCTTCACGGTATGGGCCATTTCCACCCGGAGAATGTTATCACCAATAGATTTTTGGAAGAGATGGATATCGGAACAAATGAGACATGGATCATGGAGAGGGTTGGTATTCACACACGACGCACCGTGCTCCCTTTGGACTATATAAAGGAGACGAAAAATAGAGACCCGAGAGAAGCCTTCGCGGCAGGCCTTTACAATAACGCGCAAACGGGCGCATCTGCCGCGCGGATGGCCACCGAGCGCGCCGGACTCAAAAAGGAAGATATCGGGCTTGTCATCTCCGGTAGCTCGGCCGCAGATAATGCTTCACCTGCGGAAGCTTCCACCATAGCTGCGGAATTGGGAATCGATGTACCCTGCTTCGACGTGAATTCTGCCTGCACCAGCTTTGGAACACAGCTGCATCTTATGAGCCTCATGCGGCCCGAGGCGCTGCCGCCTTTTGTCCTTCTGGTTAATCCAGAAAATCTCACGCGCTGTGTGGACTATGCCGATCGTAAATCCGCGGTGCTGTTCGGTGATGGCAGTTCCGCGGCGGTTATATCAGCCACGGTGCCGTCGCGCAAATCCTTCACGGCATGCGCTTATGAAACGAAACCGTCAGACTGGGATAAGGTGGGGATACCCCGCATGGGTTACTTCCACCAAGACGGGAATGCTGTCCAGGGCTTTGCCATTCGCAAGACAACAGATGCTATTCGCATGCTGCAAAAGACCTATGCACTCAACGGCAATCGCTTCATCTTTATCGGCCATCAGGCCAATATGGGCATGCTGAAAACTGTCTGCGAACGTTCGCAAATTACGGAAACCAATCATTGGCACAATGTAGAATTTTTTGGCAACACCGGCTGCTCCGGAGCGCCGACTGTTCTCAGCCAACGGTGGAATGATCTCAAGCCGGGGGATCATGTGGCCATTGCCATTGTCGGGGCGGGACTGTCCTGGGTGCACATGGTCTTACAGGTAGAGGAATAATCATGAAGTATGCGGAATTCAGAGAATGTCAGAGCTTCGGGCTGGAGCAACTCATCGCTTTTTCCTACGGGACACTGGTAGATGATCCGCCTGCAAATTTCGAGGCCCGTTTACCGGCACCCCCCTTTCTTATGGTAGATCGGGTGCTCTCATTTTCTACTGTCGGCAGGCAAGGTTCGATCGTAGCCGAACAGGATATTAAACTGGACGCCTGGTATTTTCAGTGCCACATGCCCGGGGACCCGGTGCAGCCGGGCTGCCTCTGTGTAGATGCGGTGTGGCAACTTCTGGGTTTTTATTGTGTATGGCGCGGTGCCTTAGGCGCTGGCAGGGCCCTCGGTTGCGGTGAGATTACCTTCAGCGGTCAGATTCGCCCTTATAATAAATGCGTCCGCTACGATATTGAAGTGAGACGTTTCGCCCAATTGAAGGACTCGGGCGCGAGCATTGCAATTGGAGACGGTAAAGTTTTTGTCGACAATGAACTGATTGCCCACATCAAAGATGCCCGTACGGGTGTTTTCAAGGAGATTATCTATCCTGACTATCCGAAAAGATCGGTAAACTCTATCGGCGGCATCATGAGGAGTGGCTGATGAGTGAGAAACCTGTTGCCATTGTAACGGGCGGCGGAAGAGGAATAGGTGCGGCTTGTTGCCGGGCGCTGTCAAAAGAAGGATTTCTGGTGGGCATTCACTATCGGAGCAGCCAGGAACAGGCAAGAGCTTTGCTCTCTGAGATAGGTGATGGCTTTCTTCTTCAGGCTGATCTCACCAATGTGGATCAGGTGGAAGCCTTGGTCAACAAGACAAAAGAGGACGCGGGCCGCGTGGATGTCCTTGTCAATAGTGCCGGACTATCTCTCAATGCCGATATCGTCAGCATGAAGATCGAGCAATTCGATGCCCAGCGGGCCTTGATGCGCGGCATATGGTTTCTCACCAAACGCATAATCCGCCTCTTCATGCTGCGTCAGAGGGGAGGCCGCATCATAAATATATCGAGCGTCGTGGGACATACCGGCAATGCCGGCCAGATCCCATACACCATGGAAAAGGCCGCTCTCGACGCTTTTACAAAGTCCCTGTCGAAAGAACTGGCGGGAAGGAATATCCTCGTCAATTCCGTTGCCCCGGGATTCATTGAGACAGAGATGACACAGAATCTCCCCGAAGAGGTGCAGCGGAGGATCCTCGAGAATATTACCCTGGGCCGCATGGGACGCCCCGAAGAGGTGGCGGAGGTGGTGGCCTTTCTCGCAACAAGGGGTTCCTATATATCGGGAAGCGTCATCCATGTGAATGGGGGGCTCTATGGCGGCTGATCGGGAAACGATGACACGAATTCTAAATAGTGTTCCTCAGGAGCATCCCTTTCGCTTTATCGACGATATATTGGAACTGGATGATGAACACATTGTAGGCACTTACCGCTTTCGTGAGGATGAGTATTTTTACAAGGGACACTTCCCCGGCCAGCCGATCACCCCAGGTGTCATTCTCATCGAAGCCATGGCACAGACGGGGGTTGTCGCCTTCGGCCTTTATCTTCACATGAGGCAGACCCATACAACTGTGGAGGATGCAAAAAAGCTGACTACATTATTTACCCTTGCCGAAGGAGTGGAGTTCACGGGGGTCGTACATCCCGGTGAGCGAGTGATCGTTAAAGGTCACAAAGTCTATTTTCGCATGGGAAATCTGAAAATGAAGGTTTCCATGGAAAGAGAAAATGGAGAGACGGTGAGTTCCGGCATACTTGCCGGGAGGGGAGTGCCTTCCCGGATTTAGCGCTTAATGATTTCTATGGAGGTTTACTTTAGTTGAAAAGAAGGGTCGTCATAACCGGGATGGGAATAGCAGCCCCCAATGCCCACGGCTTGGTCAATTTTGAAGATGCCCTGCGGAAAGGCCTCTCCGGCATCCGGTTTTTTCCTGAACTTAAGGAATTGAACTTTTCTTGCCAGATAGGCGCGGCCCCGCACGACTTTGACAATATCCGCAAGGGCTATTTTAATGAAGATACACTGATGTCGATGAACGAAAATATCGGCTACGCAGCTGTTTCTGCCGTAGACGCATGGACCGACGCCGGTTTCAAGATGCCTGACATTCACGATGATACGGTGGACTGGGATACAGGCGTAATTGTCGGCTCCGGAATCGGCGGCATGGATACAATTACAACCATTCTCGTGCCCATGGTCTCCCAAGGAAAAGTGCGCCGCATGGGAAGCCGTATAGTGGAGCAGGTGATGAACAGCGGCACAAGCGCATGTATCGCGGGCCTCTTGGCCCTCGGGAATCAGGTGACTTCAAATTCGTCTGCCTGCAGCACGGGGAATGAGGCGATTGTTGAAGGGATGTGGAGAATACGGAATGGTCTTGCAAAGAGGGTCTTGGCCGGTGGCTCTGAAGGCCAATCCCCTTTTATCTGGGCCGGATTCGAGGCCATGCGCGTTATCTGCAAGAAGTTTAATGATTACCCGGAGGCTGCTTCACGGCCGATGAGCGCCACCGCATGTGGTTTTGTCCCCGGGTCGGGTGCTGGAATTCTGGTGCTTGAAGACCTGGAATCCGCGCTGGCACGTGGAGTAAGAATTTATGCTGAAGTTCTCGGAGGCGCTGTCAATTGCGGAGGGCATCGTATGGGCGGCTCCATAACCGCACCGAATCCCGAGGGTGTCAAACGATGCATCAAGGCCGCCATATCCGACGCATGTATTGTGCCGGCTGATATAGACGCAATCAACGGCCACTTAACGGCAACCTTTGCCGATCCTTATGAAGTGAAGAATTGGTCGGCAGCCCTCGAGCGCGGCCCCGCCAATTTTCCCTACATCAATTCCACAAAATCTATGGTGGGGCATTGCTTAGGCGCAGCGGGCGCGATAGAGAGCGTTGCCGTCGTATTGCAATTATACAAGGGTTTCCTCCATCCTTCCGTTAATTGTGAGGATATACACCCCGATATCGCTGAATTTAAAGATAAGGTGCCACAGAAGTGCATGGATTATCCTGAATTAAATATGATCGCCAAAGCCGGTTTCGGCTTCGGCGATGTGAACAGCTGTCTCATCTTCAAGAGATGGAATAATAACCAAAGGAGCTATTAAGAAATGGACGAACAGACAATTTTTAACAAAATGATCGATATCCTCAGGGGCTACACGAAGGACCCGACCTTGCTGGACAAGGCGACAAAGGATACCCACATTCTCAATGACCTCAAGGTCAATTCCGCCAGGCTGGTAGATGTAATTATAAAGTGTGAAGACACATTCGGCATCACCGTCGAAGATGACGAGGCCGATAAGATAGGTACAGTCGGAGATGCGGTGGCTATCATCAAAAGCAAATTAGGATAAGGTCAGTCATGAAGAAGATGTTGATGCTCCAGGGCCCTCTGCTGATTCAATACATGCTCGGTCAGATAGCTATCTTTGTTATCGCCCCGCTTTATTTTTCAGTCATCTGGCTCATGGGCTACAGGGTGAGGAATATACAGAAGATCAGGCAGGAGTGTTCCCGTTATTTCAGGAATTACGAGGGGCCGTGGATCATCTGCGCGAATCACCTTACAATGATCGATTCCATGATCATTACATATGCGGTATTTTCTTTCACCCGTAATTTACTGCACTACCGTGAGCTGCCCTGGAATTTGCCAGAAAGAAGCAATTTCCAGCGGAATACTTTCATGGCAATCCTGTGCTACCTGGCCAAGTGCGTCCCCATCAACAGGGGCGGCAATCGTGAAGAGATGAAAAAAACCCTTGATAAATGCACATCGCTTCTCGAATGGAAACAACCATTACTGATTTTTCCTGAAGGAGGGCGCTCCCGGACCGGCCGCGTGAATACCGAGAGTTTTTCCTACGGTGTGGGCCGGTTCATCAAAGATTTTGAAAACTGCAAGGTAATGTGTATCTATCTGCGAGGCGATAGCCAGCACTCTTACGGCTTCATTCCCAGATTTCGCGAGCGCTTTACAGTGAATGTGGAAGTCTTTCGGCCCGAACTAACACAAGAAAACGGACTCAGGGCTCAGCGCAATTATGCAGAGCAGATCATCAACCACATGGCACAAATGGAGAAAGGTTATTTTGATTCGCATAGGCAACGATATTGTGGATCTGACCGATCCGCACAATATGGGGACGAGTCGGAATACGCGATTCATTAACCGAGTTTTCACGACCGGTGAACAAGAACTAATATCCCGTGCTCATAACCAGGACACCGTCTTATGGGCGCTCTGGGCAGGCAAGGAGGCAGCGTACAAGCTTGTCAAGAAGCATGACCCCTCCGTCAATTCTGTCCCCAGGTTATATGAAGTGAGTCTGGATTGCGCGGAGGAATCAGTTGGACCTTCTCCTGGAAGCAATGCCCTTACAGGATTCGTCACTACACCACGCGGCAGGGTTCAGATCAGGATTTTCATAACGCCCGACTATGTTCATTGTATCGGAACTACATCTGCACTGGATCAGATGGATGCGCTCGTTTGGCATGTGGACCGCATCAGCCCCGATTCACAGGCCTCTCCCGATTATGAATCGATATTTGTGCGTAAAGCCCTCAAGCTCCGCCTCTCAGAACATTATGATGAATCTCCGGAAAATATCGAAATCTGGCGGGTGAACAGTCCTTATGGTCTGGGACCGCCATTCGTCTGCATAAGCGGTGAATCCGCGGCAATCGATGTCAGTCTCAGTCATGACGGCCTCTTTACCGCCTATGTCTTTGCCGCAAACGCTTGAGTCCTACGCTGTCTCCCCTTTCAGAAATTTGTCTTCTATGAGATCGGCAATGCCCCGGATATCATCGATATCAAGGCAGGGTACGCCTTTGTCTACGGGCTCGTCACTCACAATGGCCAAAAGATTATCTTCTCGTGAACAGAGAGGGTCGTGCTTCATTTCCGCTCGCACCACCTCAATTTTTGGATACGGATTTCTTTTAAAACCTTCGGAAAGGATGATGTCGACGTCACGTATATAGCGATCCCGCAATTCCGCCAATTCAAGGTCCCTGTCCACATCCTCAATGACAGCGACGGTATGGGGTGATGCGATGACCGTGAGGCGCGCCCCAGCCTTCTTGTGCCGCCAGCTGTCTTTGCCCTCGTGGTCTATGTCGAAGCCGTGGATGTTGTGTTTGATCGTAGCCACCTGATAGCCCCTTCGCCTCAGCTCCGGTATCAACTTTTCGATCAGCGTCGTCTTCCCGGTATTCGATCGACCGACTATAGATATTATGGGTATCAAGTGCCTTTCCCCTTCATACCGAACGCCCGCCGTTCCGCAAGAACGACGGATGTTTCGATCTGACGTTCCGGTATCGACCAGTATCGTTTCAGCAAGCGATCCTTTTCTTCGGGAGAGACCAGACAAAAGCCATGCGCCTCATAGAAACGAACCGCCCAGACTGCCGCCGCCCAGGTGCCGATCAGGATCGGACGGGACGCTTTCTTCCGAAGTTCCGACAATAGCCTGCCGCCGATGCCCTGGCGGCGCCTCACCGTACGCACGTATGCATGTCTCATCAACGTTACATCCTCTATATCCTGCGTGCCCATGACTCCCAGAAGTTCCCCATTCTTTATATAACTCCAGAATTTTACTCCTTCGTCAATTTCATGTCGGAGTTCATCTTTCGACATATAGGGTTCCTTCCATCTATCCGTGGGAATGATGCCTCTGTAAGCCTCGGCAGCGTCGTTAATAATCTCATAGATAATTTCAAAATCCCTTTCCCCGCAGGGACGGATCTCAAGATGGCTCGTCATTCAGAGTCCTTTTTGTCAGGAAACATCAGGAATGTCGCCGTGCAACGCAGCACATCCCTGTCATTCTCGTCCTTGACCAGACAATCACCGATAATCAGTGTACGCCCTTTCTTGAATATGCTTGCCTCCGCAATCAGTTCACCCTTCTTAACCGAGGCCAGGAAATTGCATTTCAATTCGACGGTCGTTATTCCGAAAGAAGGTTCCAGGACTGTCATCGCGGCATGGGCAATGGCCTCATCAGCTAAGGCTACAATGAGTCCTCCCTGTAAGAAACCTGCCCCTTGCATATACTCGCCTAGGACCGGCATCCGGAAACGCGCATATCCTGCACGCACCTCTTCGAGGGTTATTTCAAAATAATCGAGATAGGGGTTCAGGTTCTTTTCGCCAGCTTGAAACCGCCGGAGATAAGTCGAGTAATCAGGCATAGTCTCATCCTTGTCGATAACGCTGACTTCTGAGAGGTTCTATTTAACCCTCCTGCTCCTTTATTTCAAATAGAAAGATGTATCTGTCTGACTGCATTATTATTTAACGAACAGGTTTACGAACCTGAGATAAGGTCGCATCGCCGGTGTGCCGCCGCCTTCGGAGATGATCTGCATGCATTTCCCGGCATCCCTGACTACGGCGCCTCCCAGGTGGTGGACAGGCGTTCCCTGAAAAATTTCGGGCAGGAGGGGTGTCGAGGGGCCGAGAATGGCTACATGCCTTGGATTGCCCAAGCCATTCAGAACTTCTTCCAGGGTGTCATTAAGAAGTGCGGTTGCCGTAACAATCGCTACAGTGCATTCCTTCAATATCCTGTCACTGTCTTTTTTATCGAGAACTGCCAGACGGGCGGGGTTCCGTTCAATGACGGTGAGCTTCGCTCCCGTTCTTTCGATCTTCGGAACCATCGGCGTGAAGAGACCGACCATGGCCACATGATCTTCCGGCTTCAATTTCATGATCGAGAGGGAGTCTCTTTCATCTTCACCGAATTCTGCATGGAGAACGGCATTCGCAGCAGCAAGTCCTAAGGCTCTTTTTAGGGGATCCTGTCCTTCCGTGATGTTTATGAGGAGAGAGGTTGCCTTTGATCCGGCCAATCTTCCAGCCTCGGGAAATACGGAGCAGCCCCATGGCAGCTCGTGGAGCAACAGGGCCGCGAGCCCCACGCATCGGTCATTCAGCATCACCCCCACGTAGCCGAGGCCGATGCGAACCTCTTCGATCACGGCGTTTTTCCCTCTATGAAACACAATGTCAAAGAGACGGCGAGCTATTTCACCTTTCGGAAGCATGGCGTTCACATCGAATAATGGGTAAATCGCTTGTCGGATGCAAATCCCTCACCCTCCTTTTTTGCGCCGGTCTTTGTCGGTTTTTTATCATCGGAGATTTTTTCATCGCGTGCGTCTCTCCTCTTTTTCCCCTTACTTTTCTTGTGAGACGCTGGCGCCTCTCCTAGAGCGTTGCTCCAGGTGTCTACCAAACCGGCCAGCTCTCCCAAATTGGTCAACTCCTCAACCCATACTTCTGTAAATCTTGATCTCAGAGCAGGTGACAGCAGGTTTCGCGATTGATGCACGGAGGGAGGATTCATTGAAAGAAATATCCGGAAATTAGGATGGGCGTGACAGACATTCTCCTCTCCATCGATGACGTAGCCGAAGTCCAGCAGAGTGTTTAAGTATTCGGACAGGGGGGAGAGATTCGCTTCGTCTATGAGGAGCCAGCTGCCCTTCTCCATGGCCATGAACAGCAGGCCTTTCCTGTAATGCCATTTCCCCTTCTTGTCTTGAGTATAACCGCCCAGAAGCTCCTCCAGTCCCGTATCGGAGGAGAGGTTGACATAGTAGAGGTCCGTCTCTTTTTGACCGGCCAGATATCTGATGAGAGTGGTCTTTCCTGAAGCGGGATTTCCCGCCACAAGCAGAGGTTCGTTATTTATCAGGGCCTTCAGGAGGAGATAGAGGATCATGTTCTGCGTCGGCGTAGGTACAATCGCTGCGTCATGTCGGGGAATCAATGCATCTCCCTTTGACGCTGTTAAGGCTGCAAGCAGGGAATCCAAATCCAAAGAAGCGGACATGAGCACTTCTTTTAGGTCCAGGCCCTCAGCCCGGAAACCAAAATGTGCATCCAAGAGACTGACCACTGCCTCTCTTTCGGAGCTGTCCCGAAGCCTCCCTATATAAACACTGAAGAACTCCAGGAAAAACTTTTTGAAATATTCCTTGTCGGCTGATCTATTCGCGAGGAGTGGCTCCAATCTCCTCCCCAGTCTTATTACATCCCTGAGGGTAAATATATACGGGTCTTTTTCCGCCTTGCCGATGATGCGGCTATCCGCCTGATTCTGTAAAGTGGTGTGGAATCTGGCAATGGGAAGGGCGGAGGCGGAAGTAATCTCAAATAAGGAACTTAGTATCTGGGACAGTTCCTCTTCAGAGAGCTCTTTCTGGTAAAGGATCTTGAACCTGGACAAGAATACCTCCGAGAGTTTCTGCCTCTGGCTGTAGCTTTCCGGGTTCCCTGTGGCAAAAAGTCTGAAATCGGGATGGGGATACAATTCCCTCTGCTCCCCGTTTGCCGAGTAGGATATCCTTCCCGTAATGAGATAGTCATTCATTATCTCGACCACTTCGGAAGATGCCAGGTTTATCTCTTCGAGAGTCAGCCACAGGCCATCACGCGCTGCATTCAGAAGAATACCGTCCTGCCAGATGAATCTGCCCTCCCTGTCAGGTTTAATGCCTCCGATTATCTCAAACTTGGAGGTGTAGGGGTTGATGGAATACGAGAGATGCTCATAGCCCAAGACGTGAGCGAGCCATTTAATCAAGAAGCTCTTCCCCGTTGATGTAGGGCCCAGGAGCAGGACGGAGTGTCTCAAGAGATAGCCTATACATAATGTCTCCAAAATATGGTAGCCGGACTCCGTCATCACGCAGGCAGGTATATCGTACCGCTGCTCTGCCCTCTTTAAAAGAAGATCTCCCACTGTTAAAGATTGTTCACCGATCTGCACTTGGCCCGCATGCGTACCTGCTATGGTATTTCTCATAGGTTCACCGAGCATCTCATTGAAGGAAGCGAGCGCCTTGATAAATTCCTTCTCCCTGCCCGAGATTATATCCGAAAAGATTCTTATTGCCGCCCGTGCCGCGGCCTGACGGACGGACCAGATCTTATCCTTCAATCTCTTTTCCAGTTTGTTTAATTCGACGTCATTCCCCCGTCTGATAAGGGCGTGTTGTATCTGGACCAAGGCAAGTGCGGCAGCCTGGTGTACAAACCAGTTTTCATCCTTCAAGCTTGCTTCCAACTCTTTTGAAGTTACCTTCTTCCGATGATAGCTGCGAGGCCAGATGCGGCCCAGGGCCTGCGCTGCGGCCTGGCAGACGGATCTGTCCACATCCGCGTCTCTCAATCTGTCTTCCAAATTCCCTAAGTTCACATTTTTCCCCCGTCCGATGAGGCCGGGATAGATCTGCCCCAGGGCCTGGCATGTAGCCTGACGGACAGGCCAGCTGGGGTCTTCGAGCCTCTTTTCCAAATCTTTCAAAGCCATCCTGCCATGGTAATAGCTGTGGAACCATATCCGACCTAAGGCCACCGCAGCGGCCTGGCGGACCGACCAGTCGTCGTCGTCGAGCCTTTCTGCCAATTTTCCCAAATTAACATCTCGCCCACGCTTGATGAGGGGCGGATAGACCTGACCCAAGGCCACGGCGACGGTTTGACGGGTCAGTATGTTTTTATCTTTCAACCTTTCTTCTAACCCCTCCAGGTTGATCTCTATTCCCTTTCTGATAAGAGCGCCGTAGGTCTGCCCCAGGGCCTCGGCCTCGGCCTGGCGAACAAACCAGTTCTTATTCCACAACCCTTCTTCCAATTTGCCGATGTTCACATTCATTCCCTGTTCCATAAGGGGCGGATATATCCTGCCTAATGCCCTTGCCGCAGCTTGGCGGACGGCCCAGTTTTCGTCCCGCAGCCTGTGCTCCAATGTCCCCAGCGTTATTTTCCCCTTGCGATAATAATAATACCATATCCGGCTTAAAGCCTGGGCGGCGGCGCGGCAGACGGACGGATCTTCATCCTTCAGCATTTCCTCGAGCAGACTCAAATCCACATCTTTTCCCTGTTTGATTAGCGCGAGATAGACCCGGCCCAAGGCTGAGGCTGCGGGCTGGCGGACAGCCCAGCTTTTATCCTCTAATTTTTTCTCGAGCTCCTCGATGGCTATTTCTTTTAGAAGTTCGTCGTCAATGACCCGGAAACTCGCTTCCAGTCCAGGGATGCTCACGAAAGCCATGTCAGAGGAACTGATGAGCGACTTCAGCAATGAGAGGGCCTTCTCGATCTGAGGGTCAGCGTTATTCTTCATCAAAATATCCAGGACGGAAGCCAGGTCGTGCGGAATAGAAGACACACGGGAATCCGTCTGTGAAGACGCTGAGTGAAATTCCTGCGGCACTTCTTCCCGCGTGAAGTCGGGGAATATCTTCCGTATTTCTTCAATCCTTTCGACGATGAGATCTCTAACCCGCTGGGACTGTTCCTGGGTATCTATAAACGCGTATTTCAGGCTCCTTCCGAACGCTTCTCTTGCCTGATAGCCCCGGTTCATCAAGAACCCCATGAGCTCCGACGCCCTCTTTAGATGTCTCACATTGAAGATCGGGATATTCTGCTTCAGGCAAAGATAGAGAGACGCCAGGAGTTCTGACAAATCCGCGGGCAGGGACGAAGCGGTATCTTCTTTCTCTATATGGGCCTCATGCCGGGGCGTCAGAAAACTGTCCCAGTATGCATCTTGCGTGACAAGTTTTTCCTCCAGTATGCCTGAGAGGACGGACGGCAGTTCTTCCACTGCGTCAATCTGCATGCCGCTGGCGTATCTCTTTATCACCTCCGTTACCTCTTCACCCAAACCCACACCGAGCACCTCTATCTTTTGATCCAGAGCCTCTTTCTGAAGCTCGGCAAATGTCTTACCGGTTGTATTCACGTTTCCTTCTCCGTCCGTCACCATGATGATCCACCTAGATGACTCCTCGGGTTGATCTTTCAATATATTCGTCGCTAACTGTAGAGCATCCGCATCGGCGGTGGAGCCTCCCGGTATGCACAGGGAGACCTCATCGAACAATACCCGCCTGCCTGCCGTATCCAGCTTCACGCCCAACTCTTTGTGCATTATGGGGCTGTCGGAGAACCCGATTACCCCGTAATCGATACCGATATGATCGAGAGCCTCCATGAAGACGAGAAGCCCTGCGAGGGCAAATGTCCTTTTGGGTTCGTCCATGGAACCCGATTCATCGAGGGCGAGGATTATTTTGTGGTCTCTCTGGGTAGGGAGTCTCCTCTTCAGGAAGACCCGCAAATCTTTATCCTGCACCGGAATACCCTCGCTCAATTTCCGGGAAAGCTCCATGGCCCTCCGTAAATCCGGCTTTTGGCCGGAAGGGAAATAGCCCTTGAAGGAAGGCCTTCTATTTTTCGCGAAGTGATTTTCCAAAATGCCACTTAAGGCGTGGACCAAGGTCGAGATCAACCTGTAAACCCTCTCGTACTCGCCTATCTTCGCATCCTGTTCGCGGTCTATTTTTCGCTGCTTCTTGATGAGGTCGCGGAGAGTCTCTATGGGCAATGGGGTCGTTCTTTCACCGGAGGCTTTGCCGCCTTCACGGCGCGCTTTTGTTTCTTCCGGGGTCTCCTTCCTGTATTCCTCCGTTTTCCTCGTCTGCTGCTTATCCGTCTTCGATGATAACTTGTCCGCCAGCTCCCTGGCTTTTAACTCCAATAATTTTCTCGCCTCTTCCTCGATCTCATCCGGGCTCAACTCCTCCGGGGCGCATTTTTTCTCCTTGACTTGGAGCTGGCCGTCTTTTATGGCCTCCGCCAGCTTAGCAATCGCCAGTCTAACGAGGATTTCATACTCCGGGAGAATATTGTCCCTCACCATCAGGGCAGTTTCTTCTGCGAACCTCAGCTTCTCATTTTCGGAGACCGGCCCGGGAGGACAGTGATTGAAGATCACCGCAAAATTTCCGTGCGTCCGCAGAAGGGCGGCGCCTACTTCCGGATTCATCAATTGGGACGGAAGGTGGCCATACAGCCAGTAATAGCGCATACCCAGCAAGTATTCCAGGTGCGGATACAGAACATACGGATGGCAGGATGTGCTCGCCCTTTCGGAGATTTCACCCTTCAGATGATCGACATACGACGATCTGGACAAATCCCGGGGAAGCATTTCGGCGTAGGCAATATTCAGGTAGTGTTTGATCCCTTTGAAAACGCTTATCAGCCAGTTATCGACACGGCTGTCTTCGAAGGCATTCAAGAGAAGCCTGGTGGATTCCGTGGCGGAGAATGTCTTAAAGACCGCCTTCCTCAAGTTCCGGCGGGATATTTGCCTGTGTCCCGTCTCGTGAGCGCAAAAGGCGATGACCTCTTCCACTGAAGAGGATAATAACAATCCTACGGGAAACACAATTTCATTGGTCTCGCTGTTATATCTCCAATTGCTGCCGGGGGCAATTTTCAGGTGAATATCCTCTCCCAGTCCCGTGGAGATAATCTGCATGAGCGTGAGCAGGCGCTCGTCGATTACCAGCGTTTCTCCCTCGTCAAGTCCTTTCCTGCGGATCAGTTCTTCTACACACCGCGCCCGCAAACGGCCTTCTTCTGTTTCTGATTTGCCTTTCATAGCTGTAGTTGTCTTCAAAAAATAGTTTTCATTCCTGCGCGCAAGAATCCGAAAAGGGAAGCATAGAAGAAAACGGGTGGGTGTGTCAATGGGAAAAGGGCCATCGAATTGTCTCGTAGAAAGAGAAGCTGGATAAACCACACAAAGAAACACACCCATCATCCATTCCCTGATCCGAAATTCAGGTTTTTTAAAACTGGATTTTATGAATTCTACGATGGATGAAATTTCTCATCAGCCTTAGATTTTGCTTGTAATTTGAAAATACCAAGGGGGAACAAAATGGCATATTACGAAAGAGTTAAACCGTTCGACACATTTCTCAATGACATTACGAGGGAATTTGAAAGCGGGAGGGATAGAGGCCGCGACAGAGAACTAGATGAAATGATCTGGGAACTCGGCGATTATGAAAACGAGGAGCCTCTGATGGAGGTCCTTGAATTCGGGGAAGAAGCGCCAGTCGAAGAAGAACTTTCGGAAAAGAAGCTTCGCCCCTCCCACGGGAAGACGCCTTTCAAGCATGTCAAAAAAAACGGGCGCAAGAGAGCCGCTGCGGGTGCAGCACGGTGATTAGTATTCTAATCGAAATAATGCATGCATGGAAAGGCCGCTGGCCCTTATCGCGCCGGCGGCCTTGCAATTTACGAAACCTTAATGCCTGTGATGGGCGCGTTACTTCTTCACATTGACGGCGTGCTCCCCCTTTCCTAACGGAGTTTTTTGACAAAATAGTGCAGGACATTGGCCCTGCTAATACAGAGCACCTAAAGGTACGCACTACATCTAATACGGCACAGCAAACCTGAAGGTCTGCACTACATTCTGTCATTCCCACGAAAGTAGGAATCCAGGATTCAAAGAACTAGACTTCCGCCTCCGCGGGAGTGACACACTAACTATTTCAGCACTGCCTTCAGCGCGGCAAGAAACCTTACAACGTTTTCTTTTCTCGCTGTGTGCCCCATTAGCCCGACGCGCCATATCTTTCCCGCAAGCGGTCCGAGGCCGGCGCCGATCTCAATCTTAAATTCGCTTCGCAGGCGCTTCCTGACGGCTAGTTCATCCACGCCATCAGGTACACACACGGCATTCAACATCGGCAGTCGATAAGGCTCCTCCACGAGCATCTTCAGTCCCATATTCTTCAACCCATCCACGAGGGCACGGTGGCTTTCCATGTGCCGCTGGAATACCTTTTCCGGCTTTTCCTCAAAGATGACAAAGAGGGCCTCGTACAGACCATAGATCATGTTCACGGGAGCCGTATGATGATAGACTCGATTCTTCCCCCAATAGTTTGCAATAAGCGTAATATCGAGATACCAATTGGGCACCTTCGTCTTGCGCCCGTTCAGCTTGGCCATCGCTTTGTCTGAAAATGAAAGGGGCGCAAGTCCCGGCGGGCAGGAGAGACATTTCTGCGTGCCGCTGTAAAGTGCGTCTATGTTCCAGTCGTCCATCATGACTTTGGTGCCGCCCAGACTGGTGACTGTATCCACCAGGTAGATGGTATCACTGCCCTTAAGGAGAGCGCCGATTTCGGCAACTGGATTTTTCACTCCTGTGGATGTCTCGGCATGGACCACTGCGATTATCTCGTAGGAATCCTCCTTGATCTTTTTCTCCACTGCCTCGGGCACAACCGGGGTTCCCCAGGCAAACTCAAGCGCGTCAACCTTCGCGCCAAGCCGACCCGCTACGTCCTGCATCCGTACGCCGAAGACGCCGTTGGCAATGATGAGAACCTTGTCACCCGGTTCTACCAGATTTACGAAGCATGCCTCCATGCCGGCAGAACCCGTTCCCGATATGGGGATTGTAAGATTGTTTTTGGTGTTCATGATACGACGCAGCATTTCCTTGACTTCTTCCATGATGTCCAAGAAATAGGGATCCAGATGTCCCAGGGTTTTGCGGCTCAGGGCCGCATAAACCTGAGGAGGCACACAGGAGGGGCCGGGACCCATCAGCAGGATTTCGTCGACATTTTCCAATAGATTGTTCATATCATTTTTCTCCTCGATATAGATAATTTCGTTAAGGTTTCCTATGCCATCTTAATCGCACAGATTTTATAAATTTTCAATAACAGTCAGAAGGAAAAAAATCAATACCGCAGGGAAGTTAACCATTCCGAAAGGAACTCTTGCAAAGCGCACCGTGGTTATGTATGTATGAAATAAAATTGAGATTGTTTAATATATATTAGCATTCAATCAGCTGCTTTATCTGAGTCTTTTCGTCTTACGAAATTTTTGGGAATCTAATCATTCGCTTTCTTAGAGGAGGTCATTATGAGCAACTTATTGGTGAACACGAGAGATCAGCAATTCGTCCTTCATGAACAGCTCGGCATAGAGAATATTTTCAAGGCTAAGTATGCGGATTATGCGAAAGAGCTGGTGGACATGATGCTTTCCCAAGCGGAGAGGCTGGCGATTGACGTCATCCTGCCGACATATGTGGACGGCGACAGGGAAGGGTGCACGTTCAAGGACGGAAAGGTTTCCGTGCCGAAGAGCTTCCACGCCGCATACAAGAAGTTTGTCGGAGCCGGCTGGCAGTGCGCGATTAAAGACCCAGAGGTGGGCGGACAGGGAATGCCGATAAGCGTTTCCACCGCATGCTTTGAACTTTTTCAGGCCGCAAACTACCCCCTCCTCATGTACCCGCTCCTTACGACCGGGGCCGCCTCGCTCATCGAACGTTTCGGCACGGAGGAGCAGAAGAACAAATACATGTACAAGATGTTTGCCGGCGAGTGGGGCGGGACTATGTGCCTGACCGAGTCCGGAGCCGGGACTGACGTTGGCGCCCTGAAGACAACGGCAAAGAAATTGCCCGACGGAAGATACAGCATTACAGGGACCAAGATCTTCATCTCCGGCGGAGACCACGACCTCTGCCAGAATATCGTCCATCCCGTTCTTGCGAGGATCGAAGGGGATGTGCCGGGAACGAAGGGCATCTCCATCTTCATCGTCCCCAAGTACCGCGTCAACGACGACGGGAGTATGGGCGAATTCAATGACGTCCGCACGGGAAACATCGAACACAAGATGGGCATCAAGGGCTCCGCCACCTGCACCATCAATTTCGGCGACGACGGGAAATGCATAGGCGAGCTCCTCGGAAAAGAGAGGGCGGGCATGGCAATCATGTTCCAGATGATGAACGACGCCAGGCTTGAAGTGGGCATACAGGCGCTGGGCGTTGCGACGGCTGCCTATGAACATGCGGTGGCATATGCGAAGGAAAGAATTCAGGGTGTCGCCATATGGGACATGAAAAATCCCGATGCAAAGCCCGTACCTATTATCCAGCATCCCGATGTCAAACGAACTCTCCTCTGGATGAAGGCCCATGTGGAAGGGATAAGGGTGCTGCTTTATTATACGGCCTATTGTTTCGATATGGCCGATATCTCCGAAACCAAGATAGAGAAATCAAAGTGGCAGGGATTGGCGGAACTCTTGATACCGATCTGTAAGGCCTATTCCTCGGACAAGGCCATGCAGGTCTGTTCGAAGGCTATCGACGTATACGGCGGCTACGGTTACTGCAGCGAATATCCCGTTGAACAGTACATGCGAGACTGCAAGATCACGACCATCTATGAGGGAACGAATGCGGTTCAGGCCCTTGATCTTGTCGGGAGAAAGCTCGCGCAGAGAAGAGGCGAGTTCATGATGAGCCTGTACAGCGAGGTGTACAGTGTCATAACAAGGAGCAAGGGATTTGAAGATCTGACCGTGCCGTGCAACTACCTGGAAGAGTCCCTGAAGGCCTTCTCCGATCTGACTACACATTTTTACCGGCTAGGCAGGGGTGCAAGCTTCCTGATCCCCGTCCTTAATGCTTCTCCATACCTTGAGCTTTTTGGTGATGTTGCTGTTGGATCGCTCCTGATGCAGGCGGCTACGATCGCGAACGAAAAGTTGAACACCATCTATACGGAAAATGACGCAAAAGGATCAAAGGCAAGACAGAGAGCCCTTATCCATAAGAACAAGGACGTCGCCTTCTATAACGGGAAGATAGCCGCTGCAAAATTCTTCGCACTGAATATTCTTTCCACGGTCAAGGCCCGGTGCGAAGCGATAAAAGTCGGAGACAGGACCCCCATTGAAATGGCGGAGGAATTATTCACGATATAAAGACGCCGTGTTGTACAGTCTATTGCAGCTTTCTGATCTCTCACGGTAGGGCATCCTTTCGCATGATGATTGAGTGATTATTTCTTGCACCTACCAACTGTTTAGCAGTTGTGATTCATTCAAGCTAAGTATTACAGAAAGAAAGCCCTCTGCCATCTAATAGGCATTGCATCCTATCCGAACTCAGGGCCGAGGGAGGCGCAAAGCAACTCTACTTGGCCAGCATACCCGTTCGTTCCACGGAACATCCTAGTTAAAGGACGTGAGAATTCGAAGCCGCGAGCTTTAAGCAGAGGAACTGCCCAGGGATTCATCCGCAGACAATCGATAAATATAAGTTCTCTCGACGATCGGAGTAAAAAAGAATTCAGCAGCCTCTCCGCCGCGTCTTCATTGCGAGCAACCCATGGCCCCATGTGATCGGCACGCGAACCCAGCCGACCGAAACTGTATCCGGTAATTTCCCCTTCTTGTTGATCTACCAAAGTGAGGTGTTGTGCCTCTTGAGCAAGAGAACGGAGAAGTACGCTCCTATTGGCTCCGAATATTTTCCGGTCCATTCGCAGTACATCTTCTATCGATACTGGCACATTCTTCGCCGCTTTCTCTTTTGCAGTGCGACTTAGCATCCAGCGCTCGATACCGTATTCGCTCATGAAGCCAAGTTTTTCATAAAGGGGTTTGCCCTGCGGTGTGGCATCGAGCTTTATGGTGGGGATCTTTTGCGAATCAAGGAAGTGTATTGCATGTTCGAGCAGAGCAGTTCCAATACCCTGACCTCGATACTGTTCGTCAACGATTAGCATCCCAATCCACGAAAATCTGCCATCGTATGAGATTGTCGCAGACGTACCTATCACATTGTCATGACATTCCATAACAAAGCACCCTTCAGGACTGGCCGATATAAATCGAGCCCAATCAGCAGTTGTCTGATTCCAACCGGCTGCTTCTTTCAATCGAATTACGGCGGGGATGTCCTCAAAGGTCATCGTTCGCAATCTGAAATTCATCAGTTTAAGTCCCAGAGAGTTTCTTAATTTCACATATTCTACAATTATTTATTTCATCGTTCAATATTAAGCCATCTTTTCGTACCTTGGTGACGAACAATTGCAATCGTAATGTTGCATGCCGCAAATCATTTGAGAAAACAACATTACAAGGAAGGTTAGATTAGAAACTTTTCAGACCAATGCAGCACCCTTGTCTTGTATCGTTATCCCGTCAAGATGATCCATCTCGTGCTGGATAACCCATTCCGGATTGCTGTATGACGAATATATGGGATCCTCCCCTGAGTAAAAGTCCTTTGATCCGTATTCTAATTCAATGCGCTCTTTCTCGATAGTATATCCGGAGATTAATACATACGGTTTTCTTCTGACTATATAGACTTTGTTGGGTATTGAACCGCATGCCTCCACGTAATTATTATCTTGCCCCTCCAGCTTCAGAATCTCCGGGTTTATAACGGAGATATATTTTCTTTCCGTTGTCGGAATGAGTATTTGCCTGATTGGCGTCTGTGTCAAGTTCCAGTATATATTGTTGGAGCTTACGCCGACAAACTTATACATGTCTCTCATATGTCTCATAATTCTATCCAGGTCTTTGGCCACATGCAGTTCTTTATCCAGATCTACTTCGCGCGCCTTGGCTTTCACCCAATCGTTATCATCGACGATAGTTGCTATCCTGAGTCCATCTTCATCCCACATGCGATGGATGCTGGTTGCTTCAAGACTTGAAGTCTTTTTGTTTTTCTTCTTGAAAAACATAATCTGTCTGTACGAAAGCGGTGCCTGGATTCCCGTCTGCACGGGAACGATGTCTGATTTTAGATATCAGCTACAGCAGACCTGAAGGTCTGCACTACGTTAAATATTGTGGGATAGCGAATGGGCTTGCCGTCCACCACAGATGTGAGGATTTTATACCTTCACCGTTCGGCCGTCTTCAGCATATTCATATTCAGTTTTATCTGACATAGCGAGCATGTCTGAACTCATGTGGATCAGCATCAGGCGCTTTGCCAGGGTCCTGGGATAATTCTGTTTCAGCGTCATATAATCCATATGCCCCTTGATCTTCTTTTCATAAAAGTATGCCTCGGCTATGAACAGGTCTGCACCGGCGGCTGCTTCACAGAGCATTTCTGTCCATTCTGTATCGCTCGAATAGCCAATGACTTTCCTGTCACACTCTATTCGCAGGGAAAAGGATGAATCGCCGTGATGAAGGTTCGAATAAGGGGTTGCCGTAACATCTCTTATAGTCTCGGGGCAGCGATCCTTGAACTCGATGATTTCAAGTGGGAACCGCCTATTCACCCGGGAAGAGCCGGGAAAAAATATTTCCATCGCCTGAGAAATCCATTCCTTCATACCCGGAGGTCCCACGATCAGAAGGGGTTCGCTTCGTTTGTACAAGAGCTGCGAACCGATCAGGAGAAAGGGAATTCCGCCGCAGTGATCTCCATGCAGGTGGGAAATGAAAATCATGTTTATATCATTCGGGTCGACGGCGTACCGGTTTATCCCGATCAAAGCGGATGCACCGCAGTCGATCAGAAATCGGCCGCGGGTGTACCGGACAAGAACGCAGCTCTGGAGCCTCCCGCCGCTTCCAAAGGCGTCACCGCTGCCGAGGAATTTGATTTCAACGTTACTCATGATATACCGCCCGTTATGAAATTTGTTTGCTTTTCGTCTGGATCAGAATGTTGGACCGCATCCCTGTTGCCTTTGCAGTCAACTGTTTGCACTTGATGTATCTTTCCTGTTCCCCAGGCTTTCGAGGATGAGTGAACAGTTTTTAGATATCAGCCACAGCAGACCTGAAGGTCTGCACTACCTTCAACAATGAGAGAAATTGCCGCGGCGCGGCGCGCCTCCCAGTGATGGTGTGCTTTCTACACCTCTTGTACTTTTACGCGCAGTATTTTGTCTCCCTGCTGAATTGCATCGACTACGTCCTGGCCGCTCACCACTTTACCGAATACGGTGTGTCTGCCGTTCAGGTGCGGTTGTGGGGAATGCGTGATGAAGAACTGGCTCCCGTTCGTGTTCGGTCCGGAATTCGCCATGGAGATCACCCCTGTTTCATGCTTCAAGGGATTTTCCTTCAACTCATCGACAAACTTGTAGCCGGGGCCGCCCCTTCCCGTGCCTGTCGGATCTCCGCCCTGTATCATGAAATTTTTTATCACCCGATGAAAGGATACGTCGTCATAGAAACCCTCTTTCGCGAGGAAGACAAAGTTATTGACCGTTTTGGGTGCATGCTGCGGATATAGCTCCAGTTCAATGTCACCCCTGCTCGTTTCAATGAAGGCCTTGTATCTCTTGGCCAGATCGATCTGCATTTCAGGTGGATTTTTCCATTCCATATTTTTCATCAGTTATTCCTCCTTGACACGATTGCTTGGGAAAACCGGGGACAGCAGTCTTGATTCGCAGAACGATATCTGAAACGGCTTTTTACAATTTACCACAATATCCGGGCGTCCACGGCAATACATCTGTTGCTCGTCGCTATAACAGGATTGATGTCCAGCTCCGAGATATCCGATAGTGTGCTTGCAAGAAACGATAGCCTTTCCAAAATGTCGACGAGACCCTTCCAGTCAATGCCTGCCTCGCCCCTCAATCCTTTCAATATAGGCGCTATCTTGAGAGATGAGAGCATACCATCGGCCTCTTCCTGATCGACAGGGACAATCGCCCGACTGATGTCCTTGAAGACTTCCGTATAAATACCGCCAAGGCCGCAGGCGACAACGTGACCGAATTCATGGTCTCTCTTCAAACCCAAGAGCAGTTCATGCCCATGGATCTGCTCCTGAATCTGCACGGCTTCGACCTTAGCATCCGGCTGGCGCGCGCTCGCGTTATGAAGAACCCGGTCGAAGGCGCGATGAAGATCTTCCACACTCCTGATTCCCGTCACGACGCCCCCCCATTCCGTCTTGTGCAGGAATGCGGCCCCGGTCAACTTCAGCACAAGCGGGTACGTCATAGATGATGCGATGTTTTCCAATTCTTTGCGACTTCTAGCGATGCCGCTCTTGACAACGGGAATGCCGAAGAGATCCAATAGCAGCAGCGCCTCATCTCCGACCAGGAGCTTCTCTTTCCTACCCTTCTCGGCGAAAGGACGCAGTTTTTCAAGATCGATGGGGAACGTCCTTTGCAGAGGAATACGGCGTTTCATAGCTTGGTGATATCTGTAGCAGAATGCAAGCCCATGCACCGTCTGCTCTATGGTATTAAAACAGGCCACTCCGGGAATACTCTCAAATTTATCGATAATGGAAGAAGTGTCCAAGTAAGGCCATAGTGCAAGCGGCTTTCTATTGCCTGCATTTTTTCTTGATTCCTTGACGGATTCAACCATGTTGAGAATCTGATGAAGCGGAGAGTTTGACGTAGGCAGGATGGCCAAGACCCCATCCACCTCCTTGGAGCGCAGTAATTCTGTCAGCGCTGTGCCGAATGATCCGGTATAATTGCCGCCAATCATGCCAATGGGCCAGATGTCCACCGGATTGCCGACATGAATCCAGTCAGGCAACCCACCAGAAAGTTTATCCGCCAGCCCTTCGGGGATCTTTGCCAATTCCAGTCCATAATCTTCGCAGGCATCCGCCGTCATGATACCACCTGCGCCCGTTACGCTCACCACTCCGAGCCGCGGTCCTTCCATCTCCTCCATGAGCAGAAGGGCATGAATCGCGTCAATTAGTTCAATCCCGCTTTTCACCCGGATTATGCCGGCCCGTTTGCAGCCAGCATCAAAGACTTGATCCTCTCCGACCAGTGAACCGGTATGAGAAAGTGCGGCTTTGGCGCCTGCTTGGCTGCGGCCTGACTTAAACACAATGACAGGTTTATTAAGCGTAACCCGAGATATAATCTTCAGAAAATCAGAGCCACGTTTAACCCCTTCCATGTGAATGACAATAATTTTTGTCTCCGGGTCGTCTGCGAGATAAGCGAGAGAGTCAACCGCATCAATGTCACAGCCGTTGCCTATATCGATTGCCTTTCCCCAATCTCTATATGCCATGTTCTGCGATGCAACTTGAATGACTCCCGTCTGGGCAATCAGCGAAACCGGTGAAAAGGTCTCGGGTCGAACCACATCAATAAAAGAGGTGGTAAATTTTCTGAAATTATTTAGAACTCCCATCGTGTTGGGGCCCAGGATGCGCACGCCATTTGCCTTGGCTTTTGCTACGATTTCTTCCTGCAGTTTCTTGCCTCTTTCGTCTGCGTCGGCAAAGCCCTGTGTGATAATGATCATCCGTCTGGCACCGGCTGAAATACACTGATCAAGCATAGGAATCACCCGTTCTCTGCCAACAGATATCACGGCCAAATCGGCGGTCTCCGGGACATCAGCAATAGAAGGATAAGTCTTGAGACCGCAAATTTCCGTGGTGTTTGGATTAACGGGAAATATCTTTCCCTCATAGCCGTAACGCAAAAGTGTTTCTGCGTTGTTGAAAGAACCGTTGCCGGTGTTACGCGGGACACCGATGAGAGCAACTGACGCGGGGTCAAGAAATTTCTGCATTTATAAACTCACTTTCCATTGCTTTTGGGTAAGCCCTGATTTGCGCGACTTTCTTCCTCCTCCCGTCGCGGGCTTATACATACTTCTTTTCTCAATCACGGTATAGAAAAAAATTCCCGCCTCGCGGGAATTTCCTGGCGAGTGCAACTTTTTTGAGTCGGGGATAGGTTTTGTGCTCAGGGCTTGAGCCATCGCACGGCAGCAAACGCGCCTGTCATCAATCCCATGGTATGACCTTCACGCTCCGTCTCCACAGCTTTTTCAGGTGCATCTTCCTTGTCAAAATGGATGGCCGTTCTCACCACGCCCTGGACAGATGAAAGGGAGAGCAGGTCATCAGGCGATCTCAAGACGGCCTGGCTGAAAATGGAATGTCCTTTTCTTGCCTCCTCCCTTCTACGGGCTGCCCAAGGGCTCCCGCTGTTGAGGGTTGCCACTACAACGACCCCGCCTCTTTGTACAACACGAAATAACTCAGCCACAGCAGCTTCGGCCTCGGCAATAAATTCGAGGGCAGTGATGGAGACAACCTTGTTGAAGGACTCTGCACGAAATGGCAGAGTTGATATATCGCCCCGCACCGCACGGAAGGGAGACCTTCCGAACTTTTCCCTTGCGCGCCAAAGCATGGGAAAAGATATATCGATCCCTATTACCTTTGATCCTCTCGAGATAATATCGCGCGTAAACACCCCCGTGCCGCAGCCTGCATCAAGAGTTATTTCTCCGGGAGCAGGATTCAAAAAGTTCAATATAAGTTCGCTTTCGTATTTTCTTACGAGGGAACCGACAGGGGTCGTGAACCACAGGTCATATTTTTCAGGCCATTCGTCAAAAATAGCTTTCTCTCTTGTCATGGATAAACGGTACCTCCAGCATTTGCCTCTATGGTTCCACTCGCAATTACGAATACTTAATAAGCTATCACCTTTTTCAGAGAGGGTCAATTTCGTTTGGGAGCGTGCGCGGTTTCATCAATGGATATATGCGGGTAGTTCAGCTGCGTCCACAATGGCGCTCTATCTCGTATTCCCAAATAGCCCTTGACATTCAAATACATTTTATTTACTTCTCTTGCAGAAGTGACTGACCAAAGAAACCCAATAATGACATGAGAGCCGGAAATAAGCCGCATGATGCACTTGAGAGCCTTGTCCGCGTCTTTGAAGCCAAAGGATGGCTCAATCAGACGCTCCGCGTCAGGCATCGTGACAGAAGATATCGGATATTCTGCAGCAAGAAGAAATTCCTTGCCTACCGGATAAACGATAACAGTCATGTCCCGCACGGTTTTCCCGGCTGGCCCGTGTGTATCATCACCGTTGATCAAATCATTGACGATTACGAGATGTCTCGGTTCCCATCAACTGAGCCCAGTGCGCGCGACTGGCTACGTTGCATCAACGAAGGCGACTTCGAAGTGATCTGAGAGGCTCATGAATATGAAGATAATCGTTTCCGGGTCTCTGGCATACGACAGGATTATGGATTTCCCGGGACACTTTTCGGATCACATCCTTCCCGGGAAGATCCACGTCTTGAATGTCTGCTTCCAGGTTAACGGCATGAGGGAGAAATTCGGCGGCACGGCAGGAAATATTGCCTACGCTCTGTCTCTCGTAGGCGAAAAGCCGATCATATCCGCCGCTATCGGTCATGATCATCACAGGTACTTCGACTGGATGGCGAAGAACGGGATCCCCACAGACGACATCAAAATCATAAAAGATGAATTCACGGCATGCGCCTACATAACTACCGACCTTGCCGACAACCAGATCACCGGCTTCAACCCCGGCGCCATGAAATATTCTTCATCTCTCGATTTCGACAAGCTCAACTCTGAGGATACTATCGCCATCATCTCTCCCGGCAATCTCGAAGACATGGTAAACTATCCGCGCATCTGTAAAGAAAGAGGAATCGGCTACATCTTTGATCCCGGACAATCTCTGCCCGTGCTCAATGCCCCGGATGTTGCAGACGCCATAGACGGGTGCCGGATCCTGATATCCAATGATTATGAATTGGACCTGATCACGAAGAAGACCGCTTTAGACAGGAATGATTTGATACGGCGGGCCGGGACTGTCATTGTCACCTTAGGGGAGAAGGGTTCGCAGGTTCTCACGGCGGGCGGCGAAATAAATATCCCTGCCATTAAGCCGAGGAAGGTCGAAGACCCGACAGGCGCCGGCGATGCATACAGGGGCGGGCTGATAAGCGGACTGATCAAAGGCAAGGATATCGAAGAGTGCGCCAGGATGGGGAGCGTATGCGCCTCTTTTGCGGTGGAGAGTTATGGAACGCAGGACTACAGGTTCGGCCCTGAGGAATTCGAGGAGAGACTCAACAGATCATTGTGATATAACGAGTAGGCCCGGCATAAAAATAACGTCAGGAGAAAATACCATGGCAAAGATGAAAACGGTAAGCATCGAGGCAAAGTCTGATGATAGATTCAAGGTTGAAGTAAAGGCGGGAAACCATACGCTCTATGTCGACCAGCCGACAACGGGCGGTGGAAAAGATACGGGACCGAACCCCATCGAATACATGTTCACGTCCCTTGCGGGCTGCATCGCCACGGTGGCAAGAATCATTGCCATCCAGAAAAGACTTAAGCTTAACGGCATGCAGATGAGGGTGGAAGGGACATTTGATCAGGAGACGATACTCGGCAAAAGCAAGGAGAACAGGCCCGGAGTCGAAGGCATAAATGTTACCTTAAGCATCGATGCCGAGATGACGAAGGAGGAAAAAGAGGCCTTCGTGCATGAAATAGAAAACAGGTGTCCTGTTTCGGACAACCTGTCCTGTACAACTCCCATTAAAGTTGAATTGGTGTGATTCTCAGAACAAAAGTGATTGATCGATTTCACGGGCGATGGGAGGATTCTTCGACCACCTTTACTCTTTTCATTCTACCCTGACAGAAAAGAAGGCGCGGATCAGCCGTATCCGAGCTCCGCAAGCCTTTCCTCACTGATTCCCAAAAAATGCGCGATTTCATGCACCACGGTAATTTCTATTTGTTCCTCAAGTTCGTCTACCGTGTTGCACATTTTTTCTAAAGGCTCCTGAAACAGAATAATGGTATCCGGGTAAAGGGGCGGATAGAACACGGAACGATCCATGAGTGCTGTACCCCTGTAGATGCCAAGCAAAGGTTCATTCCGATGAAGGCCCATCTCCTGGAGAATTCCCTTAGAAGGACGCTTCTGAACGGAGATGACGATATTTTTTAGATGGCGTCTTATCTCCGATGGGATGCGGTTGATCGCTCTTTTTACAGCCCGATCAATTTCCGTCTCGCCCAGCTTTAGAGTCTTCATAATAGGTCCACTATAACAGCAGGACTAAAGCCATGCACTGCGTTCCCTAAAATCCCCCTGCATCCCCCTTTATGAGAGGGGATTGATAGAAGATGCTTCGTGGGTTGCAATTTTTTTGGTAAGCGTTTCCCATGAAGAGTACAAATTTTCGAGTTCGCTGGTAATATCATGCAGCTCCTGACTCAGGATTTTGATCTTCTGCGGATCCCTGTGAATGCCTGGTTCACAAAGAATCTTTTCGTTGTCCGCCTTCTTCTCTTCGAGGTCGATAATGTGATTCTCCAGCGCCTTGAGTTTCTTCTTAAAGTCGCTCATGATTCGCGAATGCCGATTTCTTTCCTCCGCCTCCAGCCGTTTCTCCTCCTTCGTCTTAAAAGGCTTGCGGCCGGGTGTCATCTCAGTTACTTCCGGCAGCGAGGCCGTTGCAGAAGGATTGCCGGTCACAGATGCCGCGGCCATTTCACCGCGCTTCTGGATGAAGTAAGAGTAGTTGCCAAGATATTCGTAGCATCTCCCGTCGCGAATCTCGATCACCCTGGTCACGAGGCGATCCAGAAAATAGCGGTCGTGGGATACGATCACAACCGTACCCGTATAGCCGAGCAGGGCATTCTGGAGAATCTCTTTTGTTTTCATGTCCAGATGATTGGTGGGCTCGTCGAGGATCAGCAGGTTGGAATCCTGGAGAAGTATTTTCAACAGGGCGAGGCGAGACTTCTCCCCGCCGGATAGCACGGAAATCTCCTTGTAGATGTCATTCCCGGAGAAGAGAAAAGTCCCGAGGAGGTTCCGTCTTTCCTGATCATTGCTGCGACCGCCAACCAGGCAGACATCGTCCCAGATGGTACGCCCGTAGTCGAGGTTCTGGGCGCTTTCCTGAGAAAAGAAGGCCATGCTCACGTTGAGGCCATAGGTGACCGTACCGGAAGATGGCTCTTCTATGCTGCCGAGAATCCTGGCCATGGTGGATTTACCTGCCCCGTTGACACCAACAAGAGCGATCTTTTCGCTCCTGTGGATTGTCAGGTCAAAGGAATTGAAAACGCAGAGGTCCCCATAGCTTTTCCCGACCTGTCTTACAGATACAACATCCCTGCCACTTTTAGGCGCTTCGGGAAATCTGATATGAACCTGTCTTCGGCTTCTTTCGCTTTCAATGACTTCAAACCGTTCTAGCATCTTGATGCGGCTCTGAACCTGCTTGGCCTTGGTGGCTTTATATCGGAACCGCTCGATGAATTCCTGCGTCTTCTTGATCTCTCCGCGCTGAAGGGCCATCTGTTTTTTCAAGGCCTCCAGACGCCGTTCCTTCTCCGCGAGATAGTAGGAGTAGTTTCCCTTGTAGACGGTGAGGCGATGATTGGCGAGCTCCACTATCTGATTGACCATCTTATCCAGGAATACGCGGTCGTGCGCAATGGCAAGCAGGGTGCCGTGGTAATTCTTCAGATAGCTTTCCAGCCACTCCATGCTTTCCGTATCCAGGTGATTGGTCGGCTCATCGAGGAGCATGATATCCGGGGCGGACAGTAAGATCAGGGCAATCAGGATGCGCATCTTCCAGCCGCCGGAAAATTCAATGCAGTTCTTGGAGAAATCCTTTTCGCGGAACCCGAAGCCGTTTAGTATCTGCTTCGCCTTTGCGTCGAAACGGTATCCCTCGGCAGTCTGAAAGCAGGCAGTCGTGGCTTCATATGCCTTCAGTATCACCTGATACTCGGTCGAGCCAGGATCACAGTGGGACATATGTCTTTCCTGATTTTTCAGGGTCTGCTCAATATCTTCGATGCCACTCTTCTTACGCAGATATTCTATGAGAGGAAAAGGCTCCAGTTCTACCAGGTCCTGGGGCAGATAACCTATTGTCCTGTTCCTTCTATTCGGAATCTCTATGCTGCCCCCGTCGATATCGACCATCCCCAGGATGGCCCGGAAAAGGGTGGTCTTCCCGGTGCCGTTATCACCTACGAGACCGATCCTGCTTTTTTCTGGAATCATCCAGGTGATGTTGTCGAAGATCCTGTTGTCGGCAAAGGACAGGGAAATGTTGTTTAGATAAATCACTGATTAAATACCGATATCAACCCTATTTCGAGGTGAGGAGTATAATGAAAAAAGACGGGGGTGTCAATACAAGGGAGGTCATCACATCTTAAATAACGAGTCGGCTTACTCTTCTGATCTTCCAGATATAGTCGATTGTTTCGGGGTCAAATCCATTGTTCAATCCGTTTCCCACTTTACCTGGGCCAAGGTTGTAAGCTGCCAAAGCCAGTTCTCTGTCCTTAAATTTATTGAGCAACATCTTATAGTATTTTGTCCCAGCCTTGAGGTTATTAAGAGGATGGTCGATATCATCAAAACCCATTTCCTTGCCTGTCGTTCGTTTAACTCCCATCAGACCTATAGCGCCGGCACTGGACGCGGCATTCTCATCAGTCAAAGACTCGACAATAGCAATGGCCTTGATATCTTCTGGACGAGCGTAATACTTTCTTGAAATCTGCTCAATTTGGCTGCCATATTTTTTCTCTATGATCTGGGCCAATCTGCGAATCTCTTCATCGGTGGCCCATACTGTAGATTTCACTATCGCCCTTTCTACTCTATTGTCACGGGCTTGCTGATATGAAGGGGCTTCCCCTTTAAATCCGCAGTTCAGGGCTACTATAAAAATAATAGCCGCAGCTACGATAAAAGAAATTGAAAGTTTGCGCATGATCTACTCTCCTGCATCTGGAGCTACCCTCCCAATGAGCCGGATTCGTCGGTTATGCCCGCTCCCAAGCCGTAACCGAAATAAGTTAGAATGGGACCATTTTACGTATGGTCTTATACAAAGCAAAAGGCACTCGTCTATAGTTGCCTATAGACCTGAGTGCCTTATTTGTTTCCTGGCAATTGCGCTTTTACAGGGCCTTCACATTGCCTGCTGCTGGGCCTTTCTTGCCCTGCTCAACGTCGAAGCTTACTCGCTGACCTTCATGCAACGTCTTGAATCCCTCGGCTTGTATGGCACTGTGATGGACAAACACGTCGCCCCCATCATCCTTTTCGATGAAGCCGAATCCCTTCTGCTCATTAAACCACTTTACTTTACCTTCTGGCATCGCTTAAATCCTCCTTTCTCAAAATTTTCTCAAAGTCGGATTGCAGCTTTGACAGAAAGAAAAAAGCCACCAAGACCTAAAGGGCATGGCGGCCAACCTTTGCACTTCAATATGTCTGATCCAACTTCTACTGCGCCCTATCATTTCCAGGGGCGCAAATGTTAAATGTTAAGATGTATCTAGTACGACCAAAGCCGAAAGTCAAGGATTATTTCATTTATTTCCAACAGCCCCATATTCTTGATCACGCTCGATACTGTATGCTTTCATCCACAACATTGGAATTACTACACTTCTCAGTATGATGCTACATTGAGAATCCGGCACATGACGAAAGCTGTTAAGCCTTCATTGCATCTGCTTCTCTCTTATTTATCGTGAATGCCTTCTTAGCAATGGAATGTGTACGAGCAATTGTAGGGTTCTCAGCTCTTTCATCATTTTTTGAAATGCCGTGTTATCTTTCCAATGCCTTTCTGATAAGGGGGGAAGACAACGCCCGCTTCGGTTATAATGGCAGTGATGTAACGGTTTGGGGTAACATCAAAGGCCGGGTTATACACATGCATCCCCTCTGGCGCCACTCTTACACCCCGAATGGTTGTGATCTCCTCCGCGTCTCTTTCCTCGATGGGGATCTCATCGCCATTTTGAAGCGACACGTCTATAGTAGATAAAGGTGCCGCCACATAAAAAGGAGCGTTATGCTCTTTGGCCAGGACAGCGAGGGAATATGTGCCGATCTTGTTTGCCACATCACCGTTGGCGGCGATCCGGTCCGCCCCGACGATGACTTTGTTGATCTTTCCCTGCTTCATTAAGAATCCTGCCATGCTATCGGCTATGAGCGTAGCCGGTATCTTCTCTTTCATGAGTTCCCAGGCTGTGAGCCGCGCCCCTTGGAGCACAGGCCGTGTTTCATCGACAAAGACGTGAATTTTCTTCCCTTCCTCCCAGGCGGCCCTGACCACACCCAGGGCCGTGCCGCAGCCGGCCGTAGCCAGGGCACCAGCATTGCAGTGGGTAAGGATTTTGTCGCCGTCCTGAATTAGTGGCCGTCCGTTAATGCCGATTGTCTCATTTATGGCGATATCCTCCTCACAGATGCGTATGGCTTCTTCCACAAGAATCCTTTTAATCTGATCCGTGGGTGCGGATAATGCTTCGTCGAAACGCCTTTTCATCCTCTCTATGGCCCAGAAGAGATTTCGCGCCGTGGGCCGGGTTTGGGAAAACTGATCACAGATTTCGAGGAATGAGCGCTTGAAGTCTTCTTTCGATGAGACGGCAAGATGGAGTGCGCCAAGCGCAATGCCCATTGCAGAGGCCACCCCGATTGCCGGGGCGCCGCGGACAGTCAGATCTTTGATTGCCGCCATGACATCCTTATAATCAGTAAACCTCAGTTGGCGCTCTTCATTAGGAAGGGCCTTCTGGTCGATCATGACGACCGCATCATCTTTCCAGAAAATGGTCCTGATGGCACTGCCCATCTTACAAGTTTTCCCCCTCTAAATGTAAAAAGGTTCTTTGTCCTGTTCACTGTTCTTGCAACGACAAAATAATTTCCTGCAAATCATTCGGATAAAGTTCTCAGGGGCGAGTCAAAAATGTTTTCTTGACTAGATCTATACAACAGTTCACTGCCGCTCGGCATATTGATCAAAACTGTAATATGGGTAAAAAAAGATTTCGAGCCCCAAGGCAGCTTCTGAGAAATCCGCTGATTAGGGCGCGGGATGATTAAGACCCTGCCAACACCTTTTTCAGAAGGTCGTTGATGAGTTGCGGATTGGCCTTTCCCTGGGTTGCTTTCATTACCTGACCTACAAAATAGCCAAAGAGTTTCTCTTTCCCTCCCCGGTACTGCTCAACCTGCGCCGTATTCGCTGCCAGGATCTTGGCAATAGTTTCTGCAAGCGCGGCCTCGTCAGTAATCTGAACCATGCCTTTCTCTTCAATAATCATCTTCGGCGGCTTGCCTGTCCTGTACATCTCCTCAATAATATCCTTGGCCATCTTCCCGCTGATGGTTCCATTTTCAATAAGCTGAATCATTTCCGCGAGTGATTTGGGCAGAATGGGACACTCCTTTATATCTCGCTTTTCCTCATTGAGGAATCGGAGGATGTCCCCCATGACCCAGTTGCTCGCTGCTTTCGGTTTTCCGGAAAGCCTCGCCACATCTTCGAAGTAATCAGCAAGTACTCGGCTCGATGTCAATACACCGGCATCATACGAAGGGAGCTGATAATCTCTCATAAACCGCTCCCGTTTCGCCAGTGGAAGTTCAGGAAGGTTTCTCTTGACCTCCTCCACCCATGACTCGTCTATTACTATAGGAACGAGATCGGGATCTGGGAAATATCGGTAATCGTGCGCCTCTTCTTTTCCCCGCATGGATAGGGTTACCCCCTGTGCATCATCCCACAGCCTCGTCTCCTGAATCACGGCCTGGCCGCTCTCCAGGATATACTGTTGACGCTTGATTTCATAATCCAGGGCGCGCTGGACATTCCGGAAGGAGTTCATGTTTTTCAGTTCTGTCCGTGTACCGAAGGCTTCTTCTCCCCTGGGCCTGATGGATACATTGGCATCACAGCGAAAGCTACCCTCTTCCATGTTCCCGTCGCAGATCTCCAGATAAACGAGTATTTCATGCAGTCTTCTCAGATAGGCGGAGGCCTCTTCGGCGCTTCTCATCTCCGGCTCGCTCACAATCTCAATGAGCGGCACGCCTGTCCTGTTGAGATCAATGTAACTCGACGGCATATGCTCATCGTGAATCATTTTACCTGCATCTTCCTCCATGTGGATCCGCGTTATGCCAATCCTCTTCTTTCCTCCGTTCTGTTCAATATCGATATATCCATGTTCGGAAAGAGGCTGGGCATACTGGGAAATCTGATACCCTTTGGGGAGGTCAGGATAGAAATAGTTTTTCCTCGCAAAATTACATGACTTGTTTATTGGGCAGTTGGTCGCGAGCGCCATTTTAATCGTATACTCAACCACCGTCTTATTCAAAACGGGAAGGACACCTGGCATCCCCATACACACCGCACAGGTGTGGGTATTGGGCTCCGCCCCGAACAGCGTTGAGCAGCTGCAGAATATTTTAGATTTTGTAAGAAGCTGGGCATGTACCTCCAGCCCTATGACGGGTTCATATGCCATCAGAGCTTTGGTCTCCTCTGCTTTACGTTTGCATGCTTTTCAAATGCAGCGGCAATTTGAAGCAACTTCCCTTCTTCAAAATGCCCTGCCAGGAACTGGGATCCTATAGGGAGTCCTTGCCGCGTAAATCCGCACGGCACGGATATGCCCGGTATGCCTGCGAGGTTTGTTGATATAGTGAATATATCAGAGAGGTACATTTGCAGTGGATCGTCCATCTTCTCGCCGATCTTGAAGGCAGGGGTGGGGGTTGTCGGCGTAAGGATTACGTCGCAATGTTTCAATGCCTCTTCAAAATCCCGCTTGATCAGCGCCCGCACCTGGGAAGCCTTCTTATAGTAAGCATCGTAATAGCCGGAAGACAGCGCATACGTCCCTATCATTATCCGTCTTTTTACCTCGGCCCCGAAACCGGCGGAACGGGTCTTCTTGTACATATCCAGAAGGTCTCTGCAGTCCTCCGCCCGGAATCCGTACTTCACGCCGTCATATCGGGCGAGATTGGAACTCGCCTCCGCCGGGGCAATGATGTAATAGACAGCCAGGCAATATTCCGTATGGGGGAGGGATATCTCGACACACTTTGCTCCCAGTCCTTCGATGGCCTTCATGGCTCCGTTCATGGCCTCCGTTATCTCCCGGTCAATGCCTTCGATGAAGTACTCCTTCGGAATCCCGACTGTGAGGCCATCAATCCCCCGTGAGAGAAATGCCGTGTAATCGGGCACGTCCAGGGGAACAGATGTAGATTCCCTTGGATCATATCCGGAAATAACATTCATCATGATGGCGCAGTCTTCCACATCTTTCGCAAAAGGACCAATCTGATCCAGGGAGGAGGCAAAGGCGATGAGTCCGTACCGGGATACCCTTCCGTAGGTTGGCTTCATTCCCACAACACCGCATAAGGCTGCGGGTTGTCTGATGGAGCCACCCGTATCGGAACCGATGGAGGCAATGCACTCATCAGCGGCCACAGCGGCGGCCGACCCGCCGCTCGACCCGCCGGGTATCCTGTCGAGTGCCCAGGGATTTTTGGTTATCCCAAAATATGACGTCTCCGTGGACGACCCCATGGCAAATTCATCCATATTCGTCTTGCCGGTGAACACAGCACCGGCATCCCTTAATTTCTCCACCACTGTGGCATCGTAAGGAGGGATATAGTTGTACAGGATGCGCGACCCGCAGGTCGTCAAGAAAGCCTTCGTGCAGACGATATCTTTGAGGGCGATGGGTATGCCCGTCAGCGCTTGAATGTTTCCTTCTTTGATACAGCGGTCTGCTTTGGCGGCCTCTGCGAATGCATATTCCTTCATTAGGGTAATATATGCATGAACACGGCCTTCTACAGCATCGATCCTCTGGAACACGGATTTAACTATGTCTGAGGAATTTACCTGCTTCGACCTGATCAATTTCTGCAACTCGTGTATTGTTAACTGATGGAGTTCCATGCCGCCCCTATCCTATTCTATCACTTTTGGTACCCGGAAGAACGGGCCCCTTGCTTCCGGGGCATTGGACAGGGAAAGTTCATGGCTGAGGGAATCTCTGACTGTATCGTCTCTGAAGGCATTCTGAAGGGCAATGGCATGACTCATCGGTTCGATACCGGCTGTGTCCACCTCATTGAGCTTATCCATATACATCAGTATATCGTTGAGCTGTGAGGTGAATTTCACCTTTTCTTCTTCGCTGAAATCGAGCCTCGCCAGATGAGCCACGTACTCAACTTCTTCTTTTGTGATTTTCAACGCTGTATCCTCGTAACTTCAAGAATCAACTTACGACAGCCGCCAGTAAGGATTTACCTGATCAACTACTTTCTTGATGACGGGATCCGTATTGCTGTCCGCCTCTTTTGCGATCCGCTCAAGCTCATCATTCGTCACATGCGTGCCGTCCCTCATTTCGATAAGCACCGCTTTTATCGAATCTGCGAGCCCGCCGATGTGGTATCCGCCTTCCAGGGTCGCGACAACCTTTCCGCCGCAGCACTGATCGGCAACATCCATGAGGATACGTGTCAGACAGGCAAACCCAGCGGGCGTAACTTTCATTCCTCCCAGGGGATCCTTGTAATAAGGATCGAACCCGGCTGAGATAAGGACCAGCTCGGGCTTAAACTTCATGGAGACGGGATAAATAATTTTTTTGAAAATCTTGACATACTGAGAGCTATCCGTACCGGGTCTCAGAGGAACATTGATATTGTAGCCGATGCCTTTACCTCGCCCTATTTCTTCTATCGCGCCTGTACCCGGATAATATGGATACTGGTGGGTTGAGAAATACAAAACCCTCGGGTCCTCATAGAATTGCGCCTGGGTTCCGTTACCGTGGTGCAGGTCCCAGTCGACTACTAGAATCCTCTCCATCTTGTGCCTGGTAATAGCATGCATGGCGCCTATGGCAACATTATTGAAGAGGCAGAAGCCGGCTGCATTGGATACTCCTGCGTGATGTCCGGGAGGTCTGACAAGGGCAAAGGCATTGTCAACTTCACCCGATACGACGCTGTCAATGGCGCTAAACAGTCCCCCCACCGCCAACTTCGCAACATCATATGATTCCGGTGTGGCGGCCGTGTCGGGATCAAGGGGAACAAATATCTTCCCTGCCGTAGAGGCCACAAGATTTATGTAAGAAAGAGAATGAATCAAGGCAATCTCTTCATGGGTGGCATATCGCGGCTCAATTTCGACAAACTGTCCGGCCATATCATTGGCTTCAAGCATAGCGTAGGTCGCTCCCAGCCTCTGTGGCGATTCGGGATGTCCAAATCCGGCGTCATGCTTTAGATACCTTTCATCCTTAACGATACCCGTTTTTCGAGACATTGGTCACCATCCCTGGAAGGGTTTTTTTACATAGGCCCAAGCTATTAGCATAAAAGCCATGAGAACGCAAAAATTTTCCAAACCCAGAAGGGCTGCCCCCGTTTTTGGAAAAACATTGACAAATGCATAAAACTATATATATTTAATGCCATTTAGCGAACAAGAGGTTAGATTCATGTTTGGCATCGGTTTGCCGGAACTCATGGTAATAGCAATGATTGCGTTGCTCGTTGTGGGTCCCAAGAAACTCCCAGCCCTCGCCAATTCTCTGGGTAAAGGCCTCTCCGAATTTCGCAGGGCGGCTGATGATGTAACGGAGAACGTGAGAGAAACGCTGAAGCCGGAAGACCTAAAGAAAGAAGTCAATGACTTTAAGGATTCACTACTGTATCGTATGGGAAATGACCCTCAGTACTCTCCCCCGCGCGGAGACGATAGAAGAGACTCCGCACGCAAAGATTCCACTTCTAATAAAGCTCAATCTTGATTTCACACATCGATATAGAGTTCATTTTGAAAGGAGCGGCGATAATTAATCTATGGAAGAGCCTGTAGAAGAAAGAATGCCTTTCACCGCTCATCTGGAAGAATTACGGACCAGAATCATCCGTATAGTGATTGCAGTTTGTGTGGGTTTCGGCGTCTGTTGGTTTCTTAGGGAATGGCTTTTCCAGATCATTACAAGGCCTCTGTACCAGGTCCTGCCCCCGAACAGCTTTATGATATATACAAGCCTGCCGGAGGCTTTTTTCAACTACATGAAAATATCTTTCTACGCATCCCTCTTTCTTACAAGTCCCTACATACTTTATCAACTGTGGAAATTCATCTCACCTGGTCTCTATAAGTCAGAGAGAAAATACATGCTTCCCTTCGTTATCTCTTCCACGATTCTGTTCATCTGCGGTATACTGTTCGGATATTATCTTGCCCTTCCTCCCGCATTCAGCTTCTTTGTGGAATTTTCGTCAGACTTTCTCAAGCCCATGTTTTCACTGCGCGAATATCTTTCACTCTCCCTGAAGCTCCTGCTGGCATTTGGTGTGTCATTCGAACTACCTGTTGTCATCTTCTTCTTAGCCAAAATCGGCATCGTCAGTTCAAAAATGTTGTCGCGAAATAGGCGATATGCAATCCTTATAATATTCATCGCTGCTGCCATCCTTACGCCTTCTCCCGATGCTCTCACCCAGATTATCATGGCTGTGCCCTTGATAGGTCTTTATGAGATTGGTATAATTGTGGCGAAATTTGCCGAAAAAAAACGCCCTAAAGCAGAAGATTTGAAAGACGATCAAAAGGAAATATGAGATTTAAAGACAAAAAAAGGAAACCAAAACGCTCCCGCCTGGGCACAGTACTGTTGGTAGTCACACTATGCTTTGTCATTCTGACGATTATAGTAAGCAGTATCTTGTACTATGTCCTCCAACAGGAATTGCCCAGTATTGCTGCCTTAAAGGACTACCGTCCCAGCATCGCCACGCGCGTGTACGCAGACAATAATGAACTAATCGATGAGTTTTTTATGGAAGATAGAAAAATCATTAGGTTGTCCGAAGTTCCAAAGGTGGTCATTCAGGCCTTTGTGGCTGCGGAAGATGCAAGATTTTATCAACATACTGGCTTCGATTTGGTGAGTATGACAAGGGCTTTTTATAAAAATATCGAAGCCGGTCACATAGTTCAGGGGGGCAGCACCATAACGCAGCAGGTGGCTAAATCACTCTATCTGTCTTCGGAAAAAAGCTACATGAGAAAAATCAAGGAGGCCATCCTGGCCTATAAGATTGACAGGTATCTTTCGAAAGACGAAATTATGAACTTATACCTAAACCACATATATTTGGGGCACGGCACTTACGGCATCGAGGCAGCATCACAAGGGTATTTTGGAAAAAGTGCCAGGCATCTGACCCTAGCGGAAGCCTCACTCCTGGCCGGTCTTCCCAAGGCGCCCAGCAGCTATTCTCCTTTCTTCCATCTCGACCGCGCCCGCCAGAGACAGGCCTACGTACTTGAAAGGATGGTTGAAGATGAGTACATCACCACGGCAGAGAAAGAGCGAGCCCTTGCAGCGCCCATAATCCTCAAATCCATCAGGCCTAAAGAAAAGATTGCCCCTTATTTTGTGGAGAACATCCGGAAATACATTATGGAAAAATACGGGAGCGATGTACTTTACAGGGAAGGTCTTGAAGTCTATACGACCCTTAACATAGAAATGCAGAAAGCGGCACGGGACGCAGTGGAAAAGGGACTTCAAGAATTGGAGGAGCGGGAGAAGTATGAGAAAGGACTCGTTCAGGGTGCTCTTCTTTGCATGGAGGTGAAGACAGGCGCTATCACGGCTATGGTCGGAGGCAGGGATTTCAAGAAGAGTGAATTCAACCGCGCCACCCAGTCGCGAAGGCAGCCTGGATCGGCATTTAAGCCATTTATCTACACAGCCGCCTTCGACAAGGGAATGACGCCATCAACACGCATACTGGACGCTCCCATTGTCTTTGAAGATAAGTCATCTCCTGATGGTTTCTGGAAACCAAGAAACTTTGACGGAAAATTCAATGGGCCCACGACTCTTAGAAACGCCCTCGTGCAGTCGCGAAATATCATTACTATAAAGATCCTCCAGGAGATCGGCGTCGATTATGCCGCCTCATATGCCACGAATATGGGGATTACTTCTCCCCTCTCCAAGAATCTCTCCTTGGCTCTGGGGACGTCAGGCGTAACCCTTCAGGAAATGGTTAGGGGATATGGCGTCCTGGCAAATCAGGGTAAACGAGTCGTGCCTTTCTTCATCAAGAAGATCGTTGATCGAACGGGTCATATCTTTGAAGAAGCCCAAGTAAAAAGTGAAGAGGTCATCGACCCCCGGATAGCGTTCATGACATCATATGTTATGCAGGATGTCGTGGAAAGCGGGACGGGGAGACGAGTTAAGAGCATCGGCAGGCCTGTTGCAGGTAAGACGGGAACGACAGATGACACGAGAGATGCCTGGTTCATAGGCTTTACACCGTCTCTGGTGGCAGGGGTATGGGTTGGGTTTGACCAGGAAACCTCTCTCGGTAGAGAAGAAGTGGGGGGCAGGGCAGCAGCGCCCATATGGCTCTATTTCATGGAAAAAGCCCTACAAAACAGGGCCAGGGAAGTTTTTCCCGTCCCGGACGGGATTGTCTTCATCAAGGTGGACCCTCACACAGGCATTCCCGCTACACGGTCGACCCAGGACGCCATATTCGAGAGTTTTCTTGAGGGTACAACAGGGACTCGTGCAGTACCCATAGAGATCAAGGAAACGCAGGATGAGATAGACAGGCGCGATAAGGACAATTCCCGTTAAAGACAGTAACCCAAAAATTCCTTGACAAATCTGAATTCTTGTATAAAAGTACTGTGCATTAACGAGTAAAGGTAAGCAGATGACCTCTTACAGCCTGAGCATCAATCTCCCTATCGTAGCCGTAGTAGTAGTATCTGTACTTCGGGGGACCGCTGCTCGGTTTCTGTGATGGAATGACATAGAACTTAGAGCCGCGGGCCCCGATGACCCGCGGCTTTTTTATGCCTTACAGGCCGCTGCACAGATGAACTGGCGGCTTTTCTATTTTCTAAACAGCAAGGAGCACGTAGCAAATATGGGAACCATTGGCGCAGAAATAGTTATACAAATCTTAAGGGAGGAGGGAGTCGATGTAGTCTTTGGATACCCGGGGGCGAACACCCTACCCCTTCATGACCGGTTGATAAACAGCCAGATCCGCCATTACCTCATGCGGCACGAACAGGGTGCAGCTCATGCGGCTGATGGCTACGCTCGCGCTACGGGAAAGGTAGGCGTCTGCATCGCCACGTCCGGGCCCGGTGCTACCAACCTGGTGACAGGGATTGCCACGGCCTTTATGGACTCAACGCCCATGGTCGCCCTTACTGCACAGGTTAGCACGAGCCTCCTCGGGCATGACGCCTTCCAGGAGACGGACATCATCGGGATAACCTTGCCTATCACAAAACACAGTTACCAGGTGCATGATGTGAATAATCTCGGGGCAACGCTGAGGCAGGCATTTGAACTCGCCAAGACGGGCAGGCCAGGTCCGGTCTTAGTGGATATCCCCCGCGATGTTCTGTCGTCGAAATGCCCCCTCGCAGAAAAGAAAGCTACCACTGCGCTGAGGACGAACTACAAGACTGAAGAAGATCGTGAACAACTGGAGATGATCGCCAAGACATTGAATCAGAGTGAAAGGCCCATCCTCATTATCGGAGGAGGAGTCAAACTTAGTAATGCCTTTCGTCTGATACGCGAGCTGATCGAAAAGGCGAAGATCCCCTTCGTTACAACAATGATGGGCATTGGTTCCGTTGACTCCGTCAATGGCTACAACCTGGGGTTGATAGGAACGCACGGTAATGAACTTGCGAACCGGATGGTACATCAGTGCGATTTTATCCTAGCTATAGGTACACGCTTCTCAGACCGCAGTACAGCACTTATTGAAGAATTCGCGCCCCTGGCAAAAATTGCCCAGATAGATATCGACCCTACTTCGATCGGAAAGAGCATCAAGATTAATCTACCTTATGTGGGGGATATTCGCGATGCGCTGACGGCCTTGCTGCCTCTGATAGATGCAAAGGAAAAGTCGGAGTGGCTTCAAAGAATACAGTCTGAGCGTGACGCCATCAACGGAAAAGTCGCGGACACGGGATGCGGACCGGCAGGAGATTTCATCCGGATGGTACAGAATGCCATGCCCGTCGAAACAACGGTGACTGCGGATGTGGGATTGAATCAGATATGGACAGTGCGCACATGGCAGGCACGAAGCCCGCGCAGTCTCATCACCAGCGGCGGCATGGGTACAATGGGATTCAGCCTGCCTGCAGCCATCGGCGCTAAGGTCGGCACTCCGGAGAGGGCAGTCGTAGCTATCACAGGCGACGGAGGATTCTACATGAACATCCAGGAACTGGCCACTGTTAGCTACTACAATTTACCAATAAAGATCGTAGTTATCAATAACGGCCATCTGGGGATGATCCGCCAGATTCAGGACCTTTTTTACAATGCCCGTTTTAACACCATTGATTTGGGGAGCAAGGTTGATTTTGTAACTGTTGCCCGGGGCTTCGGCATCCCGGGGAGCAGAATTGCCGTAGATAAAGACCCGAAAGCCGGCATTGAAGCTATGGTAAAGGCCGACGGCCCGTATCTTCTGGAAGCCATTGTTGATCCGGAAAACTATGTCTATCCCATCATACCGCCGGGATGTTCGAATATCGAAATGATGTACGATAGACTTGACTGAAAAATAATTGCGGAGGTTCTGCCATGTTAAGAAAAGCACGCGAAAAGGAACAGACCGTTTCCATTCTGGTAAACAATCAGCCGGGTGTGCTGTCCCGTGTGGGAGGCGTATTTGGCCGACATGGATACAACATCAAAAGCCTTTGCGTAGCGGAAACGACGAACCCAGATGTTTCGAGAATCACGCTGACCAGCGAATCGGATCCTGACTTTACTGAAAAGATAAAAAAACAACTGGACAAGCTTGTAGATGTAATCGATGTCTCCGATGTCTCAGGACAGTCCTACATTCAGAGAGAATTAATGTTGATCGGCGTCAATGTCAAAGAGGGAGCCTATCAAGAAATCCTGCGGGCGATTGAAGTGTTAGGCTGCAGAATCGTCACCATGACACCGGATTATTTCATCCTGGAATTGACGGGTCAGCCGGATGAAACGGCCGCATTCCTGAAATTCTTTCAATCATTCGGCGTAGAGGAAATAAATAGAACTGGCCTAATCGCCCTGCAAAGAACCAGGCCCAAGAGAAAAGTCTAGAACAATTACAAAAATATTCTTGACAATACTATGGGAGGCTGTTAAGAAGGTCCCATAGTGAGGATTGATAACGACATGCACGCGCTTACCATCGCAAACATCATCATAATTATTATCGGCGTAATCATTCCCTTCCATAGGGAGGCTGGATGATGGTTTGCGTTTAGCACATAGTTCGCAGTTAAAAGACCGTTACCAGCCAAAGGTAACGGTTTTTTTTTGGAGAAATATCCCTACAGGTATTAAGCAGGGAAGGATCCCATCCTCGACGCCATAATGTCGCGGGGCGCTGACGGCGGGATTTTAAACAAGGGGGTAGAGAAAAGTGAAGTTAACAGGAGCGCAAGTCCTTTTTGAGGCCTTGCAAAAGGAGGATGTCGATACGATCTTTGGGTTTCCCGGTGGAGCCGTTCTCGATATATTTGATGAACTGTACAGAAGAAAGATTAAAAATATTTTAGTCCGGCATGAACAGGGTGCCATACACGCAGCCGACGGATACGCGAGGGTTTCTGGCAAGGTTGGCGTATGCCTAGTCACGTCCGGGCCGGGAGCTACAAACACGGTAACTGGCATTGCCAATGCTTTCATGGATTCCATCCCCGTCGTCGTACTTACAGGTCAGGTGGCAACCTCTTTGATTGGCGGCGACGCCTTTCAGGAAGTGGACATCACCGGTATTACAAGACCATGCACGAAGCATAATTTTCTGGTTAGGCGGATTGACGACCTGGGACGCATCGTCAGGGAGGCCTTTGACATCGCCCGCTCAGGACGCCCCGGTCCTGTTCTTATCGATATTCCCAAGGATATCACTAGATCCTTTATAGAAGATTCTGATGTATCCTGGACATCAAGCCTCCCTAATAATAACAAGAAGACTTCTATCGAAGATGCATGCATTAAAGCACTTGACATGATCAGGAAGGCAGAAAGACCGCTTATCATCTCAGGCGGCGGCGTACTGCTCGGCCGGGCCTGGGACGAGTTGAGAACATTTGTGAAAATGCTCAACGTGCCCATCACCTCGACCCTTATGGGGCTCGGGGCCTTCCCCGCATCCGATCCACATTGGCTCGGTATGCCGGGTATGCATGGCACGTATTACGCCAATATGGCAATCACTAATTGCGACCTTTTGATCGCCCTGGGCGTCCGTTTTGATGATCGGGTCACGTCGAAGCTTGACGCCTTTGCGCCCCATGCTAAGGTCCTTCACATCGATATTGACCCTGCGTCCATCGATAAATTTATAAAGACGCACCTGTCGATAGCAAGCGATTGCAAGCCCGTATTGCAACTACTCAATAAGTGGATTTCGGATAAGAGTTTTGCAATCACCGGGAAGCAAACAAAGGCATGGCTCGAGCAAATTCAGAAGTGGAAAGCGTTCGCACCCATGACGTACTGTCAGTCTGATAAAATCAAGCCTCAATACGTCGTGGAAACACTTTATCGCCTCACGGAAGGAAAAGCGATCATCTCGACAGAAGTGGGGCAGAACCAGATGTGGGCGGCCCAGTTCTACCATTTCGATTACCCCAATTCATTCATTACATCGGGCGGCCTGGGAACAATGGGTTATGGATTCCCGGCTGCCATCGGTGCGCAGGTTGCCCGCCCTGACAACGTTGTCGTAGATATTGCCGGAGATGGAAGCATCCAGATGAACATACAGGAGCTCGCAACGGCTGTTAATTATAGCCTTCCCGTTAAGATAGTCATCCTCAATAACGGCTTCTTAGGCATGGTTCGCCAATGGCAGGAACTCTTCTACGGGAAGCGTTATTCCCACAGCAATATATCCAATGTGCCTGACTTTGTGAAGCTGGCCGAAGCTTATGGCGCTGTTGGCCTACGGGCGACACGCCATGAAGAGGTGGAGGCCACCTTAAGGAAAGGCCTCGATACTGCAAAGACCGTCGTGATGGATTTCCATGTTGAACCTGAGGAGGGCGTATATCCCATGGTTTCACCGGGTGCGGCGATCTCAGATATGGTCTTGAGCAAATAGGATATACTAGAATATATCAAATTCATTGTGAGGTGAATGAGCTTATGGAAGTAAAAGAGAATACCATTTCCATCTTGGTAAATAACAGGCCCGACGTTCTGGCCAGAATCGCGGGCACCTTTAGTGGCCGTGGCTTCAACATCGAAAGCATCTCCGCAAATATCACGAGAAATCCTGAATTTACCAGAATCATTATTACTACTCTCGGTAACCGCGAGACCGTCATCAAACTTGAGAAGCAGCTGACAAAAATTATCGATGTCCTGGAAGTGAAGGATCTGACCCGCGCCAACGCGGCCTGCCGCGAAATGGTGCTGGTGAGGATGAAATTAAGCGATGTGAATCAGGTGAAAATCATGCAGACTGTTGACACGCTTAAGTGGAAGATTGTAAAGATGGACGCTGACACCTGTATATTAGAGGTAACGGGCGGCAAAAAGGAAATCGACGACGCCCTTGCTCTTTTGGAAAAGATGGGTATGGATGACTTTACAAGAACCGGCGTTGTCGCTTTGGAGCGTCAGAAATAGATGCAAACTAGTTTTAGGAGCGGACACCACACAATACTATAAATAATTTAATTCATAACAATAAGGAGGAGCTAATATGCCTAAAATCAACATTGGCGGGGTCATGGAAGAGGTTGTGACATCAGAGGAGTTTACCCTCGAAAGGGCGCGCAAAGTGCTCAAGGATGAAACGGTTGCCGTGATAGGTTACGGCGTACAGGGACGCGGCCAGGCCTTAAACATGAGGGATAACGGAATCCGTTGTATAGTGGGTGAAGGCGACTTCAACTGGCAGAAGGCCATTGATGAAGGCTTCAAACCCGGCGAGACGCTTTTTCCACCCATAGAGGCTGCAAAACGCGGTACCATTATTCAGTACCTTATGTCAGATGCAGGCCAGAAGGCTATGTGGCCGGAACTCAAAACCCAGCTGACAAAAGGAAAGGCTCTCTATTTTTCTCATGGATTCTCTATCGTGTATAAAGATCAGACTGGCGTAATCCCCCCCTCTGACATCGATGTTATATTGGTAGCGCCAAAAGGTGCCGGCCGTACCGTGCGCGACAATTTTCTTGCCGGAAGCGGCATTAATTCGAGTTACGCAGTTTTCCAAAACGCCACAGGCAAGGCACTGGAAAGAACTCTTGCCGTCGGCATTGCCATAGGGTCGGGATATCTGTTCCCTACCACCTTTGAACAGGAAGTTTACAGCGACCTCACAGGGGAGCGCGGTGTCCTCATGGGTTGTCTCGCCGGTGTCCTGGAGGCGCAGTATAATATTCTTCGTAAGCATGGACACAGCCCCAGTGAAGCCTTCAATGAAACCGTCGAGGAACTGACCCAGAGCCTCATGCCGCTTGTCGCCCAAAATGGTATGGACTGGATGTATGCCAATTGCAGCACAACTGCCCAAAGAGGCGCTTTAGACTGGAAAAACAGATTCCGTGATGCTGTTGCACCCGTATTTGATGAACTGTATGACAGGGTGGCATCCGGCAAAGAAACTGCCATTGTCCTGGAAGTCAACTCCGCACCCGATTACAGGGAAAGACTGCAGAAAGAACTCGATACCATGAGAAACAGCGAAATGTGGCTGGCTGGCGCCGTGGTTCGTTCATTGAGACCAGAACGAAGAAAAAAGTAGGAAATGACTAAGCGGAGGAGTAGCAACATGCGACTGTATAACTTCCGCGCATTGCAAAAAATATAAGGAGGAAAACATGCGAAGCGACCTGATGAAAAAGGGGCTTGAACGGGCGCCCCACAGATCTCTTTTTAAAGCCATGGGGTATACGGATGAAGAAATTGTACAGCCTTTGATAGGCGTGGTGAATTCCGCCAATGAAATCATACCCGGCCATATTCATCTGGATCTCATAACTGAAGACGTAAAGGCAGGCATCCGCATGGCAGGCGGAACGCCGGTCGAATTCCCCGTCATCGGCGTTTGCGACGGGATTGCCATGGGACATACGGGCATGAAATACTCCCTTGCCAGCCGCGAGCTGATCGCCGATTCCATTGAAGTCATGGCAATTGCCCATCCCTTTGATGCCTTGGTCATGGTCCCCAACTGCGATAAGATCATTCCCGGAATGTTGATGGCGGCGCTTCGCCTCAACATTCCTACCATCTTCATCAGCGGCGGTCCCATGATGGCAGGAACCCTGGAGGGCAAGACCGTTGATCTCATAAGCGTCTTCGAAGGTGTGGGGAAGGTAAAATCCCGCCAGATGAAAGAAGAGTATCTGAAGGCGCTGGAAGATTGCGCCTGCCCCGGTTGCGGGTCCTGCTCAGGGATGTACACGGCCAATTCCATGAACTGCGTAACCGAGGCTTTAGGCCTGGGCCTCCCCGGAAATGGCACCGTACCTGCCGTCAATGCGGCCCGACGGCGCCTGGCGAAGCAGGCCGGCATGAAGATCATGGAACTTCTCAAGAAAGATATTCGTCCGCGGAAGATCGCGACACTATCAGCCTTCAAGAATGCCATCGCCGTGGACATGGCACTGGGCTGCTCGACCAATACGGTCCTCCATATTCCCGCCATCGCCCACGAAGCGGGAATTAAACTGGACCTCGACCTCTTTAATGAGATTAGCAAGAAAACGCCTAATCTCTGCAAGCTCAGCCCAGCAGGGCCGCACCACCTGGAAGACCTAGACATGGCAGGCGGAGTTCAGGCGGTGATGAAACAAATCAGTCAGCTCGGCGTCATCGATATGAAGTCCTTGACGGTCACGGGGAAAGTGGTGGGCGCAAACCTTAAAGGGGCTGCGGTGCTGAACAGCGACGTCATCCGGCCTCTTAGCAACCCCTATTCGAAAGAAGGGGGAATTGCCATCCTGAGGGGTAATCTGGCCCCCGATGGCGCCGTCGTCAAGCAGTCCGCTGTGGCGGAAAGAATGCTCGTCAACGAAGGCAAGGCCCGCGTCTTTGACTCCGAGGACGATGCAATTGCCGCCATCCTCGGCGGTAAGATCAAACCGGGCGATATTGTCGTAATCCGCTATGAAGGTCCGAAAGGCGGTCCGGGCATGCGCGAGATGCTCGCTCCAACGTCGGTCATCGCCGGTATGGGCCTCGATACAACGGTGGCACTCCTGACTGACGGAAGATTCAGCGGCGGCACCCGGGGCGCGGCTATCGGACATATCTCTCCCGAAGCTGCCGAAGGAGGGCCCATAGGTCTTGTCAGGGAAGGTGATATTATCGCCATCGACATACCGAAAAAAACAATCTCTCTCAATGTCAGTCCGGACGAATTGAAGAAAAGGCAGGCTAAGTTTAAACCGAGACCACCGGCAGTCAAAAGCGGTTACCTGGTACGGTATGCCGGACTTGTGACTTCCGCAAGCACAGGCGCCATTTTAAGAGACTGATAAATATATCTTCAACTCAGGCCTGTCTCAAACGAACAAAAAGAGCGTCCATTTTATGCTGATGGACGCTCTTTTACTTCTGAAATACCGGGGAAAAATCAGGCGGGAAGCACCATTTGCGTTTGAATGACGACGGCGCAGAGCTTGCCGTTCTCGGACTTCACGCGTGTCTGCCATACCATCGTGGTCTTGCCACGGTGCAAGGGGATGCACTCGCCGATGATACGAGTGCCAACGGGCATGGCGCCGAGGAAATTAGTCTTCGACTCAATGGTAGTTGTACGTGCGCCGTTTTCGAGGTTGACAAGCGTCGCTATCCCGCCAAGGGTGTCCGCAAAGGCCATGAGTGCGCCGCCGTGAAGTATCTCTCCGACGGTACATAGATCCGGACGAACCTCCATGGACGCAATAATTCTTTCAGGCGTAACCTCCATGAGCTGCATTCCCATTAAGCCGGGAAACAAAGGCTTGATAAGTTCTTGAATGAACGCGATGGCACTCATATGCCGCTTCCCGTTGAATTAGTGACTGGGTTGGAGCGTGAATTGCTATAACGTCATGATCCGGTGAAGGCGCGCCTATACTTCTCGTCTAGGAGCTTATTGATGTTTTCCATGACGATTTCCGTCACCTCTTCAAACTGTCTCTTGTACTTCTTTTGCGATTCCTTGGAAAACAGCTTGAACGGTTCATCTATCGCGAATTCCCGCAACTGATTGTCCAGAGAGAGAGGCTCTCCCACGCGATAGACAATCCTTCCGCTTTTGGCGAAGGGCAGGCTCCCCGTGTATAACTGATCTGAATTGTTACACCCGACGGGAACGATCTTTTTCCCTGTGGATAATGCAAGCTGCGCAACGCCGGTCCTTCCTTCTCCCAACTGGGCGCCCCTCGTACCTTCAGGGAAAATGATGAGGTTGAGTTTTTTTTCGGAGAGCGCCGTCCGGCTCAATTCCGCCACCCGCTCCATCATGAGATCATAGTAACCCCTGACAAAGTCAGCAAACTGTTCCCCTAATGCATTGAGCGCCTCTGCAGCCTTCCGCGGGTAGGCTTCGATACTTTCATACTTCCCGTCAATGATATCTTTAATAGCTCTGTAAACATTCTTATCGAGCCGCTGTTTGAATTTCCTCCTGTAGAATTCCTCGATCAAATAACCCATGGAGGGGACGGGGATGAGGTTACACAGGTCGAGCGCTTTGGCAAGCAGTACATTTCTATAGTACTTTCCCTTAACCCAGACCGTGGTATATGAGAAACATTTCATACTCCAGAGTTTATATTGGAAAGGCCAGTAATTGAAACGATCCGTGTGATTCATCGCAATGATCACATTCTCGTCTCTCGGAATACGCTCGATATTTTCGATCTGGATATCTACGTTGGCGAAAATACGGTAATTAGGAAACAGCAATAAAGTCGCAACGAGCTGCTGACCCAGAGGTGAGGTTACCAGTTTGATCTTCTTCAAATAATCAATATCTATCATTCATCCTTCCTGTTTACGCTTTCCCCTTTGCTTCGAGGAGGCGCCTAACCCTCTCCAGTTCCCGGGGTGTATCAACTTCTACAGAGTCGTAAGGCGTCTCCACAACCTTGATCCTGTATCCATGCTCTATGGCCCTCAGCTGCTCAAGTGCTTCCAGTTTCTCAAGATTACTTTCAGGAAGCTTGGTAAACTCTTTCAGAAATGCCCTTCTGTAGGCGTAAATGCCGTGGTGCTTGTAATATGAAGCCTTTGCGCCGCTGTCTCTTGCGTAGGGAATTGTTGCCCGGGAAAAGTAAAGGGCAAAGTGATCCTGATCAAAGACGACCTTCACTGCATTGGGGTGGGTAATCTCTTCTTTCCTCACGATTTTATATATAAGGGTGGACATGGGAATGACCTGGTCGTCCAAAAGCGGCTGCGCCACTTCGTCAATCTGCGAAGGTTCGAAGAGAGGTTGATCGCCCTGAATATTAACCACGATATCAGAATCATCGATATCGAGGCGGGAAGCTGCTTCTGCTATGCGGTCTGTCCCCGACCTGTGTGACACTGCCGTCATAATGGCGCGGCCTCCGAATCTTTCCACAGCAGCGATGATCCTTTCATCATCAGTCGCCACAGCGGCCAAGGATACTGTACCGGCCCTCAACACACGCTCGTATACGTGCTGGATCATCGGCTTTCCCAAGAGATCCGCAAGGGCTTTCCCTGGAAAGCGAGTGGAAGCATAACGGGCAGGAATGATGCAGAAAACTTTCATAGATGCGGATCAGGTTTTTTTAAGTAGTTCACCACGTAGTCTTTAACAGCGTCTTCCAATGGAGCAAAGTTGAGTGGACATCCTGTCGCAAAGAGCTTATCCATTTTTGCCTCCGTCAGATACTGGTATTGGTCTCGTAGCTCCGGCGGCATGTCGAAATACTCTATCTTGGGTTTCATTTCCATGGCAGAAAAAAGGGCATGGATCAGGTCATTCCATGTACGGGCCTTGCCTGTCCCTAAGTTGAAGATGCCGTTTATCTCCGGATGTTCAAAGAGCCACCACAAAACATCGACGCAGTCTTTGACGTAGACAAAATCACGCATCTGTCCACCATCTTTGTATTCAGATCTATAAGACTTGAAAAGCTTGACCTTTCCCGTGTCCCTGATTTGTTCAAAGGCCTTATGGACAACGCTCCGCATGTCACCCTTATGGTACTCGTTGGGACCAAAGACGTTGAAAAATTTTATGCCCACCACCTGCGTATCTACTTGTTGCCGCAGCACCCAAAGGTCGAAGACCTGTTTTGAATACCCGTACATATTCATGGGTCGGAGCGTCGGTGTTGCGGAGCTGTCATCGGAAAATCCCCGGGAGCCATCGCCATACGTGGCGGCCGAACTTGCATAGATAAAGCGAATTTTCTTCGGCAGTGCCCACTCTGCCAGCCGGCACGTATAGTGGTAGTTGTTGTCCATCAAATAGTCGGCATTACGCTCTGTTGTGGATGAACACGCCCCCATGTGGACGATGGCCCGCGGCGTGAAAGGCATCTGTTCGTTGCGGATCATCCTGAGGAAGATGTCTTTGTGTATGTACTCAACGTAACGCCGGTTCACCAGATTCTTCCATTTGCCCGATTCGCCGAGTTCATCAACTATTAAAATGTCGTCGATTCCTTCTTCATTGAGCTTCCATACAAAGGCACTCCCGATGAATCCGGCACCGCCGGTGACGATAATCATAGACCCCTCTCTATAGACTCTTTGCTGCCTTCTCAATCCCTTCTCTGATCTTCGCAAATTTTTCTTTGGGCATTATCACTGATATATTCATGACCAGCGTACGGCCGAGGAGATCCTCCGCCCGGGGTATGGTTGATCTGTCGTAGTTAACCTTTCCTTTGTAAGACGGGTCCGTAAAAGGGTATTTTTTCGAGTTTGCTGTTGACCGCGCCAGAAAATGCTCCCAGTTGGGAAGATAGTGCCAGAGATTTTTTTTGAAGCAGACGGTATCGACTCCTTCACCAGAGAGGGCCTTCTGAAACCGCGCTGCTGTATTTTCATCAGACAGATTGAACGCCAGAAAGGTTGCCGTATCTCCATCTGGATCTGGGATGTCCCTGAACTTAATGCCCTTGACCGCGCTGAGGACATCTTTAATCGCTTTTTTATTTTTTCTCTGCTCGGCAATAATCGTATCAAGTTTCCTCATCTGGGCAAGGCCGAGGGCGCCCTGAAGTTCATTCATGCGGTAATTAAAGCCCAGAATCGTCCGCCCTTCAAGGGCTCTGCCGACATTGGGGTTATGGTCATGGCCATGATCGTGGTACCACTCGGCACGGAGATAAAAATCTTTATTATCAGTCAAGACCATTCCTCCTTCGCCTGTGGTCAGGGTCTTATAGTAGTCAAAACTAAAGATGCCCATGTCGCCGAATGTTCCTAGCTTTTTCCCACGATAGCTGCCACCAGAGGCCTGGGCATTGTCTTCGAGGACGAGGAGTTTATTCTTTCTTGCCACAGCCATGATCTTGTCAATCTGTGCCGGTGCACCGCACATGTGCACGGGGATGACGGCTTTCGTGTAGGGTGTTATCCTCTTTTCTATATCACCAGGATCCATATTCAAGGACGCATCGATGTCGGCCGCGACGGGAAGCGCGCCGACTTCCAATACTGCCTCGTACGTGGCGATGAATGTGAAGGCCGGCACGATAACCTCGTCTCCCGGTCCTACATCCATTGCCGCCAGGGCTACTTTGAGGGCTGTGGAGCCGGATGTAACGCCCAGGGCATATTTTGCCCGGCAGTAGCCGGCGAACGCCTCTTCGAATTCCCGAACCTTAAAGACGCCCTTTCTTTCCTTGTCAAATCCGTATCTCATGAGGATGCCCGTTTCCATGACATCCATAATTTCTTTTATCTCTTCTTTTCCAATTAGCTCCGCACCGGCCATATAACTACCTCCACTGCCTTATTATCAACCAGCATCGATACATGGCCACAGTTCTCTTTACCGTCATTTCTCTCTTCGCTAAGTTTCTTTGAAATCGCTTTTTATTATCTCTATACATATACATCGAAAAGATACTCTGTGGCCTTTCGCTTAATATGCCTCTCCGTATATGTCTATGGCATCCTCTATCGTTAATTTCCGGGGATTGTTCTCCAAGGGCCTTAGAACAGTCATTGCCACCTCGGCAAGCTCCGGCAGGGCCTCCTCGGGTATACTCAAGTCCTCCAGGGTAGTGTAGATGCCGCAATCTTCGATCAGGGCCTGCACCGCTTCTACGGCCATGAACGCGGCTTCGCGCAGCGGCAGCGCATCGATGACCTCTCCCATCGTTTCGGCGATGATGGCAAATTTGTCGAGGGCTCCCGGCAAATTGAAGGCCATCACATGCGGCAGCATGATGGTGTTCGCGAGCCCATGAGAGACACCGTATTTCCCGCCGAGTGGATAGGAGAGCGAATGAACAGCGCCTACCCCGGCGTTAGCGAGCCCCAAGCCCGCATAAAGACTTCCCAGGAGCATATTTCCCCTTGCCTCGAGATTGCTGCCGTCATGGACGCATGTGCGGAGATTCGACGAAATCAAATAGATTGCCTCCAGGGAAAGTAGTTCACTCATAGGAGAGGCATTAATAGATATGTAGGATTCTATGGCGTGACAGAGTGCGTCTATTCCTGTTGACGCAGTGGAAACAGAAGGGAGAGAGAGTGTAAGGGTCGGATCGAGGATCGCAAGCTCAGGATAAAGGTGTGGGCTATTCATCCCTTCTTTTTTCTTCAAATTCTGTCTGACAAAAACAGCCGTAAAGGTGACCTCGCTTCCCGTTCCTGCCGTGGTAGGGATCATGATCTTGGGAAGCCCCGGCCCGGGAACTTTGTTTAGCCCTAAATAATCCTTAGCCCTGCCGTTATTGGCTGCCAGGACGGCAACGGCCTTTGCCACATCCATGGCGCTTCCGCCGCCGATGCCGACGACGATGTCACATTTCCCCTTCTGGGCCGCCTTGACCCCCTCATCGGCTACCTCAAGCCTTGGCTCGGCTTCAACCTTCTGATCGAACAGAGTCGCCTTCAGACCGCCGTCACCAAGGATATCCAAAAGTCTTCCTTTGAGGTCTGTCTTGGCTAGATTCCTATCGAGGACAATGAGGGGACGGCTCGCCTTCAGTTCACGAACATGCTCTGCGACAGACTCCAAGGCACCATTGCCAAATATAATCTTCTTGGCGCCCGTGAAGGAGAAATTCTTATACATGATTGCACCCCCATGGAATTTCAATGAGTAATAAGTTTCTGTCGATGGAAAGTCAAGTCTTTTTGTTTTTCAGATACCAGTCTAACTGCCGACAGATACCCCTGATAATCTTCACTTCCTTGGAGAAGAGATTTGTCCTGGAAAGGAAACGGCGGATATGCATCATCCAGAAATCCGGGTTCTCCGGATTCAGAAAGCCGATCTTCATCAATATCTCCCTTATATGTTCATACATCCCTTCGAGCTCTGCCGATTGGGCAAGACGAGGTGTAAATGCCTCCAGGGATTCCATAGGGGCCACAAATATCTCATAGCAGAGAATCATCACCGCATGAGATAGGTTGATAGATTTGTTATATCTGGAGGTGGGTATGGTTACCAAGAGGTGGCAGAACCGCAGATCGTCGTTCGACAATCCTGTATCCTCCGGCCCGATGAGGAGCGCCACTTCATTCTCCTGTGATATATCCACGATGCGTGCCGCCATCTCTCGGGGAGAAACAACTGGGCCTCGCGCAGAGCCGCGTCTCGATGTTGCTCCGACGATATACTGAAATCGCGCCAAGGCATCGTCCAAGGCATCGAAATATTGAATATGGTCGACAATTCCGGCAGCAAAATGGGTGGCCATCTGTTTCATCTGCGCAGGGGCAAGGTCTCTATTACCTACTACGGAGATTCTTTCGATTCCCATGTTTCTCGCACACCTCGCCACGGACCCGACATTGCCCGGATATTTCGGCTTGTTCAGAACGATGGTGATATGTTCAGTTTTCGCTCTTTTCCGCATCTTCCTTTTAACTCTGTTGCATTTATTAGATAATGAATATTATTTCTACTAAAAAATTGCACGGAAATCAGTTCAGACGATTCGAACCAGGATAAGAAAAGATTGACATGCCCAGCCACCTCTGAAAGAAGTAACCAATGGAAAAGAGTGTATCGCAAATATTTTCCGAGGCTGCAAACACGATGGGGATAGCCCTTGGAGACAGGGAAACATCCATGTTCACAATCTATTACCATGAGCTTGTTGCCTGGAACAAAAAGATAAGCCTGATCTCCACGAAATCAGAACGGGACATTATCATAAAACATTTCATTGACTCTTTAACGCTGTTGCCGTATATCAAATCTGAAACCTGTCGGGTTCTCGATATCGGCTCAGGAGCCGGATTCCCCGGTATCCCTTTAAAGATCGCGGTAAATTCACTGAAGGTCTTCCTCCTTGAGTCATCAAGAAAAAAATCGTCTTTTCTGAAGCATGTGATCCGGAGTTTGGGCCTCGCAGATACCGTGGTCATCCACGACCGAGCCGAATTTCTGATGGAAGACGAAACCTGCAAAGATTTTTACCAGGTGGTCACATCCAGGGCTGCATTTAAACTGCCACAGTTCCTCCGAATGGGCGCATTTTTTCTCGCCCCGAAAGGTTCCTTGATAGCAATGAAAGGGAAAATATCCGATCAAGAACTGACAGATGCCGCCGGGATATCTCGTAGGCTGGGATTAGAATACACCGGCAGCCATGATTTGACGTTGCCTATAACCGGTGATTTTCGAAGAATTATAATTTATGAAAAACTTTCTTTATAAGGTAAATATTCCTTCTAAAGATTCGTGTTTTATGCTAACGTTTCTCCAAAATTTGCGTATCAAAATGCCGGTTGTGTGCTTTGCTAAATCATGCGTAAAATCATATGCATAGCGAATCAAAAGGGGGGGGTCGGCAAGACAACCACTGCCATAAATCTTGCCGCAACTCTGGCAGCGGCGGAAAAGAGGACCCTGCTCATCGACTGCGATTCTCAGGGCAATGCTTCGAGCGGCATGGGCATCGATAGGGAAACAATCAGCAAGAAAAATCTTTATCATTCTCTCATCGGTAGGGTTCCCTTAAAAGAGGTGATTATTGGCACCCAGTTGCCCTATCTTGACGTGGCGCCTGCCAACCAGGATTTGATAGGGATCGAGGTGGAATTCGTAAATCTCGAAGACAGGGAGAAAAAACTCCGCGATCTGTTGAAGAGCCTTGATACTGCGTATGACTACATCATCATCGATTGTCCGCCATCTCTCGGATTCTTGACGGTAAATGCCCTTGTTGCATCTGATTCCGTTATCATCCCTCTGCAGTGTGAATATTTTGCTATGGAGGGCCTCGGATATCTGCTCAATACTGTCAAGCTTATTAAAGCACGGCTGAATCCATCCTTGTCTCTGGGAGGCATTCTGCTCACTATGTTTGATACGAGAAATTCGCTGTCCCACAGGGTGAGCGAGGATGTGAGAAGGCATCTGGGGGGGAAAGTTTTTAATACGATTATACCGAGAAACGTCAGATTATCGGAAAGTCCGAGTCATGGCCTCCCCATTATTCTCTATGATATTAAATCCCGCGGCGCTGTTTCCTACATGGACCTCGCTCGAGAAATCCTGGTAAACGGGAGGATTTAGATGCAGCCAAAAAGTTCCCTCGGCAAGGGTCTAGGTGCATTGTTCCCTGACCTGCTTGATAATGTCAGCACTAGACCTGCGTACATTGTATGCGGAATTGAAGAGCTTTCCCCCAACCGATTCCAAGCCCGCAAGGATTTCAGCGACAGCGAACAGAAAAAACTCGTCGCATCCATAAAGAAGAATGGCATTATTCAGCCCATCGTTGTGCGGAGATCCGATTCGGGATATGAGATCATAGCCGGAGAGAGACGCTGGCGGGCCGCTCAGGAAGCAGGCCTCAAGGAAGTGCCGGTTATTATCAGGGAGGCTGCCGACGAGGCGGCGGCAGAATTGTCTCTCTTAGAAAACCTGCTGCGTGAAAATTTGAATCCTCTCGAAGAGGCCGAGGCTTACCAGACTCTTATCAATAAGTTCAGCCTGTCGCAGGAGGAGGTCTCTGCCAGGGTGGGAAAGGATCGCTCAACCGTTGCCAACACATTAAGGTTGCTAAAACTACCCCGGGAAATCAGGTTGGCCCTGATTAATAAGACCATTAGTCCCGGGCATGCGAGATCCATACTCATGCTTAATTCGCCCGGGGAACAGATTAGATTCCTCAATCTCATCATGAAAAAGGCTCTCAGCGTCCGGGAAACTGAAGGCCTGATTCAAAAATTGAGAAAAACGCCCTCGGAAAAAAAGATCAATAAAAAGGACCAGTTCCTTCTCGATATTGAAGAAGAGCTTTCTTCAACGCTGATGACAGAGATTCATATTCGTCAGCGCAAGAATAAGGGGTCAATAGATATTAAGTTTAAGACAGCGGAAGAACTGAATAGACTCGTGACATTACTGATGAATGCCGTCGACAGTAAACGAATTTCCAGGTAAACTGATTTATCAACAGGTGTTGACAACGTTGTTTATAAGGTGATTAGTAGTGGACATGCTTTGGGAAAAGAGTATTCAAATCATTAAAGAAAAGGTCAGTCCACAGAACTTCGAGACGTGGATTAGGCCCGTCAAAATGTCTTCTCTGGAGGGGAACAATGTTACCCTGAATGTTCCCAATAAGTTTTTCAAAGACTGGCTTATAGAAAACTACCACCATGTCATCAAGGAGGCCATCGCTAAGGTGGCGGGAATCGACCTCAAGGTAGAACTTCAGATAGGCCAGGAAATGAAAAAGAGCCAAACTTCTGTTCGCCGTCATGGAGAACATCAGGAAAAGGCTCGCTCTCAGAGCAAGCGCGTCCGCTCAGGGATTAATCAGTCCTTGAATCCTCATTACAGTTTTGAAAGATTTGTAGTAGGGCCTTGCAACCAATTCGCTCATGCCGCATCCGTATCTGTAGCGGAACAGCCTGCGAAGAATTATAATCCCTTGTTTATCTATGGCGGAGTTGGTCTCGGAAAAACACATCTGCTTAATGCCATCGGACTCCGTGCGCTGTCGCGCCATCCAGACATGAACGTCGTGTATGTCTCAGCAGAAGAATTCATGAACGAATTGATTAACTCGATCAGGTACGACAGGATGCCGAAGTTCAGAGAGAAATACAGAAACATTGACTGTCTTCTGATTGATGACATTCAGTTTGTTGCCGGGAAGGAAAAAACGCAGGAGGAATTTTTTCATACCTTTAATACGCTGCACGATTCCGGCAAGCAGATCGTCGTCTCGAGTGACAAGTTCCCCAAGGACATACCGAATATGGAAAACAGGTTGCGTTCAAGGTTCGAGTGGGGCCTTATCGCCGATATTCATCCTCCGGAAATTGAGACGAAAATCGCCATCCTGGAAAAAAAGGCTCAGGAAAATAATCTGACCCTGCCGACTAACGTGGCGCATTATGTAGCATCCCAAGTGGAATCAAATATCAGGGAACTTGAGGGTTATCTCATAAGAATTTCCGCTTTCTCCTCTCTCACGGGTAAAGAAATTGATATAAACCTTACCAAAGAAGTCTTAAAAAGGATTCTGAAGAGAATTGAAAAGGAAGAAGTCACAATTGAGGAAATTATAAAAGCCATAGCCGCGAAACTCAATGTTAAGATATCAGACATCAAATCACAGAAGAAGAATAAGAATCTTGTATTTGCGAGACAGATTGCCATGTATCTTGCCAGAAAGTTAACTGCCTTATCATTCCCCGACATCGGGGAAAAAATAGGCGGCAGGGACCATTCTACGGTCATTTATGCAAACAATAAGATGAAGAAAGGTTGTGACGAAGATAGAAATCTAAAAAAAATCATCCAGGAAATTGAGGAGGCATTGCAACAGAGAGGTTAACAACATTTGTCCTCACAGGTTATCAACAACAATGTTTGGTCTATCTTCGCGGGACAATAGAAGTAAGTACACGTATGAACAATCACAACAGGGACTATTACTATGACTATTATATTTAATAAATAATATAACTTAAAATATAGGGAGGGTATGGTAATGAAATTTAATATACTAAGAGATTCTTTCTTGGAAGGTATCCAAAAGACGCTCAGCATCGTGGAGAAAAAAACAACCATGCCGATCCTCAATAATGTTCTAATCAGGGCGGAAAAAAATAAAATAACAATTGTGGCAACCGACAGGGAGATAGGATTGGTTGCAGACTATGAAGCAGAAATCATAAGTAAAGGCGATGTTACTATTTCTGCAAGAAAACTCTATGAAATGATCAGAGAGATCGAGGGCGATACTGTTCAGTTTGAAGCAAACGAGAGCCACAGGGTAACACTGACATCTCAGAAAATAATCTATAAAATACCCGGCTTACCTGCAGATGATTTTCCCAGCGTTGCTGATGGCCGCAGTGAATTGAATTTTTATAAGATCAAAGGATGCTTGATTGAAAGATTAATTCGTAAGACATCCTTCGCCATGTCGGCCGATGAAATGAGGAAGAATTTGAACGGTGTTTTTTTTGAAACTATAAACGACGGAGACAAGAATAAGCTACGCATGATCGCAACGGATGGTCATCGCCTGGCTATGGCTAATGTGGACACAGAAGGGACGGAGTTCTTAAAGATGGAAAAGGGAGTTATAATTCCCAGAAAAGGATTGGGTGAAATAAGAAGGCTCATCGAAAGTGCACCGGAGGATGTCTTCGTAGGGGTGCGTCAAGGAATGTGCGTCATCAAAACGGACAGCACCATGTTAAAGGTTAGCTTGGTAGATGCGGATTATCCGGACTATAAGCGGGTTATACCCACGGAGAAAGGGGTCCTCGTGCGATTTGATAAAGACACAATTCTGCATGCCTTAAGAAGGATGAGTGTCATCTCAAGCGAAAGATACAGTGGTGTTATAATCAAATTAGAAAATGGCAGAATGGTGTTGGAATCGGCAAATCCGGATGTGGGAGAAGCCAAAGACGAACTTGAAGTAGACTATCACGACAGTGAGTTCTCTGTAGGTTATAACGTCAAATACTTGATTGATGCCATAGAGGTGATCGATGAGAAAAAGGTCATCTTTGAAATAGGGGCGGGCATGAAGCCGGGCATTATAAAGCCGGCTGAGAACGATGATTACCTGTGTATTGTCATGCCGCTGAAGCTTCAATGAGAGATGGCATGTGCCGTGGCAATCCCGGAGACTGCCTCGTGCAGCCCGCCTCGCAGTGACAAAGAGCAGGAAAGCATTTTGGAAGAAGTGGAAGGAATAAGGAAAATATGACAGAGCGGTACGAGGCAGACAGTATAAAAGTATTGGAAGGTCTTGAAGCCGTGCGCAAGAGACCCGCCATGTACATAGGCAGCACCGGTAAAGATGGTCTGCACCATTTGGTGTACGAAGTCGTTGATAACAGCGTTGATGAAGCAGCAGCGGGGTTTTGCGATACTATCGATGTCCGCGTCCGGGCCGATAACAGCGTCATGGTAGATGACAACGGCCGCGGTATTCCCGTGGACATGCACAAGGAAGAAGGAATTCCGGCGGCCCAGGTTGTTCTCACCAAGCTTCACTCTGGTGCGAAGTTTTCTAACGAGAGCTACAAGATTTCCGGCGGTCTTCACGGCGTCGGCGTTTCCGTCGTCAATGCCCTTTCCTCATACCTCGAGCTGGAAGTGAGGAGGGAGGGGAAGGTTTACAGGCAGTCTTACTCAAGGGGTGAACCCACAAGCGAGTTGGAGGTTGTGGGGAAGACTCGTGGCCGAGGAACGAAGGTCACCTTCAAGCCCGACGACGAGATATTCGAGGAAGTTGAGTTCAGTTTCGATGTGCTTTCCAACCGTCTCCGCGAATTAGCCTTCCTGAACAAGGGACTTAAAATAACTCTGACGGACGAAAGGGACGGCAAGAAGAGCGAATTCTTTTACAAGGGCGGGATCGTATCCTTCGTAGAGTACATCAACCGCAACAAAGGCGTCCTTCACAAGAAGCCAATATATTTTGAAGGGGAGAAGGAAGATTGCTATGTGGAGGTCGCACTCCAATATAACGACACCTACGCAGAGGGCATCTTTTCCTATGTAAACAGCATCAATACTACAGAAGGCGGAACACACTTAAGTGGTTTCAAGTCCGCTCTGACCCGTGCAATCAACAATTACGCGGCCAACAATAACCTTGTGAAAAACGGAAAAGACTCCATCCGGGGCGAAGATGTCCGGGAGGGGCTCTCCTGTGTCATCAGCGTTAAGCTGAAGGAACCCCAGTTTGAAGGGCAGACCAAAACGAAGCTGGGAAACAGTGAGGTGAAGGGGCTCGTCGAGGGTGTTGTCTACGACAAGCTGGGAAGCTATCTGGAAGAGAACCCGCCGGTTGCCAAACAGATCTTAGGCAAGGCGCTCGATGCCGCGAGGGCCAGGGACGCGGCGCGGCGCGCCAAGGAACTCACACGGCGAAAGAGTGCACTGGAAGTGGGCGCACTGCCCGGTAAACTTGCGGACTGCCAGGAGCGCGATCCCGCGCGCAGCGAGGTTTACCTTGTGGAAGGCGATAGCGCCGGCGGCTCGGCCAAGCAAGGAAGGGACCGCAGGAACCAGGCCATTCTCCCTCTCCGCGGCAAAGTCCTCAACGTGGAGAAGGCCCGCTTCGACAAGATGCTGCAAAACGAGGAGATCAAGGTCATGGTAACGGCCCTGGGGACGGGCATCGGCACGGACGATTTCGACGTCAGCAAGCTCAGGTACCACAAGGTGATCATCATGACGGATGCTGATGTGGATGGTCTGCATATCCGGACGCTGCTCCTCACATTCTTCTTCCGGCAGATGCGCGAGTTGATTGAGCGGGGTTACCTCTATATCGCCCAGCCGCCCCTCTTCAAGGTAATGGACCGCAAGAAAGAACTCTACATCAGCAACGAAGACGAAATGAAGGATTATGTCCTCGATAATGGGGTAAGCAAGCTTTCCCTCCTCGCAGGCAACGGAAACAGCATCACGGGCAACCGCCTGCTCAATCTTATCAAGAAGGTGATGAGGATAGAAACCGTTCTCGATCGCTTTGAGAAAGAAGACAAGAACAAGACGGTCATGCGCATATTAGCTGCTGATCCGGCCTTTTCGCCTAATGACTTCAAGAGCGAAAAGGCCCTTCTTAAAGTAGCGAAGCGAACCAGCAAAGCCGTCGGAGAAAGGCTGGTGGACTGCAGACCTGATACTGATCCGGAATACGACGACGGTTACAGACTCATTCTCGATTACCGGATGAAGGGGCAGATATTTAGAACAGTCCTCGACCGTGAGATATTCAAATCACCACGATTCATCGAAATCAAGGAGCTCCTCAATCAGGTGAGCGCGATCGGCGAGCCGCCTTACACGGTGGTTACGGATGACGAGGAAAAGGGCAAGAAGGAGCTCCCAAGTATGACGGCCCTCGTGGAATACGTGATGGCGATGGGGCAGAAAGGGCTTTCCATCCAGCGCTACAAGGGCCTTGGCGAGATGAACCCCGAGCAGCTCTGGGAGACCACCATGAATCCGGATAAGAGAACCCTCCTCCAGGTCAAGCTGGAAGACTATGTCACCGCCGACGAAATCTTTACCACCCTCATGGGAGACCACGTGGAACCTCGCAAAGACTTCATCTACAAGAATGCCCTCTACGCCTCGAACTTGGATGTGTGAGGACAGATTGTCCTAAAAAACTATTGAACATCACTTAAAATGTGAGAGTGTTAGGATGTTCTAAACACATTCAGATAAATTCTTCGATCTGACTGTAACTTCCCCCCAAAGATAAAAAATAACGCGACTTATGCGGTAGAAAATGGTATACTTTTTTATATAATACATGCTGCGTTAATCTTTGAAATTGCAGGTGTTTTTAGAGGCTAAAACGCATAGCGAGGACTTGAAAATTATGGAGCAGCTTTTCCAGAAGAATATCCCCATTAATATCGAAGATGAAATGAAAAAATCGTACATGGATTACGCGATGAGCGTGATCATCGGGCGCGCCATCCCTGACGTCCGGGACGGCATGAAGCCGGTCCATCGCCGGGTGCTCTTCGCCATGTCGGAAATGGGAAACGTCTGGAACAAGGCCTATAAAAAATCCGCGAGGATTGTCGGGGATATCATCGGTAAGTATCACCCCCATGGCGATACCGCCGCATATGACACCCTTGTCCGCATGGCACAGGACTTCTCCATGCGCTATCCCCTGATCGATGGTCAAGGAAATTTCGGAAGCGTCGACGGAGATCCACCGGCAGCGATGCGTTACACGGAGATACGCATGGCGAGATTGGCAGAGGAGATGCTTGCCGACCTCGAAAAAGAAACGGTGGATTTTGTTCCGAACTATGACGCCTCCATGGAGGAGCCTACGGTCCTGCCCGCACGTATGCCTGCGCTTCTTCTCAACGGCACTTCCGGAATCGCCGTGGGTGTGGCGACAAATATTCCGCCCCATAATTTAAGCGAGCTCATTGACGGGACAATAGCCCTGATCCGCGATCCGGAGATCACGGTTCCCGAATTGATGGTTCATATCAAAGGGCCTGATTTTCCGACGGCTGGTTTCATCAACGGCAGGGAAGGGATCGTCTCCGCGTATACTACAGGCAGGGGTTCCATACGCATGAGGGCCAGGGCGAGCATCGAGAGAAATGCGAGGAACGACCGTGAGAGTATCGTTGTCACGGAGCTTCCTTACCTCGTGAATAAAGCCAACCTCATCGAGAAAATCTCCGAACTCGTGAAAGAGAAGAAGATGGAAGGCATCTCCGATCTCAGGGACGAATCGGACCGGGACGGGATACGGATCGTCATAGACTTGAAGAAAGACGAACCCTCCGGCGTGATCCTCAACCAGCTATACAAGCATACACAGATGGGGACGAGCTTCGGAGTTATCATGCTGGCTATCGACCGCAACCAGCCGAAAGTCCTCAATCTTAAAGAGGTACTCCAGAAATTTGTGGACTTCCGCAAGGAGGTCATCACACGCCGGACGATCTTTGATCTTAGGAAAGCGAAGGAACGGGCCCACATCCTGGAAGGGCTGATCATTGCCCTTAACAACATCGATGCCATAGTCCAGCTCATCAAGAAATCCAAGAATCCACAGGAGGCCGCGCAGGCCCTCACTGACAGGTTTGGCCTTTCGGAGATCCAGGCGCGGGCTATCCTCGACATGCGCCTGCAGAGGCTCACAGGTCTCGAGAGGACCAAGATCGATGATGAGTACGCGGAACTCACCCGACTGATTGCCCAATTGCAGGGGATTCTGGATGACCCCAAGAAAGTGCTCGACATCATTGTGACGGAGCTGGAAGAGATCAAGAAGAAGTACGGTGATGAGAGGCGCACGGAGATTGTGGAGAGCGTAGAAGACATCGATATCGAGGACATGATCGTAGAAGAAGACATGGTGGTGACCGTGTCTCACTACGGCTATATCAAAAGGAACGCCGTCAGCCTTTACAGAAGCCAGCGCCGGGGCGGCAAAGGGAAGGTCGGCATGGGAACCAAGGAGGAGGATTTTGTCGAGAAGATTTTTATCGCGTCCACGCATAACTATATACTGATCTTTACGAATGCGGGAAGGGTCTACTGGCTCAAGGTCTACCAGATTCCCCAGGCCGGGCGGGCATCGAAAGGAAAGGCAATCGTCAATCTCGTCAATCTGTCGCCGGAAGAAAGGGTCGCGGCGATCCTTCCTGTCCGGGAATTCGTCGAAGGAAAGTATGTGATCATGGTAACTAGGAAGGGCATAGCAAAAAAGACCGATCTTGCGGCTTATTCAAACCCTCGGTCGGGGGGAATCATCGCCATATCCATTGACGAGGGGGACGAGCTCATTGCCGTCCAGTTAACCCACGGAGATCAGGATGTCTTTTTGGGGACGCGAAAAGGGCAGTCCATCCGTTTTAATGAAGACGACGTCCGGGATATGGGGAGAACGGCCCGGGGCGTTATCGGCATTCGCATGGACGACGATGATGCCGTGGTCGGCATGGAGATCCCGTCCGAAGGCAATTCTATTATAACTGTTTCTGAAAACGGCTATGGCAAACGCACGGACGTGGAAGAATACCGGCGGCAAAGCCGAGGCGGCCAGGGGGTTATCAATCTCAAAACAGTTTCCAAGGTTGGTAATGTCTCCGGGGTCATTCAGGTTACGGGCGATGAAGACATCATGCTGATCAGCAATACCGGGAAGATCATACGCCTGAAGGTTGCGGAAGTTCCTCTTCTTCATAGAAGTACTCAAGGGGTGAGGCTGATAGAGCTCGATCCCGAAGAGAAGCTCGTGGGCGTCGCCCGCGCTGAGAGAGAATCGGAAGAAAAGGACGATGGCCTTCTGCAGGAAGATGTAGAGGAAGAAACCGTAAACGAGTTGGAATTCACTGCGGACGATGAAGAAGAAGTGTGACGTAATTTTTATTTGCGATTGATTACGGAAGAAGTGAGCGTGGCAATCTCAACAGGAGCTGCGAGCACAGAAATTATAAAATAAACACCAGACGCCCGTTTCCGACTGCCAGCGAATGTCGTTTGCCGGGAAGAACACATTAGAGACCGTCGTAAACCTATTGCGCAAACTGCGCTTACTGAAATGCACAGATACAAGCTGTTTGATCATACGGCGGATTTAGGAGTCGAGGTACACGGAAAGACGGCAAAAGAGTTGTTTGCCAATGCAGCCTTCGCCGTGTTTGATATTCTTACCAAACTTTCGCAGGTTAGTCCAATCGTAGAAAAAAAAATAGTTGTGGATGGTGAAGGCTGGGAAGACCTCCTGGTGAATTATCTGCGGGAGATCCTCTATATGTATAACGGCGAGGGCCTCTTGCTCAAAGAGTTCTCTGTACTTGATATCGACCCGAGACATTTAGAAGGGAAGGTGGCGGGGGAGCTGTTTGATCCCGCAAAGCATACGATAAACACGGAGATCAAGGCGGTAACGTATCACCAGGTAGCCGTGAAAGAAGCTCAGGGCATGTGGACGGGAAGGGTGATTTTTGATGTCTGAACTCAAGAAGATAGATGATTGCCGATGGATGATTCCCCAGACGGGCAACATGAGAGTTCCGGGGATTATTTATTCGAGTGCGCGCCTCCTCAGGGAAATGGGTTCGGACGAGAGCCCGAAACAGGTGGCCAATGTTGCGCACCTCCCCGGGATTGTGAAATATTCACTGGCCATGCCTGATATGCACTGGGGTTATGGCTTTCCCATAGGAGGTGTTGCGGCTTTTGGTCTTCAGGACGGCGTTATTTCTCCGGGCGGCGTAGGCTATGACATCAACTGCGGATGCCGGTTGGTGACGACTCGCCTGACGCATGACGACATGAGGGATCGTTTAAAAGACCTGATAACCGCCCTGTATCATCATATCCCTACAGGTGTGGGCTCGAAGAGCGACCTCAAACTTTCCGCCAATGAAGAAAGAAAGGTTCTCATCGAGGGCGCTAAATGGGCGGTGGAGCGAGGATACGGCACACATGAGGATCTGGAAGCTACGGAAGACAGAGGGAAGATAGCAGGGGCCGATCCCGAAATGGTAAGCTCAAGGGCTATTGAGCGCGGGCGGGAGCAACTGGGTACACTCGGATCGGGCAACCACTTTCTGGAGATCGAGGTCGTCGAGGAGATATTCGATAAAACGGCAGCAGCAGCCTTTGGCCTTGAAGAGGATCAGATATGCGTTCTCATTCATAGCGGGTCACGAGGACTTGGCTATCAAGTCTGCGATGATTATCTGGCAAGGATGGTTAAACATCTTGGCGAGTTGGAGGTTTCTCTTCCCGACAGACAGCTTGCCTGCGCATATCTCACGTCGAATCGCGGGAAGGAATACCTTGCAGCCATGGCCTGTGCCGCCAATTATGCCTGGGCCAATCGTCAGATGATGCTGCACTGGACGCGGGAGACCTTTGAACATACCCTGAAAAAGGGTCCCCGCGATTTAGGAATGAGATTGCTTTACGACGTCTGTCACAATATTGCCAAAATTGAAACGTTTATCGTCGATGGCAAAGAGACGAAGCTCTGCGTGCACAGGAAAGGAGCCACCCGGGCCTTTCCTCCCGGTCATCCGGCGCTTCCGGCGCGGTACGCCAAGATAGGACAGCCTGTATTGATACCCGGAGACATGGGAACGGGTTCGTACGTGCTAGCGGGGACGGAGAAAGCCTTTGCGGAGACCTTCGGAAGCACCTGCCACGGCGCCGGGCGTGTCATGAGCCGCACCCAGGCGAAAAAAGCAAGCCGCGGGAGATCAATAGAGCGCGAAATGGCTGCCAAAGGTATAATTGTCATGGCCACGGGGAGAGGAACCCTCAGCGAGGAAATACCGGAGGCGTATAAAGATTTAGATCAAGTCGTGGAAGTAGTTCACAGGGCCGGCATCTCCAGCAAGGTCGCAAAACTCCGGGCATTAGGTTGCATCAAAGGATGACAGTCTGTACTATGAACTGTTGTGAAGGTAGATTCGCTTTTCCAATTCACGTTTAAGCTGATCCTTGGCCGTTTGCGCCTGTTTAAACACTTGGTCTGCCTTGTAGAATTCCAGAGCACGAATATTCGAAATCTCAATCTCAATGTAAATGTCCGGTGACGAATTGCGCAATTTTTCACGGACGATGCTTCTTTCCATGATTTGGAAGGTGTTAAATATTGCTTCCTGCAGAGACGGCATGCGATCAGGGCCTGCGTCACGGCGTCCAATAACATCAACGGCGATGGTGAGGTCACAATCGGTTGGCAAGAGGTCAAAGGGTACGGGATTGACGGCCCCGCCATCAATCAAAACATTCTCTCCCATCGTGACGGGAGTGAACACACCGGGCAGCGACATGCTTGCCTGTATTGCAGGCGCCAATTCGCCGCTGTCAAGCACCACCTGCTCACGAGTCCAAAAGTCCGAAGCGACGACGCGGAGAGGAATTACAAGCTCGGCGAATGTCCTCGCCCCGATGGATTCGAACAGATAGTTTATGAACCGTTCCGCATTTAGGAAACCATGGCCGTCAAATTGTGGCGCCATGAAGTTCAGCCATTTGAACATATGCTTCTTGGTCATAACATCTTTCAGTGTATCGTTTTCACCAATGCTTATATGGCTGATAACCTGTCTTAAATCTTTTGCGCTCAACCCCGAACAATAGAGAACGCCCACAACTGCGCCTGTACTGGTTCCCGTGACATAGGATGGTTTTAGTGCAAGCTCATCCAGTGCTTCGAGTATCAGCACGTGCGCCAATCCTTTGGCGCCGCCTGCGCCTAGGGCAATACCTATCTTCTTCATAGTTGAGAGCCGCCTTTGTTATCTGACATTATTTGCTTGCCCCATATATTTTGATAGTCTATCAAAACTGAACTTACCGGTGTCCACTAAACTTTCCGCGCGACTGCGGGAAGACATCGGTGTCCTTGTTGCAACGGGCCCGTTTTTCGGTGGCGGGACTGGTACGATTACGATTGCAGGTCGTGACCATTATGGCTTGGAGCCGAGTTTCTGTTTCCACAGAGTGAAAGCGACAGCAACCGCTTCGACAGATCCCTCTATGCCGAGCTTTCCGGTGTTAAGAACCATGTCATAGTGTGAGGGGTCCGTCACATCGGAATGGAAGTACTTGCGTAAGTATGCACGGCGGTCTGAATCTGTCTTAATGACATATTTTTTGGCATCTTCTGTGGTGCAGCCGGCATCGCGCATCACGTTCTGGATTTTGGTTTCCATGGGAGCAACGAAACGTAATCTGAAGGTGTCGTCAGGAGGCAGGATATACTGAGCGCCTCTGCCTACGATAATCATGTTGCCCTGTCTTCCAAAGGTGCCGATCACCTTTGTGAGGTGGTGGAGATAATCATCTACCCATAGGTGACGGGTTTCGAACAGAGAGCTTAACCAGTCATCCCGCCTACTGACTTCCTTCTCATCGAGGGACTCAATGACCTTTGTGCTCATTTTGGCGCTTTCCGCTATTTTCTGTATGATTTGCGCACCTACGAGGTCCATCTTCAGTTTTTCTGCGAGCCTCCTCGCTATCATGCTGCCGCCGCTCCCCGGCTCTCTGGAGACGGTGATAACTGGTTCAGGCTTTGCCCTAACGGCCTTTCGCCCCACGCCTGCCGCTTGCCATTTTGTCAATTGCTCATCAACTAACTGGTTTACTGATCGGGTCTGCGTCTTCACGAAAACACCTCCCTTTCTACTAGAGCTTTCATTCTTGAACCCGCATCCACTTTATTACGGGACCATTATGCTTAGAAAGAATACAGCCTCTCACCGGGCAGGACAGTAAAGCCATTCTTTAGAAGGACATCAACGGCATCATCCGGAGCATCGAAACGGAAAATGATGACGGCATTCTCACCGCTTTTTTCGATAAATGCGTATAGATATTCGACGTTGATTCCGTGCTGCGCCAGTGCTGCCAGGATACTGTGAAGACCGCCCGGACGATCAGGGACTTCCACAGCCACCACGTTCGTCCGGCTGACTCTCAAGCCATTGTCATTCAGCACCTTGAGGGCTTTATTTGCGTCGTTAACAATCAGCCGGAGAATTCCGAAATCGGACGTATCAGCAAGAGACAGGCTCCTGATATTAATATTAGCATCCTTCAGCAGCCGCATGACGCTTTCGAGTGCTCCCGGTTTATTCTCCAAGAATATTGATATCTGTTCTACTTTCATATGTCCTCCTAATTGATTTAGAGGGAAAATGAGAGAGAGCTTCCCCTACATTTTTCGTTTATCTATTACCCGGCTGGCCTTACCTTCAGAACGCTGCAGTGATTTAGGTTCTACCAATTTTATCTTGGCGGTCACGCCGAGATAGTCCTTCAAGTCTTTGGCGAGGCTTTTTTCTAAAGTCTGCAGGTAGCGGACCTCGTCTGCATTTGCAAACGCCCGTTCGCTCACTTCAACCTGAACCTCCAAGGTGTCCATCGTGCCGGTCCTATCCACGATGAGCTGATAATGCGCTTCAAGTCCTGTGACACCGATGAGGACTGCCTCAATCTGAGACGGAAAGACATTGACGCCTCGGATAATAAGCATGTCGTCACTCCTGCCCGTGACCCTGTCCATCCTTATATGGCTCCTGCCGCAGCGGCAGGGCTCGGCTATCAGGCGGGATATGTCTCTGGTGCGATACCGAATGAGAGGAAATGCCTCTTTAGTGACGGTAGTGAAAACTAGTTCCCCTGTTTCGCCGTATGGCAGCGACTCACCCGTTTCCGGATTGATCACCTCCGCGATGAAGTGATCCTCAAAGACATGCATGCCGGAGCGCCCTTCCATGCACTCCATGGAAACCCCGGGTCCCATTACTTCTGAGAGGCCGTAGATATTCAGAGCGGCAAGATTCAATTTAGTTTCTATTTCATCCCTCATCTTTTCAGACCAAGGCTCGGCGCCAAAGACGCCGACACGTAGCTTTAAGGACCGCATGTCAACTCCCATCGCCGTGCCCTGCTCTGCCAGGTTCAGAGCGTAGGAAGGCGTACAGCAGATTGCCGTGGGACCGAAATCCTGTAAGATCATGATCTGCCTCTTTGTATTGCCGCCAGACATGGGTATGACGCTGGCGCCAAGTTTCTCTGCGCCGTAATGGGCGCCGAGACCGCCGGTGAAGAGGCCATATCCGTAAGCATTATGGATGATGTCATTTTTGGTCAGGCCCGCGGCCACAAAGCATCTGGCCATCAGTTCCGACCACGTATCAATATCCCTTTTTGTGTAACCGACGACGATCGCCCTGCCGGTTGTGCCGGAAGAAGCATGAAGCCTAACGACACTACTCATTGGCGCCGCAAAGAGCCCGAAGGGATAATTGTCTCTCAGGTCCTGCTTTGTCGTGAAGGGAAGTCGCTTTATGTCCGGCAGTGCCTTGATGTCATCCGGCTGCACGCCAGCATTATCGAAAGCCTTTTTGTAAAAGCCAACCGTATGATAGACGCGCTGTGTAACCTGCTGCAACCTCTTTAACTGCAGGGTTTCTAAAACCTCGCGGGGCAACGTTTCGAAATCTTCATTATATATCATCGATATGGCCTCCACTTTGCGCTAGGATTTTTTTTAATATACCAAAACTTAATACAAGGGGCAACAAACATTAGGCACGGAAACAGATTTTCTGCTTTGCGGAAACCGGTGGGATATGGTACTTGATGCTCAACGGTGTACGCAGGAGAATGGAGAATACCGGTAAGACTGATGAAATTGACAATAAGCAGAAAATTGCTCGCGAGTTACCTGGCCATGGCCGTGCTGGCCATCTTGTCAAGCGCTTACGCGATCTTCAGCCTAAATAATCTCAATGAATTGGCATATGCAATAATCGACGAGGATTTTTATACTGTTGATACGGACAAGAATATGATGGATGCGCTCCTTGCACAGGAAAGCGCGGAGAGAAGATATCTTATTCTTAAAGACCCGTCAATCGCAGAGCTGTTCTGGTCGCGCAGCCGTGAATTCAATGACAGCCTCGATAATTTCAGGAATAATAATATTCCTGGTATGGCAAAGACGCTATCGCGAATTTCCTTACTGCATAGGCAGTATGATGACCTTTTTAATCAGACCATAACACTTGTTAATGCCAATCACATAGAGGAAGCAACCAAGATTTCTGAAACGGATAGTCAAAGAGCAATTGAAGACATGGCCACAGCGTTGCGTGACATACGCGCGAAAGCTGAAGATAGTATAGATAAACGAATGAAGCTTATTAAGACGCGTGGTATACAGGCTTCGAGAATGACAATTACCCTCAGTGCTGTCGGGCTCTTTGTGGGATTGGCCTTGGCTCTCTTAATTACTTATAATATCTCCAGCCCTCTTAAGGAACTGAAAAAGGCCACAGAACATATTGCCGAGGGAAAGTTCGAATACAATCTGAATATCAACCGCCCTGATGAGATAGGCAGTCTGGCGGATGCTTTCAGCTTTATGATGGAGCGCCTCAAAGTATTGGAAGGTCTCCTCCTTGACGCGAGTCCTTTGACGGGTCTACCCGGAAATATGGCGATTGAGATGGAGATTCAAAAGCGGCTTTCAGAAAGAAAATCATTTTCCCTTTGCCACGTCGATCTCGACAATTTCAAGCCGTTCGCCGATAAATATGGTTATGCATGGGGCAGTGAGGTCATCAAGGAGGTAGCCCATATCCTGACTGAAAATGTGCATACCAATGATCTTGATGGCGATTTTGTTGGCCATGTGGGCGGTGATGATTTTATTGTGATTACCGGCTCCGAGCGTGCGGAACAGGTATGTCAAAAAATCGTCGAAGAGTTTGATCGCCGCAGCATGAGGTTTTACAGCGAGAAAGATAGGCAGAAGGGATTTATCACAGGAAAAGACAGACAGGGGAAACAGCAAGACTTTCCTCTCGTAACCATGACTATTGCCGTAGTAACGGACGACGGATCCAAGTTTCAGGGACCTCTGGACATGGCGAAGAAGGCCGCAGAATTGAAGGAATATGCAAAGACATTGCCCGGAAGTAACTATGTTAAACAGGAATATTTCGAAAAATTGTCGTAAATATTTGGCTCTTTTGCTCATAATCTTGCTGGGGGCCTGCTCTTCTCTGCCCTCACCCCCCGGGACTCCCCCGCGGGCGAATGACAGGAGCTGGTTCAAGAGATCACCTGCGGATGTTGATATCTTCTATCAGGGAATATCATATCTGAGCGATAAGGGGAACGCGGCGGATTACGCTAAAGCGAAAGCGGCGTTTAATGAAGTGCTGAAAACATATCCAAAGAGCAAGTGGCGGGGACTCTCAGAGACATTCATCCGCCTCATCGATGTGGAGCAATTATATGAGGAAAAGAGCCGCACAGACGACCAATTTATCGAGAAGGTCAAAGATGATAACGCGAGACTCTTTAAGGAGAACGAACAGGTGAAGAGGGACAACCGTCGTCTGGTTGAGGAAACGGCGAAGTTGATTCAGGAAAATGAGCAACTCAAAAACGATATCCAGCTCTTAAAAAGTCTGGAGGTGCAACTGGAAAAAAGGGAAAAAATGCTCAGGTAACTTTGCAGACCTGCCGATAATAGAATATGAGAAATCGGGTCTTCTACAGTTGAAGATCGGTATGTTCGGCCACGGTATGCAAAAAACAATTAACACGGACAACCTGAAAGTCGGCATGTATGTTATTTTGCCGGTGTCGTGGTATCGACACCCCTTCGTAAAGAATGAATTTCTCATTAAATCAAAAGAACAGATAGAAAAGATTTCTGAAAGCGGCATAACGGAAGTTATTCTCGACATCAAGAGAAGCAGGCTTGATGTAAATCAAAATACAATTGATCCTCAAAAAACCGAGTCTGAAAAGACCGTAAGACCACCCGTACCAAGAACTGTCGTACCCGATGGGCTCCGGGAGGCAATTCATGATGCAAATTTACCGCCTCGGGAAAAAGCAAAAGCCGTAAGAGCCCATTCTATCACCATGATCAGCAATCTTCTCGAAAACCCTACCGCTGAAAATATTCGGGATGTTAAAAAAGGTATTGCAGAAGTTGTTGATCTGATTCTTACTGATGATGATACAACCCTATACCTGCTCAACATTACTTCGCATGATTTTTACACCTATACGCACTCCGTCAATGTAGGTTTTCTAGCGGTTTCTCTTTCCAAGTCACTCTTCAGAAAATCAATGACTCACGACATGCACGAATTGGGGGCTGGGTTTTTTCTTCATGACCTCGGCAAGGTGGAGGTAGACGCGTCTATCATCAACAAGCCCGGGAAGTTGACGGAAGAAGAAATGGCCCAGATGAGACAGCACCCCTACATGGGATACAAGCTTCTCTATGAGACTAATCAATTGACCCATGAATGCAAGAAGATCGTCTTGCAGCACCATGAGAGGTACGACGGCAAGGGATATCCTGACAGCCTTGAAGGAGACGACATCCATCTCTATGGAAGGATATGCTCAATTGCCGATGTGTTTGATGCGCTGACATCGGAGCGTACCTACAGACAGAAACTCGACACTTTCGACGCCCTTAAATTGATGAAAGAGGAGATGATTCATCACTTCCACAGAGAACTCTTCGAACAGTTCGTTCTGCTTTTCAAATAACAGCATGGCGGGAAACATAGCCTTGTGTCACTAAGCGGGAATTTTTGGAAGATATCAGTTTGTCTTCATGACGGCGAGCAGATGTCGTTCGATTTCTTCTTTGGGTAGGGCGCCAACCAGCCTGTTTGCGAGCTCTCCGTCTTTAAACAACAGCATCGTCGGTATATTGCGGACGTCATATTTTGATGCTGTAAGGGGATTCTCATCTACATTCAGTTTGACAATCTTGACACCGCCGGCATATTTGGCGGCCAGTTCCTCGAGAATCGGACCTATCGTTCGACAGGGGGCACACCACGGCGCCCAGAGGTCCATCAGAACGGAACCGGCATAAGAGAGGACTTCTCTTGAAAATGTTTCATCAGTTATGTCGATAGGAGATCCCTCACCGCCCCTGATCACGAGAGGCACGCCGCACTTCCCGCACAGGGGGCGTTCGTTCAGACGATTTTCAGGCATGCGATTTTTAGTTCCGCAACTGAGACATCTGATAATCATATCGTCGAGGTGGGCATGGCATCTGCCGCACGTAGGTCGGTGGTGAATCCATTCCCTCTTTATACGATTCCTCGTTCCACAGTTAAGGCACCTAATTATCATCTGGTCCTGTGCCATATTCATCTCCAATGATCTCAATATTATCATTCACGTGTAAAAAGTCAATATCACCATCGGCCAGAAGTCGTTGTACGCGGGATGATTGGGGTTCTTTTGCGGGGACGATTGCCATTGCGGGTACCTGCGACCGCTGTCAGGCTCAAGAAATTTGAGAACATTCTCTTGGGGCTTTGTTGGTAGAATGCCCATGACATGGACATCAGGAAGTTTCTTTGCTGCTCGCACCAGGTGCTGTCGTAGCGGAGAAGAAAAGAGCCAGGCAAGTTGGGCAAAGCACAAACAGGCAATTTTCCCCCTCATTTATATTGTGAACGCGCTGGGCAATCCAGTTCTGGCTATGCGCAACTGCCATGATGAGGCCCATAGTGTCAATACCCTCAACATCTTCCTGGTTTATCTCTTTATCATGCCATTCGAAGAGTTCAGAGCTTCCGCATACGCGGCAGTGCAATGTACAGGAGAGGAGAACTGCACCTGCCGATGTCTTAATTCCACTGCCGGTGATAACTTTATCTTCCATTTTGTTCTTAGTCACTTTAAAATCCTTTCATATTGCGCTTATTGGCTCTCCATCAGCGCTTTCAGTTCCGTTCCCTCTATCTTTTCCTGTTGAAGCAACAACTCGGCCCCTTTTTGCAGGATATCCTTCTTGCTCTTAAGAATCTCGAGGGCTTTGGCATATTCCGTGCTAATCATAGTCTTTATTTCTTCGTCGATGGCTTCTGCTGTGGCATTGCTGTAGTCTCCAGTCTCCTGCAGGCCTATATCGAGGAATTGCTGCCGCTTCTCATGAGCGAAGTACACCTGACCCAATTTATCGCTCATGCCGTATTCCTTGATCATGCTCTTCGCGATATCCGTAGCTCTCGCGAGATCATTATGGGCGCCGGTGGATATATCTCCGAAGATGATCTCTTCCGCCGCCCTGCCCCCCAGGAGGGAAGCGACCTTGTTGAGGAGTTCGGTCTTCCTCATGAGGAAACGATCTCCTGTGGGAACCTGCATCGTGTAACCCAAGGCGGCAATGCCACGTGGTATTATGGAGATCTTTTGAACCGGATCAGTACCAGGGAGAGATAAGGCCACGATGGCATGACCCATCTCATGATAGGCTACCGTTTTCCTCTCATCGGGGTTTATCAAACGGTTCTTCTTTTCGAGTCCCGCCACAATCCTCTCGACGGCTTCCTCGAATTCGGGCATCCCCACCTCTTTCTTGTCTCTTCTGACGGCGAGGAGCGCCGCTTCATTGACCAGGTTGGCGAGGTCCGCACCTACCATACCAGGGGTCATGTTCGCCAGTTTCTCCATGTCAAGGTCTTCAGCTGCTTTTATATTTCTCAGGTGAACCTTAAGGATCTCCTCCCGACCAATTTTGTCAGGACGGTCTACAAGGACGTGACGGTCGAACCGGCCGGGCCTGAGGAGCGCAGGGTCCAGAATCTCCGGCCTGTTCGTTGCAGCCATCAGGATAACCCCTACCTTTGGATCAAAACCGTCCATTTCCGCCAGAAGCTGATTTAGGGTCTGTTCCCGCTCATCGTGACCTCCAAATGTCCCGATGCCGCGGGCCTTTCCAAGGGCGTCAAGTTCATCGATAAAGATGATGCAGGGAGCCTTTTCTTTGGCCTGGACAAAGAGGTCACGCACCCGCGCCGCTCCCAGTCCCACGAACATCTCCACAAATTCCGATCCAGAGAGGCTGAAGAAGGGCACGCCGCTTTCACCGGCAACGGCCTTGGCCAGAAGAGTTTTTCCTGTCCCCGGCGGGCCCACCAGGAGGATGCCCTTGGGTATCCTGCCTCCCAGTTCGGTAAATTTCCCAGGGTTCTTCAAGAATTCGACAACTTCGATGAGTTCCTGCTTGGCTTCGTCAACGCCGGCAACGTCTTTGAAGGTAACGTTCAATTCATTTTCCATATATATCTTTGCCTTGTTCTTACCGACAGTCATGAAGCCAGCTTGTTGGGCGCCCATCTTCTTCATGAAGAAGTACCAGATGCCGACAAAGAGTATTATGGGGAAGATCCAAGAAAATAGGTCACGCAGAAACGTCGATTCGATTTCCCCTTTGAAAACGACTTTGTACTGGTCGAGGAGAGTGGATAATTCCGGGTCAACACGGACGGTTCTGAAGGCTTTCGTTTCGCCTGGTTGTCCCCCTTCCGCCTTCATCTTACCTTGAATCTGATTGGCCGTTACCGCCACCTCAACGATCTTTCCGGCCTTGAGAAAATCCAGGAACTGGCTGTACGGTATCACCTGGGCGGCAAACATGGATGCGATATAACTCTGGATAATCAAGACCGCCCACACGCCTAAAAGAACATACCAGATAGAAAATCTATGACGTTTTTCCATGCGTATCTCCCATAATGCACATATCTGTGAAGTTCCTTTGCCTTCCCTGGTAACAATCACATGGGAACCAAGTCTTCTTTTGTAAGTATAAAGGCGAAATAGCGTTTTTACCACACTTTTTTGTCCTTTAATCATATGACAGGGGAAGCACAAACCGTGGACGCTTGACGTGCAACTTTCACGGTGCTAAAAGGATGAAATGACGTGATTTATACTGACGGTATATTCCGATATTTCGTAGAAGGGTGGACAATGAATAATTAGTGTATATATTATTTTCGTATGAAGATTGTCCTCGATTCCGCAGTCGGTGGAAACAGGCCCTGATCGGAAAGCGAGTCCGAGGGCTTATATAAAAGGAGTGCCGATGAAGAGAAGGGATTTTATCAAAGCTGCCGTTGCGGCAGGCGTTACTTTAACCTTCCCGGGAAATAAGATCATGATCCTCAGTTCCCTGGAGGCGGCCGAGAAGGTGGAACTTGCCGTCGCCCATGGTATTTCACCTGCAGGGATAACGAAAGCGGCCATTGACAATTTGGGCGGAATAAAAAGATTCATATCAAGGGGCGACATCGTTGTCGTTAAGCCGAATATCGGATGGGATAGAATGCCAGAATATGCGGCGACTACCAATCCCGAAGTCGTGTCTACAGTTATCAGGCTGTGCTATGAGGCGGGAGCAAAACAGGTAAAGGTCTTTGACCGCAGCGTTGTCGACCCGAGACGGTGTTATAAGCAAAGCGGCATTGTCGACGCAGCCTCTGCGGTAGGTGGCATCGTGAGCTTTGTGGATGACAGAAAATTCAGAGAGGTAAAACTTCCGGGCGTGGCGTTGAAATCATGGCCTTTGTATACAGAGGCCATGGAGGCAGATAAGGTCATCAATCTTCCTATCGCGAAGACGCACGGACTCTCTACCCTTACCCTCGGCATGAAGAACTGGATGGGCATCATGGGTGGATCGCGAGGGAGGATTCATCAGAAGATGGACGGGAGCCTTGTCGATGTTGCCATGTTCATGAAGCCTGCTCTCGTCATACTCGATGCGGTTCGTATCTTGACCGCCAATGGCCCGCAGGGAGGAAGCCTTTCAGATGTGAGGCAGCTCAACACCGTTATCGCAGGAACCGATCAGGTGGCCGTAGATGCCTATGGAGCCACACTCTTCGGCCTGAAAGGAGCGGATCTTGGGTACGTTGTGGCAGGGCACAAGGCAGGACTCGGCACGATGGACCTTGCGAAATTAAAGATCAAGAGAGTCAATGTTTAATGACTAAAAAACTACGTTTCATATCACAGGGGATCTTCCTGCTGATCTTCCTCTGGCTCTTTTTACAGACCGAATCGAAAGGGGCCAATGACCTCGGCTATCCCGTGAAGATATTTCTGGATGCTGATCCCCTGATCTTCATCACAACGATACTGTCCAGCCGTGAATGGTATCAAACATTTTATCTTGCCATTTTAGTTATTGTTGCGACAGTTTTTCTGGGGAGGGTCTTCTGCGGATGGGTGTGCCCGCTCGGAACCTTGAATAACATGGTCGGTTCCATAAAGAAAGGGCGTCCCAAAACATCGAGAGTAAACTGGTATCGGTACAAGTACTATATCCTGATCTTTCTTCTTGTGTCCTCCCTTTTCTCTCTACAGCTCACAGGAATTGCCGACCCGATATCGCTCTTGATCAGGTCGTTTTCGTTGGCCGTCTATCCGTTGGTGAGCTATGCAACGAGCGCTACCTTTGATGCCTTCTATAATGCAAACATACCTTTTCTGGTAAATGTCTCCGAATTTACCTACTCCATCCTGAAAAAGATTTTTCTCCCGTTCCAGCAGCCATTTTACCTGCAGAGCGCTTTTGTAGGGTTCCTGTTCCTACTCATTCAGGGAATGAACCTTGTGGAGAGGCGTTTCTGGTGCAAGTATCTCTGCCCCTTGGGCGGACTTCTTGGCTTTCTTTCGCGGTATGCCTTACTGAGGAGGTCTGTCAGCGAAGACTGCAATGATTGCGGAGCTTGCGCAAACGTATGTCAGGGGAGCGCAACCCCCGATCAGAAGGAGAACTGGAAAAATACGGAGTGTCTCTACTGCATGGACTGCGATGATCTCTGTCCTCAGAATGCCGTTCGTTTCGGTTTCAGGGAAAAGCAGCCTGTCGCCGGCATGGACCTCGGCAAGAGACGGGTCATCGGCTCAATCTTGACGGGTCTTATTGCCGTGCCGCTTATGAGAATCACACCCCTTGCCAGGGCGGGGGTCTCGGATCCCAGATTGATCAGGCCACCGGGCTCCCTGGAGGAAAAAGAATTTCTCAGGAAATGTGTAAAATGCGGCGAGTGTATGAAGGTTTGTATTACAAACGGTCTCCAGCCGACGCTCTTTGAGGCGGGCCTTGAGGGGATATGGTCGCCTGTCCTTGTTCCGCGCATCGGCTATTGTGAATACCGATGTACACTCTGCGGGCAGGTCTGTCCTACGGGCGCGATTAAGAGATTGGAGCTTCCCGAGAAAAATAAAGTAAAGATAGGACTTGCCATGATCGATAAGGGGAGATGCCTGCCCCATGCGCATGCCACACCGTGCATCGTCTGTGAAGAGGTCTGTCCGACCCCGAAAAAGGCCATCTGGTTTGAACAGGCAAGGGTTAAGAACAGAGAGGGGAAAGAACGGATATTAAAGCTGCCCAAGGTCGACCTGGAGCTATGCATCGGGTGCGGACTCTGTGAGGCAAAGTGCCCCGTTCTCGGACAGCCGGCCATCTATGTCACCAGCGTTGGGGAATCGAGATCCCGCGACAATCAACTTCTGCTTCCGTGATGTGATAAGTTCTTCACGCTATCCCGAGTCTTAACCGGGGGCAGGGTGATGCCTTAGATTCTTCCGGTAATCCTCAGCATTCACAATCAATTCAGGATTAAGAATTGCAGCCAGCAATAGCGGCTTAACAGCTGGGCTGACGGGAGATTAACCTGCCAAAGCTGATGACAGAAAAAACTTGAACATTTCTCTTGACATCAAAAACAATCTCTGATTTAATGTGAGCATACGTTCACATTGATGATATGATAGAGAAGAAGAGTACGAATATAAGAAAAGAGGAAATTGTCCAGGCCGCCTTTAAAGTATTAGGCAAAGGAGGGACAAAAGCACTGACCATTGCCGCTATCGCGAAAACGGCCGGCATGAGTGAAGCCAACATTTATCGTCATTTTGGCGGTAAAGACGACATTTATAACGCCCTTGTGGATTTTATTGGAGTGGCCGTCATGGTAAAGGCAGGAATCATTGCGGCAGGAAGCAGGAAGCCCCTGGAGAAACTCGAGACCATCTTCTTTTCACATATAGCGCTCATCAAGGAACACCCAGGCATGCCGCGCCTGATTTTTTCCGAGAACATCCGTCTTGGTAATCGAAAGCTGGGAGAGAAAATCTCATCGCGCTTGCGGGGCTACGCAGAGACACTTGCCGGCATCATTGAGGCAGGCATTAATGAGGGGGATTTTCGTCAAGGGCTGTCCCCGCGTGAGACAGCACTGACTTTTCTCGGGCTGATCCAATCGACGGCACTACGTTGGACTATCGGCAGCGAATCTTTCGACATCGAGGCGGAAGCGAAAAAACTGTGGAGCAATTTTATGCAGCTCGTTTGCTAAATTTTTTTTGCCCTTTATGTGAATATATATTCACATTATTCGGTTGCAATATGAGTAAATATCAATTTGTTAAGGGAGAAAAAAGGAGGTAGCTAATGAAAATAAAGAAAACAATCTTTGCCCCGTATCTCATGCTCGTATTCGCGTTCATCGGGATGGCCATTGCATCTTATGATGTCTACGCGATATATAACAATCAGTTGCTGTGGTGCCCCCCTCCCATCGACGGATGCAACACCGTCGCCTACAGTCCGCACGGGCGCATCCACGGTGTGCCGATAGGGGCTTTAGGCCTGATATTTTATTTAGTCATGCTCGCATTGGCGGCATTCCTCGCTTTCGGCTCGTCCTCACGCCGGTCGCGCTTGGTCGTGCTTCTCTACGCTGTGATAGGCGTGCTCTTTTCAATATACTTCTTTTACCTTGATCTCGCCTTCATCCACGCATTCTGTATTTACTGCCTGATATCCGCCGTATTGACGGGTCTTCTTCTCATATACGCAATTGCGCACTTTAGAGCGCTAACCGACGGTCAAAGGCTGACCGCGCTTAAGAGCTGGGCTGACGGCGGCTCGACTTGTCAAAGCTGATGACAGAGAAAAGCTTGACTGCATTGATCAGAGGCAATATATTGCCTGGTAGCAATATATGAGTGAGGATGGCCATGAAAGATTTCATAAAGGTTATGAAGGCGCTATCTGATCCCAACCGGGTGAAGATCCTCAAAATGTTGCAGCATAAAGCCATGTGCGTATGCGAGATCCAGGCGGCTCTTGGAATTGCCCAGCCTACTGTATCGAAGCATTTGAAGTTCCTTGAAGATACTGGACTCGTCGGTTTTAAGAAGGACGGCCAATGGGTTAATTATTATCTGACCGATGGAAGCAAGAGCCCTTATGCCGCGAGTCTCCTGGGAAACCTAAGACACTGGATCACTGAGGATCGGGAGATCCAGCTTCTCATAAGAAAACTTCAGACCATTCGACGTGAAGACATCTGCAAGTAAGAGTGGCAATATTGCTCAACAGAAATATAATAGAGGGTGGACAGTGTTAGGAAATAAGAAGCGGGTGCTGTTCATCTGCACCCATAATGCCGCTCGTTCCCAGATGGCCGAAGGTCTACTGCGCGCCTTACATGGTGAACTCTATGAAGTTTTTAGTGCCGGTACTGAGCCCGCAGGTGTAATCTCTTATGCAGTGCGGGTGATGGGCGAAATTGGCATCGACATGGGAGCCCATCGCTCAAATAGCATTCAGGAATTTTTAGGTCAGCAGTTTGACTATGTGGTAACCGTCTGTGATAAAGCGAAGGAAGCCTGCCCCTATTTTCCCGGTGGCAAAAAAATCCTTCACAGAAGCTTTGCCGATCCGTCAGCATTGATTGGAACGGAAGAGGAAATCGTGGCGGGTTTTCGACGGATCCGCGATGAAATCAAAAGCTGGATAGAAAACGAGTTTGTCAAATTGTGACTGGTAGCGCTGCTAAAAGGAAGGATGGTGTATGTCAAAAGGTATTGTGAAAAGGTTATCATTTCTGGATCGCTTTTTGACTCTCTGGATTTTTCTTGCCATGCTGATCGGAGTTCTCTGGGGTTATTTTTATCCCGGCGTGCGGGAGGTGATCAACGCATTTCAGGTTGATACGACAAATATTCCGATTGCCATAGGCCTGATTCTCATGATGTATCCACCTCTGGCCAGAGTCCGGTATGAGGAATTGGGCAAGGTCTTCCGGAATGTTCGGATTCTGAGCCTCTCCCTTATCCTCAACTGGATAGTGGGCCCCATCCTTATGTTCATTCTGGCTGTTATCTTTTTATCATCATACCAAGGCTACATGGTGGGCCTGATCCTTGTAGGCTTGGCACGATGTATTGCAATGGTCATTGTCTGGAACGAACTCGCCGAAGGGAATCGGGAATACTGTGCGGGACTGGTTGCCTTCAATGCGATTTTCCAGATGCTTCTGTACGCCGTGTACGCCTATTTTTTTATTACCATCCTTCCCGGATGGCTTGGCCTCAAAGGAATGAAGGTTAATGTGGCCATGTCTGACGTGGTTAAGACGGTCCTTATTTATCTCGGCATTCCTTTCTTCAGCGGCATCATCTCCAGATTCGCATTGATCCGCTCAAAAGGGAGGGAATGGTATGAGCAGAAGTTCATTCCGAGGCTCAGTCCCATCACCTTGATTGCATTGCTGTTCACGATTGTTGTCATGTTCTCCTTAAAAGGGGAGTACATCGTGCAGCTGCCGCTCGATGTCTTCCGTATCGCGGTTCCATTAAGCATTTATTTTCTCGTGATGTTCTTTGCAACTTTTTATCTATTTCGGAAGATTGGGGCGGATTATTCGACGACAGCAACGCTCGCATTTACTTCTGCATCCAATGATTTCGAACTTGCCATTGCTGTCGCTATCGCTGTTTTTGGAATAAATTCCGGGCAGGCGTTCGCCACAGTGATCGGTCCTTTGATGGAAGTTCCCATCCTCATTGCACTCGTGAATGTAGCCCTATATTTCCGTAGAAAGTATTTTCCATATGCCGTAGAAACCCCAGCGGGAGTCTGTTACATGAGTTGCAAAGAATAGGCCAAGGATGCGCGGTAGCATTGATATTTTACCGAACAGACATCGACATACACGAACTAAAAGAAACTTGATTATCTTAGATATAGTTTAATTGAGAAAGTTGCAAAAGGAGGCGTCAATGTATCCAGCAGAACATTTTTGGTGGGGAGGATGGTGGATGTTTCCTATGGTAATGCCGTTCATATTTATAATCGTTATGGTAATTGTCCTGTATTTCATCTTTGTCCGTGGAGGATGCAGACCGCCATGGTGGGACAGATACGCGGGTAAAGAATCGGAGACCGCTTTGGATATTTTGAAAAAGCGTTATGCCAAGGGTGAACTCACCAAAGAAGAGTTTGAGCGGATGAAGCAAGACCTGCTGGATTAGAAGTCGTCGATAGAATTAATAGGGGAGTGATATATCATGGGACAAAGTCCTCAGATGTGAACACGGTAAATAACAAAAAAGAATCGTTCGGAGGAAAATGAAATGTGGAGAAAACTTAAGGAGAAGATAACAAAAGTAACAGCATTTGCCAGCATTGTAGTATTCGTCATCGTGGCCTTTGAAATCATGATCATGATAAGCCCGTTCGCTTTCTTCTTTTATTCTGTTTTTAATCCGATATTCGATTGGCTTGGACAGTTTTCCGCAACAAGATGGCTTACCGCCTTCTTTCTGCCTCACATGATCTTGCCTCCCACTTTTTTTCTCAAGACCATTCGTATTGCCGGTTCGGCATTCTTTATAATAGGTGCTGTTGCTTTCATCGTATGTGCTTTACAGGTTTATCTGGGAAAACTATTCAAGTGGGGCATAGCAGATAAAGGGCTCTATAGATATATCCGACACCCTCAGTATCTCGCACTGGGCATATGGGGTATCGGCATGGCTATCCTTTGGCCCAGATTTATCGTACTTGCAAGCCTTTCAGTTATGTTTGTTCTTTATTATTTTCTTGCAAAAGACGAAGAGAAAAGGATGTTAACCCTATATGGAGAGTCTTATGAAAAGTATATGAACAGTATAGGGATGTTTTTTCCTAAAGCGGTTGAGAGATATTTCTCTTTTATGAATCATGTTGTTCCCAAAACTTCACTCAGGTTCGCCGTCGTCTCGATGATGATTGTCATAATAGTTATGGGGTCGGGTTTCATCTTAAGGACAATAACCTTAAATTCTCTACCCTTTGAATCAAATGCAAACATCACCATCGTATCTCTTTTGCCGGAGGATATTGGCAGGGATGCTAATGCACTTCAAACCATTGTTAAGGGAGAGAAAGATGGCAAGATAATGTTATCCGCTGACAAGGACTACCTGGCGTATTTAATGCCTGCGGACTACATCATGCAGGGCATGATTGCAAATACGGGAGGGGAATTTCATCTCTACAAGCAGCATAATACGGTTGCCATGATTGTTGAGTGGGTATTGCACCCCTTCGAGCATCTAAGGGCTTCACCCGCTCTTCACATGGCCAAGATTCGTAACGTGGATCCGAATATTGCGAGAAGACATCACTGCCCCCTTGAAATAAATGATCCGGCTATGGATTGCAATACTTGCTCGTACAGGCGGGTTATCATCGATGAAGTCCAGAATAACAGCGGTAATCATCTGTCAGGCAGTGCATTGTTTTCATTCGGGACAATAAGGACTCCACGCTATGCCATAGATCTAAATACAGTTACTGGTGCTATCGTCAGCATTGTGGCTGTTGAGAAGGCGACCGCCTGGGCAAATGTGCCAACACCAAGCATCTGAGATAAAAATTATTAACTTAATTGGCAGTCAGGATAAATATTGGACAGAAATCCCTCTATTAGAGGTCTCTTCCTGTCCTTCCTACGGCTGGGAATTACATCTTTCGGCGGCCCTGCAATAGTGGCGCATAAAGCGAGAAGCGAAGGCCCAGTAGCAGGATTGTTGTTCTCTTTTTTCATTTGTGTCCTATCTCTCGGCTCCGCCTTCGAAGCGGGGCCGGGAATATTCATTTCCCAGGCGTACGTTTTTTCCTGGATGGCATCCATGTGGATGCTGGTTTACCGAGGTATTAATATGTTTGATAGGATCAGCCGTCGTGATATGTTTACAAAAAAAATTGTAAAATTACTTTTTGATCTTGCTTCAACTAAGACACTTTATGAAGAAGAACTGAAACGTGAAAGTCTTGAGCATTATTTCAAGTCGCCCATTCATAGCTATCCGCTCCTTCATGAAATGCCCTGGCACCTTCTCGTTGCCGAGGCAAAGATACACGGCATACCCGTTGAAGGCAGGGATAAAAATGCTATTGCCAGAGACCTTTTTCTGATAGGGAATAACTCAGCAACTTAAAGGCCTCAACGTGTAATACTTGCGACAGATTGGGGCACAAATAAGATGAGTGAGGAGAATTTATGTTTCAAGAAGATGTATGCGATTATTGCGGCAAATGTCTTAATCGTTGCCATTACCTGGGTTTCGACCGGGAAAGCGGGAGCAGGGAATTTAAGAAACTGGTGCAGGGTGAAAAGGCTGTGTGGCTGAAGGACTGTGTGACCTGTATCGCCTGCAATGAATACTGCCCAAAGGAAGCCCGTCCTTTCGACTTGATCCTGAAACGGCTGGAAGAAGATGGTAGCTTCACCGACCCGGCACTGAAGGCCCAGATGGCTGAAAGGTTTAAGCCGGAAGGAGAGCCGAAACCGGTGGCACCCAAAGACCGGGTGATGTCCATCTGCGTTATGCAGGGCAACATGCCCTGGGCGATTCAGGGACAGCTCTTCGAGACTATGCCGCTTCTCAAAGGTAAACACTACTTCTGCAATGTCCTCTTCGCCCACATGGGGGACGAATCCATCATGGGGAATCGTTTGCAGGCCATGGTGGATAACTTGGCCAAGTCCGGGGCAAAGGAAATCGTCTTTGTGCACGACGACTGCTATGCCGTCCTTAAGGGCATTGCGCCTGAATACAACATCAAGCTTCCCTTCCGGCCGGTTCACCTCTTCGAATATCTGAGGGACTATCTCAAGGAGAATAAAAGTAAAGTCACGAAGCTGCACATGAAGGTTGCCTACCAGCGTCCCTGCGCCTCCCGGTATACGCCTGAGAAGGAATACCTGGTGGACGAAATCTTCGACCTCATTGGGGTGGAGCGGGTAAAGCGGCAGTACGACGGTATCGATGCCATATGCTGCGGCGTGGAGATGGCGGGCCCGGGTCTGAAACTCTTCCCAAGGGGAAAGAACTTCGAGCCATTTCGAGAGAAGAACATCACGGATGCGAAAGAGCACGGCGCCGAGGCGATGGTCTATCTCTGTGCCATGTGCTTCGCAACCCTCAACAAGAAGGTGCGTGAAGCGGGCATGAAGAATTTCATGATCAGCGATGTCTGCCGCTTAGCCTTAGGCGAAAGACTGCCGGAAGAGAAACCGGTGTAATCAAAATATAAGAAAGCCGAGGGCTGATTGTAATCAGAGGCATAGATGAAAAAAATAATGGAGCCTGACAAATCAAGTTTGTCGACCCACCAGATCGGAAAAAAATACCTTCCTCTGTTTGAAAAACTGAGAAAATCAGAGCAGGAGAAATCGGTCATTCTCGATGCCATGACCGAACTCGTCTTGTATCTTGATACGGATTTGCGGGTGATCTGGGCTAATAAGGCCATGCAGGATGCATTTAATCTGGCGCCCGGCAAATTGAATAAGAAGCACTGCTATGACGCGCTTCATAATAGAAGCAGGGCATGCCGAATTTGTCCGGCTGTAAAAACGCTTAAGACGGGTGAACCCCAGGAAGTAGTCGATTTTTCATCTTACAAGAAGAATTGGGTTCTGCGCAGCTATCCCGTACGCGACGAGAGAGGCTCCCTTATCGGTATCGTGGAGATAGTTACGGACATAACTGAACGGAGAAGGGCGCAGGAAGCAATGAGGCAATCGGAGCAGAAGTATAGAGAACTCTTCGAAAATGCCAATGACATAATATTCATACTTGATTTCGATGGCAAGATCTTATCCTGCAATGCCGCCGCCTCCAAGACATACGGCTATGAACCGGCGCAGCTGCTGGGACTTAACATAGAGAATCTTTTGGATGCGGAGTATCTGCCCGTAGTGCGAGAACTCATTCGTAACAGGCTCGACGATGTGGATGTTCAAAACCCGCAGGAATTTCTCACGTATACAAAAGATGGCGAAGTCGTATGGGTGGAGGTTAACGCCCGTATCATGAGGGAGAATGGCAGACCCGTGTCGGTGCATGGCATTGCGAGGAACATCAGCGAACGCAAGAAGATGGAAGAAGCGTTGAAGAAGAGAGAGCAGGAACTGGAAGAAAAATCCCGGAATCTGGAAGACGCAAATACTGCTCTCACCGTCCTCCTCAAACGCAGAGAGGAGGACAGGGTCGACCTGGAAGACAAGGTGACCTGCAACGTAAGAGAGCTCATTCTGCCGTACATCGAGAATCTGAAGATAACCCAGGTTGATAGCCATCAGTCGAATCAGCTGAAGATCCTCGAGAGGAATATAAGCGAGATCATCTCCCCCCTTCTCCGCACTCTCTCTTCGAAGTATCCTAATCTCACGCCGACAGAAATAAAGGTCATCAATTTTATAAAAGAAGGACGGACGACAAAGGAAATGTCCAAGCTATTAAACGCGTCGGCAAGGACGGTTGAGGTTCATCGGGATAACATCAGGGGAAAACTGGGCTTGAAAAACAGAAAAGCCAATCTCAGGTCTCATCTCTTATCTCTGTAACATGCTAATCCATATTGACAATACTTAGTTTATATACGTATATTATACGTAATTTTTCCGTATTGCTATTAGTAGATAAAATATAGAAGCTGTCCGTGATCATTCGCAACGTGGAGATAAAAATTGGCGCAGTTTGATACGGACGAAATCATCAAGGTCAAGGCAGGAAAGTTGAGCCGGAACTACAAAGGATATAAAGGGACCTTCGCCGCCCTTGCCTATAATTGTATCCACAAGAGAGCGCTGCCTGGACTCTATTATGAAAAGGACCTTATCGTCGGTGCCAGGCAGGAAACAAACACCCTATCAGTGACAATCTCCGGCTGTCGTCCAGAGAATGCGCTGATGGACATCATGGATATTGCGCTGGAGAATTCCAGTGCCTTTCCCGTGGATACTGGCGAGGCCGATTTCTCAATCAACGTTGAATGACGAAAGGCAACCGTAAAGATAAATTCAAAAAGGAGGATTTATTATGGCAATGAAGACAGCGAAAGAGTATCTCGAGAGCGTAAAAAAATTGTCGCCCCGTGTCTATTGCGGTGGAAAGTGGGTGAAGAGCCTGCTTGACAATCCCATTACGCGTTCCATGGTCATGGCGAATGCGGCGATCTACGGCCTTGCAGAAGACGCGCAATACAAAGAAGTGATGGTGGCCACATCCCACCTCACGGGGGAGCCGATCAACCGCAACCTCAACGTTGCACGGAATATACACGATCTGGACATGAGGCAGGAGATGGCCTTACTGACGAGCCAGACGGTGGGGACATGCAACTACCGCTGTGTCGGTTGTGACGCCCTTAACAGCCTTGCCTCCACTACGTGGGAGATGGACAAGGCCTTGGGCACGAAATACAATGAACGATTTAACAAGTGGCTGGCATATGCCCAGGCCAACGATCTAGCCGTCTCCGGTGCGATCACCGATGCGAAGGGCGACCGGAAGAAGAGGCCCTCCCAGCAGGATGATCCTGACACATTTATCCATCTCGTCGAAAAACGCGATGACGGGATCGTGGTCCGGGGGATCAAGGTGAGCCAGAGCGGCGCCATAGGATCGCACGAGACGCTCGTTCTTCCCGGCGGTGCCTTGAGGGAAGGCGAAGAGGCCTTCGCCCTGTCATTCGCCGTACAGAACGGCGCTCCGGGGCTTACCTACATCTGCCAGTACAATGCCTTCTCTGCGGAAAGGGAATATGGTGAAGATGAAGCCGACATAGGTAATCCCTTCTATGGACAGCGGGAAACATCCACGATGGTATTTGAGAATGTCTTTATTCCCTGGGATCGGGTATTCCTCTTCGGTGAAACCAAGTACTGCGGGCGCCTGGTTTCCCGTTTCGCCAAGGCCCACAGGATGAACTGTGGCGGGGCTTGCAAGGTGGGATTCGCCGACCTGATCATTGGAGGCACCGTGCTTGCTGCCGAATACACCGGTGTCGATAAGGTCCCTCACATCCAGGAGAAGATCATCGACATGGTCCGCCTGAGCGAGACGTCCCATGCCTGCGCCATTGCAGCCGCAGTAAAGGGACGTGAGGAGCCGAAAGGCTCGGGCGTCTACCTGCCGGATGACCTCTTCGGCAACGCGGCGAAGTTGAACATCGCCCACGGATTCTGGGAGATTATGAAGAATGCCGGAGACATCGGCGGTGGCTTGGTGGTAACCATGCCTAGACAGAAGGATCTGGATCACCCGGAGGTCGGTCCCATGCTGAAGAAGGCCTTTGCTGCGGCAGCCCCGGCAGACAAACGCCTCAAGGTCGCCAAGTTCCTCCAACACTGGACGGCGGGTCTGCATGGACCGGGTACCTGGCATGGCGCCGGCGCCCCCCAGACACAGCGGTTCATGATCTCCGTGCTCACAGACTTTGAAGCCAAGAAAAAGATGGCCAAGAAGCTCATGGGCATGAAGGAAGAATAGATCAGACATATCGTTGAAGAGTGGCGGAGGCAGGTCATTTCGCCTTGCCTCACATACAGAAGCATCCGAACAAACGAGAAAAGGAGGATTTGAGAGATGACTAAGGAAGAAAAAGTGGAAGCGATGAGGCAGCGGGCAAGAAAGAACTTCAGCCTGGGATACAATTGTGCAGAGTGCGTTCTGGAAGCAGTATTGAGTTCAGTGGATACTGGTCTGCCTCCTGAGACAAAGAAGTTGGCAACGGGATTCGGCGGCGGCATCGGTCTCTTCGGAGATACCTGTGGTGCTCTGATAGGCGCCGTCATGGCCGTGAGTGCCGTGCATGGAAGGGCTTCGCTTCCTGAAGGGGAAGGAAAAGAAGCGATGTTAAAGGGAAAGGAACAGCTATACGGAAAGCCGGGCCTGTACAGGTTATTCAATCAGATACCGAATCGTCTCAAGGAGAAGTACGGCAAGACTATCTGCAGGGATGTTACTACTCAGTGGCAGGACAGCTGGCTCTGTCGCGAACACGCCCTCCATTGCCGGGAGATCATAACAGACGCGGCAGGTATAGCCGCCGATCTGATCCTGTCGGATAAAAATGAAATTGCATCGAAACCATTCGGCGAAAATGTGGAGAAGCTGAAAGGCTGATATTGTATCGAAGGAGCTAGCCATGAGTAAGAAACTGGTCGTTGTAGGCGGCGGTGCTGGAGGCCCATCGACCGCCGCCGAGGCGAAGAGAAGGGACGGGTCGCTTGAAGTTACGATGGTGGAAATGGGAGACTTCGTCTCCTATGCATCCTGACCGATGCCTTATTACATCGGCGATGTAATCAAGGACTATAAGAGGCTTGTCATAAGGACGCCTGAGGAGTTTAAGAAATCGGGCATCGAAGCAAGAATAAGAACACGTGTGGAGGCTATTGATCCCGGAGAGGGCTACGTCCGTCTGTCCGACGGCACTACCCTGCCCTATGATATCCTTGTCATGGCGACGGGGGCAGACGCGGCGCATCTCGGGCTTCCGGGCGAGGACATGGAAGGCGTCTTCTTCTTCAGGAAACTCACCGACGGCCTGAAGATGAAATCCTTCTTGGATAGCAAACCCTGCCGTAAGGCGGTGATCATCGGGGCGGGCTACATCGGGATGGAAATGTGCGAGGCCTTCAGAAGCCTGGGCATTGAAACCCAGGTGATCGACATCTTGCCCCTTCCTGTTCTACGGTGGGATGCTGAATTCGCGAAAGTGATCCTTGAGGAACTCGGCAAGAACCAGGTCACTTTCCTTCCCAGCACCAAACCCCTTGCAATTGAGAAAGGAAAGGACTATGCCCTCCGTCTAGTCACGGATAAGGGAAACCTGGAGGCGGATCTGATATTGATCGGTGTCGGTACGAAAAGAAGTAACGACTTGGCCGTCGCTTTAGGCCTCAAGATGGGAGAGAGCGGTGCGATCAAGGTGGACTTTTCCCAGCGCACCTCTGTGGAAAATGTCTATGCCGTCGGCGATTGTTGTGAAGTCTTTCATCGTGTCATCGGCAAGTGGGTATATTTTCCGCTGGGCGATGTGGCCAACAAGCAGGGCCGCACAGCCGGTCAGAATATCGGCGGAGCCCCGGCAGAATTCCCCGGTGTCGTGGGGGCACAGTCCTTCAAGCTCTTCAAACTCGAGGTGGCTGCCACTGGTCTTACAGAAGAGGAAGCGACAAAATACGGTTTCCAGCCGGTGAGCACCATAATCGCGGGACTACCCGTCGGCCGCCCCCTGGCTAAAGGAGAAAAGCTGGGACTGAAGCTCGTCGCCGATAAAACCACGGGAAAGCTCCTCGGTGCTCAGGCCATCGGTGAGAAGGGTGCAGTTACCCGGATAAACAGCCTCTCCGTTGCCCTCTGGTCCGGTCTGACCCTTGAACAAATAGGTTATCTTGATCTGGCCTATGCGCCGCCCTTTGGCGGGGCTTGGGACGCAATCCACATCGCGGCCCAGACCCTGATGCGCAAGCTGTAGCGGGTAATGGAAATTGCGGTGAGAACGTAAAATAAAAAAAGAAACGGTCGCCTAATTTTTTGAGATAGACGAAAATGAAAAGACGGGTGCGGGCATAACTCCATTTCTAAAGTTACGTATCTTATAATGAAGATTAACTGATAAGAAAGCTTGTCTCATGCCCCACTGAATCGCTCCTTCCCAACATGGCTGGGTGCCTTGAAAAAGAAGCGATTCAGCGGGGCATTCATTAATAATTGACTCTACCAAAACCCTCATTGTGCATGGTGCTCTTCCGGGCACGTGAAAGTTATTGACTCCTGAGGACGGCTTAATTATCAGCAAAGTTTATCAACCTTTGAGACAATGAGGGCTTGTGAAGGCAAGAATCATTATAGGATCAGTCCTTCTTTGCCTGATCATCTTCTTGGCTGTATGTTATTCTACGACGGCGAAAAACAAGAGCAGTTGCGTCGACGGTCATACGGATGAGGCTTCTCTAAAAAAGCTCTGCAAGGTGCCCGAGATGCCGACTAGTGAGGCGGAAGAATATTAGAAGGGCTTTTTGGTTGATAGGAAACTGATTGCGGAGGACGAGCATTTCGAGAAAGGGTGCACCTATTGCCTTAATCTTCTCCTGAAGTCGGCAATGAAGCGTAAAGATATTCTTTCTAACAGCGTTTGATGGAGTTGCGAATGAAACCTGCAATTGTTATCGTCGATATGCTTAAGGACTCATTGGAAGCTGAACCGGGTTTTCCGATTACTCTGCTTGCCCGTGACGTCTGCCCAAATATCAACCGTCTCACCGAATTCGCCCGCCGCAGGTCCATACCGGTGATTTTTTCCATGGACAGTTTTCTAAAAGGAGACTTCATCTTCGGTGGAAAGATGAAGGAGCGTTCCATTCGCGGGACAAGGGACGCGGAGGTAACAGAGCTCTTGATTCAGGAGCCGTCTGATATTTACAGCCCCAAGCGCAGGTTTAGCGCTTTCTACAAAACGGACATGGATCAGATTCTCAGGCTGCACGGAGTGGACACGGTTGCCATCTGCGGCATTAGTACGCACTGGTGCGTACTAGTTACCGCACTTGACGCCCTGTCTAATGACTTCCAGGCCTATATCCTTGAAGACTGCTGCGCGGCGTTCACCAGAGAAATTCATGAGACAACACTGAATCTGTACCGCAGCAACCCGCTTTATCCCCTTTTCAAAATTATGACGTCAATTAATTTTATGAAGGAAGTGTAGATAAAATTTCATCTGAACCGAGAATTTGAAAAACAGAATCATAAAGGAGGACAATACCATGAGCGCACCCCCGATGCTGGAGAAGGCGTTTCACATCATCATGAAACGCATGGTAGAAACCGGGCAGTCACCCTTTTACACGGAGCTTGCCGCTGAACTCGGGCTTCCCGTCGAAGAAGGCCGGAAGGTCATGCACGACCTGTTCTCTTCGGGGATCCCTTCGTGGCTGTATCCCCGCACCGACCACATCGTTTCCTTCGCTCCCTTCAACAACCTTCCAACCCAATACCGGATCACCATCGACGGTCAGCAGAAGTGGTTCGGTCAGTGAGCATTCGAATCGCTGGCGGTCTGCTGGCTATTCCCTGGCAAGGCAGTGACGGTGGATTTCCCCTGTCTGGACTGCGGCGCGCCGCTCCGTGTGGTCATCCGGGACGGAATCATTTTGAATGACGAAGCCTCGGGGTACACGGCCTATGTCGCCGTGCCCTTCTGGAAATGGTTTGAAGACCCTGGTTATGCTTGAAGCACAATGAATCTCTTCCGGTCGGAAGAGCACGTCCGCAACTGGAAATCCTTTATCGCAGGCACAGACGAGGGCATCCTTTCCTTGGATGACCTGCGCAAGCTATTCTCCGGGCCTTTCTTCAGGCGGCGGATGGAGAAGGACTATCTGTCACACATACATGAATACGCCCGTGAGATGGTCCAGGGCATGAAAGAAATCGGCAAGACCGGCCCGTTCTGGAAAAAGTCGAAGTGATGCGGCCTTACGATACAAGAGAAATTAATTTTAGAAACCCCGCCGATAGCTGTGGGTGGGGTCTAGTTTTTTCCATTACACAGTGCCCTATACAGGACGCGAGATACTGGATCAGGTTTCTGTGTTCGTCTTAAATGGTTTAAAAGCGATAACCGGGCCCGATCATGATCACGTCGGTATCACGGTTGTAATCTGTGGTAACGCGATTCCAGGAGAGACGTACCAACCAGTTCGGGTTGAATCTATAGCTCGCCGACAACGTGATAACGCCCGCCACAGTATACCTATCTTCATTGCTGTGTGTGTCAACAAGGAAGTAGGGACCCAAGCCGACTCCAAGGGCTAAATGCTCATCAAAAAAAGCACGTACCAACCAGGTTTGAGAAAGGATGCCGTTGAGGCGTATGAGACGATTATCACCCTCGTTAAGCCACGCAATAGTCCAGTCCAAGTATCGTGCAATACCCCGGCGGTATTCGATGCTTTCAGTTAGTGATTGGGGGGAATTTGCGCTGTTGACGGTGGCTTGCCCGATGTATACTGTTATCTCGTTATCCGTCGTTTTCTCACGCGGGGCCCTCCTTCGGACGATGTACCACGTGCTGATGAATAATCGAATTGGTACCCCATCCGACCATGTCGGAATGTGTGTCGATATTGTTAGTTTTAATTAAATTGCTGCGTAACTGGATAATCCACGGGCTTTCCGTGTACCAAAAACCGGTGAGGCTGAAGATCCCTCCCAAGCCATGGTCGTCGGAGAAACGGTGTCCGCTTCTTGCCAATTCGGTATCATAGAAATAGTAAGGTCCGATCCCAGCAGCTACGACGAACTGCTAGTCTATCCACTTAGTGCGCGCCCACAATTGCACAGTTGTACCATCTCAGGGGTTATTTGGGAAATGTTCCTCATTCAAATACGAGACACTGATTGCCTCGTATTCTCCCAATGCCTGCATATACTCTAAAGACCATGTATGCGAGCGGTCACTGCTGGCGGTATCTCCGATTGCTCCGCCAAGCAGATAGAGTTCTTGCGCATATAGAGGTGTATGGCAGATCAGCAGCCCACAGAAGAGAATAAGAATCTTACGCTATGAATATTTCTTTTGAGTTCTCAACTATGCGTTTCATTCTTTAAGTTGTTTTTCTCAGCTGCACCTGCCATGAGCCCGGCATAACAATCTTCTGCTATTTCACCGTATACCCGCGGGCATCAAGACAGGCACCCATCGCCCGCTGATAGTCCATGCGCTTCTGGCTCATTTGAGCTGCGGGTACGCCAGCAGGCGGCTGAGTCGGGTCAAAATGTGTCTGGGTTACAGCCCAGCTATGGCATTCGTAACGATCCTTTGCCTGTTGCTGTTCGCTCTGGCCCTGGCGGGGATATATGAACACTTGCTCTGACGGCATTTGGCCTGCCGATGGGGGTGCCTGCAGGGGGGGTGCCTGCATGACTCCAGCCGGCGGCTCAACAACCATATAGCCGCCCGCGGTTTGAGTGTAATATACTTCATTGGCATAGTAGTAAGGAACACCGCCTAGCATGATTGTCGTGCAATACGGAGGCAGGATGGGAACTACGATACCAAATGGAGGCGCAATGATGACGAAGCGCGCGCCGTACGGGCGGTACCAGACACCTCCGTAGAAGTAGTATTCTGAGCGGCCATGAAACACCGCCCGGTAACCGCTCGGCAGCCTTTCAACGTACTGACCGCGTGCCGGGTAGACATGGTCATGGCCATGACGTGTATCCCTGAACTCTTCGTGATGGCCGAAGCCGCGCTCATCCGCATGTACCACCTGAACTAACCCGATCAGCATGATTCCTGACAACGCTGTTAACATAAGCCCAATCGTAAAGTACCGATTCATATTTCGAATACATGACATGGCCATTGACTCCTTAAAATCAAATATAGATTCCCAGTTTTTCTCACTGTACGGTATACCCGCGACCCTCGAGGCAGGCACCCATCGCACGTCGGAAGTTACGTGCCTTTTCTTCTTCATGGCGAGCGTTGAGCGCCTGATCGCGGTTGACATAAGCTTCCTGCATTTGCTGCGCCTGCTGCTGCCTAGACACATCTGATGCAGCACCGACAACAGCCCCGCTCCCTGCGCCGATCAATGCACCCTGCCCTGCGTGGCGCGGTCCGCCTATTAACGCGCCGAGAACGGCACCGGTGATAGCCAGAACAGCTGTGTCATGCCCTGGTGGAGGCATCGGCACCACCTTGACGCGCTGCTCAGGTGGAATCGACGACTGACTCGGATCGAAGCCGGTCTGTTGAACCGCCCAGTTGTAACATTCATAGTGGTCTCGCGACTGCTGCTCGGTCGTCTGGCCGGCCTTCGGGTAAAAATAGACCTGGGTCATGGGAGCACTTGGACCTGGGCCTGGGCCTACGCTTGGGACCTCGCGATAAGTTGCAGGATAACATGCAGCCAGAGCAAGGATTAATAAGAAAAGCAAAAGCCGAAAGCCTGCTCTTGATAACCACCGTTTCGCTATATTTTTTCCTTTCGTCATCTTCCAAATTGACATCATAATTTATATCCTCCTTCGTAGTCAAACACCAGAGAAACCATCGTCACAAAAGAATGGCGGCTCCCCTTGCTGATCATTCTTTTTCTTTTAGATCTATCTTATAAGCAAGGGGTGTGCCAGTTCTATGATTTTAATGTGCAACATATTGAATTAATACTGATATTATAACATTACAGAGAGCAGTAAGCCTCTTTTGTGAGCATGAATACGGATAAAAAGTATACAATTTTAGTAGCCGGTTGCGTAATAAGTATCCACAGTTGATTGTACTCTACTCAATAGGATTTTACTCTTTCTCAAGTGGTCGGTCAAGAAGAGTTGAGAAAGTCGTTATCGATTGTCAGTAGTAGAAAGGATTAATATTTCCATAACGCGAATGGATATCGACAACAGAAAGGAATAAAGTATTTATTGATGCTACTTACAGAAAAGAATACGGCTGGTATTGGTAATGACTTGTGAAATAAGTAATCGACTGCATCTCTGGATATTTATTATCCGACTGGATACTAATCGCTGTATATTTCCTATCCATTTTTAACGAGAAGAATCAAATCAAAAAAATGAATAATTGCTATATGTGATTTGATATCTGAGACTTATGTTGCTGTTCTCTTTTTGGGTCTATTTTTTGCTTATTATTCGTTAGAGAACCTTGAAAAGGGGAGTATTAAAGATCAAGAAGACATATCAGCAATAAGTCTATTGTTACAACTGAATCTATAGACGCTTGGCAGTATTGTGAGCTCTGACCAGTCGAATTTAACTATCAAAGTGTTCTGTATCATCCAATCTGAAGCACTGACGACAACACAGAAGAATCTCATCAAGACCATCGTCAACGCGTAGAAGTGCTTTTTATTGTTTTCACGTTGCAGTACTACCGGATGAACTTTCTTAAGCAAGAAGTTTTCGATAATGCTGGATCGATATAAAAAACGAAATATTTATGCGCAGAGAATTGTCTATGGAAGGAGGATTGCGTAAATCTTAAATGATGTTACTGCCGGTTACAAAATTAATAACTGGACGGAAGGTTAAAGTATAGTTTTAAAAGCGACAAGACTCTCTCCGCAATAATTATCACGATATTGTTTCGCATCCTGATCAGTGGATATGAAAAATGACCATTGTGATAACGCCAGATCACATGAACTATGCTTACTTTTTCTCCATGTGTCTCAGGATCTCCCAACTATTCAAAAGTTCTATTGCACTCTTTAATTGATTATCTTTCATAGCATCTAAATCTCTTTTTGCCTGAATCGATTCCTGCGCGACGCCGTGCTCCTCATCACTTTTGATATGTCCTTCCAAATCTTTTTCTCTCACGGTCATCTGTGTTTCTTCTTGCTCGGCCGGTTCTACAAACTCGACTTTAATATCAGGGACTATTCCTTCGGCTTGGATAGACCTTCCTTTGGGGGTGTAATATCTTGCCACGGTCAGCATCATGGCCGAACCGTCCTCAAAAGGAATCACTCCTTGGACAGAGCCCTTTCCGAATGTGCGGATTCCAAGGACGACAGCCCGCCCGTTATCCTGAAGAGCACCGGTCACAATTTCCGCGGCGCTGGCGCTTCCTTCGTTGATCAAAATAATGATGGGACAGGTCGGCTTTTCTCCGTCAGCTTCGGCAGTAAAAGTTACTTCTTCGATCGCGTCTCTTCCCTTGATCGAGACTATGGGACTTCCTTCTTTAAGAAAAAATTCCGATACACTAAGAGACTGTTCCAGAAGGCCTCCCGGATTGTTCCGTAGGTCCAGTATCAAACCGGTTAAAGGTTTGGAACGCTTCGCAAGCTCACTGTAAGCTTGTTTTAGCTCGTCGCTTGTTTTTGCCTGAAAGTGAGAAATCCTGATGTAACCAATGTTGTGTTCTAGGCTGCTGTAGCTCACACTTCGTACATTAATAATCGCCCGAGTGACAATGAAATCCCTGGGTTTTGTAAGGCCCTTGCGCATGATGGTGATTTTTACCTTCGTACCTTCAGGACCTCTTAATTTGCCGGTTAAGTCAGCAATGGACAAGCCTTGGGTGGATATGTCGTCGATTTTAATGATCTGATCCCCCGCCCGGATCCCGGCTTTATGCGCGGGAGTACCCTCAATCGGTGATATGACTGTAAGGATATCATTGACAACTGCTAACTCAAGGCCAATACCCCCAAAGCTACCTTCTGTTTCCGCTACCAGTTCCTTGTACATATCGGCCGACAAATATGCGCTGTGAGGGTCCAAGGATTGGAGCATGCCGTTAAGAGCCCCTTGGATGAGCTTCTGGGAATCCACCGGCTCCAGGTAATCATTTTCGATGATCACGAATGCATCGTTAACGATCTTTAGGTTGTCGTGCGAGTTCTGATCAATGGCAATGGCTGGATTGCTGTAATGCACGAGCAACAAGATTATGACAAATAACTGGATCATGCGATCCATGAGGGATTGCTTGAATGGATTCATAAACCTCACCATGAATATGCTTGTTTCTTATGGAGTCTTAATAATGACCAGAAATCACCACATCAATAATAGGAAACAAGGAAGGACATATTATTAATTATATCTAATAAAACAGAAAACAACAATAAGTTAGATGGCCGCCACTTCAGCGGCGTGGCCCATCTACATTGCTCGTACGGTTGTTAATGTTGTCTAGTAGTCTTCGTTATTATTGCATTGGTGCAACGCGACGATTGCAAAGAACGAAACGCCTGCCAGTATTACAGCCCGCAAAGCAGCGAGGAAAAGAGTGTATGTCAATGCTGTGTACATCGCCAACTTACGAGATTTGAGTTAGGGTTGCGCGACGGCTCTCCAGATCGCAACCTGGAATCATACGAAAATAACAACAGGCAACGTGGCCTGTGTCCAGTACAGCCCTCTGAATTTTCTGCGATCCTCACGGATCATGATGCGTAGCCAGTACAGCTCTTTGTAATGGGAAATGACCAGGAAAGGGGTGATCGCCGTGACGAATCCCACAAGGGCGGAGAGCCAATGTTCATCCTTCATCAACCGAAAAAAAATAAGAAAACAACAGGGAAAATAGAGGAAGCAAGAAAACCCGACAGCACATACCCATGAAGCGAAATACGAAAAATTACAGATGCTGTCTATTTTTGTGATGGCAGTCGTATAGGCAAAGACCAGCGATACCAACACAAGCCCAAACAGCGGGCCGGCCACCTGGGCCAGAGCTGAAAAACCCGATTCCAAATTATCCCCCTTTTAAAATACGACATCCTTCATAAACAAACTCCGCCGCCGATCCTCATTTCATATGAGGATTGTCATTTCCAAGACTTATTCTTCTGAAAAAAGTTTAGAACAACCGAGATCAAGAGAGATAACCGGTTCAAACATAACAATTGGTCATAACCTTGCCCAAGCTTTCTTCACTAGCCTAGGACATAGTTTATCCTTACATTCCGGACAAACACTGTGGCTAAACTCCGCATTTGTATTGTCACTGATGAAGAGATCTATCTGCTTCCACTGACCATTACCGTCACAAATTTTTTTGCAGGAAGAACAAATGTATAATAGGCCACTTAATGTCTTTATCTCATCTTTATGATTTAACGTAATAACTATGGAACGAGAAGAAGCAAAAAATTTAATAGAAACTTATATTGTTGATATAATTGAATTATGTCCTCATTGTGGAGCAAAAGCACATATAGAAAAATTATGGAGCGATCACCATATTTTTTTAGACAAAATCCTTATAGTCAAGAAACTATTGTGAATCGGCATGCAATTATGACCCACTTACAGGTTAAATCGGCTTCTTATATATGCCTAACTCGTAATTTTCTTCGTTCACAATCCAGAGGTCTTTTTTTAAAATATTCTTTTAAAAGTCAATATTATAATAATGAGTATTCATCTGGGTGGAAGATGTGTGTAGAACAGAATCTTCTAAAGAGCCAACCTGTAGAGTATTATGGAACGTTCGGAAAGCTAAATTATCTGTATATTATTCTTCTCTCTGGCCCCAAACATTATAATTAGCCCAGTCTCACCCACTTCTTTTCCGCAAATTCGGGATATAGGTTTTCCTTGCATTCTGGACAAATGCTATGGTTGAATTTTGCATTTATATTTTCACTGACGTAGAGTTCTAGCTGCTTCCAGCAATCACCACTGTCACAAATTTTCTTGCAGGAAGAACAGATGGGTAACAATCCACTTAGTGTTTTGATCTCATCAAGAGCTTTCTGAAGTCTAACTTCAAGCATTTCGTTCTTATCAGAGCTAACTTTTTCCTGATATACTAAGTAAACGACGATAGTAAAAAAGCTGAAGTGGACAAAAAGATTCCAAAAATCAATGAAGTAATTCTGAATTACTTTTCCTGCTGAAATATCTGCAGTAATTATCGTTGCTGCACTAATAACCGCCATAACGATCCCGGCTTTTCTATTGATGAACCATGATAAGAGACCAATCGGTAATAAATAAAAGACCCCCATTCCTATTTCATAACCAGTTAAATAATCAATAATACCTATAATCAAATTCAATAGTAGACCCGTGACCCAAATGAATAATCTTGGTTTTTTTGCGAGATAGTCAATAATATACAATACTCACCCTCCACATGCTTCACAGATGGCTTCAAATTGGTGTTTGTAATAACGCATGTCTTTATCTAATAAAGCATCCAGGGGGGGAATATCTTCGCATACATTACAAGTTTGTTTTTTTCTTTCATGTTTGGCTATCCTCCAGATGTTCAGTACGTACGTCCCCTGCTGCTTTTTCCGCCTCCCTTGCCTTCTTTGGGACTTTTTTCCTGTTGCTCCTCCTTCTCTGTTACATCCACTTTATTGATTTTAAAAGTGTAAACATAATCATTCCGAACATTATCGATTTGCAAAGCAAGGACCACATGAAAGGTTTTACCTACCAATGGTTCTGCCTTGGTTCTTAATTCTTCAGCCTTCCCTTTTATCTGGGTTGGGAGGAACGACGTCCTTTTCCAGTAATCTTCCTGTTTATATGATTTCCCCCGTCTAGGCTCTTCCTTCTTGAAGCAATCTGCTGGATGTAAGAAATCTTCGAAGGTGCCTAATGCGTTAATAACGATGGGAGGATGTGAATTGTTCCTTTCTTCATAGCCGATTCCCGAATGTGTCACCTTGTGGATCACACCCTTTTCGTCAATGAAGCTCGACTCATCCCAGATGACCAGGACCGGCCGATCCGTCTTATTATTGATGACAAAGCTGATGTCAACTGGGGCGGGTCGCCATTTAATTCTTACCATCTCATCTTCAAAAGAAAATGCTGGAATTCCTTCCTCAAATACTGTTTCAATCTTTGGTTCTCCATATATCTTCTCAGCCCCTGTAGGCCTTTCGATAGATATCAGGGATATGTCATAGCTTGCATTGGCGACCGTGTATGTCCGGTCCGATTGTTTCCAGGAAGATAATGAGCCACAGCCTATTAAGCTTAAAACGGTTAATAGAAAAAATAGGTAGTATAGATTTTTCTTATATGGCATATCTGGCCCCATAATGAGAATTCTCTTAACTTCTATTGAGTGTTCTGCTGGGCAGCCATCTTATAAGAGACAATCACGCTTTGGTCGGATAGAGATGCACCTGTAGAGAGAACAAGGGCAAGAACTATCTCCTTCTGCCCGTCATTATCCATGTCCTTGAGTTGGTAATCCGCCACGTAACCGCTGATCTTCCTTG
>JBKQQP010000054.1:0-165546 GCA_052144335.1 Syntrophales bacterium
CAATAGAAGGGATATTTTAAAACAAAAATAAAAACGCATATGTTTTAGAGTATCGCTTAATTTTTTTTCGACCGACCCTGCATGTTATTTCAACCGGGGGGAGAAAACTTTTAAGGAATCAGGCTAAACAGAAGTTAAACCACGTGAAGCAGCAATAATTGCTTTAAACGCAGAGTTTTTTGGACCCTATGAATATTACAAAATTAAACGGCGGAAAACATAAGAGCTTCACCCTGACGCGGTCTAAAGCTGCAATCGAACTTGCAACAGAGGGAGACCACACCTTTTACACCGCGCGCCATTTTCACCATATGCTCCACATCGAACGGAAAAGAGCGGAGCGATCTAAAAAGCCGTTCCTCCTCATGCTCGTTGACCTATCAGGATTGCATGCGAGACACCGCAACGTCCATATACTGGAAAAAATGAGATCCGCCCTTGTTTCCTGCACCAGGGAGACAGACATCAGGGGATGGTACGAACGTAATAAGACTGTTGGCGTCATCTTTACGGAAATGGCCTCTATTGATGAAAGCTCGGTAGAAAGAATTTTCCGTAAATTGCATAGCGCATTTGGCGAGATCCTTGATCCGGAATGGATGAAAGAGATCAAAATCTCTTTTCACACATTTCCCGAGGAAAACGGAAATTCCGCGATCAACGATGGATTGTTCAACATCGCCTTGTATCCGGACCTCTCCAAGCCCAGCATCTCCAGGCAGGCGAAGTCATCCATAAAGAAGCTTTTCGATATTACAGGGAGCCTGTCCGCGCTTGTGTTCTTTTCCCCGATCTTTCTGATCATTGCGGCAGCGGTGAAGCTGACATCCGATGGACCTGTCTTTTTCAAGCAGGAAAGGATGGGTCTGAACGGCAAGAGCTTCACCTTCCTGAAATTCCGATCCATGTATGCGAACAGTGACCATACCCGCCACAGGGATTACATTGCAAAATTCATCGGGGAAGGCAAAGATAATGGGAATACGCCCGGGGTATATAAATTGAGTAACGACACAAGAATTACACCTATCGGGGGGTTTTTGAGAAGAACCAGCTTGGATGAACTCCCGCAGTTCATCAATGTACTGAAGGGTGATATGTCACTTGTCGGTCCAAGGCCACCTATACCCTATGAGTGTGAACTCTACGATGTCTGGCACAGGCGGAGAATGCTTTCCGTTAAGCCGGGAATCACGGGGCTGTGGCAGGTCAGTGGAAGAAGCAGCACCACGTTTGATGAAATGGTACGTCTTGACCTCAAATACATAAATAGCTGGTCGCTCTGGTTGGACATCAAGCTTCTTTTTAAGACTCCATTTGTAGTTCTTACCGGCAAAGGAGCTTATTAAAACATACTGTCATCCTGGCCGCACGGGAAGATCTTATAACCGAATTCATTCGCCAATATTTTTCCCGTTCGTCAAAATGGCAAAACGGAGGACATACAACGTGATTCGCGTAGGCGTAATAGGCTATGGGTACTGGGGACCTAACCTCGTCAGAAACTTCAGCACGGGTGAAGGTTCTCAGGTGGACATGATATGCGACATGAATCAGCAGGCCCTCAAAAGAGCGAAAAAGGCCTATCCCAACTTTAAGATCACCACCGATAGCAACGAATTAATTAAAGACCCGAATATTAACGTCGTCGCGATTGCGACTCCCGTCTTTACGCATTATGAGCTTGCGAAAAAGGCTTTGGAAGAAGGCAAAAATATCTTCGTCGAAAAACCCTTCACCTATACCAGCGCTGAGGGGGAAAAACTCGTTGAGTTAGCCGAGAAAAAGAATCTGAAAATCATGGTGGACCATACGTTCCTCTATACCGGGGCGGTGAAAAAGATAAAGCAGCTTATTGATGACCGTGTGTTAGGCGATATTTTCTATTATGATTCCGTCAGAGTTAATTTGGGTCTCTTCCAGCACGACATCAATGTGGTGTGGGATCTCGCACCTCACGACCTATCAATTATGGAATATGTGATCGGCCAAAGACCTCAGGCTGTGATAGCCACCGGCGCGGAACACTTTGACCGCGGGCTCGAAGATGTGGCTTATCTGACAATTTACTTTAAAGACAATATCATCGCGCATATTAATGTAAACTGGCTTTCGCCCGTCAAGGTAAGAACCACTCTAATCGGTGGTCAAAAGAAGATGCTTGTCTGGAACGATCTGGAAGCTGATGAAAAAATAAAGATCTACGATAAGGGTGTTCAGGTAAAAACTAAAGAAGGCAAGTACAATCTTTTAGTCTCCTATCGCTCCGGAGACATGTGGGCGCCAAGAGTTGAACAGACAGAAGCTCTCAAGCTCATGGTCGAACATTTTGTTGACTGCATAAGCAATGGTGGAAGATCTATAAATGATGGCAGGGCAGGACTCAGGGTGGTTAATCTGCTCGAAGCAGCTACCAGGTCTCTGAAAAATAAAGGAGAGATGGTGTACTTGTGAACTATCTCTGCATAGCTGACGACGTAAAGCTTGGGAAGAATCTAAAGCTTTCAAAGTTTATCAATCTCTACGGCTGTGCCATTGGCGATAATACAAAGATTGGCGCCTTTGTAGAGATACAGAAAAATGCGACCGTCGGCAAGAACTGCAAGATATCCAGCCATACCTTTATCTGTGAAGGAGTGACCATCGAAGATGACGTTTTCGTCGGCCACAACGTCACTTTCATCAATGATACATATCCACGGGCCACAACCAAGGATGGTAAACTGCAAACCGAGGCCGACTGGGCAGTAGAACCTATTCTTGTCAAGAAGGGCGCCTCGATCGGTTCCTCCTGCACAATTCTTGCCAACGTTACCATCGGCGAAAACGCCATCTTAGGCGCAGGAAGCGTCATCACAAATGATATACCTCCGGATACAATCGTCGCCGGCAATCCTGCAAAAATCTTAAGAAGGATAAAGGAACAAAGCGCAAGGAGCAAGGGTCAAGGTTAAAGGATAACCCTTGACCCTTGCTCCCGTTTTTTTATGATCTGCATTACAAATCCAATCGAACATGAGAACTGGAATAATCTGATCCTCGCCCTACCCCATTATTCATTTTTCCATACCTCAAACTGGGCTGAGGTTCTCTCTGCATCCTATGGCTACAGGCCGCTTTACCTCATGGAGGGCTCAGAGCGTAACATTTCGGCTCTGCTCCCACTCATGGAAGTGGACAGCTTTCTCACGGGCAGGAGGGGTGTCTCCCTTCCCTTCTCCGATTATTGCGAACCATTAACTTCCGAGTCAGGGCAATTTCCGGCGCTGTTCAGCTTTGCAATTAATTATGGGAGAAAACATGGCTGGAAATATTTAGAGCTCAGGAGCGCGCAGCCTTTATTGGAGAAAGAAGAACTATCAGTGTCATATTTAGGCCATACCCTGGAACTTACCGGTGGCACTGATAATATCTTTTCTAACTTGCGTGACTCCACAAAAAGAAACATAAAAAAAGCTGAAAAGGAAAACGTAAAAATAGAAATTACAAATTCGCTGCAGGCGTTGAATGAATTCTACCGTCTAAACTCTCTTACCCGGAGGGATCATGGCCTCCCCCCCCAACCCTATCATTTCTTCAAAAATATATATGACCAAATCATAGCAAAACACGCAGGGTTCATTTCCCTCGCCACATACGCTAATGCGGCGATTGCAGGTAATGTTTACTTACTTCTTGGAGAAAAAGTGATATATAAGTATGGAGCTTCAGATAGATTATATCAGCACCTCAGGGCAAACAATCTTGTAATGTGGCAAGCCATAAAATGGTGCTGTGAAAATGGATATAAGCACTTGTGTTTCGGCAGAACGGAAACTGATAACGACGGGCTTAGACAGTTTAAATCAGGGTGGGGGACAAAGGAACATATTATCAAATATTACAAATACGACTTTAGTAAAGATTCCTTTGTAAAAGATCCCCCTAAAGTTTCTGATTTTCAGCACAAGGTTTTCAATAAACTGCCGATATCTATACTAAATGCTCTCGGAACGTTACTGTATAGACATATGGGTTAACATTATTAACCCCGCAATAAAATACCTGTCATGCCAGACTTGATCCGGCATCCGGCCGCTCCTGGATTCACGCTGGAGCCTGCCCTCGAATGTCCCTATCGGGGGCCGGAATGACAATTTCTTATTTGTTACTTCGAGACTTGAACACTGTACCTCATTTTTTTACCTTCGATGTAATCGAGAGAGCGGAGCTGTATCCACTCGTCACCTGTCATTTACATTTCGGATTTTGACTTTTATCCTTATGACCTTTCCCTTGCCCCTTGACCCTTAGCCCTTAATTCTCTACCCTCGACCCTTGAAATGTCAAACATCACCATAATCGACCCCCTCAAAGATTCCCGCTGGGATAAGTTTGTGGAAAACCATCCCTTAGGATGGATCGCCCATCTATCCGGCTGGAAGACGGTGCTTGAACGGAGCTTTGCACACATGAAGGGACATTACCTCGCTCTTCTTGATCCGCAATCAAATGAGATTACAGCCGGCTTGCCTATATTCGAAGTCAGGAGTTGGCTCCTGGGAAACCGCTTGGTAAGTATTCCTTTCGCAACCCTCTGTGATCCGCTGGTTTCAAATGCAGAAGATATGGAGGTTCTCCTTCACGAGGCAACGCGCTTATTAGAAGAACTGAAATTCTCTTTCCTTGAGATAAAAACTTTGCATGCCGCGCGCTTTATCGATAATAAACATTTTGCCGATCAATGTTACTTCAAACATCATTACTTGGAATTGTCTCAAGGCCCGGAAGTGCTATGGAAGAATTTTAATTATAAGGCCGTAAGATACGAAATCAACAAAGCCCAGAAAAATAAATTAGTCATAAAAGTTGCAAGTGACGAAAATGACTTTCTCGACTTTTACAATCTTTACACAGTAACAAGAAAACGCTTAGGATTGCCTTCGCAACCGTACCTATTTTTCAAGACACTATGGGATATATTCGCACCCTCAGGAAAAGTTACGATTCTCCTAGCGGAATTTGAAAAAAGCATCATCGCGACACATTTCCTTCTCCAGTTCAACGAGCGTGTTTCAGCGGAAGCTGTCGGTTGGGATATAAGCTCCAGCAAAGCAAGTCCAAACCATTTTCTTTTTTGGGAGGGGATTAAATTAGCCTGTGAGAAGGGATTCAGAGTTTATGACTTTGGGCGAACATCACCCAATAATCAACCATTAATGGATTTTAAAAAACGCTGGGGTGCGCAAATTGTAGATCTTCATTCCTTCCATTATCCAATTAAATCATATAGAGGAGTGGTGAATCGAGAGGCGTCAAAAGCCTACAGGTTAGCCAGATTTGCCTGTCAGAAGGCGCCTGAATCGATTTATCCGCTGATCGGAAAATTTTGCTATCGTCATATAGGATGAGTAATGGAATTTTCATGATCATTCTTAGCTTCTAAAATAACCAATCAAGAAACGATATCCAATTGCTTAACCTTGATACTCTGTACTTCTTAAAAACTATTATACCCCGCCGCTTGCAGATTTTCCTGCGTAGAGCCATCGTGGTCTATCAGCTACCTAAATACAAAAATGTATGGCCTATAGATAAAAATGCCACAATGCCACCGAAGGGATGGACTGGATGGCCAGGTGGAAAACAATTTGCACTTGTCTTAACTCACGATATTGAGACGGCTAAGGATACGATTAGGCAGCGAGTGGAGAAGTGTCAAGTAGTAGCGGAGATCGACGAACATCGTGGTTTACGATCTTCTTTTAACTTTGTTGCAAGGGATTACAGGGTCTCGCCAAAACTAAGCAGTTACTTAACCGATCATGGTTTTGAAATAGGTTTACACGGTTTAAATCACGACAAGAACCCATTCCTGCCCGCATCGAATTTTCTTAAAGAGGCCGATAATATTAATTATTACTTAAAAGAATGGGGCGCTGTGGGATTTCGGAGTCCAAGCATGTACCACGATCTTGAATTGCTTCACCACCTGAACATTGAGTATGATGCATCAACATTTGATACCGATCCCTTCGAACCCCAACCGGATGGTATGGGCACGATCTTTCCATTTTGGGTACCTGGTAACGCACGACATACTGGATATGTCGAACTCCCCTATACTCTTCCTCAGGATTTCCTGCTCTTTATCCTTATGCAGAAGAAAAATATCGACATCTGGAAAGAGAAGCTGGACTGGATAGTTGCTAACGGTGGAATGGTTCTGTTCATAACTCATCCTAACTACATGAATTTTGATAATAGACCGCAATTTGAAGAATATCCGGCAAGATACTATGTGGAATTTCTCAAATATATTGAATCTCGATATAAGGGGCAATATTGGAACGTCCTGCCGAAAGAATTGGCGCTTTGGTGGAAGGCCAATTTCAGTAACAATCTTCCTTCCCAATCATAAGCACATTATCTATGATCGGTGTTATTTCAAAAGAAAGTGAAAAGGAAATAGTTAGAGAATTCTTTGAATTATTTAAAGTTCCATGGGAGTTTTACGATGAAGATCGGCACTATTCCGTAGTTATATCAACACTGGAATCTCTCAAGGCAGCGGACGCAACACTTGTAGTTCTTTATAATAGTGAGAAAATTAAATTTGATATCGACAACGGCATCAACATAAACACTCTGCCTAAAGGCAATGTCCAATTGGCATACGGGGGGCATCAATTTCCTATATATGGGAATATATCAAGCCTCGACACGTCAATTGACACAGTGACAAGACTTGAGGCAAGCACGGGACCGGTTGTAGGCATTGAAATCAATAAAGATGACAGCAAAATTATACGTATTGGTTTCGACTTGTTTCAGGAGATCAACTTCTTACTGACATCGGGCCAATCAGTGAGCTTCTCGCACATACCGACTCTGGATCTGCATATATCAATGTTACGCGAATGGATCCTCGAATTCGGTTTACCCTTGGTCGAGATTCCCCCCGTTCCGGCAGGATATAATTTTTCATGCTGCCTCACCCATGACATTGATTTTACCGGAATCCGTATGCATAAATTTGATCATACACTCTTGGGATTCCTCTATCGTGCTTCATTTGGTTCTCTCCTGCACGCTTTAAAGGGGGAAATATCATGGAGTAAGCTCTGCGAGAATTGGAAGGCTGTTTTTTTATTGCCCGCTGTTTATACGGGGCTCGCAAAAGACTTCTGGATGCAATTTAATAGTTACACAGAAGTTGAAGAAGATTTTCCTTCCACATTTTTCATAATTCCTTTCAAGAACCATGCTGGAATAAATAATGGAAATCCAAAACATGCAATAAGAGCTGCACGGTATGATGTGTCTGATGTGAAAGAAGAAATACAATACCTTCTGTCGCACGGTCGCGAGATTGGAGTTCATGGAATCGATGCCTGGTATGATGCTGAAAAAGGCCGCAAAGAATTTGCAAGGATTCATGAAGCAACAGAAATATCTGAAATTGGAATCAGAATGCACTGGCTTTATTTCAACAATGAATCTCCGAAATATTTGGAAGATGCCGGATTTTTTTATGATTCATCCGTGGGATACAATGATGCGATTGGTTATCGAGGGGGCACAACGCAGGTATACCGCCCAATAGGCTTAAAGAAATTATTAGAACTGCCATTGAATGTTCAGGACACAGCACTTTTTTTCCCAGACCGGATGGCTTTATCTGAAGAAAAAGCATGGCCAATGATAGATGCCCTGCTCGAAAACGCGGAACGATACGGCGGCGTTCTAACAATAAACTGGCATGACAGGAGCATGGTTCCTGAAAGGCTCTGGGGGGATTTTTACATCAAGATTTTAGAAAATTTGAAGAAATCAAGGGTGTGGATTGATAAAGCTTCCCACGTTGTCAGGTGGTTTAATAAGAGGCGTTCTGTTTTATTTGAGGAAGTTTGCTTTTTACAAGACAGCTTAAAATTTCATATTGTAAGTAAAGGTGATAGCGATGTGCCCGACTTGGTGCTGAGAGTTTATCTTCCGAAAACCGGCAAAGTCATAGATACTAATTTCAGTTCTCTTAAAGAAGAGCATGTGGATGCCTATTCTACAAATTTTGTAAATGTTCAAATTCCAATCTGAGAAAGCAATCCCTTTGTTATTCCTGCCCACGCGCGAATCCAGGTCTTTAAAAAACGTAGTTTCTCGAGATATTCAATAAATGAAAAAACATATATGTATGATCGGATATACCAACTACCTGTCAGACGCCCGGGTCAGACGGGAAGCCGAGACATTGGCCGCAACTGGAGATTTCGATGTCACATTCCTGGCATTACAGGAAAAAGATCCCGCTAAATCTTATGAAATTGAAAATGTAAAAGTGGTTGAACTCAATGTTAAAAAGTATAGGGGACAAAACAAATTTAAGCACTTTGCGTCATATATGAAATTCCTTTACCTTGCCTTTTGCAAATGTAACAAACTACTATTTTCCCGCAGGCTCGATGTCATTCATGTCCACAACATGCCTAATTTTCTCGTTTGGGCCGGCTTCTTGCCACGTGTATTCGGGAAAAAAATGATTCTGGATATTCACGATTCAACACCGGAAACATACTTTGCAAGGTACGGTGAAGATGCCAACCAGTTCCTGTTTAAAATCCTTTGTTGGGAAGAGTTGTTGTGCTGTAGTTTTGCAAACAAAGTAATTTCCGTAAACCATGTGCAGCGTGATGAATTGGTTAAAAGGGGAATCCCCTCAAAGAAAATTGTGATCTCTATGAATGTACCAGATCCAAAATGGTTTAGAACAGATAAGATTATAAAGCACAATGAGAATACCAGGAAAAAGATAATTTATCACGGGACCGTGGCAAAAAGATTAGGAATAGATTTGGCCATACGAGCCTTTGCTAAAATAAGTAATGTGAATCCGAGTCTGGAATTCCATATCATTGGTGATGGTGAGGGCCTTGATGAATGTACAGAGTTAAGTAAATTGTTTGATCTTGACAGATACGTTCATTTTAGCAACACGTTGATCCCCTTGGAATTGCTGTTTAATATGTTAGAAAATATGGAGATGGGCCTTGTAGCAAACAGAAAGAACCCCGCAACAGAGCTTATGCTTCCAGTGAAACTACTTGAGTATGTAGCTTTAGGCATCCCTGCAGTTGTTCCGAGATTAAGGACAATTGAATATTACTTCACTGATGAAATGGTCAGCTATTTTGAACCGGAAGATGTTGAATCACTTGCCCAGGCAATTTTAGATTTATCTAAAAATGATATAAAAAGTAAGGCGCAAGCCGAAAAAGCAAGAGCCTTCTTGGACCAGTATGGCTGGGGAAAAAACAAAATGGATCTTATAAATCTATATAAAGAAATTTGAACCTCTGCCGGCATACCCACACCGTCCAAAGTGCGAACTTCAATCACTTTCATGCTTACATTGGACTGACATTTCGCCTGTCTCCAATATAGGTAAATAAAAGAAAATTAGTATGCGATATGAAGTATTGACCAGGTACAAGGTTGAGCAGTATTTTGAGATCACGCATAAATATCATCGAGCCCAGAAGGCGCGGTTCACGACCATGGTCAAGGAGAACTGGGAGCATCTTTATGGGGCAATGGCCCTCAATGCAAACGTGATACCCAGACATTTAGGAAACAGAAGATGATATTATTACCGCAATATAAGGGGAAACATCCTCCAGTGTCCCTTTCCGGCGCCATCCAGGAAGAATTGAAGGTTGTCAGAAAGCGTTTTCCGCTGATCAAAAATTAAAAAGTAAGCAAAGATCCTGAAAAGTGGCCCCGAAAATGGCGTAAAGTTTAAAACCAAAATTATGCAAAGCTTTTTACATGTCAATACGTACGATAGCATACAAGCCATTAGTGAGTTGAAAACATTTTGGATACGGATGCAATCGCATCCTGCGTACGATTTCGAATACTATCGTACATACGCGGAAATGAATCCTGAATTTAGACCGTACGTTCTTGGTCTTCAGGAAGACGGCGAAATCAAGACACTGTTGATCGGGTCGATCAAATGCAGGCCAATCGAGTTGAGGTTTGGATACGTGCTTTTCCCAACCCCGAACTTTAGTGTTCTTAGATTAGATTATAAAACAATTCTGGGGAATACAAATGAACTGGAATGTTCAACGCTCTTTGATGCTCTTCTTAAATTGTTGCATGAGAGAAAGTTCGACATTTTTATATTTGGCAGCCTTCCGCTAAATTCACCGTTTCACGATTTAGCTCTTTCAAAGACTCCATTTTCCCGTAGAGACCATTTCAGAATTAAACAAGAAACTTGGCAGTTAACAGTGCCACCCTCTATCGACATATACCTCTCCCAGCATAAAAACTTGAGGGCCTATGTTAAAGGGTATTGGGCCAATAAGCTGGCAAAAAAATTTGGCACGGAAATAAGCATTATGCATTACACTTCTTTAGATGAAATGGATACGATTCTAAACGATACTGAGAGGATTGCTAAACGTTCTTGGCAAAGAAAAGCAGGAGCAGGCTCGTTTCTCACAAATGAAAATAGAAGGAAGTATGCATTCTATGCAAGGAATAATTGGCTTGACGTATACATTCTGTATATTCACGGAAAGCCTGCCTGTTTTTCACATGGCATTAAATATAACGACGTCTACTTTTTTGAACATATCGGATACGACCCGGCTTACAGGGAGTATAGCGTTGGGAGTTATCTCACTGTGCACATGATTAAGAACGTTTGTGATTCGAAAGCTTTTCGTATTGTGGATTTTGGAGCGGGAAACTCTGAAGCTAAGAAAATATTTTGCGATGTCTGTGTCGATGTCGAGGACACTTACGTTTTTGGACCTGCCATAAACCTAAAGGCTTTCAATCTTATACGGACCTCTTTAATTGGCGCCCACATCGCTGCAAAAAATCTATTAAAGAAGGGCCATCTTTACGAGTCCGTAAGGAAGTACTTTCGGCAAAGAGGTGGACGTGGAATTGGCCCCTAAAATCGGTCCAGTTTTTATGTTAGTATTCAGGCATATTGAGCCCCCAAAAACTGTACCAGTTACGCGGTTAGTTTTTCGGCCTCAAATGGCCAGTTATTTTGAGCGTGAAGACGCTGATTCTTTGGCTTTCATCCTCGCGCAGGACTGGCATCTTGCCTGTATCTAGTATAAGTAAGTGAAAGAAAATCAATATGTGGATATGGAGTATCGATGATGACGAATATAAAGTTTGCAATAGTTGGTTGCGGTGAAATAGCCAAGAAGCATGTTCATGTTATTCAGAATTATCTACAGAATGCAGAAATAGCCAGTTTTTGTGACATCAAAGTTGAGAAGGCAAAAAAATTCGCCGATAGTTCAGGTTTGCCTTCTTTTTCCACTATCAAAAAAATGATGGATTCCATAGGAAATGAGATAGACATAATAAGCATATTGACGCCAAGTGGGACTCATTGCCAGTGCATTAATGAGGTTGTCGAATATGGAAAGCCCATAGTTGTTGAGAAACCAATTGCCTTGAAGCTTGATGAAGCTGACAATATTATCAGGGCCTGTGACGCTCACGGTGTAAAAATTTTCGTCGTTCATCAGAACCGATACAATATGCCGATAATTAAGGCACGCGAGGCTCTTGATCAAGGGCGCTTTGGAAAATTGGTCATGGGCACTGTGCGGCTGCGGTGGAAAAGAGACCAATCCTACTATGACTCGGCAGACTGGCGTGGTACCTGGGCGTATGATGGCGGGGTCTTCACTAACCAGGCAAGTCATCACATTGATATGTTAACGTGGTTCATGGGTGACGTCGAACGCGTGAAGGCGATAGGCACTACCCGGCTCGTTCACATAGAATGTGAAGATACAGGCGCCGCACTTCTCACATTCACAAATGGAGCAATAGGTATTATTGAGGCGACAACTGCAACGCGGCCTAAAGACCTCGAAGGGTCAATCAGCATCTTAGGAGAGAAAGGAACCGTTGTCATTGGCGGATTCTTCATGAATGAATTGGTTACCTGGGAATTTGAGGAACGGCAGCCAAACGATGATACAATCATGGAACAATACGGCAAGAATCCTCAAGGATGGGGCTATAATCTGGGTGAGTATTTGAAAGGTGTGATGGATTCTATTCAAAACAATAGGGCTGGTCTGGTGGATGGATTCGAAGGAAGAAAATCTTTGGAATTGATAAGCGCTATTTATGAATCAATAGAAACGGGCAATGAAATAAATCTTAGGTTTCACCCCAAAAAATGCAAACTGGGAATCGCATGAATGATGAGAAAAATGGGGCAGCCGTGAACGAACCCACACTGAAACATATTCAGATCCGTGATGTAACATTTGGTCAAAACGTAACTGTTATCCAACCAGCTAATCTTTACGGCTGTAAAATAGGCAATGATTGTTTCATTGGCCCCTTCGTAGAAATACAGAAGGACGTCATCATCGGTGACCGCAGTAAAATTCAGTCTCACGCGTTCGTGTGCGAAATGGTGACGATAGGGGATGATTGTGTCATTTCTCACGCTGTAATGTTCATTAACGATCCATTCAAAATAGGCAGCCCAGCGAGAAGAAATAAGGAATTATGGAAGCCGACCTGTATTGGCAACCATGTATCCATAGGAGCCAATGCTACTGTCATGCCCGTGACTATTTGTGACCATGTGGTGATCGGCGCCGGGTCAGTAGTGACGAAGGATATAACCGTGCCGGGAATCTATGCAGGCAATCCTGCAAAACTTTTAAGAAAATTATGATATTCTAGTACCTGGCGCCTTGCCCCTTGAACCAATTACTAGTCACTTGTCATCATTTACCGTCTCATATGGAGGACAATAGAAACCCATGAACATTCCCTTTGTTGATCTTAAAAGCCAGTACGAAAGTATTAAAGATGAAATTGATGGCGCAATATCCACTGTAATTTCACAAACCGCATTCGTCGGTGGATCACATTTAAAAAGCTTTGAAGAAGCCTTTGCTAAATTCTGCAGTGTGAAACACTGTATTGGTGTTGGCAACGGCACGGACGCGCTTTTTATCGCGCTTAAAAGCCTCGGAATAGGCAATGGTGATGAGATAATCACCGCAGCAAACAGTTTCATCGCGACATCAGAGGCCATCACGATGGCAGGGGCAAAAGTCGTATTTGTAGATATGAACCCGCTGACGTATAACATTGATATAAATAAGATCGAACCAAAGATCACCCCGAAGACGAAAGCTATCATTCCGGTACATTTGTATGGTCAACCGGCTGATATGGATCCCATCTTGAACATCGCAAAAAAATATAATCTCAAGATTGTTGAAGATGCGGCACAAGCTCATGGCGCCCTTTACAAAGGAAAGCGGATTGGCTCAATCAGCGATATCGCCTGCTTCAGCTTCTATCCGGGGAAGAATCTCGGGGCATATGGTGATGGGGGTGCTATCGTCGTGAACAACGATGAATTGGCCCTGAAAGCAAGAATGTTTGCCAACCATGGCCGGATTGGCAAATATGATCACGAGATTGAGGGTGTCAACAGCCGCCTTGACGGGTTGCAGGCGGCTATCTTGAGTGTAAAATTAAGACATCTGCCGGAATGGACGGAGGCGCGCCGCAGAAACGCATATTGCTATAACAGCTACCTTAAAGATTCAGGCGTAATCACTCCTGTCGAGATAAACGACGTTACAGCGGTCTATCATCTGTACGTTGTTCGGGTTAAGAAGGAATTACGGCAGAGGCTTCAGGACCACTTACAATCCAGAGGCATTTCCACAGGCATCCACTACCCCATCGCCCTACCGAATCTTTTAGCGTATGCCTACTTGGGCCATTCAGAACAAGATTTCCCTGAAGCTACCAAAATTTCCCAAGAGATTGTTTCCCTACCCATGTTCCCGGAACTCAGCGAAAGCAAGATTCAGTACATTGCAGAATCCATAAAAGCTTTCCTGCCTTAAATAGACACTGTCGTGCTTTTCCCGGTATCCTCTTCAAAAGAAGCGTGAAACCTAATATCGACCATATCTCTGTATGCATCTGTACATATAAAAGGCCAAGTCTGTTGGCGAGATTATTGAGCGAGCTTCAAAGTCAACTCACCGATGGTCTATTTACTTATTCTGTCATAGTGGTTGACAATGATTACGCTCAATCAGCTAAGACCTATGTGGAAGCCTTCAAAAAAAAGTGCATTTATAACATCGACTATTATAATGAGCCCGAGCAAAATATTGCCCTTGCAAGAAATAAAGCTGTTGATAACGCTAAGGGTAATTTCATTGCCTTTATCGATGACGATGAGTTTCCAGTGCCTCATTGGCTATTAAATTTGTATAAAGCTTACCGTGAATTTAAGGCTGATGGCATCTTGGGACCTGTTAAACCTCATTTCGATGAAAAGCCCCCTGATTGGCTTGTAAAAGGAAAATTCTGTGAGCGTAAATCACATAAAACAGGCACGGTCCTACAGTCCAAGAACACACGGACGGGGAATGTGCTTTTGTCGAGTACAATCTTTGAAGATAAAGATATTAGATTTGGCGCCGAATTTGGTCGAACCGGTGGTGAGGATATCAATTTTTTCAATAAAATGATTGGCGAGGGACGGATTTTCGTCTGGTGTGATGAGGCGCCTGTCTATGAAACTGTGCCCCCTGAGCGGTGGGAAAAATCATTTTACTTAAAAAATAATCTGCGAATAGGCGGCCTGACTGGCGAACATTTTAGAAATTTATGTACAGGCGGTTTCGATTACCTTGCAAAAGTTACCGCAGCCTTTTGCCTCTATACGCTCCTTTTACCATTTTCTTTCATCTTTGGGCAACATAGCTACATGAAATGTTTAACAAAAGTATTTTATTATTTTGGCTGTATTTCAGGCTTCTTAGGATACGTCCCTATAAGGTTTAGAGAAAAATAAGTAAGAAAATGAACAATGCGTAACCGAACTTTTTTAACACGCTTTATAAACTACTACAAAAAAAATGGGGTTTTGAAAACGCTTCGCAGGTTATATGAGGAGCCGTATCGCATCATATTTAAGCGACAAACTCTGTTGTTTTATGCGGATATGGACGAATTACATGAATCCGTATTAAAGTTGCCTGAGAATATTATGATCGAGTGCAAGAGTACATATCATGAAATTTCAGGACCGGATTCGGTCAGGCTCGTCAATTACTGGACTGAAGAGCTCTTAATAGATAGAATTAAAAAAAGATTTACAGAGGGTGCTGTCATCTGGATAGTTAAATGCGATGGCAATGTTGCTGGGTATGGATGGTCAATTCGAGGCAAAATGGTTTCGCAATATTTTTTGCCACTCACGCCTCACGATGCAGTACTTTTTGATTACGTAATTTTTGATGAATTTCGAGGCCGAGGCCTTTATCCTCTGCTCATAAACTACATGTTCTCACAACTAAAAATAGCGGGTGTGAAACGCGCATTCGGTCATTCGTATGCATGGAATGAATCCAGTATTCATGGCCTAAGTAAAACTTTTTTTCGTAAATTTAGCCTAGCGAGACAATTTCATATTTTTGGCAGAGATATTACTATATGGTATTAAGTGTATGGTCTAAAGTACCTTCAAGGTTATATTGCTGATCACGGTGTAACATCTATCGTCTAAAACCCGCGTCGGTGCCGGAAAAAAAGGTGTATTTCTGTTAAGCGGGCTTGTGCCAAAAACCCTTTGATATACAGAATCATTAAATTAACAATTTCCGTTGCGTTTCTTTTAGTTTTTGAAGGAATCGTCCTTATCTTTCGCAGTCTTGGAAAGGGCTTCCCGCGAAAAATGATAGTCCTGCTGTACCACTCAGTAAAGTCTCAAAGGCGTGATATATTTGAGACACAAATCAATGAATTGCTAAGAGTGGGTTGTCCCGTATCTGCCGCGTCTCATAACCTCTCAGCCGACGGCCATCGGCATATAGCAGTCACCTTTGATGACGGATTTAGAAGTGTCCTTGACAATGCTTTACCTGTACTTATAGCCCGGGCAATACCTGCGACGATGTTCATTCCGACTGGTTACATAGGTAAAAAACCGGGTTGGATTCAGAATCCGCAGCATGAATATGCCGATGAAGCCGTACTAACTGAGGAACAAATCAGACGATTGCCGAATGATTTAATTTCTATTGGATCACACAGCGTTAATCATCCTCATTTAGCAAAAATTGGGAAAGACAGGGCTATCAAAGAACTTATCGATTCAAAAAAAAAATTAGAAGAGATTTTAAAAAAGGAAGTCAGCATGTTGTCATTACCTTATGGGTCTTTTAGTGAGGAAGTCGCCTCGATGTCAAAAGAAGCAGGCTATAAGCGCGTTTTTCTCAATATCCCGAAGATTTCTTTCACAAAAGATGGAGATTATGTCGTCGGCAGAATCCACGTGTCTTTAGATGATTGGTTGATAGAATATCGCTTGAAGTTATTAGGTGCGTATGAATGGCTTCATCTTGCAATAGCAATTAAACGGAAAATAATCAGTATTGTCAAGCCTGCTGAAGAGCAACTATGAAAGCACTTTTCTGTAATCAAAATTAAAAAATCAAAGCTAATCCGAATGTCGCAAAGCTTTTCATGAGTCTTTTATCGAGCGAGAAATGGGAAAATTAGATCCAGGTTATGCGGTAGAAATTGATCGCGTCGATAAGGACGAATGGAACAAGTTGATAATATTATTTGATGATGCGAATATATATCAGACTTGGTCCTACGGCGCCATTCGCTGGGGAGACAGGAGCTTGAGCCATATTCTCCTTAAAAGAGATGGGGAGGTTTTGGCTATGGCACAGGCAGCGATTCGCAGATTTCCCTTAATCGGGGCAGGGATTGCGTATGTTCCATGGGGGCCGATCTGGCACCTACATGGAAGAGAAGAAAATTTGCAAGTGATAAGGCAAATAGCAAGAAGCATTTACAATGAGTATGTGTTACGCAGAGGTCTCTTTATAAGGGTATTGCCAAATGAAATTCAGGGTGACGACATCGAGATATTAAATATCTTTAGAGACGAGGGATTTACCTGGAGTCATAGTTCCTATCGAACCATTCTTCTTGATCTCAATTATTCTATAGAGGAGTTACGCAATAAATTACAGAGGGAATGGAGGACCAAATTAATTAAAGCAGAAAGGAAAAACATTAGTGTAAAAGAGGGTACTGACGATAAGCTTTTTGGCGAATTGTGTATACCATATACAAGGATGTTAGCCAGAAAGAAGTTCATCCCGGGAAGTAACATTAATGAATGGAGGACCATTCAAGAGGATCTACCAAGGACCTTGAAAATGAAAATAATGGTTTGCGAGTTTGGAGGTGAGCCAATCGGATCTTTGCTGGGTTCTGTAATAGGTGATAAGGGCATATTCATTATAGGTGGAAATAGCGATAAAGGATTGAAACTGGGGGCTTCTCACTTGTTGCCTTGGTTTATGATAAAATGGATGAAAATATCAGGTGCTAAATGGTGCGATTTAGGAGGATATAACCCGGACAAGAATCCCGGAACGGGTCGTTTTAAGGAGGGCTTGGGAGGGACACCAATTCGTCATGTAGGCCAATTTGAAGCGTGCGAGAGACCATTAAGCACGTTATCAGTGAAATGGGGTGAGATTCTTAGAACTGTTTCACAAAAAGGCAAAGTAGAGATTAATGATTTTCGTAAAAGGGTGATACAGATTCAAGATAAAGTTCCAAAGCGAAGAACGGAGAATGTTTTCGATATTCTTGAGGAGAGAGGTTTTGTTGAACAAGTCACTGACAGACAAAAGGTAAGGGAGCTCTTCGAGAAGGTGGCGACATGCTATATCGGTTTTGACCCAACAGCCAGCAGTTTTCATGTTGGAAATCTTGTGACGATTATGGCGCTTGCACATGTGCAACGGTCTGGTCACAGAGCAATTGTAGTAATGGGAGGAGGTACGGCACAAATTGGAGACCCGAGTGGCAGGACTGAGGCTCGGCGGCTTATGACGGTTGAAGACATAGAAAAGAACGCCGGAGAATTGAAAAGGCAACTTACAAGGTTCATCGATCTCCAGGGCGAGAAGGGGTTGCTAGTTAATAATTCGGATTGGCTTTCAAACTTAAAATATGTGGATTTTCTGCGTGATATAGGTCGGCACTTTAGCGTGAACAAGATGCTTTCAGCAGAGGCGTATAAGTCGAGGATAGAGAACGATCTCAGTTTTATTGAATTTAACTATATGCTTCTGCAAGCTTACGATTTCTGGTACTTATTTTCACACCATGATAGTTGTCTTCAAATGGGAGGTAATGATCAATGGGGAAATATACTTGCAGGCATCGAGTTAATCAGACGGATAGAGGGAGCGACGGCTGAAGGGCTTACCTTTCCTCTTATTACAACTTCATCTGGCAGTAAAATGGGTAAAACTCATCAAGGTTCTGTTTGGCTTGATCCAAAGCTGACGACACCTTCTGATTATTATATGTTTTGGTTAAATCAAGATGATGAAGATGTTGGACGATTTTTAGCATTATTCACATTTCTTCCTATGAAAGAAGTCAAAAGACTGAGTTCGCTCAAAGGGAAAGAATTTATAAAGGCAAAAAAAATGTTAGCTTTTGAAGCTACGAGAATAACCCATGGAGAGGAAGAGACAGAACGGGCGATGCATAGTGCCAGTGGCTCTTCCATAAGTTTCGTAAGAAGTGGTTAATGTGTAAAAGCTATCAAGAGGGATTGGATGAATCAAAACGCACTTAAAAAAATCAAATCTAGTGAAAATATTTTTTCGGGCGCTAAAAATAGAATCCTTCAGCATCTAGCCCGTTTTTTACCCGGGGCCATGACGCTGCGTGTTCTTTTTCACAGGTGGCGTGGTGTCAGAATTGGTAATGACGTGTGGATAGGTTATGACTCCATTTTGGAGACGTCGCACCCTCATCTCATTTCAATTGGTGACAGAGTGCTTATAAGCATTCGTACCATGATTATCGCACATTTCCATGGATCGAAAGGCGTTCATATTGAAGACGATGTGTGGATAGGTCCGGGGGCAATTATCCTGCCGAATGTAACCATTGGTCGCGGCGCGGTCGTCAGCGCCGGGAGCGTGGTAACTGCCTCGATATCGCCGAATACGTTGGTACAGGGAAACCCTGCTCGACCAATCGCCAAGTGCGGTGTTCCGTTAGGAATGGAGACGCCGATCAAAGAGTTCCTCCTCCATCTACGACCTCTAAAGAAGCGACAGGCACAAGGGCATGGAGGTGCAGGAGTTTCACCGAAGGATGGACCGGCGTAAACCATAATGAATTTTTTTTGACAGGAGTATTTTTCGACAGTGATCAGCTTGAGGCATAGATGAACAAACTTGAATTATCGTTGCGACAAATATCGACGGAATCTCCTGACCGCTTGGCAGTTCAATTTCGAGACCGCCGTATTTCGTATAGTCAACTCACAAATATATTGGATTCTCTTACCGAGAGATTTGGCCCCCTCACGGGCCGGCGAATACTGTTGCTCTTGCCTGACGGGATCCCTTCTTATCTATTTCACCTCCACTCTTTTCTTAGCGGCGCAATTCTCGTCCCTGTTTCAATACAATCCACAACATCGAAAATCAGGGCACTGTGCGAGCAGGCGCAACCCCACTTTATCGTCACAAACACGCCCCTCCGTTCAAGACACAAGACAGCAATCGAGACACTATCCTGTCTCGTCGTCAAATCCGATGCAACTCATGATAAGCAAGGATTTGATTATGAGGATTTCGGTATGAAAGACGTCCTTTCACGCCATCGTCAAGCTGCCGACGTGATGTCTCAAGATGCCAGGATGATTGTATTCACCTCAGGTTCCACCGGCGAACCTAAAGGCGTGTGCCTGAGTGAGACAAACCTACTGGCTGCAGCATCAATGATGGTATCTTTCCTTGCCCTGGAACCTTCTCGAAAAAGTCTGGTTACTCTTCCTCTTTATGATTACTACGGATTCATTCAAATATATGGACATATTCTTGCGCAGTGCGGATACATCTTTGGAGAAAGCATTGGCCTCCCCGATCAACTTTTCAGGCGAATCCGTGAGGAACAGATTAGTGATCTGGTTCTTGTCCCGCATACTCTTCGCGAAATGCTTCGGGTTATCGGAAATCACGATGATGTGATCAGGCACCTAAAATACATGACGAGTTCGAGTGATATCTTAACGCCGGATATTTTGATGAAGGCATTTGACTTTAATCCGGAGCTGAAGGTATTCAACATCTATGGTCTGACCGAGGCCGGGCGGGCGTGCTACAGAAAAATCGATCGGTCTTTTGTTCATTCTACTTCAATCGGCAGACCGTCTGAAGGGGTTGAGATCATAATTGAAGGGCCTGATGGAGAGCCGGGAGAAATCATTATAAGAGGGCCTAATGTTATGCTCGGATACCTAAAAGATATCTGTGACGACCGGATTATTTTTAGTCCCTGCCAGGAAATGCGCACGGGAGATATTGGCTATTATGACGAAAACGGCGAAATTATTCTGGTGGGGAGGGGAGATCATATGATCAACATCAGGGGGTCAAAAATCCACCCCGCAGAGATCGAGTCGATCGCCTTAAAGATACCTGATGTTGTTGATGTGCTCGCTCGTAAACAGACTGAGATTGGAGGAGAAATTGTGATAAATCTGGACGTCGTGTTAGGCGATAGTGCATTTGATTTGGAAACGCTCCGCGCGCACCTGCGGCGTAACCTGCCACCGCTTTTCTTTCCCAAAGAAATAAATATCGTTTCCAATATCAAGAGAACTGAATTGGGATCAAAAATCATTCGGTAACAGGGTCGCGCGTGATCACAGACATTCATGCTCATCTTTTCCATACGAGTTGGTATCCAAGGGTCTTTATCGATGCGGTGGTGAAGGATTTCGTGGCGAAACAGCAGCGGGCAGGCAATAGAGTTGATGAAGCGGGAATCAGACGCCAGCTCTGCAAAATGCTGACGGACGATACAGGAGCCACTACAGTCCGGATTATGGATAAAGTGGGCATTGACAAAAAGTTCATAATGATTGTCGACTGGGGCATCGAACTGGGTGAAGGGGAAAAATCCATATGGCAAATTCACGAGGAAATTCTCACTATTTGTGATCGCTTCAAAGACAGGCTTGTTGCCTTTGCCGGCGTAGACCCGCGCCGTGCAGATGCTGCCGATCTCCTGATATGGGCTTTCAGTCGCGGAGCCAGAGGCTTAAAGCTCCACCCAACAGGAGGGTGGACACTCGCAGACCATCGAACAAAACAGCTTGTCAGCCTGGCTGCTGACAGGAAACTGCCCATATTGGTACATTTGGGGAAAACGGTTGATGTGCTAAATGATGCAAATGCCCAACCTGAACCGTTCATAGAACTTGCAAAACAGTTCCCTACTGTGCCATTCATCGCCGGCCACTGCGGTTTCGATCTATGGGAAGTATTTGTGCTGAGCAATGAAATCCCTGGAAACGTCTATTTTGATATCTCGGGTTGGCAGGAAAGGATCCAGGGGGACGGCACTAACATCATCGTCGACCTGGACAGATTGCATCGGGCATTTCCTGGACGCGTATGTTTTGGGACCGATAGTCCATTCTACACTTTTAACTTGATCCCAGCGGAAAAACAATGGACAGAGAGAGTTATTCCGCCTTTTGGTAATAAATGGGCTGTGGTTGATTTATCCGTACCCACTTTGTTCACCCACCTATGTGCTCCGCCGGAAATCCAGCACACAAGCAAAGACGCATGATCTCAAAAAGGCCGTTGGATCGCAAGTGAGGTTTATTAACTATGCATCGTGACCAGATTCTGGAAGCTATCACGCGGTTTGTAATTGAAGCAACCAATCTTGAGGATGCAAGTTTCCTTAAGGACGATACTAATCTCTTTGAAGCAGGCCTCCTCGATTCACTGCTTGCCGTTTCCATTGTGGCGTTCTGTGAGAATGACCTGGGGTGCGAAATCGAGGTGTCAGAAATGTCCGAAGAGAACTTCAGCACCATAAGCGCTCTTGCTGATTTAATCTGTCGTACGCTTGAAGCCAAGCAGGGCAATCAGACATAAGAGTTTCGGATTCCCGAGAGAACGGTTTCGAGAAGATACCGATGAGACAAGAGGCAATTGTAATCTCATGGTTGGAATCAGAGCAGACAGACCGCAACCTGGCTACCCTGGCATCCGCCATGGGCATCGCCGTCAGAACCATAGCCCTTACAGCCGAAATGGTTGCCGCAGGCGCATGGTTGCCAGATGACGGAAAATGTGTTCTAGCGACTTCCAACACTCTCACTTATATCATGCAGTCGGCACCCAGTCGGGAACAGTTCGAATCTTCCTTCCTGAACAAACTGGATTTTCTCTTTGTAATTGGTTTCTCAGGTATCCAACAAGAAGACATCTTGCTGGCTGTGTTAACCCGAGGCGCCTTGACAGGGACTGTCGCGCTCTCAGACACAGACTCCCAGTATGCCGTGAATGCTCATTCAAAGGAGTTTTGTCCGTTCCTCGCAGGTTTGACATTCGGCCCCGTGAATAAGGCCACTAACTTTGGTTTTGTCAAAGCCAACAACGAGGATCGTTTGCTCTGTCACATCCAGATCGGCAAACATCCATTCTTTGTTGAACTTGAAACACATAAATGCCGCCTGTACCTGCTTGCATGCAGCACAGTAGCTGATATCGATGTTCCTCTTCCATTGGATCACTCGATCAGGCAGTATTTCTCGCATGTGATACCCGAGATGTGCTTCTTGCGCCACGTGTTTCTCTCGCATTGCTGGCAAGCGACTGAGAGATTTGGTTGCTTCATTGTTGATGACCCCCTCCTCATTGACCGGTACGGTTTCCTCGAATACAGGTCTCTTCTGGAGGCGATGGATCAACGTCGCTTTTTCACAACTGTCGCATTCATACCCTGGAACTACCGCCGAACGCGGGCTTCTACCGCTCGCTTCTTTATCGAGCATCCTGATCGTTTCTCCCTGAGCGTGCATGGATGCAACCACACGGAGGCTGAGTATGGTTCCGAGAGTCATGAAGACCTGATGAGACGTACTCAAATTGCCTGTCAACGGATGGCGCTGCACAGAGACGAGATGGGCATCGATTTCGACCGCGTAATGGTTTTCCCAATGGGGTACTTCTCCACCGAAGCTTTGAGGGTGCTGAAGTCCTGCAATTTTCTGGCAGCCGTAAACAGCACTGCCGACGCAGTTGACCAACCGTTTCAGTCCTCAATACGTGAGCTTCTCGAGTTGCCGGCACTGCAATATGAGGGCTTTTCAGTGTTCTTGCGGAGGTATCCTAAAGACATAGCGGATTTCGCACTTGATCTTTTTCTCGGCAAACCTGTTCTGATCGTCGAACACCATGACTATTTCAAGGGCGGACCAACATGCCTCGCTGACTTCGTAAGTCATTTGAACACGTTGGCCTCAGATATTCACTGGTGTGGCCTCGGCGCAATACTTGAGAAAGCCCATCTGGAAAAGACGGACAGCAATGGTGTTGTCCAGGTGAAGTTTTATACACACGTACTGCGTCTCCAAAACCGCGGCAATGCCCCGCTGCATTACGTACTCCGTAAGCGTGAGGCCGGTAGAATTCCTGTGAATCATGTGCTCAGGGATGGTATCGACCTCCCCTTTAGCTTCATTGGTAATGACCTCATGTTTGAGCTCGATCTTCCCAGCAAATCCGAAACGGTGATCACTGCAGTATATGAAGATTCCTTTCCGGAAGCCGTCGGCGATTTCACACTGATGGAACGTTTCAATGCCTTCGTAAGGCGCCATCTCACCGAGTTCCGTGACAACCATATTTCGAAAAGCACGTCCTTGATGCATATAAGCCGGATTGTTAAAAAGGCAATGTATCGGGGTTTGCGTCAGGCTTAAAATATGTACCGGCGCATCGGAAAATAGAAAGTAGAAAGTTGTGATCCTCAAGATAGACCATCTTGCTTTTTCTTCACTGAACTTTGAAGACGATTTGAAGACGTTTTCAGCTATCGGATATAATATCTACTTCGTCGAAAAGGGCTTACGGGATTTGGAGAACAAAAGGGACTTAATGAAGGATTACAGCGGATACCTTGATATGGCGCTAATGAATCGTAAGGGCAGCATCAGCATCGAGTTACTCAATCATGGTCATGTCGTTGATGAGGATTCGTATGTTCTTCCCATTCTTGAAGGGACACGCATCGATACGGAAATAATCGATGATGTGATGACTATTAACGGTTGTTCTTTTGTCAAGGCCAAGTCCAATTATCTGAAGGCAGGGTTCTTCATTGCTGAGAAAGATAACGCAACTGAATTTTGCTGTAATAAATTAATCGTGGATGCAGACAATGTTGAAAAAGCGGCTGCTTTCTGGTGTTGTCTGGGATTCAAGCCAGCCTCGGTTGGGCCGGCACTTGCTAATCTGGAATTCAAAACCCCCTTCAGCGACGAGAGATTTCAATTGTATATTCGGAGGAAGGTGCTTGGCGCAAAAAAGTTTATTTTGGATAGCCATGGGTTTAATTGCATTGCCTTTTTCAGCACGGATGCAGAAAAAGACAGAAAGAGGTTTGCAAAGTTGGGACTAGAACCCACAGAAGATAACCTATTCCGAGTGAACGGTAAGGATTTAAGTATTTTTTGGCTGCTGGGACCCTGCGGAGAGATCGTCGAGGTCATTAGTTTGGCAAAATGATGTGAAGTTCCGGTACGCATTTTCCCCATTGTGACACGTTCTCGAAACCGGCATACAATTATCCATCGGTAAGATTTTGCAACGCTCTCAATTCGAACATAAAATACACGATAACAAGTACGTCCTGATTACCCCTGCCCGTAATGAAGAAGCGTATATAGAAAAGACTATCCAATCTGTTCTATCACAAACGGTTTTGCCGGAGAAATGGATTGTCGTAAGCGATGGTTCGACAGATCGTACTGATGAAATCGTGCAGAAATATGTGGCTCAATATCCCTGGATGGGACTCATCCGGACGCCTGAACGAAAAGAGCGTCACTTCGCAGCCAAAGTGCATGCCTTCAATGCGGGCTATGAAAAAGTAAAGAACATCACTTATGACATCCTTGGAAATCTTGACGCGGATCTTTCCTTCGAGGCAGATTACATTGAGTTCCTTCTGGACAAATTTTCTAAAGATCCGGAGCTGGGGGTGGCTGGGACGCCCTTCATTGAAGACGCATCGCAACCCTACGATTACCGCTTCACGAACATCGACCACGTTTCCGGCGCCTGCCAGCTATTTCGGCGCGAGTGCTTTGAGGCCATCGGCGGATACGTGCCCATCAAAGGTGGGGGCATCGACTGGGTCGCCGTGACGACTGCCCGCATGAAGGGCTGGAAGACAAGGACATTCACGGAAAAGACAATCTTTCATCATCGGACAATGGGCACCGGAAAGGGCAACGTCCTGATGGCGCGCTTCCGATTAGGCAAAGAAGATTACTACGAGGGCAGCCATCCCCTATGGGAACTGTTCAGGTCCATTTACCAGATGAAATTTAATCCTTTTATCGTTGGGGGATTATTCATGCTTTTCGGCTACGTTGCCGCATTCGTGCAGAGAATGGAAAGGCCGGTATCGCCTGAACTAATGACATTTTACCGTAAGGAACAAATGCAGAGACTGAAGGGAAAGATGGCCGACTTGCTCGGGAACAAATGAAGATAATGGATGACTTTAGAGATAAAATAAAAAGCAGCATCCTCGGATTGGAAAAGTGGGTCGAGGCTCATGACTATAAAGGCTACGAACCCTTCGACGGACTATCGTCCGTTTTCAGACCGCTGACCTTCGGCAACCTGCTTCTGGACCGCCTGCTGCTGCAGCTTGTCAGGCAGAGCCCCTTCAACCTGAGGCCGATTTTGGGCGTAAGACCCCTGGACTCCACCATTGGGAGAGGATACATGGCCTGGGGTTACTGCACTATGTTCCGCCTGACGGGCGATCAGCACTACAAAGAAAAGATTGACCGATGCCTGGAATGGTTGATCAAGAACAAATCTACCAAGTATGATGAGTACAGTTGGGGAAAGCATTTCGATTTTGCCAGCCGCGGCGGGCTTTACGGGGCATTTGAGTCGATCTTGGTGTGGACGGCTCTGATCGCCCACGCCTTTCTGGAAGCCTATGAGATATTCGGCGACAGGAGATACCTGGAAGTTGCGGACAGTGCCTGCAGATGGACTATGAAATTGCCCCGCAACCAGACCGACGCAGGTTTCTGCATGGGTTATCACTACCAGGATTTTGCGTCCGACATTCACAATTCAAACATGATCGGGGCCGCGGTCCTGGCACGCACTGCGAAGCATACCAGTAACGAGGAATACCTGGCGGCGGCCAAAGGCGCGATGACATACAGCTGCACCCGGCAATTGCCCAACGGCGCCTGGCTGTATGGAGAAGAACCGGCAAATCACTGGATCGACAACTTTCACACCGGGTACAATCTTGACGGGCTGAAATGCTACATTGATTATTCTGGTGACAGAGAATATGAAGGCATCCTGAAAAAGGGGCTGGATTTCTATAAGCAGAACTTCTTCGAAGATAGCGGAAGACCGAAGTACTATCACAACCGCACATACCCGGTGGACAGCCAGTGCGCGTCCCAAGCCATAGATACGCTGGCTAACTTTACAGAACATGACGAATCATCGCTTCAACTGGGATTGAAACTTGCACATTGGACCATTGAGAACATGCGCGACCAGGGAGGGTACTTTTATTATCGCCAATACCCCTTGGGGATAAAGGCCAAGACACCCATGCTGCACTGGGCGCAGGCCACGACTTACAAGGCACTGGCGCACCTACTTTTCAAAATTCATAAAGACAAACTACTGTAAAAAAATATTCTAGCAGATCATATAGACCAATCGAAGGCAAACAGATGCAAACAATTATAAGACAAGCCTCAATAGACGATAAAATGGCAATTTGGGATTTTATTGAGGAAGCTTATGAGGATGCTGCAAAATACAAAATCCCCACGCGATGGAACTGGCAGTTTTTAGAAAATCCTTTAGTCGACAAGAGCGGGAAAGAACTGCCAATTTTTATAGCAATAAAAGGCGACCATATTGTTGGCCAACTCTGTGCAATACTGGGTCAAATTAAGATAGGCGCAGAAATTCATCGAGTTGCTGCTTCATGTGATCTGGTTGTGCTTCCGGAATGCCGCGGAGAAGGGATCGCGCAAAGGCTTATTCAAGCAGTGGCTGAAAATTATGAGATATATTACACTATTTCCTGCAGCGAACCCACAATGAGAATTTTCGATCGTATAGAACATTTAGGGTATCATAAACTTGAATTGGTACCAACTTATCGAAGATTTGTAAAACTAAACAGGGAATTCATATTTCGTTATCTTATGCAAAAAACTGTTAAACATTCTTGGATGAGAAGTGTCGCTAAGTTTGGATGTCTTCTTCGGTCTGACAGTATGATGTCGGTGGTCGGGAACTTTTTAATAGGGATAAGAGATCTTCTTGAATCGCAAACAAAGACAGAATCTCGATCGGAGATTAAGGAAATCCAGTGGTTTGGCGATGAAATCGACCAATTATGGAAGGCGGCGAGTGGCAAATTCAAAATTATCGTAAAAAGAGATCAGCAATTTTTGAATTGGAGGTTTTCGAATAATACCCAACTTGATTATCGGAGTTTCATCAGTAGGCGGAATGGTGAGACGAGAGGATATATTGTGCTGCGTAAGCCCGAACCAACTGAACTGAATGTAGGCATCATTGTCGATCTATTCGCCGCTCCTGACGATAACGAAACGATTGAAGATCTGATCCGTCATGCCATCGATTTCTTCGGTAAAAGCGTATTTGCGATCGATTGTCCAACTTCACTGAAGGAATATCAAAGGGCTCTTTCAAAATTAGGCTTTTATAAGATTGAAAAGACAGGACCAATTTATTTCTGTGCGGATTCAAAACTTCGCAATAAACTTGAAGAGTGCAAAAATAGTTGGTTCTTAACTAAAGCCGATCAAGATTGGGATCAATTACGACCGATATGACAGTCAGAACCAGTATAAGAACTGGCTTACAGGTGAACATCTAGGTGGCAGCAGCATATCATCTAACAACTTATTCTTAAATCTCATTAACTCTAATCATTTTGTTTTCGATTAAAATATCAGCATTAGAAACCTGATCTTCAAATCTTCTAAATAAAATTTAGTATGATTGAAAAGTATATCAAACATAGATTCATACCCAATATATTTACAAAAATTCCGTTGCCTCTATTAATGAAATTGACTGGAAAGAGTCTAATTGTACCCTATTACCACATAATCAGTAATGATAAGCCGCTGCATACAAAGAATTTATATGAGCATAAAAACATAAAACAGTTCAATGACGATCTGGATTTTCTCTTGACAAACTTCTCGCCCATCAACTTGGAGGATATTCTAAATTTTCTGAAAAAGGATCAATTGTTACCAAAAAATCCCATGTTATTGACCTTCGATGACGGTTTCAGAGAAATGCATGATACCGTAGCTCCCATTCTATTGAGAAAAGGCGTGTCTGCCACATTTTTCGTAAACAGTGATTTCACAAATAATAAAGAACTCTGTTATCAGCACAAAGCCAGCATATTGGTGGAGCACCTTCAAACGGCGTCCCCGAACTTAATGAAGAGAATCGGGGAATTATTAAATGCACGGAACTTGAAACCTGAAGATATAAGAAATAGAGTATTATCCATCAAGTATCGGGAAAGAGCAATTATCGATGAGATCGCGAAGTTGATGGGAATTGATTTCGATGATTACTTAGTTAAGAACAAGCCTTATCTTACATCGGAACATATTTCTCAATTAATACAAAATGGATTTTTTATCGGCGCCCACAGTAAGGATCATCCCTTATATGCGTCCCTTTCATTTGAAGACCAATTAGATCAGACGAAAGAATGCATCGGCTTTGTTAAAGAAAAATTTCTTCTGAATTATGGCGCCTTTGCTTTTCCTCATTCCGACAGAAGTGTATCGAAAGCATTTTTTGAGAAGATTTACAAGAATGGGCTGGTTGATATATCCTTTGGAACGAGTGGAATCATAGCTGATTCTTTCAAAAATAACATACAAAGGTTCAGTCTGGAAAAGCCATTTCTGCCCGCTAGAGACATCATTGCCTATCAATACGCAAAAAAAATGTACAGGATCGTAACGGGCAATGACAAAATCATGAGGGAGAAATAGGCGTGCTGGCGCACCGAGGATTCTTCCGAGGGTGAACAAGAGAATGCAAATCTTTTCAGTAGGAGAAAAACAGTTTTACCGTGATGGGAGGTTGATAAGGATTTGTGGATTGTATAATAGCTGGTATGAAAGCGTAGAAGATCCCGAAGCGATTGTAAAATCCCTAAAAAAACTAAAGCCGCGATTGCATATTTTCACTTTTTTCCAGAGACCACCACATGTGGAGCCCCGCTACGATTACCACATGGAACCTTACAGTGTGTCAGTCATCAATATAACCAGTTACGATAACTGGTGGAATAATTCCATTGGCAAGAAGACCAGGTATCTGGTAAATCGGGCGGAGAAAAGCGGTGTAGATGTCCGTGTTTCAGAATTCGATGATGAATTCGTGAAAGGCATCACCGCAATTTACAACGAGACACCTATCAGGCAAGGTAAAGAATTCCCCCATTATAAAGTGACATCGGAAGAAGTTCGTAAAGGAAACTCGACTTTCATCGATAGGAGTGTCTTTCTCGGAGCTTACCATCAAAACGAAATCATTGGCTTTGCCAACATAGTCTTCGAGGAAGAATTTGCAGATGTCCTCCAGCTTCTTTCCAAAATAGCCCATCGTGACAAAGCCACGACGAATGCATTGCTGGCCAAAGCCGTCGACTTGTGTGCTTCGCGCGGTACCGGATACCTGGCATATGGTGACTGGAATGAAGGCAGCCTCAGCGATTTTAAGCGTCATAATGGTTTCGTAAAGATGGATTTGCCGAGATACTACATCCCACTGAACTGGACAGGAGCGGTTGCCCTGAAACTGAAGCTGCACCGGCCCTTTTCCGAGCTGCTACCCGCCAAAGCCATACCACTGCTGAAAGACCTGCGGCTTAAATGGCACAAACTAAAAGTGAAGGCGTGATCCGAATGCGATTCATCGAACGCACCTTGCTTGGACTTGCAATGTATCTCCCCATACCCCCCGTCAAGAGATCCTTGTACCGAATGAGCGGAGCTCATATCGGCAAGCGTGTTTATGTCTCGCCCAATATCACCATCAACTGCACGGACATGAGAAAGTCAAGGATAGAAGACTATTGTTCTCTCGGCCTAGGCGTCTGGATCCGTTGCAAAAGCATCCAGATGCAGCAAGGCGTCAAGATCGCGGGCGGCGCCTGCATTGTCGGAAGCGGAAGGGTCATGCTCGGAAAGAACGTTTATATCGGCCAAAACGCACTGCTCGACTGTTGGGAGACAATTACGTTGGAAGATCGCGTACAGGTCGGCCCCGGGGCCATGATACTGACACATGACAGTAGCGGCCATTACATTCGCAGAGAAGAGATCTTTTCAAGTCCGTCCATGGTAAGAGAAAATGCTTACATCGGGGCCGGTGCCATTGTGCTCCCTGGCGTCGAGATCGGTCATTTTGCCATCGTGGGCGCCGGCGCAATTGTCACCAAGAACGTCCTGCCCTTTACTACGGTCACAGGAAATCCGGCTATTGTACGCTGATCCATATTGCCTTGGGCACACGCACAAATTTTATTTGATAAGCAACTTTATGGCAGCTCCTTCGCATCGTGCATAACAGTGTCGAAGAGAAAACCTGACATGGGGAAAATTTTGATATCAGTTTTTTAGCGCGGGAGAAAAATGAAAATGCCTACATTCAGAATGCTTGAGAAGGACGATATAAAAAGCGTTTTGAAGTTGATGGAAGAAATTCAGCCCAATATCGGCGGCAGCCGCGATCCGTCTATGTACCAGGCCCTTTGTCATGAGGCTTTATTGGACAAAAGGATGGTATTTATTGTCGGTGAGGAACAATCTAAAATCATCGCATTTTATCTTGCCATCATTGACCGCAATCGCTGGCGGATAACATTTATGTTTCGTCACCCGTTTATCGTGATGCAAATGGTTTTCGAGAGAACTTTTAAAAGACTGCTAAAAATATCAAAAAAAGCAGCACATAAGATAAAAGATTTTGAAAACAACATGCAGGATATCAGCATGTACCTCACTTCCATCCCTCCAAGTAAGTCATGGAAAGATTCTTCATCTCGGATTGCTAAACTTCTTTATATAGCAGTTGGTGAAAGTCACAGGGGCAAAAGCATTGCAAAGCGCACATGGGAGTATGCGCTCGATGTTTTAGCCAAGTGTGGAGTAGAACGCGTGGACACAGAAATTCTTCTTAATAACATTCCATCCATTCAATTACATAAAGGCTTAGGCTTTAATATTTACAGGCGGGGCCGTTCTTTGTTTGTAACAAAGGACCTTCCATAAAAAAATTTACGCAGGCAGAGAATCAGTCTTAGAAGGGAACTTTTATTTCATGCCAGGCATCGTGGGGATTATCAGTAAAAGAGAACGGGACATAAACGAGCGTGATCTTGACGCCATGATGGATTGCATGATGCACGAACCTTTCTATAATTCGGGCGCATATATAAATGATCAACTGGGTATATATGTTGGCTGGATCTGCCATCATAATTCTTTTGCCGATTGCATGCCTATTTTTAATGAAAAGAAGGACCTGGTTCTGATTTTCTCTGGAGAGAATTTTGCGGACCGAGAGCTAATTGAGCGTCTGAAAAGACAGGACCATGAATTTGACACTTCCAATGCAAGCGCCCTGATCCATCTCTACGAGGAGGATGGTGAGGACTTTCTAAAGCGGTTGAACGGCTGGTTTAATGGCGTACTCATTGACGGCAGACTGGACAAGGCAATTCTATTTAACGACCGCTACGGCATGCAGCGAATATATTATCACGAGAATAAATACGAATTTCTCTTTTCGTCGGAAGCGAAAGCCCTGCTTAATATCCGTCTGGTTTTACGTAAAATTGACTTTAAAAGCCTGGGAGAATTTCTTAGCTGTGGTTGTGTATTGCAGAATCGGACTCTATTCTCGGACATTTCTTTACTGCCCGGTGGCGCCGCATGGTCTTTCCAAAATGGCAAATGTTCAAAGAAAGAGCACTATTTTGAGCCGACTATGTGGGAGAATCAACCCATTTTGGAAAAAGAATTGTTTTATGAGAAACTTAAAGAGACATTTCTTACTATTTTACCAAAGTATTTTTACCCAACGCAGCCAATTGCAATGTCATTAACCGGCGGACTCGATACGCGCATGATCATGGCCTGTATCGAACAACCAGCGAACAGTCTACCCTGTTACACCTTTGGTGGCATATATCGAGACAGCCTCGATGTCGTTATTTCCCGTAAAGTTGCCAATGCGTGTCATCAACAGCATCATGTAATCAAGCTTGGCACGGAGTTTCTGGATGACTTCGCAAAATACGCGGAAAAATCTGTTTATATCTCGGATGGCTATCTCGATGCCTGCGGGTCTTACGAATTGTATTTAAACAAATACGCCAGAGATATTGCGCCAATCCGCATGACAGGCAACTTCGGCAGTGAAGTCTTAAGAAGCGTTAGGGCATTCAAAGCGGTCCCGCCTTGCAATGGCCTTTTGGATCCTCAATTCAACATATACATCCGGGAAGCTGTTGAAACCTTCTCCGAAATCAGTAAGGGACACCGGCTTTCTTTTACCCTTTTCAAGCAGGGGCCATGGAGTTACTATGGCCGCCTGGCCGTCGAGCAATCTCAATTAACCATGCGGACCCCTTATTTGGACAATGACCTTGTCGGGCTGGTGTACCAAGCCCCTGAAGAGGCAACATCCACCGTTGAACTTCAGCTTCGCCTGATCGGGGATTGCAATCCAGCATTATCATGGATTCCTACGGACCGGGGCTTCGGAGGCAGGTACCGCTCTGTTTCAATCTTTTCGCGGCGCTATTACGAATTTCTTTTCAAGGCGGAGTATTATTACAACCACGGCATGCCTCATTGGCTGGCTAATCTTGACAGTGCACTTTCGCCACTGCATTTGGAAAAGCTTTTCCTTGGCCGCAACAAGTTTCATCATTTCCGGATCTGGTTTCGCAGGGAACTGGCACGGTACGTGCGTGACATCCTTTCGGACAAACTGACGGCGTCACGGCCTTATTTAAACAAAAACTTTCTGGAAAAGATTGTATCGGGTCATATGCGGGGCGACCACAGCTACACAAATGAAATTAATATGGTATTGACCGCAGAGTTGCTTCACAGATTACTTATTGAAAATAATTGATAGAGACTGTTACGAAAATACTTATAAGCAATCGATAGAAACCTTTGCATAATATCCATAATGTCATTGTGAACGAAGTGAAGGAATCTCTAACTCACCGATATTTAATAAGATCGCCACGTCGCTCACGCTCCTCACGATGACCTGTGATTAATTATGCAAGGCTTTCCAATTGATAACAAGAGATAAACACGCCATATTTTGATGGGCCTAATAAAGTAACAAATATAGATGATATCGCATCATTTATCTGCTAAATTCTACTCTGGAAGGAGTGGAATTAACAGGGCTAAAGACACCAAACAACGATTCGACGTAGATCCTGTATTAGAGAAAATTTCTCGTGACATACCCGATGATGAGATAGATTTGCTCTTTCCATTTAGGAATTTTAACATCCAGGGACGAAAAAGGACATTTAAAACGAGTCAACTGTACAGCGCTCATATATTAACCATGATTAAAGAAGTCACTTCATTCAATAAATTGCACGCTGAATTCAAATCCTGACGGTCATTCAGAGATTTCTGTCGTTTTAAAAACAGGAAGTCAACACCGACAACCCGTATTCTATCTGAATTCAGAGACTATCTTGAACCTTCAAGATTCCGAAAGATCACTCAACTGATTACCACAGCATTTTTTAATACGGTCAAACTGCCCCTTGTCACAGTCGCTGTTCCAGATGCCACTGATATACCAGCACACTGCGGTGGTTTCGCTAAAAAAATGTACATGCCTTGCGGGATGCACCTGCCCAAAAGTTTACACGGCTTCCGAGGCTGCCAAAGGCAGAAGGACTAAAAAGAGTGGTCAAAGCCCATATTTTGTTGGCTATAAGAAACATACCTTGCGTCTCTGGCTTAAGATAAAAGGCAAAAATCTTATGATACCACTTACCAGTTTTATTGAACCGGCGAATATTCATGAAGGGCAATACTTGCCTCCTATGGTTCAGCACACTTGAAATGACTTGTCACTTCATATCGACATAATTGTTGGAGACATGGGCTATATCAGTAGCGAGCAGAAAATGGATTTGAGAAAGCAATCACATATTGCTGTTTTAACAAGGGTTCGTGACAATATGCACATCCTGGATGAATACAGAAATTACGGCCGCCCAGCATGCCCGGAGGGTTTCCCGTTGGTGTGGCATGGCTACGATCATGAAACCGAAGTCATTGCTATATTAAGCCTCCTGATAACCCTATTTGCTCCTCTTGTCGATTGAATGGAAACTGTTACCAGGAAATCCATGTAAGCCCTTTAATCTCTGAACACCACTTTGGTATTATTCCTCTTCATACAAAAGTTTCCCAGAAATTATTGCAGAAAATACGGCCGCAGGTTGAAAGAGGTTCCGAAAATGATAAAAACAAATTGTCAATGAACAAATTCTTCATCAACAGCTTAAAGTTGGCAAGGATTATTGGACATCTTGCTGATGCCTGTCAAATTCTCCTGCTCCTTGCTGATATGAAAACAAATACAAAATCAAAAGCAATAAAAGTATTAAAACAAATGCGATCTCAAACCACTTTCAACTTTTGACAAATGAGACTTCTTCAGTTTTTTTCGTAACAGTCTCTGATAATGTTTTAAGAGGATTTGCGTTATGTTGTCTACCTGCATTCCCATTGTGAACTCTATTTTTTTAGGAAAGTATTGAAATAGGTCCTCATAAATGCCAAAAATAATTCCAACTACAATCTGCATTCTCTTAATTGTTTATCTTTATAGGGTTGATCGAAAAAAGAGTGACGGCGTTTCTAATACAATATGGCTACCCTTCATTTGGTTTTTGTTTGCCGCATCGCGCCCAATTTCTATTTGGCTTAGCGACTTCAATATAGTTACATTGTCTGGTGCCGCTTCTATGGAGGAGGGTAACCTCATTGAGCGGGTTTATCTCTACGGCATGATGGCGGCAGGAACTCTTGTCTTAATAAAGAGGAGGTTAAACTGGCAGGAGCTATTAACTAAAAATGCTTTGATATGGCTGTTTCTCATCTTTGCTCTGCTCAGTGTTTCATGGTCTGATTATCCCTTCGTATCTTTTAAGAGATGGGTGAAGTCATTGGGCACTGTAATCATGGCCTTGGTAATTTTAACCGAGGAACGCCCCTACGAGGCCATCGGTGTCATCCTAAGGCGTACTGCCTATCTCTTATTGCCCCTGTCTGTCCTTTTCATCAAGTATTATCCTAGTTTGGGCAGAACGTTTCATGGCCATGGCGCAGCTATTTATAGAGGAGTAAGTGAGTATAAGAATGGTCTCGGGTTCCTCTGCTTGATACCGTGCATTTACTTCGCTTGGAATCTTCTTTTAAATAAATGGCAGGCGCCAGAGTCCGAACAACGACTGCACTTCTCTAGCTATTTTATAATAATACCCGTGATTGCCTGGCTCTTATACAAATCCAATAGCGCCACTACTCTGGCCTGTCTGGTGATTTCCATCTTGCTATTAATAACTGCTCGACAACATGTATTTGCTCAAAATCCCAGGATGCTCCTGTTCATAGGTACTGCGTGCATCGTTATATACGGAATATTTGAATTTCTCTTTGATGTTAATGGTGCCATAATCGCCATGCTCGGTCGGCGTTCGGATTTGACCACTCGGGTGCCAATGTGGAAGGAACTTCTCACTATGGCTGTGAATCCCAATCGAGGCTTTGGTTTCGAAAGCTTCTGGTTGGGTGAGCGAGTGGAGATAATGTTCGCTCATTGGGGCATTGATCGCCAGGCGCATAATGGCTACCTGGATATATATTTGAATTTAGGCTACATAGGACTTTTTTTGACACTGGCATATATGCTTTTCGGCTTAAAAAAGGCCTATAATTACCTATTTGTTGATTACTCAAATGCAGTCTTGAGATTATGTCTTATTTTAGTCTTTGCTTTATCCAACTGGACAGAAAATTCATTTCATTTATCAAGTTATATCTGGATGCTACTACTTTTTTCAATTATTGACAAGCCTGCCTTAACAAAACATTAAGATAAACTCTATGGAATATTGTTTTATTGTAAAAGACAATAACAAAAGTACGCAGCTTGATGCTGCAAGAGCGATAGAAGCCTTCAAGGAAACCTCATCAGATATAGATAAATACCAGGTGAATAGAAGCCAATAAATATTATATGAAACACCTAGTATCCATTCTCATCCCTGCTTTTAATGCAGAGAAGTGGATTAGCGACTGCATCGAATCTGCCCTTGCCCAGACATGGCCTAACAAGGAAATCATTGTTGTTGATGATGGCTCCAAAGATGATACATACAAAATTGCCTCGAATTTCAACTCAACTTTGGTACGGCTCGTCAGACAGAGTAATCGCGGGGCAAGCGCTGCTCGAAATAATGCGCTTTCATTATCAAAAGGCGACTACATACAGTGGCTGGATTCCGATGACATACTGTCGGCGGATAAAATTGCCGTGCAGCTAGAAGGTGCTGAAAATGGACAAAGTTCTCGTATTCTGGTTTCAGGTGCTTGGAGTCACTTTGTTTCTTCAAAAGAAGAATCAAAATTCGTATCCAATTCTCTTTGGGAAGATTTACACCCCGCGGAATGGTTATACAGAAAAATGGACGAAAATCTATGGTTTCCGCCAATGGCCTTTTTAGTTAGTAGGAAGCTAACTACGATGGCAGGTCCGTGGAACGAAAGCCTCAGCCTCGATGATGATGGTGAATATTTTTGTAGAATTATTTGCTGTTCTACAAAAATCAGGTTTGTTCCTGAATCTCGCTGTTTCAAAAGATCGACTTTTGGACTAAGCAGTACTCATAACCTTAATGACAAGAAATTAAACTCACAATCTTATTCACTCTTTTTTGGCATGAAGAAGTTGCTGGAATTAGAGAATAGTCTGAGAACACGAGAAGTCTGTTGCAAGCTCCTTAATCGTTGGTCTATTTTGTTTTACCCTGACAGAATGGACATATTTGAAAATATGCGGTCAATGGCAACTGAACTTGGTGGGACCCTGCATCAACCCAAGCTACGATTAAGATACAGATTACTGCAACATATCCTTGGGTTTCGTATCGCCAAGAAAGCTCAGTTCACGCTGCCGGCCATTCGGCTCCTTGCCAGAAGATTATTTTGGATCAAACGATGAGAACAGAAGTGAACTACCACCAAGCAAGCTTGGTGGCTTCTTTAGCCGAACAAGTTCGGCTTATCGTTTGCGGACTGATCTCTTTGCTCATTAATATATTTACGTATCATTTCGTCCGTGCTTCCTGTTCCAGAGCTCATCACGAAGTAACCTCGCTCCCATAAAGCACCACCCCAAAGGATGCGCTTGATACCGGGAAAACGCTCAAATATCTTCCTGGCTGTAATGCTCTTTACAACCTGTATCAATTCTGCCGGTGAAACATTTGGTAATGCGGACACAAACATATGTACATGATCATCCATTACCGCCAGTTCTAATACTGCAAAATCGTATCGCTCAGCTACTTCGTAGAGGATCTTCGCTACATACTTGCCAATATTCCCTTTAAGCGCAAGCCGACGACACTTAGGACACCAGACGAAATGACACTTAAGTTCATGCTTCGCATGGGTGCTCGATTGTTCTACCATTGTCAAATCCTCCCAGAGGTTTTATACTGTCAGTAGAATTTGACAGCAAACGATTATTAGGGACTCGCCGTCCCCTAAAAACCCCTGCTTTTACGGGATGTTATTCATCACACAAGCAAGCTTGTGGGTTTTCTGACATGACTCTATAAAGGGTTCAATCGATAAAATTAATCTTATTAGCAAATGGATGATTTGAAATTAAAAACTGTTAAGAATATAGGATTCAATGCTTTCTCCAATATAGCGAAATTTCTTCTATCAGCAGGCGCGAGTATAATTCTTGCGCAAAGATTATCCCCTAGCGATTATGGTGTAGTAGGGTTCGCCATGATATTCATCAATTTTCTTGCGCGCTTTAGCGATTTGGGGATTACTGATGCAGTAATACAAAGAAACCAGCTTGATGATCGCGGATTGTATACAGGATATACAACCAAATGCATCTTGGGGATTGCTGTTTTTGCCCTCGTATTCCTTCTTTCGCCTTTGGCAAAACTTTTTTTTGACAATAGTGCTATTGAAAATGTGATAAAGGTTCTCTCCGTCAGCTTCATAATAAGTACTTTCGGTTTTCTTCCAACCTGCCTGCTGACCAGAGAATTGAATTATAAAAAGTTGATAATCCCTCAGCTATCTTCAGCGGTCGTAAATTCAGGGCTCTCAATTATATTGGCATTAACGGGATTTAACTACTGGAGTATCGTGTTGGCAAATGTTGCTGGTACTGTCATCTCTGTTTTGGCAGTTAATTTCTTGCATCCAGTAAAGATTAAATTCAAGTTCGACAAGAAATTATTTCGTGAATTCATGGGATTTGGCGGTAATCTTTTTCTTTCCGGTTTGATTATTTTTCTGATTTTCAACGCAGATAATTTCGCGGTGGGGACACTGATAGGCTCTGTCGCATTGGGCTTATATACAATTGCTTTCAACTGGGGAGCAATGATTAGCGGTCGATTATATGATGTAGTTCATAACGTTCTTTTCCCGACCTTTTCACGCATCCAAAATGATACGAATAAACTAAAAGAATCATATTTGAAGGTTCTCGAATACATAACCTTTATTGGGGTAATTTCAAACTTAACCCTTTTGCTGTGCTCGGAGGATTTTCTTTATTATGTTCTCGGACGTGGCACAGATAAATGGATGCCCGCGCTCATGACATTCCAGATACTGCTCATTTATGGCATTATAAGGACCTTCCTAGAACCTCTGGCAAATGTTTTATTAGCATTGGGCGCATCAAAGTTATTATTAAAATCAAATGTCATTGCAGGGGCAGTTGAACTGTGCTTACTATATCCTGTGACAAAATATTATGGGATAGAAGGTGTGGCAATTCTTGTAACGGTAGCTTATTCAGTGCAATATTTCATCTATTTCCCTTTTCTAAAAAAAGAGGTTGATCTTAAATACTCTGATATCTGGTGTTTTGTGAAACCGACAATCATATCCGTAGCCTTTATAGCAGCTCTCGTATCTTTTACAAAGGGGTTTATGGATGCATCTTTATCTTCATTTATTCAGAAGTTAATTGTGAGCATACTCGGCTATGCTTTATTTTATAATGCCATTACAAAGTGGAAGTTATTAAAAGAAACCGTATCCATGATTAGCAGTATAAGAATGTCATAAAGACAGTATGAGTGGGTAAATCTTACTGGTAATGGCAATTTTCGTCGTATGCCGCAAGTCGGGATGGCAAATGAATATCATCAATGAACCAAGAAACGTAAAACCCGATAACTATTTCAGCGCTACTCGGGACGAAATGATGAAATATTTTACCGATGATGCCAGGACTATTCTCGATATCGGCTGCGGTGAAGGTGTTTTTAGCCAAGAGATAAAAGAAAAAAACAATCGCGAAGTATGGGGGATTGAAATCATCAGTCAGTGTGCGGAAAAGGCCAAGAAAATATTAGACAGAGTAATGGTCGGAGATATTGAAATAGATGATTTTGATCTGCCAAATCATTACTTTGACTGCATAATCTGCAATGACGTTCTTGAACATCTTAAGGATCCCTGGAGCGTTCTTAGGCGATTGAAAAATAGCCTCAAGAAAGATGGTAGTCTTATTGCATCAATCCCGAACATACGAAAGGTCCCATCTTGACAATTGGATCTACCTTATTCAGCATCAGGAACAGCTTATATTCAAGAAGCGATGCACTTATAGATTGTCATTGGTACTCAAAATAATTAGCCAAGGACTAATCCCATGCCCTGCAATCTTACAAGCAATATAGAGGATAATTCAAGTTCGATTGACGTGTCTGTATGTATTGTTAATTGGAATACCAAATATCTCACATCGCAACTGATTGAATCAATACACAAGACTGTAAAGAAATTGAGCATTGAAGTATTTATAGTAGATAACGCGTCTACAGATGGAAGTGTAGAACACATATTAAATAATTATCCCAACGTTAACATTATAAAGAATAGTGTAAATGTCGGTTACGGTAGTGCGCATAATCAGGCGTTAAGAATGTCTCGCGGAAGATATAAGATGATTCTAAATTCAGATGTAATATTATTAGAAAAATCATTAGAGAACATGGTCATGTTTCTTGATAATAATCAAGATATCGGGGCCGTAGGCCCCATATGTTTAGATAGGGATCGGAATATAGGGTATTCTTACGGACATTTTCCGAAGCCATGGCAGATGATTTTAGAAAGGTTACTGGGCAGTATGACGCCAAAGTATATTAAGCCACCGCCACTTCAAGTAAAACCACAAGTATACGGGAATAAACAAATCGATGTCGAATATATATTGGGCGCTTGTATATTAATAAGAAAAGAATTATGCGATGAAATAGGATTATTCGATGAACGTTTTTTTGCATATTTTGAGGAGACTGATTGGTGTTTTAGAATGATGAAAAGAGGAGTTAAGAGATGTTTGATACCAAATGCAGAAATAATTCATATTAACGACGCTAGTTTCAGTCAACTCCCTGAGAGGGGTACAAATTATTTTGCAGATAGTAAGATAAAGTATCTTAAAAAGCATTATGGAAAGACAATAGCAAAAGTATATATATGTTCTGATACTTTTGCAAACTTCAGACATATAATTAAGAAGACTTTATTATCATTGTGTAACCGGACGGTGTAACGTCTCACATTCGTGATAGATCGGACCTAGGGTAACGTGATGGCACAACCCCATTTCCTGGCTTTACCCCCTCGTTACCCGGAGGAGATTGAAGGCCATCTGCCGAAACACGGCATCTATGGCATCTTTCATCAACTTCGTGAACCAGGCCCGAAAGCATTGTTGTGGAGATGGGTGATTCCAAAATACTGCTCACCGATATAACAGATTTTTGAATCGGCTTTGTTACGATCTATTTCATCTTGAGTCAGTTTCATTCCACAGACGGCCCTGGTAAAAAATATCCCTTAGCTTTTTCCAAAGTCGAAAGCTTTGCATAATATCCATAATGTCATTGTGGTGAACTGAAACACTGAGCGTAGCGTGAAGGGAAGTGAAGCAATCTCTAACTCATCCATATTTAATAAGATCGCTACGTCGCTCACGCTCCTCACGATGACCTGTGATTAATTATGCAAAGGTTTCTAAACGATTACGAAATAATTTTTCTGCAACCTCAAGAAGAAGGTAGGTGACATGAAAAAAATCCTCATGATGATATTTTGTTTCTTAATCTCATGCTCGATAGGTTATGCAGGCACCCATACTGCAGCCTCATGTGCCCAACCTGATGTTCAGGCTGCCATAAACGCTGCGTCATCAGGTGACACAGTGATAATCCCAGCCGGAAGTTGTACATGGAATACCCAGGTCAACGTTAATAAGGCCATTACGGTTAAAGGTGCCGGCCCTACTTCAACCCGGTTGACATTGGTTACTGCGAAAGAGTGCTTTTATGTAACTTCATCAAATACCAGAATCACAGGTATCGGTTTCACAACTACAGATACGCATACCGCTTATCATGTGCTGTTTCAAGGGGTCGCTAATTTTCAAACTGATAATTGTTCATTTACAGCACCTTCAAACGGTGTTGGTGGAATATTCATTCTAGGTATTCGCGGCACTTACACGAATGGCGTTATACATAATAATGCTTTTACTAACGGGAAAATAGCGGTTTCTGGGGATAATGCTGCCAACGACTCAATTCCTAACACAAACCCCATAGGCCTCGGAACGGACGATGCAGTATATGTAGAAAATAATACTTTTTATTCCGCTTACCCTCTATTAGATGGGAATTATGGCAACAGAACGGTCTTTAGGTATAACGACATTATTTTTAGTAATGTTAATGGCTATTATATATTCGAACAGCACAGTATTCAGGGCAATATTAGTGTTGGCACAAGGAAGTTTGAAATATACAACAATCTCATTTCTGGAACTGCTGCCTACTTTGGAATGGTTAGAGGTGGAACAGGGGTCATATTTAATAACTATGCTGCCGCTGGTGTTTTTGGTTCCTGTCGCGTTAATTTTGATAATGTGAGAAGTATGTCGCCGAAAGGAACGCAGTTCTATTTCGAGTATTGTGATGGCAGCGCGGCTGTTGACGGCAATGAAGCAGTACCATATGGTACTGGGACACATACAGGCGCAAGTGGGGCGGCAACCCTCACAGACAATACGAAATCATGGACGACTAATGACTATGTGGGTAAAATGCTGGCCGGGCAGGGCAAAAGTTCTGGAACCTGTAACGGAAGTACACCAAGTTCTAAGGTCTTAACGGACACTACAGCAGCATGGAATGCGCCTAGATATCAAGGCACACAGGGGACTTGGGTAAAGAATGTTACAGATGGGAGTTCATGCCTGATAACGTCATGCACACCAACCACTTCCACCTGTAGTGGCGGATTGGTTGGTGGTTTGACCAATACATGGCATAGTGGAGATGCTTATTCCATTGGGATGGGTGGATGGGTTTATAATCTCAGTGCTTGTACCGGAGCGACGTTAGGCTCCTGTGCAAGAGGCATTATAGTGTCCAACACTTCCAATACGGTTACTGCAAGGCTTACAGGCGGAACACGACAGGCATGGAACACTGGCGATTCGTATAGAATAACGGCAGGTTATCCATGCAGGGGCCAGTTAGGGACAGGCAAAGATAACATTGCTTTCCCTCGCCCTTACGCTCCGGGTAACGTATATCCCACCCAAGATAAAAATCCTGTATATCTATGGAATAATTACTGTGGTACATCGCCACTTACTGTAACTGTGCCGACGTCTGGGTTCAATCAAAAACATATCGTCTCAGGTAGGGATTATGTAAATGATGGCACTCACCATCCGACATATACTCCGTACACGTGTCCTCACCCGCTTGTTGGGTCTGGGTCATGCGATCCCAATATCGCGGGTAAAGCTGGTTATATTGTGTCCTCCGTTACCGCTTCTGGTGGAGGCGGTGGTGGCGGCCGTTATATCGCAACCGCTGCATACGGTTCAAACCTTGACCATCATGTAAATGTGCTTAGAAATTTCAGAGACAGATATCTATTGACACATTCTTTGGGCCGCACTTTTGTTGGCTACTATTATAGATACTCTCGACCTGTAGCTGCTTTCATGGAAAAACATGAAGCACTGAAGACGGCTGCACGGTGGGCCTTGGCGCCGGTCATCTGTTCAATAGAATATCCCTATGTATTTGCAGGAGCATTATTAATAGTACCTGCCGGTGCAGTGTTGGCATTAAGAAAAAGAGGAAGGAAGGACTAGATGCCATCCCGCCTCGGTGGAATGGCAAAGTGTGAAAAATTAAGACTTCGCCCTTTTGGTTAGGGAAAAAATTGCTCGGAGAATAAATCATGTATTTTGTATCAGGTAAAAAATTATGAATATCAAACAATACGCTAATATAAAAAATACCACCTTCTTTGTTTTTTTTCTACTGGCTTTTCTCATGACCTATCCGTTAATAAAAGCCCTTTATTATTCTTCGAGTCAAAGGGAATATTACTCACACATTGTTTTGATCCCTTTGGTAAGTCTGTATCTTCTCTACCAAGAACGAATGACGATATTCGTTAATAAAAAGAACACTGATTCCCGCCCGGGCAAACATGACAACGTATCCTCATCTTTTTTTGGCGCATCGGTTTCCAAGGAAACATATTCATTTTTTATTGGTATCCCACTTTTGCTGATTGGGGTTTTGTTATATTTTGGCGGGCAACATCTCGAAACCCGGCTCAATCAGAATGATTTTACATCGATGATTGCTGCATCGTCTGTGATATTTATAAACGCTGCATTTATCCTTTGTTATGGCATGGAAGCCTTTAAAGTTGCAATTTTCCCGCTTTTCTTTTTAATTTTTATAATTCCTATTCCCAGTTACCTGATGGATAACATTGTTCGCTTCCTGCAGATTGGTTCTACGGAGTTTACAAATTTACTGTTTATGGCAACTGGCGTTCCCTTTTTTAGGGAGGGTTTTGTTTTCCATTTACCAAGTCTGAGTGTTGAGGTAGCGCCACAGTGCAGCGGCATACGGTCAGGACTGGCACTTTTCATCACAGCACTCTTAGCGGGGCATCTGTTTCTGAGGACATGGTGGAAGAAGATCTTATTAGTGGTTTGCGTCGTTCCCATTACAATGTTCAAGAATGGAATTAGAATTACCACCCTGACACTGTTAGGCAATTATGTGGATCCAAGAGTTCTGCAAAGTTCACTTCATAGGGAAGGAGGAATTCCTTTTTTTATCGTGGCTCTGTTGCTCATGATGCCGATATTGTTTTTTCTGAGGAAGTCGGAAAAAACAGAGGGTAAAGGTAAGAGTCAAAATGCAAAATGATGGGTGAATAGTAAAAGATTCAAGGACTGCGGAATAAGGAGCACGGATATAAAACAAACAGGTCAAATCCGTCCCTCGCTACCCAAAAAAAAGAGAGGTTAGCAGCTGTCGCCAACCTCTTCTTTTTTTTCATGGGCTTTGCTACTTTTGGTAAGTCATGGCGTTTGCCGTTGAGTGCGACTGCGTAGAAGACACTGAAATTGTTTTGGAGCTGGCAGTGTTTGAGTAGCCCGAACTACCTGCGGAGTTGTAAGCGCGCACCCTGTAATAATAAGTTGTATTGGCAGTCAAGCCGGTGTCGGAATACATTTTGACATTTGCTGGCACAATGGCAATCAGTGTCGACGTGGCGCATCCAGAATTTGTACAGCGTTCTATCTTGAATCCATCCTCGTTATTGGAGTTATCTGTCCACGAGAGATTTATCTGCCTGGAAGAAACCGCAGCAGCAGAAAGAGCACTCGGAGCACTCGGAGCAGTCGGCGGCGTTGGAGAAGGAGCAGGAGTTGGCGATGCGGGAGTTGGTGGGCCGCTGACAACATATCCCGCAGTCCCCGCTTTACTATAATCACATGATCCAGCACCCGCAAGCGGGTGAGGACACGTGTAGGGAGTATATGTTGGATGCTGAGTTCCATTTATATAATCTCTGTCTGAAACAACGTGTTTTTGAACAAACCCAAAGGCCGGCACAGTTACAGCCAGTGGCGATGTACCACAGTAATTACTCCATAAATATACGGGATTTTTATCTTGGGTGGGATATACTTTACCCGGAGCGTAAGGCAAGGGGAAAGCAATATTGTCTTTACCTGTCCCTAGCTGACCTCTACATGGATAACCTACCGTTATTCTATACGAATCGCCGTAGGCCCACGTCTGTCTCGTTCCACCCATAAGGTGTGCAGTTACGGTATTTCCAGTATTGGCTATTATAATTCCCCTGGCACAGGAGTCTAATGTTGCTCCGGCGCAGGCGCTGAGATTATAAACCCATCCACCCATCCCGATGGAATAAGCATCTCCACTATGCCATGTATTGGTCAAACCACCAACCAGTCCGCCACTGCAGGTAGCAGTGGTTGCAGTGTTTGACGTTATCAGGCACGAACTCCCATCTGTAGTATTCTTTACCCAAGCTCCAACCAGCCCTTGATAGGCAACTGCATACCATACCGCCGTACTATCCGATAAGATAGTGGAGCTTGCGCTTCCATTACAGGTTCCAGAACTTTTGCCCTGCCCGGCCAGAATTTTACCCACATAATCATTAGTCGTCCATGATTTCGTATTGTCTGTGAGGGCTGCCGCCCCGCTTGCGCCTGTATGTGTCCCAGTGCCATTTGGTACTGCTTCATTGCCGTCAACAGCCGCACTGCCATCACAATAAGCGAAATAGAACCGCGTCCCTCTTGGCGCCATACTTCTCACATTATCAAAAGTAACGTGACAGGAACCAAAAACACCGGTGGCAGCATAATTATTAAAGATAACCCCTGTTCCGCCTCTAATCATTCCAAAGTAGTTAGCAGTTCCAGAAATAAGATTGTTGTATATCTCGAACTTCCTTGTGCCGACACTAACATTGCCCTGAATACTGTGCTGTTCGAATATATAATAGCCATTAACATTACTAAAAATAATATCGTTATACCTAAAGACCGTTCTGTTGCCATAATCTCCATCCAATAGAGGGTAAGCGGAATAAAATGTATTATTTTCCACATACACTGCCTCATCGGTTCCGAGGTTTATGGCCGCGGTATTAGTGATACCATCATCACAATCAGCATCTCCTGAAACCTCTATTTTCCCATGAGTAAAAGTATTATTATGTATAACGCCTTTTGGGTAAATGGTGCGGCTGCCTCTGGCGACTATTCCGGCCAGACCATTTGCGGATGCTGTAAATGAACAATTATCAACTTGAAAAACCGCGACATAGTCAAACTGTATATGAGTAAGCGAATGGGTATCTGTAGATGTAAAACCGATGCCTGTGATTCTGGCATTCTCCGCAGTTACATAAAAGAACATATTCGCAGAAGAACCCAGAGTCAGCAGGGTTGAGGCTGGGCCGGCACCTTTAACCGTTATGGCTTTGTTAAGGTTGACATGGGTATTCCATGTACAACTTCCGGCTGGGATCGTCACTGTGTCACCTGATGATGCAGCGCTTATGGCAGACTGAACAGCAGAAGAAGAGCAACTTGCCGCTGTGTACGTGTACGCAAAAATAGTCGAAGGCAAAACCAGCATAAGCAATATCGCGGGGATTATTTTCATCAGGGTCAGAGATCCTGAAAAGAATTTGCGACCATTGATTAGTCGAAACATATGAAATGCCATTCGGATTTTCTTTGCCGCTTTTCGTTCCACCCTTTCATTTTCGAGCAACATCAGAACCTCCTTACTTATTTCTGTTTTCTTTCACTAATTGTTGTTTGATTTGTATATCGGACGAAAAATGGAAAAACATGAAACGAGGATGAGAAACCGTGACCGTCATCACAAAAGAACACAGCTTTTTGTACCAGCCATTTTTCTTTATCGAACCACATAAAACCCTCCTCATTTTTATCTACGACTGTTGGCGGATTTATATGACGGAAGAGGATTAGAAACAGTGAGGTAGGTCACAGGAACAGAAAATAGGTTCAAGGGTCAGGGGAAATACAGTGACTAGTAAAAGGAAAAGATATCTCATAGACTCCCCGATCGGGGCCCGTAATGACAGGGGGCGGAAGACAGGCGAGACACCTTTCCTGCGGAAGTGAGTGGCAAACAACAAGGGATTTACAAAAGACCTTCACACGCTTTATTTATCATTGACAAAATGTCATCAGGAATATATTCTTAACACAAGTGTTAAGGATGTATCCTCAATATGAACCTTCCTGATTTGCGTGAACTGGAGAAGAGGCTATACTTCACTGCCGAAGACATCGCTTCCCTGTTACGGATTAAATCAGAGTCTGCCCAAGTTTTATGCAGCCGTTACGTAAAAAGAGGCATCTTCATCCGGTTGAAGAACAATTTTTACGTCATGGAGCGTAACTGGAATCGTTATGAGAATGACGATTTCTTCCGGCTCGCCAATTTCTTGCAGGTCCCTTCCTATATTTCCTGTGTGAGCGCTCTTGCATTCTATGGCGTTACCACCCAGGTTCCGCGAAGCTGGTATGAAAGTGTTTCATTGAAGCGGTCGATTCGATACACCTTGCATGGCGTGACATTTCATTACTTTAAGATGAAATCTCCATACTATTTCGGATTCGTTAAAACGGGTGCAGCTTTCATAGCGCAAAAGGAAAAAGCGTTTGTTGATGCCTGTCACCTGAGCGCTTTTGGGGAATATGCAGCAGACTGGAGCGCCATGAATATGGATAGCCTGGATAAAGTTGTAATAGAGGAATTGATGAAAGCTTTTCCAGATAGAACGAAGAGCTACGTGCGTAATAAATGCAAGATCTGATCAAGCAGGAACAGTTCGAGATAGAAGTTCTCGATAAGCTGAACAGTGGAAAATTCCTATCTCACCTCATTTTTGGCGGCGGTACTATGCTTCGTCTATGCCATGGCCTGGATCGCTTTTCCATTGATCTTGACTTCTGGTTGTTGCGGAAGGTGCCCAAGACTTTGCCCGGTGACCTGAAGGATTATCTTGCCAAGTATTACACCCTTAAGGATGCGACAGATAAATTTTACACCATTCTTCTGGAATTGAAGGCGACTCGCTACCCCCGTTCACTGAAGATTGAAGTCCGGGAAAAGACGGGAACGTTTCGAACAGAGCAGGCCATAGCCTACAGCCGTTACTCGACTCTTCAGGTTATGGTGAAGACAGTGTCACTGCCTGACATGATGGCCTCCAAAGTCAATGCCTTTCTTGATAGGAAGGAAATCCGGGATGTTTATGATCTGGAATTTTTTATAAAGAGAGGGATGCCCCTGAACCTTTCCAAACGACAAAAAACAGAGGTGCTGCAACAAATCGATAGTCTTTCAAAACGAGATTACACAGTCAAACTTGGTATGCTACTCGAAGAAGGACAACGGCTTTATTACCGCAATGAAAATTTTAAAATCCTCAAGGCAGCGTTAAATAATATATAGTAAATAGTGACAAGTGAATGGTAAAAGGGATGAGGACAGAGGATAAGAATGGGCAATGAATTTTAGCGTTTGGTTTTCATATACTGTGGCGGTTGTGACGGCAACGATTGCAGTTATGGCGCTTTACCGTGATCCGCGCTCTTTTGTGCACCGTGTCTTTGCCGCAGGTATCGGGCTCCTAGCCCTCGAGGCCGGGATAAGCGGGTTTGGTTACCAGGCGGAATCCATTGATAAGTTTCTGTTCTGGTACATGATGCAATTGGTTATCGCCTCCTTCCTGCCTGCTCTCTGGCTGCTGTTCAGCGTCAGTTTTGCCCGGGCTAACTATTCAGAGCAGATATCAAAGTGGAAATGGATTATTCTTGTGGCTTTTATTCTGCCTGTGTCCATGGTTACCTTTTTCGTAAACTCCTTCTTTACTGGACAGCTTGTTCTTACAAGCGCATCTTCACTATTCCTGCGTCTCGGCTGGTCCGGATATATCTGGTACTTTCTCTGGGTAATATTTGCGGTATTGATTCTTATGAACCTGGAGAGGACATTCCGTCATGCAACGGGACACATGCGCTGGCAGACTAAATTTATGTTCCTCGGTGTCGCAAGCATCTTTGGCGTGCACCTGTTCAAAGACAGTCAGACTATCCTTTTCAAAGGCCTTAATACGGGGATGGACTTTGTCGACTTCGGCGCTATCCTCGTGGGGGATATCCTCATTCTCAAGTCTCTTTCTCGTGGAAAGCCTCTTAATGTCAGCATTCATCTCTCCCATCAGTTTCTCTATAATTCTTTTACGATGCTCTTTGTTGGCATCTATTTTATCTCTGTCGGCGTTCTCTCCTGGTTCTCTATCCATTTCGAGTGGATCAAAAATATAAATCTTGTAATTTTCCTGATCTTCTTAGCTGTCATCGGTCTTGCATCTATTCTTCTTTCTGATCGCCTCCGCATGAAGAGGAAACGCTTCATCAGCAGGCATTTCAAGCGGCCCCAGTATGACTACCAGAAGATCTGGGAGAATTTCACCAAGCGAACCACCTCGGTAACGCAAACCGGGGAGCTCTGTGATATTATTGTAAAGATGGTGTCGGAAACCCTGGAAATCTTGTCGGTCAGCATCTGGCTTGTTGATGAGAAACAGGAAAGGCTTTCTTTCGGGGGTTCGACTGTGTTTACGGCATCTCAGGCAGAGGAACTGAAATTCTTCGGCCACGGCGGCGCCGATCTCATCAGCGCCATGACCGATCAGACCATGCCGGTCGATCTGGAGGGTCGCCAGGATGACTGGGTGGAAGACCTGAGACTCGCCTACGGTCTGGAGGAAACCAAAGAGTCACGGATACGCTACTGCGTCCCTCTAAATGCCGCCGGCCGTCTCATCGGGATCATGACATTGAGTGAAAAAGTCTTTTATGAACCTTTTACTTTTGAGGAATCTGAGCTGATTAAAACCATAGCCGATCAGGCGGCGGCAGGTTTGCTGAACCTGAGGCTTTCGGAACAATTGCGGCAGGCAAAGGAACTGGAAGCTTTTCAATCCATGTCAGCATTTTTTATGCATGACCTGAAAAACCTGGCCTCAAAACTTTCGCTGGTCACCCAGAATCTGCCTGTCCATATCGACAATCCGGAATTCCGCCGAGACGCCCTGCAGACGATCTCCCAGAGCGTATCCAAGATAAACACCATGAGCAGCCGCCTGTCCCTGTTGAGCCAGAGGTTGGAGCTGACCTCTAAGGAAACTATCTTAAATGACCTGGTTCAAGAGGCGATTTCAGATGTAAAGGAATATGTCAAGGCGCCCATAGCTAAAGACCTGGAGAAAATACCACCTCTTCTTATAGACCGGGAACACATCCATAAAGTTCTTGAAAATCTCCTGATAAATGCTTACGATGCATTGGGAGCAGATGGTCAGATTACTATTGTAACGCGTTGTCGGGATACCTGGGCGGAAATTGCCGTCCGCGATAACGGCTGTGGGATGTCCAAGGAATTCATCAAGAATTCCCTTTTCCGTCCTTTCCAGACAACAAAGAAACAGGGAATGGGCATCGGCCTTTATCACTGCAAGACCATTGTCGAAGCCCACAGCGGTAGGATCGAGGTGGAGAGTGAAGAGGGTGTTGGTACCACGTTCAGGGTGCTGTTGCCGGTGAATAGTAAATAGTAACAAGTGAGTAGTAACGGGTGAATGGGAAAGCCACACCATAGAATGAATGCCTGGAAAAAAGCGATTGAGTTTGTTAAGAGGATTTATCAAATTACAGGTGAGTTTCCCTCAGAAGAGAAATTTGGTTTGGTCTCTCAGACGAGACGTTCAGCCATTTCCATTGTGAGTAATATAAGTGAAGGTGCAGGACGAAACTATTTTTCCGAGGTAATATTTTGAAAAAGCCAAAACTTCTGGTCGTCGATGATGATGAAGATCTGCGAAAGCAGATGAAATGGGCCATGACCCAGGATTACAATGTTCTGCTGGCCGAAGACCGGCAAAGCGCTGCGGCCATAATGAAAAAAGAGCGGCCCGCGGTCGTAACCCTTGACCTTGGCCTGCCTCCCCTTCCGGCAGGCGTTGAAGAGGGCTTTGCTCTTCTTGACGATATCCTGACCGACTACGGTGATACCAAGGTAATTATTATTACGGGCCGTGGTGAAAAGGAGCATGCTTTGCGAGCCGTGGAAAAAGGCGCGTACGATTTCTTCTACAAGCCTATAGAGCTGGATGAGCTGAAGGTCGTACTTCGCAGGGCCTTTCATGTATCGCAGCTTGAACGGGAGCAGCTGGCTTTAAGGCAAAGATTGAGCACGGACACCTTCGAAGACATGATCGGAACATGCGAGAAGATGCAGGAGATCTTTTCCGTCATCAGAAAGATATCGAGCACTGAAGCCCCCGTTTTGATAATGGGAGAAAGCGGCACGGGCAAGGAACTTGTTGCCCGCGCCATACACCGGCTGAGCGCACGTCAATCGAATCCTTTCATCGTGATCAATTGCAGCGCCATTCCTGAAAACCTCCTCGAAAGTGAGCTTTTCGGCCATGAAAAGGGCTCCTTTACCGGGGCACATATGCAGCGCGTAGGACGCTTTGAAATGGCCGAGGGGGGCACCCTCTTCCTAGACGAGATCGGTGAGCTTCCGATCTCCCTGCAGGTAAAGCTTCTTCGTTTCCTGCAGGAGAAGGTTGTCGAACGCGTGGGCGGCAGGGAGCTGATTGAAGTTGATACCCGCATAATTGCCGCCACTAACCGTGACCTCAAAGAATCCATGAAGGATGGCCGCTTCCGCGAGGACCTCTACTTTCGTCTAGGGGTCATTATGATGTCCCTTCCACCCCTCAGAGAAAGAGAAGGAGATGTTATCCTTATTGCTAAAGCCTTCCTTGAACGTTATGCAGATGAAAACAAAAAAAAGATTAAGGGCTTCACCAATCATGCGGTTGACGCCATTGAAAGTTACGCGTGGCCGGGCAATGTACGGGAGCTCGAGAACCGTATCAAGCGCTCCGTAATCATGGCAGAAAGCAGAAAAATTACCCCGGCAGATTTAGAGCTGGAGGCGCCTAAACAGAAGTATGAAACAATGAGTCTCAAAGAGGCTCGCGAATCCCTGGAAAAGGAACTTGTGTTGAAAGCCCTTACTCGAAATGAGAGGAATCTGACTAAGACCGCTCTTGACCTTGGAGTGAGCCGCCCTACCCTGTATGACTTAATGGAAAAATTCGGAATTCCAAAGGAATAAATGAATTGACGGTATATTTTACAACTGATTTCGTTGACCATTCCGGAGGCAACTCTTCGAGCGTGATTGCAATAGATCCGCTGCCAACTGAAACTAAGAAATTATATGATTACGCCTTGAATAATTGGCCATCCCTTAATGTTACTCAGATATCTGATCAGATATTTGTTTAAAAAAAACAAAGAGATACACTAACAAGTAAAATTTTAAGAAGCGCCCTCAGATTTCGCATCTGCGGGCGTTTTTCTATTGCCGGAAAATCTCTTGAGTCTTATTACACATCAAATAACAAATGCTGTCGGGGCGGGACCCCCAACCTGGGGAGCGACAGGATAGAGATTTCATCTGCTATTTTTATATCTCTGTTATTATTGTGAATTTTTATCTTATCAGGTGGGATAAGAACCTGGCCCGCCTCCAATGTCGAGATTGTTTACAAAAATCATTTATCACCCATTATGTATGTAAGTCTATGTATTCATTACATTGTTATAATTACCAGGAGAAACCAGTAAAAATTTCCTCTGAAAAACGTCGCTTTACTTTACAATTTTAATTACACTAAATGCAGATATGTTTTTTCGCACTCCTGAGACAGCGAATAATCAGTAAATATATTAATATGTTGCAAATATTTGATCCATAAAATTATGACTGGCACGGCCAATGCATACCTATATATCAAAATGAAAATATAAAGAAATTAATATAGGTAATATCAGGAAGGAGGTAGTAAGATGAAAAAGATTTTAAGAATATTGGCAGTGACGTTGGCATTGTCATTGTGGGCTATCCCAGGTGTACAGGCCACCACAGTGACACTTTCCGACATGAATTCAACAGCGACAATCAGCCCCAATACACAGGCCGGGATGAACAGCTGGTATGTTGATGGAATATCAATGCTCTATCAGCAGTGGTTCTGGTATCGCATAGGGGCTAGTGGGGGCGAAAGTTCTATTGATACGATCAGCGCACCAAGCGTCACGTCGACAACAAACACCGCGAGCATTGTGTACAGCAACCAGGCTCTCTCTGTACAGGTAAATTATTCGTTGTTCGGTGGTAGTCCTGGTTCGAGACAATCGGACATTGATGAGCAGCTCAGGATCGTGAACGTTTCGAGAAGTACGTACACTCTTCACTTCTTCCAGTATTCAGACTTTGACTTAGGTGGATATGGTCCTCATGGATATCAGAATGATACCGTGAAGATAGATCCGGATGGTGGCAAGGTAGACCAGTCGAATCCGTATTTTGTCCTTGCGGAGACCGTCGTAACGCCTCCCGCAAACGAGTATGAAGCAGGTTTTTATGCTAACACTCTTAATTCTCTGAATAATGCTACCCCGACGACTTTGAACGATAATTTGAATGCAGGTCCCGGTGATACGACTTGGGCATTTGAGTGGGATGTAACACTCACTCCTGGTGAAAGTTTCATCATCAGTAAAGACAAAAATATAAGGCCTGTTCCCGAACCCGGTACCCTATTGCTCCTCGGAGCAGGTTTGGTAGGATTGGGGATTTTGAGAAGAAAAAAATAATTAGCTCTAAGCCCTGAAATAGAAGCCCATCGGATATCGTTCGATGGGCTTTTTTTGTCTTTTTTTATCGCTTTCTTGATAATATACTTGGTTTCTTATATATGAACAACGTTATAATATCCGGATTGAGAGCAATGTGGTGCAGGACGTTAGTCCTGCTTAGGCCACAGACCTGAAGGTCTGCAGTACCTAAATACACTGGATCCCCGTATCAAGTTCGGGGCACGCTTATCATGTCCGGGATAACAAAGTATTTTTCTTAAAGGTTAATGGAAGGAACGCGCAAATGAAACAGCATGAAGAATTAGTATCTCTGTCTCCGAACGGTGAATCGTTTTCTCTCCCCGAGGGGCGCGACTATGAATTAGAATTTGAGCGATTACAGAAGCTCGCTAATGAACAAAGGGCAAGCGGCCGTGAAATCGTTGTTGTTATGGGTCTGGGATTTGTGGGGGCTGTTATGGCCGGTGTCGTCGCCGATACCGTTCATCGCAGTTCGGGAAAACCCTCAAAATTTGTGATTGGCATGCAGCGTCCCTCAACACGGTCGTTCTGGAAGATCCCGTACATTAACCGTGGGCTTGCGCCCGTAGAGTCTGAAGACCCGGAGGTTGCCCCGCTAATTCATCGCTGCGTGAATGTCAAGAAGACGTTAATGGCAACATTTACCTATGACGTTCTTTCTCTTGCGGATGTCGTCGTTGTGGACGTCCAGTGTGATTACAATAAAGAGAGCTTGGGTGATATGCGTTCTGGAGAGGCGGACATTGCCGCCCTCGAGGACAGCCTTAAGATCATCGGCGAGAAGATTAAACCGGATTGCATGGTCCTCATCGAGACCACCGTTCCCCCGGGCACGACGGAATATATTGCTTACCCCATCATGAAGAAGGCCTTTGAGAAACGAGGCATCGTTGACCAGGAACCCCTCTTGGCCCATTCCTTCGAACGGGTCATGCCGGGAAGGCATTATGTCTCTTCAATCCGCGATTTCTGGCGCGTGTGCAGCGGCATCAACGAAGAAGCACGCAAACGCGTTAAGGCGTTTCTCTCCGATGTGTTGAATGTGGAAAAGTATCCTCTTACGGTTTTTGACAGGCCGATTGAGAGCGAGACCTGCAAGATCGTGGAGAATTCCTATCGTGCCACCATTCTGGCTTACCTCCACGAGTGGAGTATTTTTGCAGAAAGGAATGGGGTGGATTTGATAAAGGTGCTGGAAGCCATCCGCGTGAGGCCCACCCACTCAAATATAATCTTTCCCGGACCGGGGATCGGAGGCTACTGCCTCCCCAAGGATGGTGGGCTGGGCGTATGGGCCTATCATACACTCATGGGATTTGAAGACGATATCTTCAAAATTACGCCGGCAGCCATCAATATAAACGACACCCGTCCCCTTCATGCCGTGCAACTGGTGAGAGATGCGTTGCGGAACATGGGGAAGATCGTGGCTGCCTGCAAGATTGCCGTCCTGGGGGCGTCTTACCGGGAGGACGTGGGAGATACCCGCTACAGCGGCTCGGAGATCCTTGTCCGCAAGCTGACAGAAATGGGGGCCGATGTTTTTGTACACGATCCCTACGTGAAGCACTGGTGGGAATTTGAAAAACAGGAAAGTTATCCGGCTCCCGGTCATTCGAGGGCCCGTTTCTTCCGCAATCAGCAAAGGCTTGCCGAGCTGCGTATCGACGCGGATTTCTCGAAGACTCTCTGCAACGCAGATGCTGTTATCCTGGCGGTACGACATGAGGCATATCTGAGCTTGACACCGGATAGTGTGGTGAACATGACAGGTCGGCCTGTAGCCGTGGTGGATTGTTTTGGCATATTAGACGATGGGAAGATAAGGCGCTTTTTTGAGTTAGGCTGCGAGGTGAAAGGTCTGGGGCGCGGGCATGTGAAGCGCATCAAAGACGACGTGCAAGGGGCAAGGTCAAAGGTTTAGTCACAGCAATGTAGTGCAGGACTTTAGTCCTACCAATATAGCGCACCTAAAGATACGCACTACGTTTAAATGGCGATTCACCAGAGATGAAGGTCTGCAATACGGAAATACTCTGGATTTCGGATCGCGTCCGAAATGACAAGTGGGGAGGATAGGCGAGACAACTTTCAACAATACACTACTTCAACAATCTTGCCAGGATGATGCCGAGGATGAGCCATACGGGAATGGAAATGACAAGAGCCCAAATGAGCCCTTGAACATTCTTCAGTCTCCCTTTCAAGCTCCGCTCAAGAAGGACCCTGTCTATCTTTAGTCTAATCTCATCGATGTTGAAGGGCTTAGTGATGTAATCCTTGGCACCGCTCTTCATAGCCTCCATGGCAGAGTCAATTGATGGATGGCCGGTAATCATGATGAATATTGCGTCCGGGTCCGTCTTCCTAATTTCAGCTAGCAGCTCTAATCCATCCATAGGGCTCATAACAAGATCAGATAGCACGGTATCGAAGTGGCCTTTCTTATATTTCTGCATGGCTTCTTGACCGTTAGCCGCGCAAACCACTTCATAACCGAACTTGTGGAGATAATCAGTGAGGAGCTCCCTTATGGCTTCCTCATCATCGACAACTAACACGCGCCTCGGGTGCTTCTTCAAATCAGTCATCTGGCTGCCCTTATTAAATACTCCGGCTTTCGTTTTTATAGAAAAGGACTTATCGAATCTGTTTTAAATATATAATGACCAAAACCTTAAGTCAAATATAAGATTGCTTCTTTGTAATTTCAGTTTGACTGTTATCGGAAGAAATGAAAACTGCCTTATGAAAAATAGCGAGCCCTATGATCGTTTCTGTCACATTACATATCACATCTGAGAGTTCAGAATAACGCGTGGGGAGATAGACCTGAAGGAGTTCAATCGCAAGGCTGAATCCTAGGCCAATAAGGGCTGTGTTCAGGTATAGAGCACTTTTGCTGCGTCGTTTCACTTTACACAGGGAAGCAGCACAGAAGAAACCGAATAGTATGAACCCGACAATATTGATGGTAACATCCTAGATTGACGATAGATTCCACCGCAAATCATCCCACGGGGGTGACAACACAATATGCTGAAGCGGCGTGAATACTTCCGGAATCATAAGCTGATTGTTATTGCCCGTGTGATTGTGAACAATTGTTCCTTCTCTTTCATCAAAGGTAAAAAGAGCAATACATCCATTATCTGCTGATGCTGACGGGTTGCCTTTATTCATCCAATCCATGTAATTTCTGACAACCTCTTGAGACGTGAGTGTGCGATTGTAAATGGCAAGACCTGATAAAGATCCCGTCCAGTAACTGTGACCGGTGGCCGAGTTGCCGAGGATCAATCGAAACGGTGTCCCTGTAAAGCCGGAAAGTAACTTGTGATTGGGGTATGTCTTTTCACGCCTTCCGTTCAAATAGATTGACGTTCCTCCAGCTCCGGATGTTACAGTAACAAATTGATCGGTAGAAGAGGCAAGAACATCATCGAGACCGACTTCTCTACAACCTCCGCCTTTAGCCGGTTTTGGTAATCTGCTCTGAATGATGAGATGAGATTTCCACTGACCCAAAAGTAAAACTTCTGGTTCCTGTCAATCATAAAAAGTCAACATGCGGCCAATGCCGGCATCACTGGGTTCAGCAGAGGGACGCACCCAGATTTCTATGGTAATAGACTTATCTTTAAATGGTGATTTTTGCGATTCGTCCCATAGAGGGGGGCTCACGATCATAGACTGGCCGTAAAAATTAACGCCGTTTATGCCACTGCGCCATGAAATTTTGTTCGCAGCGCGAAAATCCAAAGGCCAGAGCCCGACTATGAGCATCGCAAAGAAGATGGAAAAGAAAATGACCCCCCAAAACAGCGCGCCTTTAGTACGGAATAATTGGGAGGTATATTTTTTTGCTCCATGGAATAACACGGTCGCTTGCTAATATTTCACACTGCGCAAGTAAACGCTGAAATAAGGTGAGGGTGAGGGTACTCGAAAAACTGGCCCCGCCAAAGAGTTAGTCTTCTATCCTCACATTGGAAAGCACAAACAACAAAAAAGACAGGATCATTGCTGAATTTTAGCAGATTGTGGGTAACAAGGAAAGACTAAACAAAAAACTAAACAAAAAATCTTATCGCCACTTTTCACGATCCTTCGTCCGCGGGAATCGCAGGCTGTACCTGCAACTGTTCAGCTGTAACTTGGACGTAGGTCAGTAACTCAGATATTCGTAATGGTGAGGATGAATCGGATCGCTTAATTTTTTCCATACACTTTCTACACACACAATAATCATATCGGGATATATGAATGCTTTCCCCTTGGCATGCGATGCAACTCCGTTTCCCCTTCGAGCCTCAACAGTACAAACCACAGGGTCACCCATCTTTTTCTTTTCGGAGATAATAATATCATCTCTGGAAAAGTCCATATCCTCTGTTCGATGCAATGCCTCAATAAATGCCAAGCTTGCCCTCGTATCATCACTAATCTTGCGCGCCATTTTTTACCCCCTTATTCTTCGCATACCAATCAGCAGACGTTACAACATTATTGTCTTTGGTATTTTAAAATCGCCGCCACGATACGGGCATTTTGCTGCTTTAAAATTACTCATATCGCACCAGGTTCATACAAGCAGGAGAAATCTCTCTGCGGTTGCGAGCAATCATATCGTGAGGCCCAACAACACTTGATTATTGGATACAGAACTCTATATCTATTTACAATCGGCGATAACCTCATTTGCAGCGTCAAAAATCCTTAAAGGAGACTTCAAAAATGCTTGCTTATAATGGCGCTTAGGCTTTGGTTGACTTCATGCGATCCTCGGGAATGAAGAGGGCGACGTTCCAATCTCTGCAGATTTTGCATACGATAAGTGACAACGGCAGCGGATATGACTTGTCTCCTCTGGAAAAATCAAACAGCTGTATTTGCCAAGAAGAATCTGAATTGTGAGGGATTGGATTTTAATGCGAAGGTATGACCCAAATTTTGAGCCAAATTCCGTTTGACAAGAACATCATCTACAAGCAATCAGAAATATTGTAGGCTGACGCGTGAAGATTACCCGTTTAAAGACTCAATAAAAAAGGCAGGATGATCTCTCACCCTGCCTTTCTGCAATTTTGGACCTGCTTATGCGTCTTTACCGTTTAGAATTTCCTCCTGATTCCTGCCAACCCAACCAGACCAATCCCAAGAAGCAACATGGTTGCGGGTTCGGGAACTGTTGGGGGAGGAGGGGCGGCTCCTGCCGGCAGATCGATGACTGCTACAACGCCGGAAAGGCAATCCGAATTGACTCCCGTGGTGAGGTGGAGTGTGTTCAGACCGGGGGTGAGGTAACTCGTGATATCCCAACGCTCAATGTCCCAGAGATTCCCATTATCATTGGGAAGGTTTGGACCGGGGACAGACGTCCCTTGGAAAATGTCTCCCGCAGCCACAAGTGTCTGGCCGTTGAGGATAAGGGCGTCATCCGGAAAAGTCTGCCCATCTGATACATGCAGTTCAAGATAGGCGGTACCGGACGTGTAGTTGATCCCGGAGAGGGTGATGTTCCAACCATCGGCATCGTATGGATTATGAATGTTGGAGTCGTTACCGTCGAAAATGACAATGTCACGATTGTTGGCCGAGTTACCGTCTTGGAAAAAGGTCAATAGAGAGGCGCCGTTGACATTCACAACCGGCGGCCCAGGTTTATAGAAATTAGTAAGCGCGTAGGCCCCATTACCGGTCACCAGAGATGTCACATTTGCCCTGTATGCCAGGCTGCAGGCATAACCCCAGCAATTGTCGCTGGAGAGTCCGAGGGGCGCACCGGTAATAGGGGTGCCATTGAATGTGACATTCGCATTGGCTAAGGGATCTGTGTCGTTTGAGGGTCCGTGCCAATAGAGAAGAGCCTGGTCAACCGGCCCGTTAATCCCGGTCATGGTGATGGTCCCTACCCCATTATCGCGCATCCCGCCAACACCAGCAGTAGCATAGTCAGTGTTGTAAACTGTTTCGTAATATGTAAGGTCTGTTGCTCCGACCCCAATGGCGATTAGACTCATACACAGGGTAGCCATCCCAATAATTACTGCTTTCATAAATTTCTTTTTCATATTTATACTCCTTTCATTGTGATTTTTTATCAATTTAAGAACTTATAGCTTTATATTTAGCAAGGAGCATGCCATGATTATATGTCTTATAATTTCAATAAGTTAGAAAAGTTGTGCTCATCGCTATTACAGCAAATGTAAATAACCCCGACGTTTTTCATGGGCATAATTAACATTATCTGTCTATTATTTAATTATTATAACAGCTTACAGTATATTTCTAAATCTGTAAACTATTCCGACGCTTTTTCGCATTTTTTTACATATGCCAGAATGTGTAAGCTTCTTTCATTATAGAAGAGATCAGGAAACTGACCTCCCTTTTTTGCTTGGGGTAGCTCGTACCTTGCCTCTTTTACCCCATTGTTGCGGGCGGTGCTTACACCGGCATTAGGTTGGTTGATTATTCGTATGCGAGGATCTTCAAATTGCCGCACCTTTTCTAGTTCGTTATCGACAGAACCATCGTTAACAACGATCACCTCAAAGTCGGCAAACGATTGGTTCAATACCGATTCTAGGGTCTTTTCGATGTAAGCTGATTTGTTGTAAAGAGGGATGATGACGGAGAACTTCGTACTATTTATTGAAATATTTCTAAATTTTCTTAATAAGACAGTTACAATTAACGGAACGCCTTACTTCGTTAGTGGTAAGGCATCACATATGCCATTTCCATGTTCTGCTTATCATGGATTTACATTAAATATCTGCCATGATTACATAAATCAAGGGAGTAACGCTTACAGAAAGGCAGCCACTTTTTACATTATCTGTTATTTCTAATGTATTCCGCAACACGACCGAACGGCGCGGTCCAGACCGATTCCCTATTTTCGCTCAGGTATCTCAGCAGGCCCTCAAGTTCTTTGGTTTCCGTTATCAGCCACCCGCTGCCTATTCCGTGAAAGGAAAACACCAACCATTTACCGGTTTTCTCCGCCTCTTTTACCATTTTAATTGAATATTCTGCTCCTTTGCGCCCCATATCTCCCGCCGGAACGTCATAAAGATTTACCCTGAGCGGGTCAATCAACGGCCCATCAGAAGCGGAGCCGCCGCCGCACGCTGCGGAAAAAAGCTGCTCCACCACTGGCACGTAACTCCGTTTGTCGTTTCCCACCCAGGTTACGCAGCACGGGTAAACGAATACCATCGGCTCCCTGTACATTCCCAGGGCCCGGAACGCAGAAAGCTGATTCTCCAGTTCGGCCCTCATCCTTTCCAATGTGTAATCCTCGGAGTTGTAAGCAAGACCTGTTTCTTTCGGGCAAGGGTGGTTAATCGTGTGCGAGCCAATCTCGTTTCCGTTTTCATACACGACCTTCCATTTGCTTATGTTTTCCGGTTTTGCCCATCCATCACCAGAAAGAAAAAACGTTCCACGAAAGCCATATTTTTTCAGAAGCGGCGCGGCGGTAACAGCTTGGGAGTCTATGGCATCGTCAAAAGTAAGCGACACCGCCGCCTTGTGGTTTTCCGGCCATTCAAAATATTTCTTTTGGGTTGCCAATTCTCCGGCAGACGCGCAAGCACTCAGCAAAAATGCCGTTATTAATAAGGCTATGATGCACTTAATCTTGCCATTCATATGTATTGTCCTCTATTCTTAATTGCGCGACTCTTTTTCTCACCATCCAAAGCTTTTACCTTGGCAATACCCCTTAAACATAAAACCCCGCTCTATTCTTAGAAACGGGGTCTCAGTAATCAGTCCATACTACCCCTCCACAGGGTGATAAGGGTTGCAATGGTCTTTATAAATATTACTTTGTACAATATTGAATACTCTTAAATTGCTAATACTGCAAATGAAACTTTGAAATATTTTTGTTCAAGAAAACACTCAAAGGCACACAGATAAACCATGTAATGCCTGTGATACCCGTTCCGATAGCAAAAAAGTACCGGCACATCACGGAATCACATTAGTTTTTTGGGGGCGTATGGCAACAGAGCCTCTGGACAACTGTGGGGGTAATGGTGAGGTATGGTCATATCCTGCTGTGTCCGTTGCAAACAGGCGGTTGAAGGCGTGTCATGAGTGCGTGTTTGTATGGGCAGGGGGTCAGATTCGTCGGGAACAGATTCAATGACGTGTACACCGTTGATAACTGAATTCGAGAATAGCGAGCATGAGCATGCAGCAGAAGATGCCTATCGGCCAGCCATGGTCATCGATTATGAGCCACATAAGCCCGATAGGGTAGAAATAGGGTAGAAAACAAAAAACAAAAGGTCAGCTTTGGGGGCTAACCTCTTTATTTCATTGGTAGCGGGGGATGGATTTGAACCACCGACCTTTGGGTTATGAGCCGATTTAGATGAATAATGCAGTATAAAGCAATATAAAATAACATTAAGAGAATCAGGGTGATTACGGTGGTTTGAGATAGCACCATAAACTCAACTGGCCTTCATTTTGATGTTGTTCCGTTAGAAAACGGTTAGAAAGAATCAGCTGACAAGGGGTAGCATCTTCAAGGTTGTTACCCCTTGTTCTGTTTTGTGAGGTTCACAATTACTTTACAGTCAAAAAATAATCTTTACAAGTCAATGCGGGGAACAATGCGAAAACTAAGGGGCGCGACGGCTTTTTGCCACATGCATTTGAGCACCTTGATATAATCAGTTCTTTGGATAATGAACGATATTCATAGGATTTATTGTAGATTTCTGTCCATGAATCAAACCCTTAACATCTACGATAATTTCTTTCAGGTCTTTTGCATCGGGTGCATTTATGAGACGCTTATTAACCTCCTCCGCTATGTTGTCAGGCAACCAAAGTGTTGCCTCCCAAGCCAGGCGATTTAGCTCCTTGTGTTCCTTGGGGCTATCAATCCACTCTGCAAAGAGCGATGCCACCATAGAGGCTTGTTCTCGTTTCTTGAAATCAAACTTGATTGTATTTTGAATAATTGATTTCAATATGTAAATGGCCAACATCTGCAAGATTACCAGTGCAGATAGTAAGATTCCAAATTGCAAATCTGTCATTTTTGTACCTCTTTTCTTAGCGGAACCGATTGTTAGGCAATGTTAATAAATTGTTACGCGGCTTTTTGCTCATATCGGTATTTCTGAAAATCAATAAAAGTAGTGCGGATACTTTCAACACCACCCAGCATTTCAGCAGCATTGCTGATCGAAAGGTATTTCAGCGTCAGAAGATCGGGCAATTTTGCTTGGTCAAGTTCCTCCACGCCGGTTTCAATGTATTTAGACAGGACAAATTCCAAAAACTCTTTCTGTTTGTTGTTCAATAAAGCAAAGATTTTTGACTGCGCCGCGGCCACCCGTGCTTCTCTTGTGATCGGCTCGACCGCGAAAGAAACATATTCCAGCACATCGAATATATCGCTCTTTTCGGCATCTATCAGCTTCTGCATAGTGGCCAGCTCGTTCTTGCCGAAACCGGCATCTTTGTGGAGAATGTCGTCAATGTTCTTGAAGGTTTGTTCAAACAACGTTACTTCTCCTATTTAGATGTCCATTATTTATATCAGAAATATTAAGAAAATTACATCAGTGATTACGGGTAAACACTGCAACTTCGTCGAGGGTGATGATTTGTGGATAAAAGGAAGGCTTCAACAAGAAAGCCGTGTTGAGATTTTTCGTGAGCGGTCATCAGGCCAATAGCTGTCTGCACCTATTTATATTTACGTTTAAATGGAAGCACAGACCAAGGATTACCATGTGAAAGCGGGAGTATAAAGCTACCGCAAAAAAGAAAGGCACGGCCTTTAAAAAAATTTCTTTTGTGGTTTCTTAGTTCGTAGTTGCGATAAATCTTTATATAAGACCGTGCCGATTTAATCTATCTAAAATGGTCGCCTTCGACTTGAACTTATTTTTTGAAGTTTTATATCCATTTTTTTTATACCTTTTAAAACAAGATCAAGATTCTTTAATTCATCGTTCCTATCTAATTGTTGTTGCACAGAAAAAGAATTGTGAGCAACATCTCCTCTTGAACTTCCATAAGAATCGATTGTGGCAAGCCAAGTCTGGTCAATATTTAAATAACCTATCCCGAGAGGAACTACCAACTGCAAAATATTCCTTTTCTTTATCCCATTGTTATTAGTGATTGAAGCCTTGAATGATGTTAATATCTGAGCAATACGGGTTTCTTTTGTTAGTTGTTGGTCATTAGCTTCAAACTTCGATGGTGAATACATTATTAGAAATGCAAGTGGCGTTATTACTCTTTTGTTTGTTTTCCATTCATTGTTACATTTATTCCAAACTTCGAGTACAGCATTTTCAATATATGATTCAATTTCGGCATGTACCAATAGTTTAAAAGCTCGCAGCTCATCTTGATTTTTCGGCAGGTAGGAATCACCTGGCTGGAAATCCAGGAGTTGCTTTCTTAATTTTAATATCCGTTTTCTTAGATTCTTGTACAATACTGAAACAGGCATAATATTTATCCTGTTTAAATATTTGGTATGTTCTTAAAGTACGTATTAAGACCAGATGGAATTACAACGGTACGATTAAAGTGTTGTAATGCTTGTCCCCATAAAACAAACCTGGTCGATGTTTCAATTAAGTTGTTTGTATTACTACTTATTGACTTTAAAAAGCGACTATCCTTCACGCAAAAGTCATTAAACTTGTTCCTTATAGATATTTTATTTTTTAAGAAACTGTCCTTATTTTTGGAAACAGAAAAATAATAAACAAGTATATCGAAGATAGCTCTATTCATTCGTGCTTCATATTTTTTGCCTCGCCATCTTCTAAAAACGTTATCTTTTCCAAAAATATCGATGCATAGCCTTATGGCTGAATTTAACTCTTCAGCCTGATCTTTTACTGCCTGTTCCTTTTCAGACCATTTTTTGTTAAAAAATTCGCATACGTTATCAAGGAATAATTTGTAATCTCCCTTATAATTATTTGCAAAATTACGGAATGCATAATACCTAATAACTAAGTCGATATCACGCATACGATAATCAGGTTCGGATAATCTCAATATTTTTTTTATTTCTTTACTGTTCTGGGAAAAGTCATCAACAAAATCCATAAATGGTCCCGGTTTGAGTGCGCGACGTAGTTCTTGAGGAGAAAGACTTAGACTACCCGTATTCAACCTAAAAAAAATCGTGTACAATAGATTGTCAGAAGGCCAATTTTTTATGATCACTGATCGAATTGATTGATTTAAAAAATTTTCGTAAAGATCAGGGAAGTTAGCCTCTAAATTTTTGCACGACAAACCATTCAATTCATCATTTCTTAAGCCAGTCAAAACCAGAGCATCTTGAAAATTACTGCCAGTTCTGAAAAATTTCTGAAGTGTAAGTAATCGTTGTTTACCATCGACTACAATAAATCGCCCCTTCCTTCTTTTTTCTTCAGCCAATACTATCTGTGGTATTGGAAGACCATATATTAAGGACTCAATTAATCTACTTTTTTTGACTTGATTCCATGCATCCCGACGCTGGAATCTTGGATTCAAATCGATATTTCCCCGTTCGAGTTGACTAATCAACGATTCCACAGTCCAGTCAGTTGACCATGTAACAACATCAGTTAATTTTCTTAGGTAATCTGTTTTTAATTCTTCCTCATTTTCTTCACCAGCAGCGCTTAAGTCTACAGATATATCCTCCATGGCCTCGTCATCTACCGCGGTCTTCATATATACACCTCCTTAAGAGCTATCAAAGCTACGTCAATTATATGAGTTTTGCAGTAATAAAGAATGAACCAGGTTTTAATTTATTTAAAAGTTTTCTCTCTTTATGCCTGCAATAACTCGTTAACGAAGTTCTAATTGTTCTCGGCGCGTTTCGTATCCCAATTTCCGGACATAAAGCGTTGCGTTTATTATGCCTATAGACTATTTTGACCCTATCATTGGTATCATTAGAAAAGCTTATACAAATTGCAAGCTGTTTTTCACGTTCCGGTTATTTTTTAATGTTTGCAACCTTCTGCCATTTCACATATACAGTCGCTTTTTAGTACAAGGAAGCAGTCGATTACCTGGTTTATGAAGGACGTTTTTTTATTTGCAGTTTCATCCAGGCCTTATGATACTGCTCAATACGCTGCTTATCTTTGTCAGTCAGATTATGAAGCCTCGTGATGTCCATGTTATCTTCCAGGTCGGCAAGCTTAACTTTTACTGCAATAGCATTATCCGACACACGTTCTATGAACTCCTCATACGTTTCTTCCTCCCGCTTTGTCAGCGCATCCACTGCGTCAATGATGTACTGGTCGAAACCTTCGTCCTTCAACCTCTGCAGTGTCCACTGGTCGCTGTCCTCCACGACGTCATGCAGAACCGCAGCAATCATCTCCTGGATTGTATGCATGCGCATCATTACGCTTAAAGGGTGGAGTATGTATGGTGTTCCGGCCTTATCAACCATCCCTTCGTGAGCCTCCGCCGCAATTACTATCGCTCGTTCGAATGTGGCCATAAAAACTTTTTTCTATATTTCCGTTCGGTATTATTGAGTTTGCCAAGAAGCTGGCTGAAATGTATCTGTCCCTTTTCGAGTTGCCTGAGAATAAAACCTCTCTATGGAAGAAAGATTATCAAGGCCAAAAAGTTACCATTCTTTGACCAGTAAACATAACCGTCCGGGTGCCAGCAAATGTGAGGTCGTTTGCTAACGAACTCACCCATGAACTTGATAAGAATATTTGCTGTCTTAGCCGCTTGAATCTCCTCATGCGTGGCTGGAAGCCAGAACGTCCAATAGTCATCGTCAAAGGTAGGGGACGTATACTGCCTGAAACAATAAAGAAATAGTTTCCCGCATTGTTGGCACTCTTCTACTGCGACATCGAAGTCATCCGACGAAAAAATAGATTCTACCTGCTTTGTCCGAGAAAAGATCTCGTCGGCACTAATTCTTTTCTCCTTGGCCAACTCGATTAACTCACACGTACCTATCTCTTTCATCGGGTTGTCGTGTGTGCTTTCCAGTACTCTGCTCATAGCTTACCTCCTTTGATTTAGTTATACAATGACATCCTTTGGAAGAACGTCATGTGCCTTCCCCGAGATATATCAGAACCGAATCGAAAATATTTTATTGCGACATTATGGAACAGCGGATGGTCATAGACCTGTATGACAAGCAACATATTGCGAGTAGTTAAGATAATAGTACCAAAATATAACCGAGATGTCCATAAGTATACCGTTGATAGAAAAAGAGGGCTGGGAGTTCATATAAGTGGGGCATGATGACTTTTGGTATGAAAAAATTCGGTAGTGGGTCAGTTTCAAAATAATGGGAATTGACATGCTTGACCGCTTAAGATATACTGCGGCGCATGAAGCATAAAAAGAAAAGGCCACGTGATATAAGCCAGCTTGCAGCCTCTATCGTTAAAGAATCCATAGGCGAAGATCAGCCCAAAAATCCCATTACTGAAAAAGAAAAGAATCCCGCCGCCGTTGCTCTTGGCCGTTTAGGTGGATTGAAAGGTGGAAAAGCCCGCGCGGCAAAACTTTCTGCTCGAAAACGAAAACAAATTGCACAGAATGCCGCCCGGAAACGGTGGGAAAAGAATCAGTAATATCTCCCCAAGTGCCTATCGAACAATAGTTCTACTATTATATCCTCCTGTTAATTCCTACAAAATATTGATCAAATGGCGATAGTAGCCACTATTGGTAGTGGAAGATTTTTTTATTACCTCCCGCGCCCCTACTTTTTCTTTCTGCCCCTACTTTTGCTTTCTGCCCCTACTTTTTTGCTTGACATACCCCCCTATATATTATAATAAGTAGTCAGAGAGGAGGTGGCCTTATGATAGATCGCTCCGTAATAGAGGAACTTAGGGCAGACACGATCGCTAAGTACGAGGCAAAAATAAATGAATTGCGGGTCAAAATGGAAAAAATGCTTTTAGTTCTTTCGGAGGTGGACAAGATTGTGGCATCAGCTCAAGGAAAGGTGGCTATTGAAAAAAAAGCAGCCCTCGATCAAAGAGTATTTAAAAGTAAGCCCCCAGAAACCAAAAGGAGCGTTTATGATAGACTAAAAGACGCTGCCGAGAGCATAAATGGCAATTTTGGCCGCAAAGAACTTCAGGAGAAAGCCGGGCGTGATGATACGGGAACGCCAATAGCTGAGGGAACGTTCTCGGTTATTTTTCCCCGGTTAATTAAAGCTGGCAAAATAGTCGAAGTGCAAAAAGCCGTAGGTAACAAACCCGGTCTTTATAAAAGCGTAAAAGGAACTTCAGACACAGAACCCCGCGGGGAAAAATAAGGAAAGGAGGATAACGATGATGCACATCTTATTAGATTCAAGCATCGCAGCTTTACGCTGGCGGGCGACGCCGACACAAATAAAAATGTAAAAGGGAAGCAGGTATACCTTAGCCGGAATCCACTTCCCTTTTACCCCCGCACCCTTTGACAGGATGTCGAAGTTAAATATACCATATCAGTACTATACACGCCTGTCAAGTCCTTAATCGCTCAAGCATAACAAATATTTTGATTAATGAAAAACAATGCCTAACAATGCTTAACCGCTCATGTATAAAGGTCAATATGAAATCATACATCAGGAAAATGCCATGAACAAACTAAGCGTAGAAAAAAGAGTACAAGTTATAAGCTGTCTTGTTGAAGGAAACAGCATTCGCGCTACAGTACGCATGACCGGGGTGGCAAAGAACACGATTGTTAGGCCACTGGCAGAAGTGGGCGAGGCGTGTTCAAACTATCAAGATAAAGTTTTTAAGAAACTCCCCTGCAAGAATATTCAGTGCGATGAGATATGGTCTTTCTGCTACGCGAAAGAAAAGAATGTGCCGAAAGATAAACGCGGCAAGTTTGGTTATGGTGATGTTTGGACATGGACGGCGAACTGTGCGGACACAAAGCTCGTCCCCTCATGGTTCATTGGAAGTCGGGATTCAAAAGCGACAACCAGCTTTGTCAATGATCTTGCGTCGCGCCTTGCACATCGTGTTCAACTAACAACCGATGGCCACAGAGCCTATCTAAGTGCTGTTGAAGACGCCTTTGGCGGGGATATTGATTATGCAATGCTTCACAAGCTGTACGAAGCAGCCCCCGAAAAGGAAACGCGATAGTCCGGCAAAATGCAATGGTGTAGAGAAGAAATTAATAACGGGCGCTCCTGACCCCAAGAAAGTTTCGACAAGCTATGCAGAAAGGCAAAATCTAACAATGAGAATGGGAATAAGAAGATTCACAAGACGTACAAATGCGTTTTCAAAGAAGGTCGAGAACCTTGCTTATGCTGTGTCTCTGCATTTCATGTATTATAATTTTTGCCGGATTCATCAGGCGTTAAGAGTAACACCCGCAATGGAAGCGGGCATTACAGATCGCGTATGGACACTGGAAGAAATGGTAAATGTAACAAATTTTAAATAGCAGTTGAAATATATCCCGCTTTTGTTTATTTGAATACTGTGAGGTGTGCAAAGACGATGGGCAAGAAAAAACATCCACTTCTTGATCGTGAAGAAGTTGAATCAATACTCAAAAGTCTTACCTTTACTGTCAAAAATACAGAAGGTAGTCATTCTCAATGGGAAGGTTATACAAAGGGCAAGCGTCGGATTGTTACTGTTGATCATTTAAAGAGCAAAAAAGAGAAATATGGGCACAGGCTACTTGGTAAAATGATAAACCAATCAGGCCTCTCAAAGGAAGAGTTCTATTCGCACTTATAGATTATTGGCAGTTAACAGCTATGCGCAAGATGAAAGGGAATAAATTCTTTGAAAAGTATTTTTTCGGGAAGTTCTTTAGTAGTGAAATGCAATGCGACAACGTAGTAATAGAACAACCAATCACTTAATGGTGCGCGACGGGAAAGAAGATCGGGAATCGACTCCTTATCTTGTGTATCAATTACGGTATTAAGGTAGCTCAAAATAACACTACCCATTTTTTCACGCATTTCTTCCGGCGATTCAGCCTCTACTCCAAGATTGAGTTCTAAACAGACACCATACCATTTATCATCTGATATTTTGCGTCCGTAGCATCTTAGGACAAATTTCTCTGGCGGTATGCCATTACTTTCTTTAAGAGTTTCCATAACCCGACCCCCTTTTTATAAATTATGGGCTATTCGTAACTCGTATCTCAATTATAAGCATGATAATATATTATGTAAAGACAATTATCGCATGCTTCTATGTCAATAAAGTGCGCACATTTTGTGCCGATATGCGGAGGACTGGGCTGATAATATCCATTTCGACAGATATCATAAAATACTTTAGCGAGGCAGGGTTTCGTATCATTCAAAATCATTTCTGTCAACCTTTTCTTTCGTCTCAAACTGACCCACTACCAAAAATTCCTTGACTTTATAGGTTAGATGTATAAAATAAAATACAAATAGGAACACGTGAGCCTCTCAATCGAGAGGCCAATTTAGGCCCACGACGGCCCGAGATTAATCTCTGGGCCGTTTTTTTTTGGTCTAATCTCACAGAGAGAAGGAGCAGAAATGGGAACGAAGGATACGCAAGTGAACGAGATTGAAGATGTGACGTTGGCCGCTTTCTTGCAGCAGCGAGGCCGCTCAATAACACCACGCCGTAAGCCTAATGGACGGGTCGTCTTTGAAGCCCGAGGCGACATCACGGCAGACATCCAAGCGCTATATTCAAACCAGCAAGTTGGCATCCTTGACTTCATCAGGATACTGAAATCTCTGCGGAGCTCAATTTTCGCTTTGAAGACCCCGCAGGCTTAGTTTTACGATACAAACTTTATAGTGAACGAGAAAGAGAATTAAGCAGAGGCAAAAAGAAACGCGGCAAAATGCTCACCATCAAAGAAGGCGCTGGAAAGGGAACGGCACAATGAGATCAAGAAACATCAAACCTGGATTTTTCAAAAATGAAGAGCTGGCGTCATGTGAACCTCTCGCCCGAATACTTTTTGCCGGCCTCTGGTGTATGGCAGATCGCAAAGGGCGCCTGGAGTTTCGACCAAAGAGAATTAAGGCCGAGTTGCTTCCTTACGACGATTGTGATGTCATTTCGCTCATAGGGCAACTTCAAGAAAAAGGACTTGTGACAATATATTGTGTAAATGGGATTTATTATCTACTCGTGAATAAATTTGAGAAGCACCAACATCCTCACATAAAGGAAGCTGACAGCACCATACCAGCACCAGGCAAGCATGGTGCAAGCACGGTGCAAGCCCCTCTGATTCCTGATTCCTTTAACCTGATTACTGAAAGCCTTAAACCGGAATCCGTTGCTGATTATAACAGGACAGAGGAAGATGAGCCTGTTGAGAAAAGCCCTCAAGAAGAAAAGCCTGCCGATACTCTTACACAATCCTTTGCAGAGGTCACAAACAAAATCCGGCAAAAGTTTGAAGACCAAGAGATCGAAGCTCAGGTCTTGCTATTCATCAACGCCCATGTCAAGGATGCAAATCACGATGCTATTCTTTACTGCCTCAATGCACTCCTGAAATCGAAAAAGCCCGTCCCACACCCAAAGATATACCTCGAAAAGATTTTCGATCGAGTGAATGGAAACTTCAATGAGGCCGACCACGTCAAGAAGGCCAACGAAAACATCATACCCAAAGACGAGTCGGCGGCGGCTATGAAATCGATCGGCGCTTCAATCAAGAAGAAATTCGATAAGGCGACACCTGAGTTGAGTGCCCTACTTCCAAATGAATCGAATGAGATGAAGGAGCCTGTAATCATAGAACGCAAGAAATCCAGGTGCTCACACTGCGGAAAGGAATGGATAGTAGAGCTGATTGAAAATGGCATATGTTTCTTTTGCAATCCAAAAGTCGGATTAGTTATTTGCCCAAGCTGTAGCCGGAAAGTGGGGAAAAACTTGATAGATAGTGAGCATGGATTTTGTCATCACTGTAAACCAGGCAACTAAATCGATGAATGAATTAACGACTGATACCAACGCACAAAATCGGACAACATACCAACCTTCTCGAGCTGCAAGAAAACTCTTGGAAGTTCTTTTGAATCCGGAACATAGGTATAAATCGGTTACCGAAGTTTGTAAGCTGGCCGGAATTAGCCGTGATTCATACTACCGGCTTTTTGCCGATCAGCGTTTTGTCTGTTTCTATACTTCGGAGGCAAAGAAGCTGGTTAAGGCGGCTCAGGGTCCCGTCGTCAACGCGGCAATCAAAAGCGCCGTGCGCGGCAATCCCCAGAACATCAAGACCGTCTTGAGCATGGCGGGACTCTTCAAAGAGAAATCAGGCCTCGTTATCAATCCGGACAAAGAAGGCAACGCGAAGCCGGTCCGGATTCAAACGGACATGGAGCTGGCCGTCAAGCTCTGCCGGATATTATTCAGCAACCCTAAAGTTGTTGAGCATATCCAGGCAAGGTTGAAGGAAAGGAATGGAGAATCAACAAGTCAAGTGGATATGACCGATGAGAATAGACCTTGACCAGGCAGATATAGAAGCCATAGCAAATAGGGTAATTGAACAGATCATTCCATTGATAAAATCATGGCAAGAACCGGATGAGTTGATGGACATTAACCAGGTATGTCAGCTTCTGAAAAAATCAAAGGGCCAAATATACCAGTGGGTGCACTCTGCCAGTCACGGCCTCTCGGATTTTCCGTATCATAAAGCAGGTAGGTCGCTTCGATTCTCCCAGAAAGATATCCTTAAATGGCTGAAAAGTAGGAAAAAGCGGTTAGAAAATGGTTAGAAGGCGTTGTGTAAGCCTATGATTATTGACGTCATTGTTCACGATAATCGGGTTAGTAACCCAAAGGTCACGAGTCAAAAAATCGTCGGCGCCGATCTTTAACAATTTATTTCAGGTGCGATAACAACCAACCGGAAGTCGGTTGTAAGTGACGAGAGAAAACGAATCCCATTTGGGGAAAGGATGTAAACAGAGTCCCCTGGCTGACAACCAGGTAGGGAGCCTAACCGAAAGATGGCTTTTCAAAGTTATTGACTATACATCTCATCTGATGCCCCTCACAAGAATATTGGGTTTATACCAACATTTTCTCGGTAAAAATTCGATAAAAAAAGAATCAGGTAAATCCCGCCTGTGAATATGTAATTTTGTAAAAAACCGTAAAAACGACGAATTTATTTACGTATTTTGAACAATGCTGTAACTACTTTATAATTATCATGTAATCAATAAAAAGCCTCAATCCTGCCCGTTGAAAATGTCGGCTTTATTTACAAATTTCATTATCACAAATTACTGATAAAAAATATAACCTCATAATATTGGATAGTTAAGCAGTTGGTATCACTTATGCTGTAACATGCAGACGGATACGTGTGTCCAGCTTGTTGTCGTTTCGTTCTTTTACCGGGAGTTTCCAATGATAATCCTCAGCCAGAAAGTGCCATAATTATACCCCTATTGAGATGTGTATAATAGAGGGGTATATTATTTCCTATGGCTTTTCGGCTAAATAGCTCTTTGTCTTGTTATTAGAATGAAGAGGGTAGTCTTTAACAACATAGTGGGTAGTGGAATAAGATAAGGGAGGGGGAAATGAAGAAACTTATAGTCTCAATTATTACATGTGTCTTATTATTTTCGGGTAGTGCACATGCGGTTATCATGGTATCTGGACAGGAGTCTATCTCGGGCGACGCAGACTATTGGGGCTGTTATGGCGACCCTATGAGTGGTCCTTGTTCTTATTCCTATTACCAAAAGACATCAAACCTTCCTGGGGTCCTGCATGAGGCCGCAGCCGCCAGTATTCCCGGGCAACGTGCTTATGCAGAGTCTGAAGCTCAAGGGTGGGTGGGTTCAGACTGGGTATGGTTGTATAGTGCTGCCGATGAATTTGATAACGGAAATGCTTGGGGTGACGCATATGCCTCAGCCTCAATAACATTCTCCTCTTTAGGAGGCACAATGTGGGTGGATGCTGATTTTAGTTTCGACATATCCATGACACTGGAAGATTCAACAAGCGGCGTGACATTATTTTCCGCTCCTATAGACAACTATGGTTCTGAATACTTTCTGATCTCTTTCGACCCTTCTCATACTTATAGTATTAGCATTTCGACTCCCTACGTCTCGGGGGGTCTAGGGCCAGATTGGGTTTACGAAGGGTCTTTAGCGATTAACATCGTTCCCCCCGTCCCCCCCTTCCCCTCTTACCCCTCCGTCCCCGAACCCACCACCATGCTGCTCCTTGGTCTTGGACTGATTGGATTGGCTGGGATGAGGAGAAAGTTATGAAAAAGATATTTATAGCCTTGATGATAGTTATGGGGCTATCGGTCTATGCATATGCCGACTATACCTACACGACCCTCGACGTGCCGGGTGCTTCGGAAAATTACTATCGTGACATAAGCGGCAAAGACATCGTGGGATACTTTAGTGACGCATCCGGATGGCATGGTTTCCTCTACAACGGCAGCAGCTACTCACCCCTCAACGTGCCGGGTTCATCGGCGACTTATGCTTATGGCATAAGCGGGAACAACATTGTGGGGTACTATCTGGACACGGCCGGGACGCAATACGGCTTCCTCTACAACGGCAGCACATACACGACCATTAACGTGCCGGGCTCTTCGCGCACTTATGCTATAGGTATAGACGGAAACAACATTGTGGGGGGCTATAGTCCCGCGACCGGCGGTACATATGGCTTCCTCTACAACGGCAGCACCTACACAACGGGCATCAACGTGCCGGGCTCCTGGGACACTCAAGCTTTCGGCATAAGCGGAAAAAACATTGTGGGGCTCTATACTGACGCATCCGGATGGCATGGTTTCATTTACAACGGCAGTACCTATACGACCCTCAACATACCGGGTGGCTCAGAACAGTATGCTATGGGCATAGACGGGAATAACATTGTGGGGGGCTACGGCTATTTAGACCCGACCGGGGGACGTGGCTATATTTACGACGGTAGTACCTATACGACGCTATACGTGCCGGGCTCTTGGACCACTCAAGCTTATGGCATAGGCGGAGAAAACATTGTCGGGAACTATTGGGACACGAACGGGACGACTTATGGTTTCTTAGCGACCCCAGTACCTGAACCCGCCACCATTCTGCTTCTTGGGCTTGGGTTAGTTGGGTTGGCAGCGATTAGAAGAAGCTAAGAATATGAAAAAATACGCATCGTGTTTTTTGGTTGTTTTGATGTTACCGCTTCTTACTATTACCTCTGTTTGGGCAGATACCCTTCTTTATGATAATGGTCCAACAGTAAATGGTGCCCTCCATGCAACGAACATTAACGGATGGCCATGGACCTCTGATACGTTTACCATGTCTACTGCTGCGACTTTGACGGTGGTACAAGCAGGGCTGTGGACTGGCAGCGATGTTACAGACGTGCCCTTGACGGTGGACTGGTCAATAGGGAGTACATACAACACAGCTACATATGGCTCCGGTACGGCCAATTTGACCAATACGCATGTTGGCATCTCAAGCGGCAATATAAACGGACCGGGCCCGTATACTCCCGGATATAATATTTGGGAGTCTACGTTTACGGTGTCCGTAACGCTGGATGCCGGCACATACTGGCTAACACTTCAGAACGGGTCAACAAGTGGACAGCATGGCCTTTACTGGGACCTGGATAATGGGCCATCACAGGCGTACATGTATTTTACCAATCTTCAGAATCTTTATGAGCCTGGTTCGGGTTCGGAGTCGTTCCAGATATACGGCACAGTTCCCGAACCAGCCACCATGCTCCTTCTTGGACTTGGCCTGATTGGGTTGGCAGTGGTGAGGAGAAGAATAAAGCTGGACAGAACACGCCCCAGTTAGACAGCCAGTCTGACGGATACAAATGACTCATATCGAGGATCTTATGAAAAAGAGAATTTATGTAGTAATGACTGCTATTGTTTTTGTCCTGGTGGCATTGGGTACTGCCTATGCCGACATTTATTCCTATACGTCCTTTGATTATCCTGGTGTTTCAGACAACAATCCCTATGGCATTAACGATGCGGACACGATCGTTGGGCAGTACAATGATGCGAGCGGGGGCCATGGCTATTCCATGAGCGGTGGGATCTATACACCTCTGAATTATCCCGGCGCTATTAACAATGTAGCCTTTGGCATTAACGATCTGGGCCAGATCGTCGGGACCTACGGGGATGGAGCCGCAAACCCGTACCATGGCTATTCCCTGATCGGTGGCACCTATACGCCTCTGAATTATCCCGGTTCTCCCCAGACTCTAGCTTATGGCATTAACGATGCGGGCACGATCGTTGGGACATACTGGAGTGGGAGCGGACAAGGCTTTGTCCTGAGCGGTGGGATCTATACGACCCTGGATGTTCCCGGCGCCATGGGCACTTCAGCCTACGGCGTAAACGATCAGGGCCAGATCGTTGGGTACTATTGGGATGGAAGCGGAAACCATGGCTATTCCCTGAGCGGAGGGATTTATACGCCCTTGAATGTTCCTGGCTCTACTGGCACTTTTGCCTTTGGTATTAACGATGCGGACACGATCGTTGGGTACTATTGGGATGGGAGTGAAATCTATGGCTTTGTCCTGAGCGGTGGGATCTATACGACCTTGGATGTTCCCGGCGCATCATTCACTAAAGCTTACGGCATTAACGATCGGGACCAGATCGTCGGGGTTTACGAGGATGCGAGTGGCACTCATGGCTTCATTGCGAGCACTCCTGAACCAACCACTATACTGCTTCTTAGCCTTGGTCTAATGGGATTGGCAGGGGTAAGGAGAAAGTTTCAGAAGTAAAGAAACACATAATCGGTTTACTACAGAAAGGCAGGGTCGATTAGCTCTGCCTTTTTCATTTAACAAATAGCAATTACGATTTGAAAAGTTGAATGGGTGGACAGAATTGGAAAAACAACAAGGAAGTTAGCAATATCCCAAACGCTCTCACCTTAATATCATTTTTTCATCATTTTTTTCTCTTGACAATATGCTATACCATTGGTATATATAAACCATGACAACTAAAGAATTGAAAAAATGGAGAGCTGATAATGGTTACAGCCAAGCACGACTGGCAAAGGCTCTGGACGTTGCTGTGATGACCGTGAGTAGATGGGAAACGGGTTTAAGATCTGTTCCTCCATTCCTGCACCTTGCCCTGAGGTGTCTGGAACTGGAGGGATGCGAACCAATGAAGAAGAAAACGAAAATGGAAAGGAGGTCAAAAAAGTGAAAGGTAGTATTCAGAAGAAGGGCAAGACGTATTATGCCGTAATTGCCCTCAATGGAAAACGGAAGTGGTTCAAAGGCGGAAAGCGAAAGGATGCTGAACGGGTCCTGGGTGAGAGGCTTTCCGAAATCTCAAACGGGACCTATCGCGAAATCCCGAAAACGACTTTCAAGGAATTTGCAGAACTCTGGATTCGGAATCACGCGGAAAACAATGTCAAACCCTCCACCCTTGCCGGATATAACCATATCATCGATAAAAGGCTGAATCCCAAATTCGAGCATTTCCTGATGACCGATATACATCCTGCTTTGATTCAATCGTATGTGACGAAGCGAAAGCAGGATATAGACGCAAGGGGGAAGAAGAAGGCGGAAGGACAGGAATCCGAAAGCCCTAAAAAAATAGTCTCCGCAAAGACCATTTCAAACGAGATAGTTGTAATGAAGGAAATGTTCAAACATGCCCACCAATGGGGATATGTTAAGGTGAATCCCGCAGAACACCTTCAAAGGCCAAAAATGGTAAAACCGGAAATCGAAATCCTCGAACCAGTTGAATTTAACAAATTGCTTGAACACAGCGGTGAACTTTATCGAGTGGCTTTTCTAACCGCGATTCTAACGGGAGTAAGAGCGGGGGAATTATGGGGCCTGCAATGGGGCGATATGGACTGGAGTTCAAAACGGCTGTTCGTGCGGCGGTCTGTCTGGCAGAATGGTTTCCAGACACCTAAATCAAAGAACTCAATCCGTAAAATCGACATTCCGGATAATCTCGTATTAGAATTGAAGAAATGGAAGCTGGCCTGCCCCATCAGCGAACATGAACTTATGTTCCCCAGTAAAGAAGGTCAGATCACGTGCCATGATAACGCGATCAAAAGGTATTATGAACCGGCCTTGAGGAAGGCAGGATTAAGGCATGTATCCTTTCACAGCTTACGACATACGAATGCGAGTCTAAGGATCAGGGCAGAGCAAAATGTTAAATATATGTCCATGCAAATGGGCCATTCAAGTATAAAGATCACGATGGACACGTACGGACATCTATTCAATGATGAAGTCTTTAACAGGCAACAAGTCGATCTTTTGCAGGAAACTTTTCATTCCGTTAGAAATCCGTTAGAAAATACCCTCCAAAACGTAGAAAAGGGATTAGCCGTTTCAGCTAACCCCTTGTAATCGCTTGGTAGCGGGGGATGGATTTGAACCACCGACCTTTGGGTTATGAGCCCAACGAGCTACCAGACTGCTCCACCCCGCGTCATCTCGATTCTTCACAAATGAGTATGACTATGTAAACCAACACCTCTACTTTGTCAAGGTATTTTTCGTATTTCTCCCCGCTTACACGAAAATTCTATCGAAAAGACAGACCCTTTGCCCTCCTCACTTCTCACGGAGATAACCCCGCCTGCCCTTCTCACAATCTCATGGGAAATACAGAGACCCAATCCTGTCCCTTTGCCAACTGGCTTGGTTGTGAAAAAAGGCTTGAATATGTTTTTTATCTGATCGTCAGCAATCCCCTTTCCAGTATCACTGCATTCGATCAAGACACTGTCCGTCTGCTTTTTATACTCTGTCATCAAGATGATCCCAGGCTCCGTTTCAATCACCTCAACAGCATTCTTAATCACATTCATAAACACCTGACGCAGATTGGCGAAATTACCTTCCACGACAGGACAAAGAAAAAATGGAGGATCCTGTCTATGGCAAGGGCGATGGTCTTATCCGGAATAGTTGAAACCAGTACCATGTCGGCATTAACTAATGCGCCTGTAAGACATATGCCGGCAAATAACTTATTTGTGGGTTTCTTCCCACCTCTCAGAATGGAAATCAAGGTGAGAAATATGAGAACAAGAAAGCCGAGAAGCTGGGGAATCGCATAGGCGCCTGACGGTTACAGGTAGTCCCTAAGCATCTGCCATTTGAGACTTAGTATTTACAATTTTCCCGTCTGCTTCGCCTCAGCCAAATAGCCCATCATTCTATAGATCAATTTCGCGGTGAGGAAATCTGGGGCAACCATGCCGGGAATAGGCGATAGCTCAACGACATCAAAGCCCCGCACCCGGCAACGTTTTGATACCTCTCTTGTGATACGCAAGATGTCTTTCCAGTAAATGCCGCCTGGCTCAGGCGTGCCAGTTGAAGGCATGACAGAAGGATCGAGAACATCTATATCGATGGTGATGTAGACGTCACCGCTTAGGTTTGCACATATTTTTTCCCACCAGTTATTTTCTTCGAGTATAAAATCCGCGGGAAAGATCTTTATCTTGCCATCCCTCATAAAAGCGGCTTCTTCTGCACTCATGCTTCTGATACCGGCCTGGACGAGAGGGCAGATTTCCGATATGCGGCGGCCGACAGATGCATGGCTGTATGGACTGCATTGATAATAATTTCTCAGGTCCGCGTGTGCATCGAGTTGAAGGACAGATATGCCGGGGTACTTTTCATTGAACGCCTGAATCGCCCCGAATGAAATACTATGTTCTCCTCCCAGCAAGACCGGCACCTTGTTCGATGAGAGAATATCAGCGACAGCATTCCTTACGGCATGCAGCATCTCACCTGGGCCGCGCGCATCAGACTCAAGGGGCGGCAGGGTATAAATTCCTGCCAGATATGTCTCCTTACAAAGCTCCTCATCGTAAAGCTCCATTTGACTGGAGGCTTCCAGAATAGCATGAGGCCCTCTCCGTGACCCTGACTGATACGTCGATGTCAGATCATAAGGGATGGGTAAAACTATGAATGTTGATTCTTCGTATGATGGAAATGCAGGATCAACTCCGCCGAAATTCATCATGACTCCTTTGAAAAATAGATACTACGCTTAGCATACGTGACGCAGCATGTCCAGCTTTCGCCTCCTGTAGCCGGAACCACCTCACAAAGATTTCTCCCCTTTGTAATACGATAACGTGAAGCGGCCATCCTCATAGCAGAGATAAGAGTAGTGTTTGATCCAGTCACCCAGGGTCACAAACGTTTTCCTGCGTCCTCCAATCTCATATTCTTTTAAGAGCGGGATATGACAATGACCAAGGATTACAACATCAATATCTTCATGAAACTTGTTTAAGGCAAATGCCTCCATTTTCTTTGCAATAATAGATTCAGACTCGATTGTGAGTTCCTTGCTCACAGTCGAACTGACGCGGGCAATTTTCCATAGGATGGATGGCGGTATACTTCTTTGCATCCTGTAAAATAAACGGCTCCTTAAGAGCCTCCTGAGCAATATATACTTCTTGTTTGTCCTGTCGATGGTATCGCCATGAGATATAAGCACGTTCTTGCCATCCAAAGCGATATTGGCCGATTCGGTACTGACTGCTATGCCCTGCTCTTTAGTAAAGTAATCGCCTAGAAAAAAATCGTGGTTCCCCTCAAAGAGGTGAATGCGCACCCCCCTCTTCTTAAGACCGATAAGCTTTTCAATGACGGCCTTAAACCCGGGATAGATGTGACTATCCCGGCAGAACCAGAAATCAAAGAGATCCCCCAGGATAAAGAGATCGTCGATATGATCCCCCGGAAAATCCAGGAACTTCATGATTTGATGATAGCTGTCATCAACCTGATTTTTCAAATGGGCGTCAGACAGGAAAACCGCTTTTGTCATCCCCCTACCCTTCACTCGCGTCGATAATAAATGACCACAATTTTTCCGTTCCAATTAACATAAATACGGAGGTATCAAAAGCCTAATTTTTACCAGGCCGAAGTTCAAACCTGAAATAATCGATTGAGAGTCGTTCTAAAAAGTTGTAGATGGAGAGCAATCGATGAAATTGGAATGACAATGGAGGTGTACGATGGAATTTAAAGAAATCCTGTTCAACATAGATCAAGGAATAGCAACAGCCACCCTTAACCGTCCTGATATTCGAAATGCCATTACGCAGCCAGAAATTATTGCCGAGATTAAAACAGCATGCAGGCAGGTTAACGAGGATATGGATATCAAGGTGCTCATTGTTACTGCCGTTGACCCTGCTTATTCGTCCGGCGGGAATGTTAAGGACATGAAGGATAGAAAAGGCATGTTCCAGGGCAGCCCCGCTGAGATTATGGAAAAATACCGAAGCAATCTGCAGGATGTCCTTCTCGCGGTCTATAATGTGGAGATTCCTACCATTGCTGCGATCAACGGTTCCGCCATAGGCGCGGGATGCGGTCTTGCCTTGATGTGCGACATAAGAGTCGCCTCCCGCAAGGCCACGTTCGGCGAGACCTTTCTCAATGTAGGACTTGTGACAGGCGACGGCAGCGCCTTTACCCTGCCCCGGACGGTAGGCATGTCCAAGGCCTGCGAGCTTATTTTCACAGGCGCCACCATCGATGCTGATACTGCACTCGGCATCGGGCTTGTAAATTACTGCGTGGAGCATGAACAATTGTTGGCGAAAGCCAACGAGATTGCCGCAAGTATCGCGTCCAAACCTCCCCATGCGCTGAGAATGACAAAGCGGCTCATACGCACGAGTCAGCACTCAACACTCGTCCATATCATGGAGGAAGCAGCAGCATTTCAGTCCCTGTGCCACTACACGGAGGACCACATGGAGGCCCTGTCGGCAATGTTTGAGAAACGGAAGCCGAAATTTTCAGGCAAATAATAAGGGAAATAGCGCAACGCCGCCAATCTTACTAAAAGTTCTTATAGAACACAGTACGTTTGACAGGATAGCCACGAGGCAAATATATATTAGAGTACAGACATGTATTAAGAGGTTTATCATTGACGGGAACACTTGTGAATACGGGAGCCATCATCGCCGGAAGCGTGATCGGCGTTTCTGCAGGCCGGTTCCTTTCGGAGAGGATCAAGACGATTGTCGTGCAGGCCCTGGGCCTCTCTGTAGTATTCATCGGCCTCAAAATGGCGCTTTCCGGTAAGGAATCGATCGTCATTATCGGATGCGTTTTGTTGGGCGCAATTACCGGGGAGTTGATGAGAATCGAGCAGGGTGTTGAGTATCTGGGCAGATGGCTCAAGGCGCGCTCCCGTTCTGACTCTTCAACATTTGTGCAGGGCTTTGTTTCAGCCTCGATCCTTTACCTGACCGGCGCCATGATGATCGTGGGCTCCATCCAGGACGGCTCTTCCGGAGACGCGAGCATACTGTATATCAAGTCGTTGCTAGACGGAGTAGCGTCAATCGCCTTCGCCTCCACCCTCGGTATCGGCGTCGCTTTTTCCGCACTATCCGTCCTCATCGTCCAGGGCTCCATCACCCTCTTGTCTTCAAAACTTTTATTTATGCAAAACCCCGCCGTTATCGAAGCCGTCACCGCTTCTGGCGGTCTCCTCATCATCGGCATCGGGACCAACATTCTCGGACTTACCAAAATCCGGATAGGAAATTTTATCCCCGCCCTTCTCTATGCGATTCTCTGGACAGTATTTTTTGGCAAATAGCCCTTCATTAAAGCATAGAGATCTCTTTCTTAACAACTTCCATTGGCAAAAATGATGGCTCAAGTGATAGCTATCTATTCCTTCATTCCACTGGCGAAAACCAGAACGACGAACAATAAACACTCACGCCAAAGTTAGTTCACTGCGGCCAGGTGGATTTAAATTTCACGTCGCACTCAGACGCCGCCCTCCCCAGCGCATGGGCACTACGACGGCAAGAATGCAAAGAATGAGGACCAGTGAAAAAGAAACAACGAGCCATATCCACTGAAGCACAGATAGACTGATACCGCGAAAGCCAGCCATGAAGACGGTATAGACGGGCCCTGCTTCCAGAATAATAACTGTCGCAATAAAACCCGCGCATAGGATCATGAAGAGTAGACCGCCGAAGCTTGTTACTGACTGTGCCGGGTTTTCAGACTGAAAGTCAGGATAGGCCGCGCCAAAACCAACCCCCATGGATACAATCCCAGGAACCATTAAGAAGACCGTCGTGACCGAGAGAACCATCATGAAGGGCGTTACATGAAGCAGTAAATTGGAGACAATGATAAGGATCTCGGTAAGTATAAGAAGTGGTACATAGTACACGCAAAATTTTATCCAGAGAAGCGTTCGTACCTTCACAGGTGATGATCGCACGATCCAGAAGGCCTCTCCCTCCATACTCACGGCAGGATAAACGAATCTCGCTGCCACAGCCGTGAGAACAAACGTTGCAAGCCCCATGTTTAAGAAGGAAAAGATATTCTGAAGGTACACTGTTTTTATGGGGGCCTTGTCGAGGGGCAGAACGGAAAAGTTGTACAGATAGATGACAATCAAGGCTATGATAAGAAATATCTGCGGCCACTGGGTCTGATCCCTGAAAAAAGTCTTGATTTCCTTCACGGCAAAGGCCCTGGCAGCGCCTGATAGATGATTCAATACATATGTCCACCTCCCGCTAATCCCGCCGCGAAATGGAAACATGCGCCCGGCTGTAGTCTGTGCTTTCGAATAGCCAGTGAAATATGTCGCCCCCGAGATCCAGGTTATCACAAAGATCATTGCAACGGCAAAACTCCAGGTAAGGGCAAGATCAAGAACTGCGCTACCCGCCTGTCCCTGAAGAGCGGCCTGTATGCTGTCGAAGATCCACGTCGTCGGAAGAAAAGGCGAGCCCGGCGTTTCAAGTGATTTGAAATACAGAATAAGAGAAGCAAAGGCGTCGGGATTGACAAGCCTCTCGGGCCTCATCATACGAAACGCTATAAGCAAAATCAAAAACAATGCAAACCCGAGGAAAATGAAAAATGACCTCAGACGGCCTGCCGGAAGTACCAGGGCAACAAGGACTACGGCAAGGGCGCTTATGCCTGAGGCAATGAGGCATAGCGGCAGTATTGTCAGGCCCACCGTTGCATAAAACAGTAATCCCGCCTTATACACGATGCCGTAAGAGAGGAACACCGGTAGCATGTACACGACTACCATCCAGGAACTGTCGACGGTGCTCTCAAACCAGCGCGCAAGAAATATCTTCGCCGCAGACACAGGCATAGAATGGACGAGAATAAGGTCTTTGCTGAGATACAGCTTCGTAAGAGAAGTTATTATACTGCTGAAGATGAGCAATGAAAACAAGGTCACAAGCACCATGGACATGAGCTTGCGGGCCAGGACGTCTCCAAAACCCTCGATGCCCTGGAAATAGACCAAGACACGATAAAAGATTACAAAGATCCCCGCCCAGAATAGCAGGCCTACTATCCCAAAAAGGAGCCCCTTTAATTTGCGGTTCTTCGCATCTCTTGAATAACCTCCGTTCTTAAAAGACCAAAGGCGCGGTTTCAAAAGGGCAAGAATATCTCTCATTAAATCTGCTGCCCCTCTGTCAGAATTAAGAACACCTCTTCCAGATCCGCTTCCTGAACCCCCGCATCCCGCTTAAGATCGCCTGTAGTGCCGGTCGCGATGAGGGAGCCTCTATGAATGATGCCGATACGGTCACAAATATCTTCCGCCACCGTCAAGGTATGGGTAGACATGAATATTGTCATTCCTTCACGAGCCAGTTCCCGAAACATATTCTTGACCATCCTTATCGCCGCCGGGTCGAGGCCTACCATCGGCTCATCGACAATAATCACGGTAGGGTCATGAAGAAGAGCAGAAGAAATAATGAGACGCTGTTTCATACCGTGTGAATAAGATTCTATGAGTTCGTCCGCCCAGTTAAAAATGGCAAATTTTTTTAATAGAGCCTGCGCCTTATCCAGAAATACACGCTCATCGACGCCATATAGGTCTGCAGAGAACCTCATAAATTCCATGCCTGTCAGCTTTTCGTAGATAAAGGGCCTGTCGGGTATGAAACCTATCCTTCGCTTCACCCTTTCCGGATCATCGGCCATATTTATCCCGTCGATAACAACCTGGCCGTCGGTTGGTGCAAGGACTCCACCCATGATGCGTATCGTTGTGGTTTTGCCGGCGCCATTAGGGCCTATGAATCCATATATCTCACCCTTCGATACGGAAAGATTGAGACTCTTTACAGCAAGAGTACTCCCATACCGTTTGGTGAGATTCTTCAATTCGATCATGTTGTGGTTTCTGAGATCATTCATATCAATCCTTGCCCGATGGCTGCGGTCGTCATCTGGACTTATCGAGGACGGTGAGCCGCACCTTCCCGATAACACCGATCAGATCGATCTGCTGATCCGCCTCCCCGCGCGCGAAACGAATGTGTGTAACATCGGCCGGCATCTGGTCCATGACGGCATCGGCAGTCACCCATGTTCCGATAAAAAGCACGTTCCACGCATGATAGTAAAATCTTCCCCTCTGGTATACGAGTCCTACTTCCACCTGAGCCGGAATGCCCGCAGCCCTGGCCAGCGCCGCAAGCAGTACTGCGTGTTCATTACAATCGCCGACGAGATTGTTCAGCGTCTCAAGGGCATTGGGAACGGAGAGTACCGGCCTTTTCTCCACGTTCTTATAAACCCATGCTACAAGCTTTGCAGCCTTCGCCGAGACGGAATCATCGGGAGAGACAATTTCCTGCGCCTTGCTTACGATCTTCTGGTCGTCAGATTGAATAAATGGACTGGGCTTCAGAAAGTCTTCACTCCCCGCAATATTTGCGACCCGGAAGGGGCGCGTCGGAATCGTTTCTTTCTGAATCACCAGCGTATCCTTTTTCAATGTTTGCCTGCCGCCATTCAATTTGAGATCGGCCTTCTCTATATTAGTTATCTTAACCTTGAGCATCGACAGCGCCGCTGCATCGTCAATGACCACATTTGAAGGGACAGACGCAATCTCCGTCAGGTCAGCACTGGCTGCCAGAGTCAATCCTTTTAACGCCTGACTTTTTGTGACCTGTTCCATGGTAATGCCCAGGATGCCCTGCTCTCTTAAGACATCACCGGCCTCTCCGATCCATGCGAGCTGTTTCGCTCCCATAAAATCGACCGATATTTTCCTGGCCTTTCTTTCTTGACCCATAATCGTGATGACATCATCTCCCAGTACGGTCAGCTTTATAGGCATCTGTCCCATCGTTGCCGGATCAAAGACATTAACACTCTTGGTCTCTCCCTCTTTCATTTCCGCAATGTTGGCAGACTCAAGAATGCCGCTGGCCAGATGGGGCGCGTCTTTGAGATTAATCACCGTCTTCTTCTCGGAGCCCGGTATTTCTGTATAGAGCGTAACCTGTTTGCCGTTTACAACCCCATGTGCCTGGAAACGAAAGAGGCTTGAACGGAGGTCAAAATCAAAAGAAGACATCGTCATATCTGGATTCAGATCTCCGTCCGTCTTCATCGTCATCCCCTGGACCACGCCCATCGTATTGATCCGCAGGAAAACAGATTCCGAAAGATGATGCCCTTTTCCGGTTTTTGAAAAAAGCCTGTGGCTATACCCTATTTTTTGTCTGTTCTGAGTAATATTCATCCAAGATTCTTTTTCCTGTAGCCCTTGGGTGCCGGAAGCAAAGGGCGCTTTGCCGTTTCTTGACGAAAATAATTGGTCTCGCCCCCAATTAAGAACATCGAGACGCACGGCAAGCAGCACGAAAAACAGTATTACGAATCCAATACCGATAATCCAATTACGTTTTACTCTAAAGACAGCCATATTCAATCCGGATCATTCCCGATAATTTTAAAACCTATTGACGCTAGGAAGTTGATCGTCACGGTCAAATTTTTCGGAGTATAATTAACTGTGCTGAAGATGTCAATTAAACTCACATGAACATCCGGATGATTTCCCCAAAATCGGTCTTGTCAGGGATTTCGATTTCTGATAGCCTCCGTTTCATATACATATTATTCTATTTCTCACTCTTTACGGGGGCATCAACATCTAATGAAAGAAACTCAATCAATGAAGCGGGCGAAAGAAGTCCTGAGGATAGAAGCAGAGAGCATCTTAGATCTTGTCGACAAAGTGGGTTCCAGCTTTGATAAAGCAGTTAGAATTATTTACAGATCAAAGGGCAGGGTTATCGTAACCGGTATAGGCAAGTCCGGATTGATCGGCAAAAAGATTGTTGCCACTCTTACGAGTACAGGTACACCGGCCATCTTCCTCCACCCCGTAGAAGGCATGCACGGCGATTTGGGCATTGTCACAAAGGATGACGTCATGCTGGCAATTTCAAACAGTGGTGAAACCGATGAGCTCAATGTGATCATAGGAAGCATCAGAAAAATAGGCGCGCATCTCATTTCCTTCACCGGCAACCTCTCCTCAACTCTTGCCAGGGCAAGCCACGTCGTAATCGATGTCGGTGTGGAAAGAGAGGCCTGTCCATTCGGCCTGGCACCAACTTCGAGCACAACGGCCTGTTTAGCCATGGGAGACGCTCTGGCAGCTGTCCTTATTGAGAAAAGAAAATTTAATGAGAAGGATTTTCATAGATTTCATCCAGCGGGAAATCTGGGACAGCGCCTGAGGGCCAAGGTAGGAGATGTAATGATAACTGGCAAACAGATTCCCAAAGTTGGCTCCGGAACATCAGCCGTTAAGGCAATTGAAGAAATGGATAGGGGTAACAGGGGATTCGTTCTCATCACAGGCAGGGAAAGTTCTTTGCAGGGAATTTTGACAGACGGCGATCTGCGACGCTTGGTACGGCGCGGTATGGATTTTAAAAAGAAGACTATTGATGATGTAATGACTTCATCGCCGAAAACGATCGAGGAAAATGCATCTCTTGCCCGCACCATAGAATATATGCAAAAAGAAGAGATAACTACCCTCGCCGTCGTAAACGGGAAAAACAGGCTCAAAGGCTATATACATCTTCACGACATCCTGGGCAGAGGCGGAACATTGAAGATCTCCGTAGCCTGACGAAGGCACCGTGAAGGAAGGCATGCGTTCACGTGAAGAACTGCATCATATGGATTTTTAGGATGTCTTTTCAATGCTGAATTATCGATGGCGATAAAGGATAACTTATAGCTGACTCACATCAGACCATAGTCACGGGCTTTCCACCTTCTAAGTTTTTCGAATGCGTCCTCGGCCGCCTTTAAGATTAATTTGCTGGCAAGGGGCTTGACGAAAAAATCATCAAACCCCGCAGCGCGGCATTCCAGGAGGCCATAGAAAGTGCTGTATCCGGTAAAGGCATAAACGATGGAGATCTTATCATTCTCTCTAATCTTCCAGCAGAGATCTATGCCGTTCATACCAGGCAGCATGAGATCCAGGAACATCACCATGACGGTCTCTATTTTTAGGATCTTCAGTGCCTCTTCCGCATTTTTGGCGGTTAGTACCTTATAGCCGGTTGAACTGAGAGTCTCCTTCAGCATCGCGAGAACTGACGCCTCATCATCTACAACCAGAATCTTCTTATCGCCCGCAGCAACCATGATGAACTCCTCTTAAACTCTCGATATGGAGTTTTGAGAATATCTGTCGGAATTACAAAGCGAAGTAAGAAAGGCCCCCCAGGCGGACGGGTTCTGTCATATTGACAGAACTTTACAGACAGCCCGGATATAAAATTTACTTAACCAAGAAATGAAGAGGCTTAACTGACAGCCCGATTATACGGTAGAAATTGCAAGAAAAATAAATCCATACAGCCACTGGAGTGGCCGGAATTTGTGATTATTTTGAAATCGGTCAGAATCTGGCTATGAATAAAGATTAACCCTTTACGGTCAACCCCTTAATATCATTGGTAGGCGGTACTCGATTTGAACCAGTGGCTTCTACCGTGTGAAACAGTTTGAAATCACTATGCTAATTGACTAACATATAACAACGTAAAGAAATATAAAGGATTCTCTTCACCGCCGTTTTATCTTCCTCTACCATTTTTTAGGATGTTTTTCAAGGATGTGGTAGCAGAATGGTAGCAAGATTTTTAATGAGATTTGTGATTGAGGCCATAGGGAAGATCACCCGAAAAGCCGGAAATTCCCGCCGGCCTTGGCTTCATTAATACGGTGGCATTGCGAGGGACGGCAATGAGAAAAGACGAAGAAGACAAATTAGGCCTGCATAGCCGCCTTTTCATTGATTTTGCCAATGGCCAAAATACCGACCAAATTCTGATTGACAGAGAACATCGTACTGTTTCCTAAAAATATTTCTAAATTTTCTTAATAAAACAGTTACAATTAACGGAACGCCTTACTTCGTTAGTGGTAAGGTATCACATATGTCATCTTCATGCCCTGCTTATCATGGATTTGCATTAAATATCTGCCATGATTACATAAATCAAGGGAGTAACGCTTACAGGAAGGCAGCCACTTTTTGCATTATCTGTTATTTCTAATGTATTCCGCAACAAGGCCGAACGGCGCGGTCCATACCGTTTCCCTATTTTCACTCAGGTATCTCAGCAGGCCCTCAAATTCCTTAGTTTCCGTTATCAGCCACCCGCTGCCTATTCCATGGAAAGTAAACACGACCCACTTTCCGCTTCTCTTGGCTTCCCTTACGTTGTCAATCAAATAATCCGCTGTCTTGCCCGTAGTATTTCCTGACCGGACTTCATACAGGTCGACTGTGACCGGGTCATTCATGGTTTTTTCTAGATCATCCCAAGTATATGCGCGTGCCGCCGAGAACATTTCCTTTATCAGCGGTACGTAACTCTGCCTGTCTTCCCCAATCCATGTAATGCCGCATGGGTAAGCAAAAACAGTACTGCTCTTTAAAAATCCGCGGTCTTTTAAAAAGGACTTCTGTAATTGCAGTTCCTGTTTCATTTTCGGTATGGTATAGTCTTCTGAAGCCCACTCAAGTTTTTGCGACCTCGGGCAGGGATGTAAAAGCGTATGCGCTCCGAATTCGTTCCCGTCCTCATAGGCAACCTTCCATGCACCGATATATTCAGGCTCTGCCCACCGTCTGCCTGAAAGAAAGAATGTGCCCGTAAGCCCGTATTTTTTCAGAAGCGGCGAGGCGGTGACAGCTTGGGAGTCTATGGCATCGTCAAAAGTAAGCGACACCGCCGCCTTGTGGTTTTCCGGCCATTCAAAATATTTCTTTGGGGTTGCCAGTTCTCCGGCAGACGCGCAAGCACCCAGCAAAAATGCCGTTATTAATAAGGCTGTGATGCACTTAATCTTGCCATTCATATGTATTGTCCTCTATTCTTAATTGCGCGACTCTTTTTCTCACCGTCCAAAGCTTTTATCTTGGCAATACCCCTTTAAACACAAAACCCTGCATTCTTCTGAGAAACGGGATTTCAATAATCAGTCTACACTTCCCTCCCTTGATGTTAAAAAGTTTATTAATCAGGGGTCAGGAAAAAGTTTAAAGTGTAACTTTAGTATATAACTTTCAGCGGGAAGGCAGAGTCAGAAGTGGCTCTGCTTTTTTTATTTATACGTCAAGTGGCATGGGTTCCTATTCCAACGGATACAAGCCCTTTGCGTTTCGCTTCGGCTTGGGGATATTCTTTTTATTTAATAATCTCTCAAAGAGCGGTTCATAACAAGGTGCCCACCCATCCCAATTCACCCCGCAACAACTCTTGCAAATGGTAATCTGATATCTCTTGATGTACTTGCCGGCGTAAAAATCCGGGTCGCATTGCAAAGTCGCGCCACAAATGTCGCACTCCGTTTTAAATTCCTCAACGATGTTCGGTAACAGTTTCGGCGGTTCTTGGTCGGGGAACGAACTCACGATCTCTCCACTCTTAGTTTATGGTTATTTCTTTGGTTTCTTCTCTTGCTTCTTTAGACCTACCTCGATAAGGCGGCGGACAGCCTCAGAACGGGCCGGAATACGGTTTTCATAACGATAATCATCAATCCGTTTAAGCAGGTTATCGTCAAGGGTAAGTAGGATTTGCGGTCTTTGAGTTGCCATATAACTTGTATATTTTATTGAGTCTTTGGATGCAAGAAAAAAGATATAACAATATCTTGATTTGACGTTATAGTAATTGTATAAGTTATATAACATAAATATCCAGACCATAGACACATGAACACTGAACAAACATATAAGCCTGAAAATACCCTATGCGGTGACGTATGGGGTGGTTATGTCTATGAGCGGGAGAAGTCTTCAGGCTTTAATTTTTAGAAAGGAGCTTATATGTGGCCTGTATTACAAAGAGAAGGGATAGATGGGTCATAGACTTCTATGACCAACACGGTATCAGGAGATGGAAGACACTGAGAAAGGACACCACAAAAAAGAGGCAAAGAACGAACTCAGCAACATTGAGGACATGGTTTCAAAAGGTGTCTTTATGACCCTGGGGAAAACCCCTACATTCAAAGAAGTAGCCGATGCATGGCTTGAATTCAAAAAGCCTTACCTGAGAGAAACCACTCGGGAGGTCTATCAGATTCACGTCAAATGTCACTTCCATGAATTAAATGAACTGAAGATAAGCAGGATCATGACACCCACGGTTGAAAAGTGGATCACGGCACGGCAGACGAATGGAATGAATATCAGCACTATGAGGAAATCATTGTCAGCTTGAATCAGATCATGACCTATGCCGTCCGTCACAAGCTGATTGACAGTAACCCGGTTAGGAATGCCGAGAGGCCACGAAAAACGATTCAAGATAAGACAGGCGGGAAAATAGCCGTTCTTACCCCTGAGCAAATCCGGGCCTTATTGGAAGCGACACCGGATCAGAAATACAGGACATTATTCTTGACGGCTATTATGACAGGAGCGCGTCCAGGGGAACTCCTGGGGATCGAGTGGCAAGACGTGGACTTTGACAAAAAACAAATTCACATAAGACGGACGTTCAATCACGGACGTTTCTTTCCCCCGAAGACGAAAGAGAGCGTCAGGGCCATTGATTGCCCCCCTACCCTCATTCAAGAGCTTCGGCTTTGGAAGCTGGCAAGCCTACCGAATGACAAAGACCTTGTGTTTGCAAATGATGCCGGAGAGCCGATGAATTACAGCAACATGGTACAGCGATATTTTCACAAGGGACTGAAGCACGCGAAAATTTCAAGGATCAGATTTCATGACCTTCGACACACTTATGCAAGCCTTTTGCTTCAGCAAGGGGAAAACATCAAGGACATTCAAGCCCCACTGTCACCTTGAACGTCGATTCGCACTTGATGAAAAAGGAAAATCAGGAAGCTGCTTGCAGGTTAGAAGAAACCATTTTTGCAATTCATGGTAGCAAAATGGTAGCAGTAAACGGAAAAGGGGTCGCGTCATGAACAGCAACCCCTTAATATCATTGGTAGGCGGTACTGGATTTGAACCAGTGACTTCTACCGTGTGAAGGTAGCACTCTCCCCCTGAGTTAACCGCCCATTGACTGCTTTCTATATCCTAAAGAGAGGTCATTTTCAAGGGAAAAAGCCTCAAGAAAATGCATGAGTTCATCTGTCCTGGACAGTGCGGGTCATGTCATCCTTGCTTTTCAGATTTTATTTCCCTCGACGTTCATTTTTGGTTATAATAGTAACAAGATTGATGCATAACTTCTAACATATGACGAGTGCTGATTTGTGGCTATGAACAAAAAATTGATCCATTATCTCTTGTGGTTCGTTGTTTTTCTTGCGATCTTTTTTGCCTACTCCCTGTTGAAAGTAAGATCCGCCCCCTCTGTCTCAGTCAAGAGGCCGGATACAACGCTTATCGGCGATACCCTCAAGCTGCACAGGCATGTGAAAGAATTAACCGTGGAAATCGGTCCAAGAAGCATATACGAATATGACAAAATAGAAGCGACAAGAGAGTATATCGTATCTTGCCTCAAAGCCTTCGGTTACGTCCCCAGCCTGCAAAACTTCACCTACAGCAAAAAGAAATACAGCAACATCATCGCTACAATTAAGGGGGCAAAACTTCCCGAGGAAACCGTAATTATTGGCGCTCATTATGATACCGCGCGCAAAACACCCGGCGCTGATGACAATGCCAGCGCCGTTGCCATCCTGCTCGAGATTGCCCGGGCTCTGAAAGGCTTTTCACCCGACAGGACGTTGAAGTTGATTTTCTTCGTAGTTGAAGAACCTCCTATATTCAAATCGGAACAAATGGGAAGTTATGTCTACGCGCGCGAGGCTAAAGCAAGGAATGAAAACGTAAAATCTATGATTTGCCTTGAGATGCTGGGATATTATACAAATGAAAAGGACGGACAGACGTACCCCCTTCCCGTTATGAGCCGGGTTTATCCATCTACCCCCGATTTCATAGCAGTAGTCGGCAATCTGCATTCGATGGGTCTCGTTGGGAAGGTCAAGAATTCTCTGAGTGCAGGTTCCCTCATCCCCGTGGAAACCTTGTCTGCGCTCAGTTTTGTTCCCGGTGTAGATTTTTCCGACAACCGATCCTTCTGGAAAATGGGGTATCCTGCCGTCATGATAACAGACACCGCCTATTACAGAAATCCGAATTACCACTCGGAAACAGACACCATTGACACGCTGGACTTCGATAAGATGTCTGATCTGTTAAAAGGCCTAATACAGATGGCCAAAGACCTTACAGATTCTAGATCGTCGTAGAGCAAAAAAATCCCCCCATCACTCTTTTTAAAAAAGACTCAGGGGGGATTTTATTTTTAGTAGTCATAATCTCCCATGTCAGGCGGCATTCCTCCCGGCATAGGCGGCATCGCCGCCTTCTTCTTCGGTTTCTCGGCAATCATGGCCTCCGTGGTCAGGAGCAGCGAAGCCACGGAAGCAGCATTCTGGAGGGCGAAACGGGACACTTTCGTGGGATCGATAATCCCGGCCTTTGTCATATTAGCATACTTACCGGTATCGGCATCGAATCCAAAATCATCCTTGCCCGACTTTACCTTCTCTGCGACAATAGAGCCTTCATACCCCGCATTAATGGCAATCTGCCTTGTCGGTTCTTCAATAGCCCGCTTAACGATATCCACCCCATATTTTTCATCGTCAGCGACCTTGGCCTTCGCCAGGGCAGGTAGGCTCCGAAGATATGCGACTCCGCCGCCCGGTACGATGCCTTCCTCAACAGCAGCGCGTGTTGCATTCAATGCATCCTCTACTCGCGCCTTTTTCTCTTTCATCTCAAATTCTGTTGCCGCACCTACCTTGATGACCGCGACGCCGCCGACCAATTTTGCCAAACGTTCCTGCAATTTTTCCTTGTCGTAAGTCGACGTGGTTTCCTCAATCTGAGCCCGAATCTGCTTTACCCTTCCTTCGATGTCGGATTTCTTCCCGCCTCCGTCGATGATGGTCGTGTTATCCTTGTCTATGTGCAGGCGTTTGCATGTTCCCATATCTTTTAAGGTAATGCTTTCTAACTTGATGCCAAGGTCCTCTGAGATGACCTTGCCCCCTGTCAAAATAGCTACATCCTCCAGCATGGCTTTTCTCCTGTCGCCAAAACCAGGCGCCTTTACAGCAACACATTTCAGGGTGCCGCGGATTTTGTTGACGACGAGTGTTGCCAAGGCCTCGCCTTCCACATCCTCCGCAATAATTAGGAGCGGCTTGCCCGTCTTGGCAATCTGTTCCAATATGGGCAGCATATCTTTCATGTTGCTTATCTTCTTCTCGTTAAGAAGAATATAGGGATCATCCATGTTGACTTCCATTTTTTCCGGGTCCGTTACAAAATAGGGCGAGATGTAGCCGCGATCAAACTGCATCCCTTCAACGACTTCCAGGGCCGTCTCGATCGATTTCGCTTCTTCCACCGTAATGACGCCTTCCTTGCCTACCTTTTCCATCGACTCGGAGATGATCTCACCGATGGTCGCATCATTGTTGGCTGAGATTGTGCCCACCTGGGTAATTTCTTTCTTGTCCTTTATCGGCTTGGAAATCTTCTTCAATTCGTTGACAACAATCTGTACTGCTTTATCGATACCTCTTTTGAGGGCCATGGGATTCATTCCAGCAGCCACCAGTTTCGATCCCTCACGGTATATAGCTTCCGCCAGAATGGTGGCAGTCGTGGTGCCGTCCCCTGCAACATCAGAGGTCTTGGAGGCAACCTCCTTCACCATCTGCGCACCCATGTTTTCAAATTTGTCTTCCAGTTCTATCTCCTTTGCCACAGTTACGCCGTCTTTGGTAATTGTCGGGGCGCCCCAGGATTTTGCGATAACGACATTGCGTCCCTTCGGCCCAAGCGTCACTTTTACAGCGCCCGCCAGGGTTTCCACGCCTTTCATAATCTTCTCACGGGCAACCGCGTCATACTTGATTTCTTTCGCCGCCATATTTGTACCCTCCTTTCATCAACCAGTAATGCAAAATATATCATCTTCCTTCATAATAATCTGCTCGACACCGTCTATCTTAATCTCCGTCCCGGCATACTTGCCAAATAGAATCCGGTCTCCTGCCTTCACCTCCATAGCGATGCGATTGCCGTCACGATCCCGTCTTCCGGGACCCGCAGCGATTACCTTTCCTTCCTGCGGCTTTTCTTTCGCCGTATCGGGGATGATAATGCCGCCGGACGTCTTTTCCTCGGCTTTCACATGGGAAACCAGCACATAATCGTTTAAAGGTTTGAATTTCATAATTTCTTTACCTCCTCGCTAATAATGATGAGTGCCATAATTAATAGTCACTAAATTGAAATTGTCAAGGCATCGAAAAGATTTTGTGATTATTTTTCTTGTATTCCCTCCTCTGGAAAGATAACGAGCCGGTCGCCCGGTTTCACCTGTTTCTTGGATTCCAGATGGTTCCAGATGAGCAAGGCCGGGAGCGGCACGTTAAAATTAGAGGCTATCGAAGAAAGATTTTCCCCCTTCTTGACGATATAGACATGTTCTTTGCGCTCTTCCTGCCACTTCTTGACGAGACCCTCATACCTTTCTTGAAATCCGGGAGCGGCACCCTTCGGAACCAGGATGTCATATTTCCCTTTGACTAAATAATGCCCCTTGATTTCAGGATTCATATCTTTAATCACCTTGAAGTACGTCCCGGCAGCCTGAGCAACCAGATAAATAGGGGTTTCCTGATCACATACAAGTTCGACATGGTCAAACTGGAGGGGCGGATAAATATCTTCCCTTGACAACTTGAATCCATATCTTTCGGGATTGGACAATATCTCTTTTGCAGAAATCGCCCGGAGGATATATTGCTGCGTCTCCACGGGGAGATAGAGATAATAATAATCGCTGGTGTTCTGCAGGAGCATTTCCGTTTTCAGACCTTCTTCACCCATATTATAGGCAGCAGCGGCAAGTGTCCACGACCCGAATTTATCATGAAGTTTTTTCAGATAATTGATGGCAGCCCTGGTGGAGAAAAAGAAATTTCTCCGCTCATCGACGTCTGAGTCAATCTTAAGACCGTACTTTTTCCCCGTCGCCTCCATAAACTGCCAACTGCCCCTCGCTCCCTTTGGTGAAGTAAGATGGAACGTAAGCGAACTTTCTATGATAGCCAGATATTTAAGGTCCAAGGGCATATTATTCTGTTTCAGCACCTCTTCGATGAAGGGCATGTAACGTCCGGATCGTTTCATCCAAAGAATGACCTGGGAACGATTCCAGAGACTAACCAGAAATTCTTTTTCCAGTCGCTCCCGGACTTCCGGATTATCAAGCGGCACGGGCTCTCCGCAGAAATCCAAGGGACCTGTCGTTTTCATTAGTGCAATCATCGATGATGAAGAGGGCGGATCGATCATATTAGGCGGGTCGCACCAGGCAGGCGTTACTGTGAAAAACGTCATGCACAAAGCTAAAAGAAAAATCCCTTCGGTTCTTCTGAGAAAGTTTGCATTTTTAGAATCTTCCGCCATGTTCATCTCCTTGTCGTTTCTTTGACTTAATAGCAACGTATATTACATATATACCCTAGTCAAGAAAAGTTCATCTATGCATCTGATCAACGTGGTCTGCGATTCTGCGATAAAGGGGTTTACAAACAAGTGTGATTCCTTTAGTATAATAAAAGCAAATCGTAGGCATCTTTTGCACGCTGCGCTTGTGATGCCCGGGCGTTGCATCGTCTCAGACGATTTGCCGAATATTAATATCCCAGCAGTTAAGAAATATGGCCGTTAAACCGAAAGACGCCGCAACGGTAATCATCCTCCGTCAATCACCGAAAGACCAGGGAGCATTTGAGGTCCTCATGGTCTTAAGACACGTGGACAGCAAATTCGTGCCAGGCTCGTATGTGTTCCCCGGCGGCTGTCTAGATCAGGAAGATTATTCGCCGGACATGGAGAGCCTCTGCACAGGCATGGACGCCAAGAAGGCGCAAGCCATCTTTCACGATATGTCGGCGCCGGAAAAGGCCCTTGGCGCTTGGGTAGCGGGCATCCGAGAAACATTTGAAGAAGTCGGCCTGCTCATGGCCTATCGCGTTGACAAGGCTTTGATGTCCTTCGATTCGGAAGACATCCAGAGCCGCTTCCGCTCTTATCGCAAAAAATTGCAGACCGGAGAAATGACCCTGAAAACCATACTCCTGAAGGAGGAATTGACGCTCGCCACAGACCGTCTCCACTATTTTTCCCACTGGATCACCCCCGAATTACTGCCGCACCGTTATGACGTCAGATTCTTTATTGCCGAGGCGCCGGCAAATCAGGAGGCCCTCCACGACGGCATTGAATTAACGAGACACGTCTGGCTTACCCCGAAGAAAATTCTCGAGGGCTTTCACAGAAGAGAATTTGATATGGTCGTTCCTACTCTGGTGACAATTGAGGAACTCTCCCGCCATAAAACGATACAGGAGATTATCACCTTCACGAAGAATAAGAAAATCAATTCCATTCTCACCGTCATGATCGAAGAGGACGGCAAGATTGTCGAATACTCGCCCGATGGGCGCGTCTTCAAGGATATGCCGCCTTCCGTAGTGTAGAACTCAGGCAATTGATGAGAAGATATTGCAGGGTGACATCATGGGTGTCACCTCTTCCTATTTATGGGGAATAAAATACTTTTGGAAGGTTTAGCTAGAGTGTCATGCAGAGAAATAATTAAGTCGTCAATCTGCCAAAATGAGCTTCACATGTTGCGGAAATCAAGACCTTGATCGATACGCTCTATCAAACATGCAACTTCCATTTCGCATAAACGATCTCTTGCTTCTCGTCGTAGTCCTTTCCTCCATGGCGGCGGGGATCATTTTTCCCAACTTCAGTTCTTTTTTCCAATCCTTGCCTATTTACTGTCTGCTGGTCCTTTTTGCTCTCAGCTACCTATCCATTGAACTGGATGCTGTATGGAGGACGCTGAGAAACCATAGCAAGACCATTCTGACTTTTATCGTTCTGAAAAGCCTGATTCTGCCTGTGGTCGTTTTCTATACATTTAAGGTATTTGCCCCCACTTATGCCTTGTCTTCACTGCTTTTGATAGGTGTTTCCACAGGGGTTGTGGCCCCTTTCATATCTAACCTGGTGAAAGGGAATAGCCCCCTTGTCCTGGTGGTCGTCGTGATCACATCGGCCTTGGTGCCTATCACTTTACCGGCTCTCATCCATGTTGTTGCAGCAAAGCATGCGGAGCTGTCGCTAATCGCCATGGTCCGCATGCTTATGCTAGTGATTTTCGTCCCCATCTTATTTGTTGAAGGCCTGAGACGCTTTACACCAGGTTTGCTGAAGCATTTGATGAAGGGGCAATTCCCACTTTCTCTCCTGCTTTTTGCCATAATAAATTTGGGGATTTTTTGCCGGTATTCACTTCTTTTCAAAAAAGAGCCCATCATCATTATCATGGCATGTGCAGTGGCCGTGGTGCTGTCGGCGATCTGCTGCACAGTCGGGATTCTCTTCTTTTGGAAAAGTTCTGTGGAGAATCAAGTGGCCGGTGCAGTCATGTTAGGCAATATGAATAATGTCTTGGTGATTGTTTTTTCCTCTGAGTTTTTCGGCCCTATCGAACCCATAGTGGCTGCCATGTATATCATCCCCTTCTTTGGTCTTGTTATGCCCCTCAGGTATTATTCCAATAGGCGCACCGGAGCAGTTGATGGAATGATGAGAAATCAAAACAAGCAGTGAAACAGAATAAAAGAGGGTAATAGTTTAAATCTAATCTTCCTTTCCCGGAACCGATTTCTGGATATCAATAATTCTCTGTTTGAACACATCGGGAACGCTCACCCTCTTACCTTCACGGTAATTGAAGGTCACGATCACCCCGTCACCTTCAGCAGCCACCTTCTGATGCTTATTGCTGACGACAACGTGATTCATGACAAAACGGTCCTCTTGTATGCTGACCACCTTTGCACCGATGATGACTTTGTCCGGATATGACAGGGGTATCTTGAATTTACAGGATATCATGGCGAGAATGGGCCCAATTCCTGTTTCTGTCATGTAACTGAACATGTCCGCCTTTTCGAAATAGGCAATTCTTGCGCTCTCGAAATATCTGAAATATACGATGTTGTTGACGTGATTCATGGCGTCCATTTCACCCCAGGCGACAGGAAACTCAATGATGACAGGGTAATCCTTAAGAAGATTGCTCATAATTTTTTCCTCATTCTTGGTTTATGATAAATGGTATCCAGCAATGTATGTAATACAAAACAACGAAGGAAGCGAGACAATCAGAATATTTATCCTTAAACGCATACCTTATCTATGACAATGTTTGGACGGTCTGTATAAAACCGTTAAGGCAAACTGTTTTTGTCACCTCAAATGCTGGATTATTGACCGACGTATATAAACTAAAGTCAGGATGGTCAACTAATACTTTCAGTTAACTATCATCAATTCATGCTTTCATTGAATTGAGTTTCATTGGTCAACATAGCAAACATTGTCCTGATGAGCTTGTGGGCAGTCGCCGGCACAGCCATTTTGTAAGGCAGTCCGTCCTGGATTCTCTTCAGGTAATATTTCTTGAATCTAGCGTTAAACTGGATGACCTTAGTTGTCACTACCCAGATCACCCGCCTGAGACGCCTGTTGCCCCGTTTGGTGATCTTTCCCTTTCGATCTATCTTCCCTGACTGATACTGGGCAGGATCGAGGCCTATTCCACCAGCCGCCGCCCAGCGCCTGGAACAGCGCCGCTGTGTCGGTGTAGCGGTTGGCAAGGGCCTGCACGAGAATAACCATCGCTTGCTGATATGTCTGCTCGGCATTAAGTAGCGCCAAATAGCTGATTTGGCCCAATTCCAATTGAGTACGTGCGATAGCAAGGCTCTTGGCGGCAGCATGCTCGGCAGCGACTGCTGCTTTTAGGGCGTTGGCGTCGGATTGAATGGCATGCAGCGTGTCGGCCACGTTTTGGAAAGCGGTGAGCACGACGCTCCGATATTGCGCCGCGGTTTGGTTGTAAACAGCTTCAGCGGCACGTTGCCGGTGCAGCAATGTGCCCCCCTGGAAGATTGGCTGAGTCAGATTGGCGTTCAATGTCCAAAATCCGGTGCCGGAGGTAAACAACTGACTGATTGCTGTGGCGCTGGAGCCCGCATTGGCGCTCAGAGTAATGTTCGGCAGCCGATTGGCAATACTCACGCCAATCTCTGCGCTGGCGGAGTGCAATTGCTCTTCAGCAGAGCGGATATCCGGACGCTGCGCTACCAGTTTGGAGGGAAGGCTGACAGGAAGCTCTTGTGGCAGTTCCAACGATGAGAGTTCGAACTCCCCGGCGAGCGTTTCGCTGGGGAGGCGGCCGGCAAGGCGAGCCAGTAAGTCGCGTTGTTGCGCCAATTGTTTTTCCAATGGCGGCAGCGTGGCCTGCACTTGTGCCAGTGCCGCTTCCTGCGCTGCCACGTCCCCACTGGCAATCTGCCCCAGTTCGTATTGATATTGCAGCAATTCGAGCGATTTGCCCTGGATATCTATGATCCGCCTGGTCGCTGCGATTTGGCCTCGCAAAGACGCCTCTTGTACAGCTGCTGCAACTACATTCGAAGTCAGCGTAAGATAAGCCGCTTCGAGCTGGAAGCGTTGAGTGTCGGCTTGCGCTTTGAGCGACTCCACCTGCCGCCGCGCGCCTCCGAAGACATCCGGCACATAGGAAACAGAAACCTGCGCTGTATGAAGGGTAAAGATGTTACTGCCGTCGGCAAGCGGACTGGATAACTCGTCGGGAATGCGTTGACGCGTCGTATTGAGATTGGCTTCGATGCTAGGAAAGAAAGCGCCTCGCTGCGCATAGACGTTTTCCCAGGCAACGCGCAGCGCCGCTTGCGCAGCTTCCAGATCGGGGTTGGCCTTGAGCGCTTGCTCAATCAGGTCGTTGAGCGGTTTCGAATGGAACAGCGTCCACCATTGACCCGGTATGTCCATGTCTTGCACGAAACGCTGCACCTCGCCTCCCTTGACCTCGACCGATGCCGTCTGCGCAGGCAGGGGTTGCGGCGTGTAGCGGTCCACATCGGGCGCGGCCGGGCGCTGGAAATTCGGCCCAACCGCACATCCGGTCATGAGTACCAAGGCGATCAACGCTGCCGTAAGGGAGACAACCCGCGGCCGGACATAAGCGCGGAACATTTCTTCGATCATAAGCGAATACTTGTTATTTTGCATTGTTTCCCTCTGCTTTCGGCAAGATGTCGCCCGGTTTAGCTATCCATACGTAAAGAGTCGGCAGCAGAAAGACGCTCAATACCAGGGTAGTGATCAACCCACCAACAATGACGATGGCGAAAGGGCGCTGGGAGTCTGAACCTATATCATGCGACATGGCGGCAGGCAGCAGGCCGAGTGTGGCAACGAGCATCGTCATCATGATCGGACGAAGACGGAGAGTGGCGCCTTTAATCGCCGCCTCCAGGATGGACATGCCACGCGCGCGCAACTGGTTGATGTATTGCACCATTATCACGCCAGTCTGAACGGAAACCCCAAACAAAGCGAGCAGTCCAATGCCGGATGAAACACTGAAATTAGTCCCGGTGATAAAGAGCGAGAGCAGCCCCCCGAAGCTTGCCATGCCGACAGTGAGAAGTACAAGGAAAGACCATTTGAATGAGTTGAACATCATATGGAGAAGGAGAAGGATCAGAAGAACCGTGACTGGGACAATCACTGCCAGGCGCTCATTTGCACGCTTCTGACTCTCGTATTCTCCGGCCCAGTCCAGATAGTAACCCTGCGGCAGCTTTACCTTCTCATTGACCTTCTTCATAGCTTCTTCCACCGTGCTGCCGAGGTCTCGGCCGCGAACACTGTATTTTATGGCGATGTACCGAGAGTTTGCCTCACGGTAGATCATGGATGCGCCATCTCCGACCCTGATGTCACTTAGCTCTCCCAGTGATACCCTCTCGCCTGATGGCGCGAGAATCCGGATGTTCGCAATATCCTCAACGGTTTTGCGGTAGGTCTCCTGATAACGCACGACGAGGTCGAAGCGTTCTTCTCCCTTCAATATTTGGCTGACGGGCTTGCCGCCCACCGCCGTTTCAATGGCATCCTGGACGTCAGTCACGTTGATGCCGAACCGCTCCGCCTTTGCACGGTCAATAGTCAGATTGACATTTGGCTGTCCGAGCACCCGGAATATCGCAAGGTCTTCAATCCCGCGGACATTTTTCATGACCTCAAATATCTCCTCACTTCTTTGCTCCAAATCTTTCAGGTCGCTGCCGAATACCTTCACCGCCAGCTCGCCTTTGACGCCGCTAACTGCTTCTTCCATATTGTCGGCAATTGGCTGCGAGAATCCCCACTCAACTCCCGGGATCTTCTGGACTTCTCTGTGCATGGCTTCAATAAGTGCATCTTTATTCTCGTTGAACTCCTTGCGCCATCTATCCCGCGGCTTGAGGTCGACGAAGTATTCGGTGTTGAAGAAACCCGTGGCGTCGGTACCGTCGTCAGAACGGCCCACTTGCGAAACAACCTGTGTAACCTCAGGAAAACTCGCAAAGGCGAGCCGGGCCTCGTCCATGATCCGCTTCCCTTCTGATGGCCCCGTGCTCGGATGGAGAGTGCCGCGAGCCCAGATTGCTCCCTCATCGAGGTGTGGCAAGAATTCTGAGCCGATGACTCCGCTGAAACCGAGGAAAATTGCGAGAGTGAAGCAGGCGGCCCCTATGCCAAGGGTCAAGTAGCGTCGATCAATCGCCCTTTCCAGAGCCCTAGGGTAGTGAATCATTAGCCATGCCAGCACCGGATTTCGCCACTCTCTTGCCTGGATACGGAAGAGATAGCTCGCCAGTACCGGCGCAAGAAGAATCGAGAAAAACAGAGCTCCCAGTAGTGCGAAGGAGACCGTCCAGGCCATGGGATGAAATAGGCGCCCCTCGACGCGCTGCAATGTAAAGATCGGAATGTATGAAGTGATTATTATTGCACGCGCAAAAAAAACTGGTCGTTGCACCTCATGAGCTGCCAGGCGAATGGTCTCGCCTATCCTGCCTGTAGACTCCTTTTCTTCTTCGAGATGACGCAGGATATTCTCCACCATCACGACCGTACCGTCTACCAGCATGCCGAAGTCGAGCGCTCCGAGAGATAAGAGGTTGGCAGGAATCTGACGTAGATCAAGAAGTATGGCAGCAAAAAAGAACGCAAATGGCATAGTCATGGCCACGATCAGCGCTGAACGGGCGTTGCCGAGAAAGAGGAACAAGACGATGACGACCAGAACAATTCCCTCGGTGAGGTTACGCAGAACCGTGCGTGTTGTATAGCGGACAAGATCGTCCCTATCGATATGAGGTACTATTTTCACACCTGAGGGCAGCACGCGTTCATTCAGATACTTGACCTTGGCATCAATGGCGGCCAGGACGGATTCCGCTTCAGCCCCTTTGCGCATCTGCACGATCCCCTCAACGACGTCGTCATTATCGATGACTCTCCCGTCTTCGTGGCGAATGGCCTTGCCCAAACGCCCCAGCCGTATCTTCGGTCCTTGGGCAACAATCGCTACATCTCGAACTCTCACAGGTACCCCGTTTTGTACTTTAAGAACAGTTGAGCCGATATCATCCGGATTCTCCATCAAGCCGACGACCCTGACGTTGTAAGCCTGTTGGCCTTTCTCGATAAAGCTTCCGCCCGCATTGACGTTGTTAGCCGCAAGGGCCTGCTCTACCTGAGCAATGGACAAGCCATACGAAACCAGCTTGTTTGGATCTACCCGTACCTGGTATTCACGCGTCTCACCGCCGAAGATGGAAACGGCTGCAATATCCGGGACCGACATGAGATGCTTGAAGACTACCCAGTCCTGTAGCCGCTTCAGTTCCATTATGTCGTATTGGGGATTCGCGCTCTCCAGAGTATAGAAGTAGATCTGGCCGACAGGGCTGAAGTCAGGACCGATCTGAGGACTGATATTCTGTGGAAGGTTAACCAGTGTCAGTTTCTCCAGGACCTGCTGCCTGTTCTGCAGATTGTCGGATTTATCTTCAAAAATGACGGTGATGAAAGAGAGCCCGGAAATGGAAATCGAACGGAGGTGCGTCATATGTCTCACTCCGTTCAACTGGGTCTCGATTGGGATGGTGATTTGCTGCTCAATTTCTTCTGCAGCGCGTCCGGGCCACTGCGTTATAACCCAGACATATTTATCGGCCACATCCGGATAAGCCTCCACGGGAAGGCGATGAAACGAAATTATTCCCCAGATGAAAAGAAGTACTCCGATGCTGATAACTAACAACTTTTTCCGGAGTGCGAATTCTATGAGGTACTGAATCATGGTCTATTTTGCTTCCGAAGCACTGGAGAATTGCAGGGCGTTAGCAACTACCTTGTCGTGAATCTGTACTCCCGCAAGAATCTGCTGCAGGTTGTCGCCCGCGGGCGCGCCGGTCTGAATTTCCATCTTTCGAAACCGGTTGCCGCCAAGATGCATGAATACCCAGTTTTTGTCGTGTAAGCGCACAATGGCAGAGGTCGGCAGGATAGGCCGTTCGAGGTGTTTCCCGGACTGTAAATCTGCAGTAACGAACATTCCCGAACGCATCACGCGACCCGGGTTGTCGAGCTCGATACGGACCTTTGCTGACCTGGTGTTGGGATCCAGCACTCGACTGATATTGTTCACGCGACCATGGAATAGCCGATTAGGATAGGCGTTGAGGCGTACCTCGGCTATATCATCGAGATGCACCTTGGAAATTGTATCCTCGTAGATGTCGCAGAGAACCCATACGCGAGAAAGATCGGCAATCGTGAAAAGATTCGGGGAACTGTCGAGCGAACGAACTCCGGCGGCGCCTGTCACGTTCTGCTCAACAATTGTTCCGGAAACCGGGGAGCGAATATCGAGAATGGGGGAAACATGATCGGGGTCGCCGCCGAGAACGTGGATGCGATCACGCGCTGTCTTCACATCGACCTGTGCCTTGTCCTCTGCGTTCTGGGCCGCCTCCAGGTCCTTTTTTGCAATTGTGGTTCCGCGTTCGTAGAGAGCCTTGGAGCGTTCCAATTGTTTGCGCGCCAGCAACTCATCGGCCTGGGCCTTTTGATAATCGGAGAAAGCGGCAGCCAGGTCCGGGCTGTGGATTCGTAAAAGGAGCTGTCCCTTTGTTACATCGTCTCCCAGTCTGGCCTTGATAGCTACAACTCGGCCTCCGCTAAGAGACAATACCCCCACAGAGCGATTGACGTCGGGGGTTACCACTCCGTTTACATGGATTTCATCAACTATTTTTCTGAGTTCTACCACTACTAGAGGGAACCGCTCCGGGTGTTCCATCTCGATTACATTTGGATCGATTGATTCGACGATATCCTTGTGTGAATTGTCCGGCGTTTCCGAACCTGCAGAATTGCAACCGGCCCCTGAAGTGACAAATACTAAAAGCCAGCACAGACAAAGGATCTGCTTAATATGCCACCGTACAGGCGCACCCGTAGTCGACGCGCAAACGGCCGAAACACAATGACGATGTGATTGTTTATTCATAGGCGCTCTCCGTGATGAATCATCGTTAAAGATCTTAAGCTGTCGTTATGCAAACCGGTAATGTTGCCGTGTCACAGCGCTCAGCAATTTCTTCTGTAATCCATTCTTTGAAATCGTCAGCATGCATTGCTTCATGCCGCCTTTGTCTGGGGTCATGCCTTTAACGAAAAAATCTTCCAATTTCATTTTCGCTATTACAAAAAATAGAACTTACCTTTAGCCCACATTATCTATGAAAAAGTCGTGCAAGTTTTTTTGATCCCTTCTTTGCATTAATCATAGACATGGCAAATTTGCCCCGAAAGCCTAGGCCAATGTTTACATCAGCACTACTCAAGAATTATGCCAAGGCATAAGCAGCTGATTTTACAAGAATGTGAGAAATTCAAAGGCGGGATAAGTGCAAAAATTGTATACTTTTAAGGAATGTGGATGGTCAAACTTGCAGATTATGCATCTTAAGTTTGTAATGCAAAGCCCTTACAGATATGCCGAGTATTTTCGCTGCCTCGGTCTTGTTGTTGGCGGCTAAAGCCAAGGCATGGGCTATGTATTTTTTTTCGAGATTTTCTATTGCTTCTGCAAAGGGTATCAAATAGTCAACATCATCCTCTGGTGGGGAAGCTTTTTCAGATTTGGTTTTGAAAGTGACGATATCGCCATCAAGAACATCCCCAGTTGCAACGGCAACGGCCCTGTTGACGCACCATTTGAGCTCTCTAATGTTGCCTGGCCAATCATGGGATACCAGAATCTCCATGGTCTGAGACGTTACACCCCGAACCTGTTTTTTGTAAGCGTAGTTTGCCTCTTTTATGAAAGTCGAAACGAGCACTGGAATATCATCCCGGCGCTCCCCTAGCGGTGGGAGTTCGAAGGCAATGCCGTTGATCCGGTAAAACAGGTCTCTGCGAAACGAGCTGGCATGATCGGTAAGATCACTGTTGGTGGCCGAGATAAGCCTGAAGCTTACCCGCCGTTCTTTGGTGTCGCCAAGCTTGTAGTAGATACCGTCTTCCAGGACTCTAAGGAATTTCGCCTGAACGGTTTCCGGTAATGCGCTGATCTCATCGAGGAAGAGCGTCCCACCATCAGCCTTTTCCACGAGCCCCTCTTTGGTGGCGGCAGCCCCGGAGAATGCTCCTTTCACGTAACCAAACAGTTCGCTCTCAATGATGTCCTTAGGCAGTGCTGCACAGTTGATGGCTACCATGTCACCGCCTCGGCCGGAAAGGGTATGAATCCACTTGGCCAGCCTTTCCTTTCCCGTGCCGGTCTCGCCACTTATGAAGACCGGAATGTCTAGAGGGGCGATCATCGGCACTCTGTCGATGATCGGCTTCATCCTTCCCGTTCCCGAAGTGATGAAAGGGGTTGCGATCTTCTTAAGTTCTTTGTCAAGTCTATCTATTTTCTTATGGAGTGACTGGTTTTCCAGGTAAACGGTCATCTCCCGTTTGAGCTTTTCTACGTCGAAAGGCTTAATGAAATAGTCGACAGCTCCTTCCCTTATGGTTCTGACGGCGCTGTCCACAGTAGCGTAAGCGGTCATGATAAAGACCACTGGTATCTGCCCGCATAATTTTAACTCCCGGAGGAATTCCACCCCATCTCCATCGGGAAGCCTGAGGTCGAGCAGAATGGCATCCGGGACTCTCTCATTCACATATTCTCTGGCCGCGGCGAGTGAACCGGCCACTGAAACATTGAAAGTATCCTCGATGGCCATTTCAAGGGACTCCCGGAAATTGGCTTCATCATCCACGATCAGGAGAGAATATTTTTGCATATGCTTGCTCACGCATCATGATCCTTCTTTGTGGGAGCGAAATACTAACTCCCGCTCCATGTTCCATCCTGTGGAGAGAGATCTTACCGTTGTGCGCCGTCACGATCTTATTAGCCAGATACAGCCCCAGGCCCGCCCCTCTTGAATGGAAAGTGATAAAGGGATCGAATAGTGTGCCAAGGTCTGCGCCCGCCGGAAACCCAGCACCGTTGTCCTCTAATAGAATTTTCGCCAGATATTTATCTTCCGCCTGATCAGTGAGAACTTTCACCTGAATTTTATCCGCGCCAGCCTGCCGGCTGTTCCTCAAAAGGTTGTCAAGAAGCAACTCCAGGTAGAATCTATCACCATAAACATCCACAGAAACAGGAGCGTTTAATTGCAGGGTGTATTTTGAAGCCATTTCGGCAGTAAGGGTGGTGAGGGATACCCATTCCTCCATACCGATCTCTATCTCTTTTCCATAGGCCAGAAGGTTGTTTATAAGCTGCTGAGCCCGGCCAAGCTCTTCTTTCGTCAACGTGATGAAACGATCAGTGAACTTTTCATCACGGATGCGTGCAGGCAGTGTTTGGACCAGGTTAGATATTGTAGCAATAGGGGTTTTCATTTCATGGGCAAGGGTGGCGACCATGCGCCCTATCAACGCCAGCGCTTCGTGCTCCTCTAAAACTTTACTGAACTCTGCTTGTTTTACTTCTAACTGTTGCTGCATGACCAGAGCCTGCTTCTTCTTCTCTTTATACAATACTATGAAGGCGAATACAAAAATAGTTGTAAAAAGGCCGTACATCAGTTCTGGTGTTTCTAGGATAGCGAGTTCTCTATCCAGAAATGAATTCACGATGTAATAATCGATATGACCGTTTCCTTCCGTATAGGTAAAAAGGTAAGAGAAATTTCGGCTATCCACTTTCTTTTCTTCATTGGAATCGACTGCAATGATCTTGTCACTTAGCGACGAAGACGAGAACTTTTTTAAGAAAAAGAGCACCTCGTTGGGCGTCGCCGTCTTATCAGACTCTTTGAATGATGTCGCAGCCGCTTCAATTTCTTGTTTTAGTTCGCTCCGTATTTTTTTTTCGACAGCGATATTTGCGAAGCTGTCCATCAAAAGAGTAACAGCTATGCCTATTAACACTGAGACCAGAAGGTATAAGATAGGGTGTAACGAATGTTTCAGCATAGGCGCTTTTTGCATGTCATGTATTTTGAACATCACTTATGACAATTTGGCATGTGTCCTAATTTCCAGTTTGATGGACTAACATTAGTGTTAGATAGATTTACTTGCCAATTATATTTCTTCCTCTGTGACAATGGCAGCTTTTTTTCTGCCAGGTTTCATTAATGTTCTCTAATATCACCAAAGCGGACCGAAAACAATTCGGAGGCTGCAGCCCATCCAAGTGTTCTGCTGAATGTCACCCCAAAGACCCGATCCAACTGTGGCATCGGCTTGAATATTTTCGCTTATAAAGTATCTGAATCCCGTCTGAAAAGTGTCCGCGGAATCGCCAGAATATGCGTCTCCATAGAATATTTCACCTACAGCATGAAGTCCCCCCCAATGATTCGGATTTGTGTCCCTACCCCCCATAGCGGAGTACTTCCAGGTGTCTTCTAGTTTCGCATAATTCACACCAACGTTGGCGTGAATCAACACTGCATCCTTTTATCCAAGTGATTCTGTTACAGCTAGATAAGCAAACTCACTCCATGAAGGATTTCCAAAGTTGTTATTGCTATAAGGAGCCCCAGCACCACCCACAACAGCCACACCCGGAAGACCATTTGGAGTAACATCTTTGAAAAGGTATTTAACCTGTCCTATTGGCCCAGCAATAGATATCCTTCCAGTATCCTCACCCTCAAATAAAAAGCCGTCAGTGAAGCCCAAGGTCAATTCCAGTTTTTCCGTTGGACCATAAGCGAGAAGGTTCAGATATTGTAGTTGGGACTTGTCCCACCGCAATCTTTCCTACGACGTTCGCGTCGTCAGTAACAAAGGGACGAACAGCCATTGCTGAAGAAGGAATCAAGAGACCATGCAGCAAACCGATCAAGATAATTGCATAATTCTGTAATTTAAAGTCGTGCAAGTTTTTTTTGATCCTTTCTTTGCATTAATCATAGACATGGCAAATTTGCCCTGAAAACCTAGGCTAATGTTTACATTAGCACTACTCAAGAATTATGCCAAGGCATAAGCAGCTGATTTTACGAGAATGTGAGAAATTCAAAGGTGGGATAAGTGCAAAAATTGTATACTTTTAAGGAATGTGGAGGATCGCACTCAGCAGTGAGTGGAAAATAGCAAGCTGTAATGTTGTTTTTCTAATTCAGCCTACCAATACAAGATTACAGTCAATAATCGTTATCGCTGAAAATGAAAGGGCAGAGCCATTTCTGACCCTGCCTTTCTGAAATTAAACTCTTATGTGTTTCGTTACTGCTTAAACTTTCTCCTGACTCCTGCCAATCCAACTAACCCAAGTCCAAGAAGGAGCATGGTGGCGGGTTCGGGAGCCTGCTGGGGAGTTGGTGGTATATACTGGGCACCGTAGAATTCGTTTTCACGGAAAATGTAGCGGGTATTCGAAGGATCGTTTTCACCCCACTCAACGGTCATCATGGTGGCCCTAACTTCTCCTGCACCAAGATAGTAATCCATATACACAGGATAATTTGGGTCGCCATTAAGATCAACAATTATATCTGCGCCTGTCGGTGCATTCGTGAAGTACCCGTGAGTGGAATAGTTCCAGCCCTGAAGAGAAGCCACTGTCACGGATCCGTAAGGACCTGATACAGGGTTTTTGCTAGGATCAGGAACAGTTACAGAGTTAGAGTAATCGTTCACTGCTCCAATGGGATTAATTCCGTCCCCTCCTACTCCCGGAAGTATATAGGGAGGTGACCAATGAGTACCTTGCCATCCCCAGGCAGCAGAATGAGCGATAAGGATGCCGCCGTTAGTCACGTAAGTATCAATTTTGCTCAGATTTGCTGCGATGTCACTATAGTAACTTTGAATTTGGTCCGACGCATATACGATGAATTTATATGCAGCAAGTTGCGCCTGTGTCTGGGAATACAGTTGGGTCGAAGTGATTTGTGTGTAAGGAATTCCCAAGGCGGCCAGGGTTGAGGGGTCTGTGTCAGAATTCCACGGTACGTTATCCTCAATCAATAACGCCTGGCCATGAACCATCGATACCGGCCCGCCAAGCATTGCCAGCGCAAAAACACAGCACATAATTAAAATCGTTTTACTTTTTTTCATCCTCAATCTCCTTTCATTATTACAATTTATCTTCAATATGTTATTTGTTGTAGGGACATGCACTCACAAAATAGAAGTAGTCATTACACTGACTGTTCAGATCAAGAAAATTGATTACGGCGTGAGCAACATTTGTGCCATTAAATTGTTCTTTACAACATGCGTTTATTTATCTAATTATTTCAATATATTGTACTTCTTAAAACTGACAGATAACAATCTGGCGGTTTATTTGTTTTCAATTTTGTAAAGCTATCCGACGGTCTATTTATAGATCAATTTTAGGATAGCGACCAATATTGCACACCCCAAAAATGGGTTAAGTCTCAATATATTCCCAAAATGATAATATAATAATATATTTACGGTATAGTGCGTTTACTTACCGTCGTTAAAAAAACGCAAAGCTATAGACTTCTTCGAAGATGCTAGTTGTAAAAAATCCCGACGGAACAGGAGCATTAATGTGAGCATAATGATAGGATAAATCTACTATATGCAGTAATAATAAAATGTTAGCTAAAATCTTCGCTCAGTATAAAAGTGTAAAGATTACCGACAATCCTGCAATTTCATAAAAAAAATGTGTGCGGAGGCAGACATTGAGCTAATTTTCTTTACTAAATATTTTTTCACTAACCATTTCGAATTGTAATCTTCAATGCTTTTCTCTCATCCATTCTATTGACACAAGGTGAAGTCAGTAATCACGCCTTGATATGACAATGCCTGTAAACTCAAGTATGGTTCAGGACAGTTTAAGACCCCCGTGACGTAGCCATCTCCAAAATTTGATGTTTATCTCTGGTGAGATGCAAGGAGGAACATACTACTTTTATACTAGTCTCATCCAATGGATTATCTAACATACCCAGTATAGAATGATTTTCACTTTCTAAATATACTAGAATGGTTCGACCTCTTCATTCTTCTTTATTTTTGTAAAATCAGGCGACGAATGTCGGAATCATTTACATTCTCATATAAATCATCAAACTAGTTATATTTCTTATATAATCGTCAGAAAAACTCAATTCTGCCAGCCAATAAGGTGGCGGAATAGTTTACAATTGCTGGCCGTGTCAAAGTGTTCTCCAATAATAAACCGTTGAAATTAAAAGACTTATATACGTGGCATGAAAGCTGCATCATATTATTTCAGATGTTAACAGACTTTTTCAAGAAATTACAAGGAAAGGAGGTAAAGAAAAGTATGAATGTAAAGAGGTACATGATGGTACTGAGTCTTCTCTTGGTGCTGCTAATCCCTTCGGTCGGCTTGTCAGCAGACAAGTTTGCTGTATGGTTGGATGGTTCCCTAAGCGATGGCGGCAATCCGATAGTAACTAGGCTGGACACTGTGTTTGGGGCGGGGGCTGCCACTCTTGTGACGACGGCCCAATTGGATACCCCAGGTTTTCTCAATTCGTTCAATGCTATTGTCGTTAGCCGCTATGACTCCGAGTTCGGCACTTATCCGGACGCCACGGCTGCAGCCAATATCAAAGCCTACGTTGGCAGCGGAGCGTCCCAAGGTGGTGTCGCTGTTTTCACCAACGACATGGCGGATAACTTATTCGGATCTCAGTCCGGGGATCCGTATGATGCTAACCTCGACAAGTTGTTCATAAATGCCGCCGGATTCGCGGCCGCTTCCGGCCATGGCTACATCGGTGAGTTCAATGGGGCTGTCCTCGCTATGGCTTCGAATAGTTCTGGAGCCCCGTCGCTTGGCTTGCTCACGGGGGTGGCAGGCCCACTCGGTGGTTATGGACCGCAATTCACATACGGCGTGGGGCCTATCGGCTCGGGGAATGCGATTGATGCGGGCGTCACTTTTCCCTTCACTGACACTGATGACACAACTTATTTGACAAAAATCACAGGCGCTGATCCCGGCAACATCGTCGATGTCTACACCAGCGAGGGTATAAACGGTCTGCCAGCTGTGTTAGCAAATAATTATGTCATCCACGGCGGTCCGTCAGGAGTTCCCGAACCAGCCACAATGCTCCTTCTTGGACTTGGGTTAGTTGGATTGGCAGGAGTCAGGAGAAAGTTTAAGCAGTAACGAAACACATAAGAGTTTAATTTCAGAAAGGCAGGGTCAAATTGGCTCTGCCTTTTATTTTGGTAAGATTAATCCGGAGGGAGGTTGATTTTTACACATAAGAATTAGACCGATTCCAGGGGGTAGGTCAAATAAAAATTCCTATAGCCTTGAGTGGGACTACTCCAGCGGTTTATCAAGATTCAATTTCTAATTTCAGCGGGAATAGCAGGCCGCAAACAACAAACATATAATGGCTCAACTTATGGAAGCTGTCTCGGATAGAATTGCGGATCTACCTCTGACTGTTTGTCATGGTGGTATTACGCTACTACTATACATGTATTAAACCACTATTGAGATGCAGCATTTATGCAGTAATATAACAGCACCCCGAATTCAGGAGGAAACGCATATGTCACTCTCGACAAAGGTTCTAATACACGATGACAGGCCGGACATACCGGAATTCTTACTTAACGTCATATTAAGCCGTGGTTACAAAGCTGGCTTTGCGAAAGATGGCACTGAGATTATTGCCATGCTCTCGAATGGCCAGTATGATGTTGTTCTTGTCAATGGCGGTTATAGAAAACTTAATCCTGACCAGCATATGCAGCTAAAATCTGCTTCTGTCTTCATAATAGACATTAATGATTCACATGACAAGAATCAAGATATGGATTTAAAGGCTGACTTACATTTGCCAAGGCCTCTTTTAATTTCTGAGCTTTGGCAGGCACTGCATAAGCTATCCTGATCTTTCAGCGAGGCAATTAATCAGTAGGTCTTAACTTGCTAACAGATGCCATTATCCCAGAGAGCACCACCACGCTTCTTCCTGGCCTTGGTCTGATTGGATTGGCAGGAGAGCGGAGAAGGCTGAAGAAGTAAAGCGGGTATAGAACCAAATCGAAAGGCAGGGTTTATACGTGGCTCTGCCTTTTGTTGGGCAAAATAACAATTCGAGGGTGTATACTGGAAAAATTCTTGTACAGCGTCTTGTCATGCATTTATTTAATTCCAAACAGTCTCTTCAGTTTATTGGTGAATTTGAAGCTCTTTGACGGAAATAATTCTCTCGATCCAGTCGATTTGTCAGTACTGTCTATTCCCTGCCTGTAAAAACTTGTAATGTCAAACCAGAATTCACCGGTAAATTGGACCATTCTCTCTTGATTCTCCTTTTCGTGGGCAGCCGCGTAGAAGTTAGGACTGCCGTATCCTTCTGGTCCCTCATATTCAGCCTTGAGCTCATTCCAATTTTTTTCTGGGAAAGCACTGATTTTAAAGATCAGCTTGTCAAATACCTTGTCTTCGTCATCAATTTGTTGCTGCTCGATCAACTTCCATTCGATGCCAAAGAATTTCTCACCTTCAGGCCTCAGTATGATCATTTCTTCATAAATGCGTTTTTCTACGAAGATATATTCGATGCCTACACCATCAAATGGAATGCTTCGATCGACGATGGAATCATGCTTATCAATGATACACGCGTCGTCCTTTGTATATCCCCACCCTCCTCGGATAGGCAGCTCGCCGCCCAAAGATTCAAAGTCCTTCGCAAGCATCTGTCGCGGCGACTCCTTGCTAACGATTTGGTAAATCGGTTTCATCATTATTTCTTCTGCCTAAAGATTAATGCGCGGTTAGAAGCATTACCTGTCAAAATAATGTACAAATTAGTCAGAATCAAAAATCAATGAAGAGGAAGTTAGGAACGGAAGACGACTATCTCGTACGCCGGCGAGTCCCAGCAAATATGGCGTGACATTATAGGGCGAGTCCCACTCTTCGCATCCAGCCGACAATCTTTTCTTCCTGGCCGGTGGGCAGACACATCGGTGCCGTAACCGTAGGACCACATACTCCCAGTTTGCTCAGACCGAACTTGATGACGGCCGCATTTGGACCGAACCCGGACATTAAGGGAATCAAGGAGAGTTTCTTCTGCAGGGCAATAGCAGTGACCATATCGTTTTTTATAAAAGCAGTGTAGCAATCGACACACTGTTTGGGAAACAGGCTGCATCCTGCATAGATGCCGCCCTTGGCACCTGCCTGATACGCAGCGAGTCCCAGGGCCGGATTGCCGGACATAACGGCAAAATCGGCATCTGCCGTTGCTTCAATGTAGCGCTGTAAGCCAAAAAAATCGCCGCTGCTGTCTTTCACTCCGATAATATTCTTATGCGCTGCCAATTTGGTCAACGTGTCGGGAGCGATCGTAATCTTTGTCATCTGCGGGAAATTGTATACGACCACCGGCAATGTCGATGCCTCAGCTATCATCTCGTAATGTCTTACGACCGCGTCCTGGTCCAGAGGAAAATAGTAAGGCAGAGCCACCAGAACTCCGTCAGCCTTAGTTTTCGAGGCTGCTTTCACCTGTGTGATCGTCCTACGCGTACCCGGTTCCCCGCAGCCAATCAGAACCGGAACTCTACCATTCACTTCATCGAGCGCCGTCTCAATAACCTCTTGTCGCATTGATTCTGTCATAGCTGGAAATTCGCCAGTGCTTCCCAGAACCACGATGCCATAGACGCCTCCATCAATGAGGTAATGGACAAGTTTGCGCAATGATGTCTTGTCGACCTTCTCATCGGGTGTCAATGGGGTCGCCATTGCGGGATAGACACCTATTAGCTTCATATGAAACACCGGATTACCAAAAAAGTGAAATTCCCGATTAATTAAATTTTCCAGACTTTATATAGCATAAACTGAAATTTTCCGACAAAATTATAAATTATATCTGGCCAGGAGAAAATTGTTTGTTGAAACAGGATTTGCACCGGACGCGCTTGTGTAGTAACCTTCAACCCGTTATGCTCAAGGGCGAGCAATGAAAAAAATGCGCCAGTTACTGCTGTCAACTACAAAGCAGTAACTTTCATTTTAGAATTGGAGTGAGGATACCATTTGAACTGTAGTCTCTAACAGCGCTCCAGAATCCATAGTACCGTGCCAGCAACTCCAGGACCTCCAAGGTCTTTCAGTCCCTGTTGGGCAACATGTTGCCAACATTCGCTGATTCAACTCTTTTCGATTACTTTAAGAATTACCATGGGACCGTCCGGAACCACCGCCCAACGGGCATTAGGACCGTGCTTCAGAAGAAGTGCCTGAATTGTTTCCGGGATTGACCTTACAGGGTGCATGTGATAGCGCCTAATTTCCTCGGTAGATAAACCATCTGAATAAATCCATACATCCTTGTCCATGAGAATCTGGTAGGCCTCCTGGGCGCACCACTGGTCCGGGATGAAGAATTTCTTTTGCATGATGCGGCGCACGAAGGAACTGGGGGAGTCTACCATATCAAGGATTTTCTTATATTCGGGACTTCCCACACCTTCTGTGCAGTGGCTGGCAATAATGATATCACCCTTAGATCTTACAGCTGTAGCCGCCCCGGTGATCCCCTTAACCGTCTGATAGAGGTTGAGGTCGAGGGGAGCTCCGGAATTCGTCGTGACGATGAAGTCCAGAGGGGCATCCACTTCCCGCACGCAGTGCCGTGCGAGAAATTCGCACCCCGTGAGGTGAGCCCTAACGGGGTGGCCGGAGAAAACGCCTGTAACCTCTTTTTTTGTGTTCAGCGTGACATTCACAATGAAATCCGCGCCGACTTTTTCCATGATTTCAAGACCTGCCTCGTGGAAAAGGTTTCCCTCGAGCATACCGTATTCCGTATTTTTATGCGCGATCATCTCCGGCCCATGCATGAATTCGAGGGTCTCAACGGAAGAGATACCCGGCAGAATAGATTTCCTCCCCCCGGAATAGCCTGCCCACATGTGAGGCTCTATAAAGCCTGTGAGAATTTTCAAGTCAGCCTTAACATAGAGGCGATTTACCAGGGCAGGAACCTTCCCCCCAATCTTACCGACCTCTATCATGTCTTCCCGATTTTTTGAGAAGTGGTCGACAACTTTGTAAAGTTTAATTATACTCGGTCCGACAAGCCGGACGTGTTCATCTTCAGTTGAGGGCCTGTGTATGCCTGTAGATATAAGGATAATGATTTCTGAACGGGGCACACCCGCGGCTTCAATGATTTTAAGGAGTGGTGGGAGAATCAACGTGTTGGGAACGGGACGCGTGATATCGCTGACGACTATGCAAGCATTTTTCCTTCCCCGTGCTATATCGGCCAGCGGCTTTGACAAAATGGGCTTCCGGAGGCTTTCTTCAATTTTGGTCATAGGATCTTTGATAGGTTCGGGATCCGACGGCATCATAACTCCGACGAAATCCGGAGTTTCTTTAATTTCCAGCGGGATTCCTTCTTTGCCATATTTTAATGTAACTTTCATGAGTTCACCTCATCTCTAATATTCTTGGCAATCAAGCGTCGAATATCTTGCCGGGATTGAGGATGCCGTTGGGGTCGAAAGCCTGTTTGATCCTCTCTTCGAGTGAAATAAGGTCTGGGTTCATCACCAGGGGAAGATAGGATGCTCGTTTGGAACCTATGCCATGCTCTCCGCTGATAGTTCCTCCCAGACGATATACTGCCTGATAAAGTTCCGTAAGTAACGACGGGAGTTTTTCTTTCCAGATATCCAGAGGGGTCTCCGGCTTCATCACCGGGGTAGCGTGCAGGTTCCCATCACCCGCATGGCCATAGCAGGGAATCAGAACATCGTATTTTTGAGAAAGTCGATCCAGCTCTATAATGAGATCAGGAATCCGTGCCGTGGGAACCACTATATCCTCAAGGCTTTGCACAGGGCAGATAGCCTTAAAGGCCTCGGCAAGTTTCAGACGGGGGTCCCACATTTTCCTCTCAATAGCCGGCGTGTTGCCGATATAAACATCAAGAGCCCCTGATTCAAGAAATTGCTGACCGATCTTCTGACAATCGCCGTCGACCTTTTCTCTACTCGTTCCATCCACCTCAATTAGCAACATGGCTCCAATATTGGGTCGCGGGGGTGATTTCCCCAGAAATTTGTATACTGTTTCTATGGAAAGTTTGTCCATAAACTCAATGGCAGAAGGCAGGATTCCTACCTGGGCAATTACTTTGGGAAAAGCGGCAACAGCGGCAGCAGCATTCTCAAAGGGGATTAAGAGTACAGCTGTGGCAGTGGGTAGAGGGAGCAGCCTCAGGATGATTTTTGAAACGATACCCAGGGTTCCTTCCGAACCGACCATAAGATGTATGATGTCATATCCTGTAACGTCTTTGAGACGTTTACCTCCCATCTCCACAATCTCCCCGGAAGGCAGAACTACCTCCAGGCCGAGGACGTAATGCCCGGTGACACCGTATTTAATTGCACGACCACCACCGGCATTTTCCGCTACATTCCCTCCAATAAAACATGATTCAAAGCTCATGGGATAACCCGCATAGAAAAGGCCATGTTCCTGAACAGCAATATTAATCTCACGTGTAACAACCCCCGGCTCTACCACAACCATCATGTTTTCTTTATCGATTTCCAGGATGCGATTCATCCTTTCAAGAGAAAGTAGGATACCGCCCAAAACAGGAACTGCACCGCAGGAAAGACCGGTTCCTCCTCCCCGGGGAGTAACTGGGATACGATATTTATTCGCCAGTTTCATTATTTGCGAAATTTCTTGGGCGGATTGGGGTTTGACTACCACCTCAGGCATGTGAGCATATCCCGGATCAGCCACCTCGTCGTGTGAATAGTCTTGCATACGCTCAATGTCATTGAAGATGATATTTTTCCCCCCCACGATTGATTGCAGCTGGAGTGCGATCTCTTGAGTCACAGGCTGATAGGAATGTTCTCTACTCATAAGCTATTACTCCCTTCGAAAAAATTTAGATCCACACGAAATAAAAACGCCCGTCTTGTTGTATTTTAGTTGATGAGAACTTGCTTCCGGCTGGGCAAAGCACAGGGACAGAGATTCCCGTATGTCAAGACAAGTTGCTTACATAACGTTGTGGTTGCCGCTATTCGATTTCTACAACAAAATTTTGAGGGCTCCTATTATCTTTGAGACCCGTTACTATTTATTTCCGGTCGAAGTCTTATATTCATTTAAGAAAGACATGCCTATTGACTTCGGGAAGGACTAAGCAAGAAATCACCTTGCGTATTTCTCAAGATCTTCCCAGCAGTGGTATCACAGGCTGCACCTGCTTATTTTTCACTGTCATCCGACTCAGTCGAGTCAACGGACATCTCGGGTGATTGCAGCGATCGAGCGGACCTGTCTATATTTTCCGGAGCAACTATATCTGCACCTGTCGACGCCCCGAGATCTTTAAACTTCCGCGCCGTCACCAGCACCCTCCCTTCGAGCGAGCCGACGGCCTTGTTATAAAGCTCCACCGCCTGATCGAGACTTTTTCCCATCCTGGAAAAATGTTCGGCCAATACACCGATACGATCATACAGGGTCTTGGCTAAACTGCTTATCTCCTCCGCATTCTCCGCAATCTTCTCCTGACGCCAGCCATAGGCAACCGCCTTCAGAAGTGCGATCAAAGTGGTAGGCGTTGCCAGGATGACCCGCTGATCGACCCCGAACTCAATCAAGGCCGGATCTTGTTCAAGCGCCGCGCTGAAGAAGGTTTCGCCGGGGAGAAACAGCACGGCAAACTCGGGAGTAGGTTTGAATTGATCCCAGTATGTCTTTGCCCCCAGATTCGTGAGGTGTGTGCGTATCTGTCGCGCGTGTTCCTTCAATTTTACGACACGGCTCGCCTCGTCCTGACATTCCAACGATTCGAGATAAGCCTGGAGCGGCGCCTTTGCATCGACCACAATGTTCTTCATATTGGGAAGCTTGATGACCATATCCGGCCGGAGGCGGCCGTCTTCAGTTGTAACGGATTCCTGCTGCTGGAAATCGCAGTATTCGAGCATGCCGGCAATCTCCACAACTCTCTTGAGCTGGATTTCACCCCAGCGCCCGCGCACGGTAGGCGCACGAAGGGCCCTGGCAAGGTTTGTAGTCTCAAGCTGAAGCAGGTTCTGGGTTGACGCGAGCGACTTTATCTGCTCTGTCAGCGAAACATATGAGGTAGTGCGCGCATGCTCGATTTCCATGATCTTACTATCGACCTTCTCAAGAGACTCCTTCAAAGGTTTGACGAGATCATCTATAGCCTTTTGCCTTGTCATAAGATCGGTTCTGGCGGATTCCTGATATCTCTCCAGGGTCTCCCTCGCCAGTTCCAGAAAGGATTGATTACTGCTCTTGAGTGCGTCCGAAGAGAGCGCCTTGAATGCATCGGACAGTTTCTCCCGTGCTTCATCAAGGAGCTTGAGCTTTTCCTCTCCCGCCTTTCGTTCTTCTAACAATCGTGTCTCCAGCTCTGAGAGTTTTGCTTTTAGGTCCGCATTTTCTCCCTGTATCTCCGCTAACCGCTTTTCCTTGAGCAGTATTGCAGACTCCATCTCGGGTATACGCGTACACTTTTCCTCCACGGCTGAGCGTCTTTCCGACTGGAGCCTGACCTCCTCGCGAAGGCCTGCAACCTCTCCCCTTGTCTTATCAAGAGTGGTCTGCAACTCCTGCACTTGCGTCTCCCTATTTCTGAGCCGCTCCGCGAGCGTCGCTCCTTTCGATCTCAGCAGCAGATAAACGCCAACTATTCCCAGACAGACCCCCAGCAGGAAAAAAATAATTTCAGTAAAGTAATTCATAAGGCATATCCCCAATTCCTCCGGAAATTAAACACGCCAATTGTGACGCCGGACTTGATCCGGCATCCAGCATCTTGGCTAGATACCCGCTCCCCGGTCAGGTCGAGAACAAGCTTCTCGGGATTGACAGCATTGATACAATTATTTGCGGAATAATAGCAAATAAGTCGCATGCGACTATTTCCTAGTATCCTATTTACCATCTCTCGCGATTTATCTCAATGTAAAGGAGGGCAAGTCCATTCAATTTAGCATTCATTCAATTTAGCATTGCGGAATTGGGATATATTAAATAATATAGTTGTTGACCGATGCAGAACCGGCTGAATTATATAGTGAGATATTTGTGAGATGAAGAACTCGGAAATCGCCAGGGTGTTTCATGACATGGCCGACCTTCTCGAACTGAAAGGCGAGAACGTATTTAAGATACGGGCTTACAGGCGGGCCGCCCAGGTTATCGAACACCTCCCCAAAGAGATGGCGGTCATGCTGGAACAGGGAGAGGACTTTCAGAAAATACCCGGCGTGGGCGAAGCAATAGCAAAGAAGAGCACCGAATTGATAGAGACGGGAAAGCTCGGGGCCTACGAGAGCCTCAAGGACGAATTCCCCGAAGGTATAACGCGGCTCCTGGAGATTCCCGGCATCGGCCCCAAGACGGCACACCGTCTTTCATCGGAGCTGAAGATAACATCGGCCGAGCAACTGGAAGAGGCGATAAAGGAGGGAAAGGTCGCCGATCTCTTCCGCATGGGGGATAAAACCGCGCAGAACATTCTCCACAAGATCCAGGCTATGCGGCGCAAGGATCAGCGCATCCCTATCGGTCAGGCCCTGCCCATTGTTGAAGAGATATTAAATAGTCTCAGCAGACTTCCGGGAGTGAAAAACATGACTTCCGCAGGGAGCCTCCGGCGTTTTCGGGAAACGGTGGGAGATATAGATATTATGGGAACCGCCGACAATCCGGAGAAGGTCATCAATAAATTTGTCGCTCTTTCTGTTGTGAAGGAAGTCCTCGCCAAAGGGCCGACCAAGGCGAGCGTCATCCTCTCACCGGGTCTCCAGGCGGATCTAAGGATGGTGGAGCACGACTCCTTCGGATCTCTTCTGCAATATTTCACGGGCAGCAAACAGCACAATATCACCCTCCGGACGAAGTGCCAGAAGAAGGGACTCAAGCTCAGCGAATACGGAATCACGGATGTCGCACATGACAAGCTGGAAAAATTCACCACCGAAGAGGCCTTCTACAAGCGCCTCGGGATGCAATACATTCCCCCAGAAATCAGGGAGGATCAAGGGGAAATCGAATTGTCGGAAAAACACGAAATCCCCCGCCTCGTCGATCTCCGTGATATCAAGGGAGACTTTCATGCGCACTCGAAGTGGAGCGACGGCAACAATACCATCGAAGAAATGGCCCTGGCCGCAAAGGATGCGGGCTACAAGTACGTAGCGATTACCGACCATTCCAAGGGGCTCGGCATAGCGCACGGCTTAACGGAAGAACGTCTGAAGGAACAAGGCGTGGAAATTCGGAGGCTCAACCAGAAATTAAAAGGCTTTCGCATACTCTGCGGTATGGAGGTTGATATAAGAGCGGATGGTTCTATCGATATGCCGGATACCATGTTAGCGGAGCTTGATTGCGTCGTCGGCGCCATTCACTCTTCTTTCAATCAGAGCGAGGAGCGGATCACGCGGCGCATCGTAAAGGCGATTGAAAACCCTCACATTGACATTATTGCGCATCCGACTAGCCGCCTCATAGGGGAGCGGGAAGCTACAGCCGTCGATATGGAAGCCGTCTTCAAGGCGGCAGTCAAACACAAGAAGGCGCTGGAGATCAACGCCATGCCGAGCCGCCTCGACCTCAAGGACATCCACATCAACCGCGCACGGGAGTTGGGGGTCATGCTCGCCATCGGAACGGATTCCCACATCGCAGGCCAGTTGAAACTTATGCGCTTCGGAATAGGCATCGCCCGCCGCGGCTGGTGCGAGCCCAAGAATATCTTGAACTGCTTCTCTCTCGAAAAAGTTCTCGCCTTTTTCAGAAGATGAGTCAGATGAGACCCTTCGCACCCATCCGTGAGATAAGCCTGGACATGAGTCTCGGGCAGTGACGCTGGAGGAAGACGGCTATCTTGCCGTGAGCGGTAATAATCCTTTCACGCTCACGCCTGTACATCGCCCGCGCGATCTGGCGCGCAGCTTCTTCACATGATATCTGCAGCCATGCAGGGATGCGGTCCTTCATTTCCGGATGACGCACACCCAATTTATCAACCTGACGGATCTCTGTTTGCACATAACCGGGAACAATAAGGACCACATCTACACCCTGTCGCCGGAACTCATGCCAGAGCGATTCGGCAAGCCCATGGAGCGCAAATTTACTCATTGAGTATGCCGAGAGGCGCGGAGTAGCGATATAGCCGTTAATGCTGCCGATGATTACGAGACATCCGTGGGACGCAGCGAGGTGCTCCCGCGTCGCGTAAACAGTTTTCAGCACGCCGAATACATTCGTTTCAAACTGTCTCCGGTAATCGTCAATGGTGAGCTTTTCAAAGCGTCCCCCAACACCGAACCCAGCATTGGCAACGACATAGTCGATGCATCCAAATCGATCCACCGTTTTTTCTACGGCAGCCTGAAGATCATCATCCTTGATTACGTCGCAGGGAACCACTAGCGCCTGCCGTCCCATTGACTCGATCTCCCGGGCGAGTTTCTGCAATCGCTCCTCGCGACGCGCAACCAGTGCAACATCACCGCCCTGACGCGCAACCTCCAGGGCCAAAGCTGCCCCTATGCCTGACGAGGCCCCTGTAATAAATGTTATCGTATCGGAAAATTTTGCCATGCTGAATAGGATTTCACTCCAATTGTTTGCACTATACATATTCTCCGCCCTTTTCGTCAATATGATTAGTTGTCGTTTCCTCCCATTGACTTACTGTCCACACTTCTCTTATACTTGACAATAGGCTTTACAATGGCAATTATAAGTGCATATTTTGGAGTAAAAGTCAGCCCAAGGTTTCCCCTGGAGCTTATCCTGAGTATACGCAAAGGACTCGCAGCGGCAGCGGGCAGACACAAATGATAATGTCATGATTTCAAGACGTGATTTTTTGACGAACTGTGCCAGGCTCGCCCCCATCATTGGCGGCGCAGGCATAATTCTCTCCGATCCCTTCTGGCAGAGATTTCTGTCGGGCGGCGACTCGGGCGTCGCTCTCGCAGGCAATTCCTTGGATGAGCTGGTGCGGTCGGCCCCCAGGGCGCGTTACTGGACCTCACTCCACAAAGACAACGCGGTGAGATGCTTCCTGTGCCCTCACAACTGCATCATTGGCGACGGCGAGCGGGGCAAATGCCACACACGCATGAATGTAGAGGGAGGGCTGCGGAGTCTCGTCTATGGCCGGCCGGTGAGTATTCATGTCGATCCGATAGAGAAGAAACCCTTTTATCACTTTCTCCCCGGGGCCGAGGCGTATTCCCTCGCTACTGCCGGATGTCCGCTTCAGTGCAAATGCTGTCAAAACTGGGAAATCTCTCAGGCCCGGCCCGAGGATTATCAGGGCGCTTATGTCCCGCCGGAGAAGATTGCCGGATCAGCGTCTGCCAGCAAGTCCCGCGTCATAGCCTTTACGTATAATGAGCCAACGGTTTTCGCCGAATACATGCTGGACATCGCCCGGGCTGCGAAGATACAAGGACTCCGTTCGGCACTGATAAGCTGCGGATTCGTGAATGAGACGCCTCTTGCGGAAATGTGTAAGGTTCTCGACGCCATCAAGATTGACCTGAAGGGCTACAGCGAAGATTTTTATCGCAGCGTATGCGGTGCGGAATTGAAACCCGTGCTTGCCGGCATCAAACAGATAGCCAAGGGTCGTATCCACCTGGAAATCGTCAACCTCGTGGTTCCCACGTTAAACGATTCCGACAAAATGCTCCTGGAGCTCATAAACTGGGTATTGGGAGAAGTCGGGCCAGATGTGCCTTTGCACTTCTCCCGGTTTCATCCCGCCTACCAGATGCTCAATCTCCCTCCTACGCCTGTTGCCACTCTCGAGCGTGCCCGTGACATGGCGATACAGAGAGGCATTCATTATCCCTACGTGGGAAATGTGCCGAGTCATCCGGGGGACAACACCTATTGCCCGAGTTGCAAGAAAGTCCTGATACAAAGACGCGGTTTTTTTATCACAGAAATGAATATCAAGAGCGGGAAGTGTAAATTCTGCAGCCGGAAAATTGCGGGCGTTTGGGTATAGAAAGAGGTCATGAAAATGAAAACACTTAGATGGTGCATTGTATTATTCGTCATTAGTCTTGGTTTTGCTCTTGCGTGCCAGGCAAACAAAGCGCCGGAGGCTGACGTCCGCGAACCGGCAGTGGCGGGAAAGTTCTACCCGGAATCCGCATCCAAACTGAAGCTCGCCATTGAAAAATTTCTTCAGGACGCTCTCCCGGTCAAAACCAAAGACGCTGTGGCCATTATCGTCCCGCACGCAGGCTACATCTATTCCGGTCAGATATGCGCCGACGCATTTGCACAGGTTAAGGACAAACAGTATGATGTGATCGTCATCCTGGGAACAAATCACACAAGCGCGGGTTTTGAAAAAATTTCTCTCCATCCGGGCACAGGATTCCGCACACCGCTTGGCACCGCGCCGATAGAAAGAGAAATCGTCTCCCAACTCGTGGCGGCAGATCCCGGCGACTGTGTTCTGGATAAGTCACTCCATGCGCGTGAACACTCCGTGGAAGTGATAGTTCCGTTTGTGCAGGTCGTATTTCCTGAGGCGAAGATTGTCCCCGTTGTCGTTGGCACTCCCGACGTAGGCATGTGCACGCGCTTCGGCCAGGCCCTGGCGAAAGTACTGAAGAATAAACGCGCAATGATAGTCGCCAGTTCCGACCTTTCCCACTATCCAGCGGCGGACGATGCAGTCGCAGTAGACGGGGAAACCCTCAAGGCGATTACAAAGCTTGACCCTGCTTCACTCCATTCAGTTATTCAATCGCAGATGGATAAACGGATTTATAGACTCCGTACCTGCGCCTGCGGAGAGGCGCCTATCATGGCAGCGATGGCAGCGGCAAAATCCTTGGGAGCTACCCGTGGCGTAATTATCAGTTACGCCAACTCGGGAGATGTTTCCATAGGTGACCGGTCGGAGGTCGTCGGTTACGGCGCCGTTGTCATGGCTAAAAACGGTAACGAGAAGAACATAAGCAAAGGGGATGTCCCCCCCCCTGCCCCTCCTTCTGCATCGCTTAGCGTCTCCGACAAGAAGGCCCTGCTTGTCTTTGCCAGGGAAACCATATCCAGAATATTTTCGACTGATACAGTTCCCCTGGCCAGGGGCTTCAGTGCCAATCTCCGTGAGCCTCGGGGCGTTTTTGTAACTCTCAAGAAGAAACATGAGCTACGCGGTTGTGTCGGCCGTATAATAGGAGATGAACCGTTAGGGAAGCTGACAGGCGCTATGGCGCTGCAGGCCGCTTTTAATGATGGTCGCTTCAGCCCGGTAAGGGCAGACGAACTCAGTGACATCGAAATTGAAATTTCCGTACTTACTCCCTTGAAAGAGGTATCCGGGGCCGAGCAAATGGTCGTTGGGCGGGATGGCGTGGTGCTCGCCAAACAGGGACGTTCGGCGGTCTTCCTTCCCCAGGTGGCCACGGAACAGGGATGGAACCGTGAAGAAATGCTGGATAACCTCTGCGCTAAAGCGGGGCTTCCGGCGGGAAGCTGGAAACAGGGCGCGCAATTGTCAACCTTCCAGGCAGTGGTATTCAGCGAGACAGACTTCAAATAATCTCCATGGTCATCTCACTTTTTTCCATTGGACTCATTTCCATTCTGGGACAGGTCGTTCTGCTCAGGGAATTAAACGTTTCCTTCTATGGAGTCGAGCTGATTTACCTCTTGGCCCTTGGCGTCTGGCTCTTCTGGACTGCCGTAGGGGCGCTTCTCGGCCGCCGCACTGATTTTACGTCAGATAAAGCCCTGGCCCTCCCTTTCATTATCTTCGGAATCCTTCTTCCCCTGGATATCGTATTCATCCGCGCCAGCCGTCTCCTCGTGGGAGGCGTACCCGGTGCATACCTCACATTGCCCCAGCAAGTCACGATTGCGGTCATTTCACTTTTACCTGCGGGGATATTGTCCGGCATTCTATTCCAATTCACTGCAAAGTCATACGTCTCGAAGGGAAAAACGGCAGCCACTGCCTACGCAATTGAAAGTCTCGGCGGGTTGTTAGGTGGCCTCGCTGCAACAGTCTTCCTCATATGGGGAATACAGAACCTCTCTATAGCCTTCGTATGTACCTTCGTCTCGGTCATCACTCCGCTTGCCTTTCTAAAACCAAAGAGAAAATCCCCATTGCTGTGGACGGCGATTGTTTTGGCCGGTGCTATTCTCTTCCTCATCTGGAAGGCATCTCCTATCGATCATCTCATGGTTGCGTGGAACCATCCGCATCTACTTGCGAGCAAAGATTCTCCATATGGCAGGATTACAGTGGCCCAAGCCTATGGGCAAACCTCCGTTTTCGAAAATGACGCCCTTGCCTTTGATACGGAAGGAACGGAAGCTGAATACTTCACCCATCTGGCGGCCCTCCAGCATGCAGATCCCGAGCAGGTCTTGATCCTAGGAGGCGGGATCGAAGGGATTATCGGAGAGATGCAGAAATACAAACCGAAGAGAATCGATTACGTGGAACTAAACCCCGTCATGCTCGACCTGGTCATGCGGCATCTTCCCGATGACATTCAGAAATCTCTCAGAGAACCGAATGTCCGCATTACCCTTGCCGATCCCCGCCGCTTTCTTACGGACAGCGGTCGATACGATCTCATTCTCGTCGGCATGCCGGAACCAAGCTCAGGCCAGGCGAACCGTTTTTATACAAAGGAGTTTTTCGAACTCTGCGCGGCGAAACTTAATCCCGGAGGTATTCTTGCCTTCCGGCTCCGCTCGGCAGAAAACATCTGGACACTGCCGTTGACGCGGCGCATGGTGAGCATCTGCCGAGCCCTCGAAACTGTTTTTCCTGAGATATTATTTCTTCCTGGACAAACGAATGTTGTCACCGCCTCCCGCGAACATTTGCCGCAGACGCCGGAGATCATGTCCCGGCGCCTCTTGGATCGAAAAATTGCAACGCGGCTGGTTTCACCTAATTACATCAGATACCTCTTTACCAATGACAGGTTTGGTGAAATCAGAAATCTGCTCCGGGCGGAAACTGCTCCAGCAAACACCGATGTCAGACCTGTCTGCTACCAGTATGCCTTAACGATCTGGCTCTCAAAGTTCGTTCCCGGCATTGCCCTTATTGATTTTTCTTCCCTTTTGGACAAGGCCGCCGCAAGGCCTGCCCTGCCGCTTCTGCTTTGGATCAGCCTGCCGCTTCTATTTCTGCTCTCCCGCTTCTTGCCTTCCTGCCGCCGTATCTTGCTGGTCGCTGCCGCGGGCTTTCTCGGCATGGTTCTGGAAACAATCCTCATTCTCTATTACCAGGTGAAATATGGGGTCCTCTATCAGGATATAGGTATCCTGCTCATGAGCTTCATGGCGGGGCTTGCTCTCGGTGCAATAAGCATAGATAGGTTGATGGCCAAATTTGCCAATCGGCCAAGATTGGTGAGATGGTATGGTGTGGCGCTGCTCGTTGGATTTTGCTTCTTGTGCGTAGTTACAGCAACTCGTCTAACGATGAGCGCCGCAACGGGCTTGCTCTCGACTTCATGGCTCCTTATGGCAGCGGGATTTCTTGTTGCCGGTATTTTTGCATACGCGACCCTTTATGAAATAAAAGACCAACGAATTGTAATCTCTCCCCTCTACGCCGCGGACCTGCTCGGCGGATCCGCCGGCTCTCTTCTCGGCAGTCTTGTTCTTATTCCGGTACTGGGTCTGGATATCACTACACAAGGAATGCTTCTCCTTGCCGCTTTTTCTATTCTCCTTGTCTGATGGTAATCGTTTGACACATGGATTCTATTTTCCTATAATTCCATTGCAAGATATTCATTACAGCAGGAGGAAAAGCTCAATGGCACAGATTACTGGCGGGCAACTGGCAGCGAGAACACTAAAGCAGATAGGTGTTACGACCGTGTTTACCCTTTCCGGCGGCCACATTATGGATATTTATAACGGCTTTGTGGATGAGGGGATCAGGGTCATCGACGTGAGGCATGAGCAGACGGCAGCCCATGCCGCTGAGGCATGGACCAGGCTTACAGGCAGCCCCGGCGTGGCTGTAGTGACGGCCGGTCCCGGCGTGACCGATGCCATAACGGGCATAGCCAATGCCTTCCGGAACCAGGTACCCATGCTTGTCATCGGCGGTCAAGCGCCGCGGAAGCAGTTTCTGAAGGGCGGTCTGCAGGAGCTCGACCATGTGGCGCTGACAAAACCTATAACCAAGCTCTCCATATCTATTTCCGATACGGAACGCATTCCCGAATTAATCGCCACTGCCTTAAGAGAGGCGTATAACGGACGCCCGGGACCGTCCTTTGTGGAAATCCCTATAGACGTGCTGGATAACGCTGTAGATCTGGATACGGTCACCTTCCCTTCATACATCCGTTCGCAGGGCCGTCAATACGGCGACCCGGCTCTCATCAAACAGGCAGCAGAGCTGCTGCAAAAGGCCGGCCGGCCGGCCATCATCGCGGGCACGCAGGTCTGGTATTGCCGCGCCGATGACGAACTCTCGACATTTGTGGACAAGGCCTGTATCCCCACCTATCTCAACGGCGCCGCGAGGGGATGCCTTTCCGGAGATTGTCCTTCTTTTATGGTCCGCTCACGAAGACACGCCCTTGCCAAGGCTGACGTCGTGATGGTTATCGGCACGCCCTTTGATTTCAGACTGGCGTACGGCAACCGCATCGCGAAAAATGCGAAAATAATCCAAGTCGATTTAGACTACAGTGAACTGGGACACAACCGCGAAATCGCAATTGGCATTCAGGGCGATATCAAGGCGGTGCTCACACAACTTACTGAAGCAATCACGTCGCCACGACGGAACGCAGAATGGCTCGATGAACTGTGTCAGCTCGAAAAACAATTGCTCGATAAAGACAGGCCCTGCCTTGAATCCGATGCCGTGCCCATCCATCCCCTGCGTCTCGCTAGCGAGATTAAGGCATTCATGCAGGAAGATACAATCTTTATCGCCGACGGCGGGGATGTGGTAACAATGTCCGCGAACATCGTCACCCCCTGCATACCGGGCCGCTGGCTCGATCCGGGTCCCTTAGGCACCCTCGGCGTAGGGACACCGTTTGCCATTGCCGCCAAAGCGGCCATGCCTGATACGGAGGTTATTGTCCTCTTCGGTGACGGGGCCTTCGGATTGACGGGCTTTGATTATGATACGCTCATACGTTTCAATATGCCGGTAATCGGTATCGTTGCAAACAACGCCGCCTGGAATCAGGTTCGCTACGGGCAAATGGAAAGATACGGCCAGGCGCGTGGCGAAGTGGCGAATGTCCTCAGTCCCCTCCGTTATGACCGCGTGGTCGAGGCCATGGGCGGGTATGGCGAGCTTGTCACCGAACCCACACAGATCCGCCCTGCCCTGGAGCGGGCCCGCAGGTCCGGAAAGGCATCTTTGATAAATGTCATGGTGGACCCCAATGTGTTCAGTTCCGGTACGATGACGCAATCCATGTTCAAATAACCGATAAGGAAAATATCACGAGGCATATGCAGCAGAGGATTAAGATGATTGAGCCTGGAAGAAAAGGGAAACAGATAATAATATTTGTTTTCTTTCTCCTGGCTTTGACGCTCTATCTCTGCACCACGGTAGCGGCCGAAATATACAAATGTGTTGATGAGAAAGGGGAGATGCATATCTCGGACTCGCCGCCGCCTGCTAAATCGCCCGGAGAAATGAAAGTCTACAAGGACAGACAGGGGGACAGCCTTGATACGGCGCCGCCATCAGTCAAAGAGTCAAGGCCTTCCTTTGAAAGCAAGAGGAAAGCGGACGTGGTACTTTATACGACCAGCTGGTGTCCATATTGCCGAAAGGCGCGCGATTACCTTCGGTCACAGGGAATTGATTTTATCGAGGATGACATAGAGAAGGACAAGGAAGCGGCAATCCGCAAGAGACAGCTCGATAATAGTGGCGGTGTACCTTTTGCCGTTATCAACGGCCGCTCCATCCGCGGGTTTTCCGCATCAGCATACGAAAAAGGCGCTACAAGAATAAATTGGATTTACGCTTCATCCAGTTCATGCGCACTTTTGAGTTGACAATCCATTGAATTCGGTCGCTGGCAAATAACGAACGATACTGTCCCTTAAGAATCGAAGTTTCTCCGCAGCACTCTGCGGAGAAACTCAATTGCACCTTGACTGACAACACATACTTATCCTCAACTTTCGGTTTGATATTGTAGTGAGGATTACCGTTCGATAACCGGCACTTGTTAGAGCGAGCAAATCCGTTGTACACGTCGCCACCGTTGAGGTATCGGAAAAACCCCTTCGGCTTACCGATCCTCCGGGTGCAGATCCCGTTTGTGATGAATCGATTTTCGGGAGTGCCTATCAAAACTTGGCTAGCGTGGATCGGGCGGTCCTTGACTGGCTCGTGTTGGGGTAATCTTTAATTACCCGTTCCAAGACGATCCGCGCACTAACCTTATCACCGAGCTTAAGAAAGGATAGTCCCTGCTTGAGGAGGGCGGAGGGCATCTTGTCTGCGTCAGGATATTTCTTAATCACCTTATCGTATTCGAGGACGGCCTTTTCATAATTCTTCTCAAAGTAGTAACATTCGCCGATCCAGAACAGGGCGTTGGCGGAATATTCCGTCTTGGGGTACTGCTTGAGAAAATCTTGAAAGCCTGTCCGGGCTTTTTCATATCTTCCTGACTTGAACTCATCGTAAGCAGCCGCATAAGCCGTTTCCTTATTCCTCTTCCCCTTGGCGGTCTCCTTAGAAGCCTGTTTTGCCGGCTTTTCGCCCGTCTCTGGAGATTTCTCCTCCTTGCCGGTATAGTCAGTCTTGGAGCGGACGTCGCCGAGATTCTTTTTGAGAGACTCGATCTCTTCGTCGCAGCGACTGGTCCTGGCTTGGGCTGAGTCGAGATCTTTTCTGAGGACTTCAATCTGCCCTGTTAGCTGCTGAATGCGTTCTCTCAAGGCTGTGATTTCCGTTCCCATATCAGCCTGCCTAGTCCGGACTGCCGATAACGCTTCATCGCTTTTCTTTGTATCGGCGTATTCCTTCTTGAGAAGACGGACATTCTCGCTGGTGACGTCGATCTTCTCGTTCACATATTTCAAATCACTCCGCACACTTTCCAAATCAGCCGTCGTTGCACAGCTCACGACACATAACAGGCACACCACTGCAAGCAAGATATACTTCATCACTCCTTGGCTCTCCCTTTTATGGGCTTACCTTTTGATGACGGCGACCAAATGGCCGCGTCTGTTCTTGGGAAATATGGGGACATAATTCTGGTTTCTAAGACCTTATAAATTCTTTTAAGATTTTGAGGATTGGCGATGGAAATCTACACCTTTGAACAAGGTGTGTCAAATGTCTATTCCAGAATGTCTATTCCAGAATGTCTATTCCAGGCAAATACTAAAAGTGAAGGGGAATTGGAGGATTATTTCTTACCCACAAGGCGTTAACATCACCAGGAATTGGATAATGAATCTTATCCATTGAAACGTTTTAATTGACCGATCGTACTGTAAGCTGCCGTATCTGATTACCTATTGATGAGGATTGGGTGAGGGATTTCTCCCTCCCCGGGAAATGGTATTCGTTGATCTACTGCCACATCGACCATATGTGGCGCTCGTCTGTCAATACGCATTTGAATATCTGATGGTAATTTTATTAGTGTGTCGTAATTCATTACAAGAATGCAATACATTGTAATACACTATAACGCAGCGTAATATCAGTGTTTTTTTCCAATACATATCTAAAAATATCCCCGAAGCAATTGAGACCGTCGGAATTCATTACAAAAATGAAATACATTGTAATACACTATAAGGCAGCGTAAAATCAGTGTTTTCTGCCAAAACATATCCAAACATACCCCATAAGCAATCAAGTAGCGTCGAAATACTTTACAATTTTAATCACAGTAAATGCAGATACGTTTTTTTGCCCTCCTAGGATAGCGAATAATAACTAGATATATTAATGGCTTATGAATATCTAATCCATAAAATTATGACTGGCACGGCCAATGCATACCTATATCTCAAAATGAAAATATAAAGAAATCAATATAGGTGATATCAGCAAGGAGGTCGTGAGATGAAAAAGATTTTAAGAATATTGGCAGTGACGTTGGTACTGTCGTTATGGGGTATCCCTGGTGTACAGGCCACCACGGTGACACTTTCCGACATGAATTCAACAGCGACAATCAGCCCCAATTCACAGGCCGGGATGAACAGCTGGTTTGTTGATGGAATATCAATGCTGTATCAGCAGTGGTTCTGGTATCGCATCGGCGCTACGGGTGGTGAAAAATCCATTGACACAATCAGCGCCCCAACTATTCTATCGGAAACAACAAACACCGTGAGCCTTTTGTACAGCAACGTGGACAAGGCTCTCTCTGTACAGGTAAATTATTCGTTGTTCGGTGGTACTCCTGGTTCGAGACAATCGGACATTGATGAACAAATCAGGCTCAGGAATATCTCGAGCAGTCGGATCACTCTTCACTTCTTCCAGTATTCAGACTTTGACTTAGGTGGATATGGTCCTCATGGATATCAGAATGATACCGTGAAGATAGATCCGGATGGTAACAAGGTAGACCAGTCGAATCCGTATTTTGCCCTTGCGGAGACTGTCGTGACACCTCCGGCAAGCAGGTATGAAGCAGGTTATTATGCAACCACTCTCAATGAGCTGAATGATGCTAGCCCCACGACTTTGAACGATAATTTGAATGCAGGTCCCGGTGATACGACTTGGGCATTTGAGTGGGATGTAACACTCGCTCCGGGTCAAACCTATCTCATCAGTAAAGACAAAGATATAAGGCCTGTTCCCGAACCCGGTACGCTATTGCTCCTCGGCTTTGGACTTCTCGGCGTCGCCACAATCAGGAGGAAGAAATAACAGTACAGATCAAATACAATTATTCTAAACCTGAAAAATAAAATAACAATGAATTGAGAAAAGGAGGATTGTATGAAAAAGCATATTGGTCTATTTGTATTGACGGTCGTTTTGGTCTGCTCTTTGAGCAGCTCGGCCTTTGCGCAAACCTTGTATAGTAACGGTGGACCACCACCACTAAGCAGCAACTTAGATGCCTTTACCATTAATTATGGCTATGTTGTAGCCGATTCGTTTACCTTGCCAGCTGCCTCAACTGTTAGTGGGGCTGTGTTCTATACTTGGGTTTCCTCAAGCGCTGATGTACCTCAGACTGTACAGTGGACAATCGCGCCTTTGGGCGCTGGCTCAACGCCTCCAGCGCCTTCATATCCGGCGAGTGGTACAACCGCAGCTATCACTGCCCAGCTTTTAGGCACAAATCAATATGGCTATTATATCTACAAAGATACGATTACGATAGGAGCTCCGGAGCTAGCAGGTAGTTATTGGTTAGAACTTCAAAACGCCGTTGTTGTTACTGGTGACCCCGTATTCTGGGACCAAAATAATGGTCCTTCTTGGGCTTATGACAGCGGAATTGGGCTTCTTAATGGCGATACCAGTCTTACTCCTACAGGTGGTTCGGAATCATTTCTCGTATACGGTCCCAACGGTCCCAGTGGCGTGCCCGAACCCGCCACCATGCTGCTTCTTGGGCTTGGCCTAATTGGTGTTGCAGGAGTCAGGAGAAAGTTTAAGAACTAGATAAAATCCAAATATCAAAAATAGAAAGGCAGGGTCAAAGTGGCTCTGCCTTTTTAACCATGAGACATCATCCATCCAGATAAATCCTAATTCTGATAATTGAGGAATACCGTGCTGGGGAAAAAACCTGAAGAGCTTTTGAATCTTCAAGGAAAAGAGACAACACCGTTAATCAGAAAGCTGAACGCCTTCACTGAAAGAGTACGAGATGACATCGACAAGAGACGGATAAGCGAAACTGATGGGCAAAGGCTTATCTTAAAGGCCAACATGGTGATTAGCATCTTGACGAAAACATAAATTTTCTTCCATCAATGATTACTGAAGAGCTGAGATAAAGGTAGTACCATGGAAGACTTTATCCCCAGAATTTATGTCATTAGACGCGAAAGTCATATCAAAGCAAGAACCATCAAAATTAAAACTATGGGACAGCGCCACCTTGAAGAAACGGTCAATCTTGTAAAGAACGGTATTTCGGCAATGCTGTCAAGTCATTCTCGAACACCAGAGGGATATCAAATATTCCTTCAGCCCGACGCTGACGGGGATCTGATATGTCAGCAGATTTTAGATGTCCTATTACGTCTACCTTATGAAAGTGTAGTCCTGGAGAGAATTAATTGTTAAACTCTGATTACAACACTTGATATATCAACTTTTACACATATTATTTCCAGTAGTAGCTAAATTCAGGAGGAACCGCATATGTTACTTTCGACAAAAGTTCTAATACACGATGACAGGCCGGACATACCAGAATTCTTACTTAAAGCTATATTAAGTCGTGGTTATAAAGCGGGCTTTGCGAAAGATGGCACTGAGATTGTTGCCATGCTCTCGAACGACAAGTATGACGTTGTTCTCACCAATGGCGGATATAAAGAACTTAATCCTGACCAACATGTGCAGTTAAAATCCTCTTCTGTTTTTATAATCGATATTAAAGATTCACATAACCAGAATCAAGATGGGGATTTAAAGGCTGACTTATATTTGCCAAGGCCCATTTTAATTTCTCAACTTTGGCAGGCACTGGAAAAGCCATTCTGATTTTAAGGTTGGCAATGTATTAGTATATCTTAACTTGATAACATATGCCATTAGCCCGGAGGCCTGCCACTATGCCGCTTCTTAGACTTGGACGGATTGGGTAGGCAGGGGTCAGAAGACAAGTTTTAGCAGTAACGAAACAGATAATCAGTTTTTTGCAGAAAGGTAGGGTCAAATCGGCTCTGCCTTTTTCATTTTCAGCAATAACGATGGATTGTAATATTGTATTTGCGGGCTGAATTAGAAAACAAACAAGGAAGTATGCATCACCCGTATGAACCGGATTTAATTCTGAGCTTCAACTGCCCATTTGTTATATCGCAGAAGGAGCAGCAAGCCGGGAACGGCGAGAGCCGTGCAGATCACAAAGAATATCACCCAGCCCACGGCGTCAGCGAGGTAACCTGTAGGCGCGCCCGTCACGTTGCGACCCACTGCCATAAGACTGCTGAGTAAGGCATACTGTGTCGCAGTAAACTTCTTGTTGCAAAGGCCCATGAGGAATGCCGTGTATGCCGATGTCCCCATACCACCGCAGAAATTCTCAATCCCGATGACAACGGCCAAGGCCCATATCTCGCGGCCCGTGAATTCGAGCAGAATAAAAGCCAGGATTGATAATCCTTGCAGCACTCCGAAGACCAAGAGGGATCGCTTCAGAGGCCACCTGGACATGATGGCGCCTCCCATGAGGGCTCCCACGATCGTCGCCGCCATGCCGAAGCCCTTGTAAACGGTACCCAGCTCAGTCCGTGAAAAACCCACGTATTTCAGGATATACGGCGTAGTCATCTGGGCTGCGGCAATATCTCCAAGTTTGTAAAGGATAATAAAGAGGAGAATCTCAAGAGAGCCGGGTCTCCGGAAGAATTCCAGAAATGGCGCAACTGCCGCTTCATAGAGGCTCTTCGGTGCCTCTACCGACTCGCCCTCATGATCTATCTTGAGGGGTTCGGGGGCAACGAGCGTGGCAATGCAGCCGATGACCATGAAAAGACCCATTATCAAATAAACCATTTTCCAGGATACATGATCAGAGAGGATGAGGGCCGCAGCGCCGCCCACCAGAAGGGCAATCCTGTAGCCCATGATCCATACGCCTACCCCTGCGCCCCGTTCTTCGGGCTTCAGGTACTCCGTCCGGTACGCATCGAGGACGATGTCCTGGCTGGCGCTGAAGAAAGCAAGACTAAGCGCGGCGGCGGCAACGAGTACTGGCATGGATGCAGGGTCGAAAAATCCCAGTATGGAAATCGTGAAGATGAGCGCCAGCTGCGTCATGAGCATCCATCCCCTCCTCCTCCCCAGGAAAGGCGGCACGAAGCGATCCATCAGCGGCGACCACAGGAACTTGAAGGCGTAAGGCAACCCTACGAGAGAGTACAGTCCGATGGTTTTAATATCCACCCCTTCCGCCACCATCCATGCGGACAGAGTTGAACCGGTGAGAGCCAATGGCATTCCCGATGCGAAACCAAGGACAAGCATCAGGGGCATTTTTCCGCTCAGGTAAACCTTGAACCACTTGAAAGGATTTCGCTCCATCGTTTCAGTCACTGATAAGTTTCAGAGGAATTATTTTTTCCGAGCAGCCTCAATCAAGGCGAGAAAGATATTCTTTTGAGGATATTCATCCTGGATCTGTTCCGGATGCCATTGAACGCCTAATATGAATCTGCCGGAGAGGGTCCAGGGCGAGTCTTCCGCGGGCTCGATCGCTTCGATCACACCGTCCTGCGACCACGCGGAGGCAGCAAGATCTCTCCCGATCTTCTGAGGGTGGACAGCCTGATGATGGCTGGAATTTGTCATGAGCACGCCGCCCGCGGGCATATTTACGGCCCGGCCAGCAAGGCTGGCATTCTCAAGGCGCACGGGATGGCGGAAGTTCGGGTCGTGATCACCCCTCTCTTTCCTTGAGTGCGGAATGTAGGAACCGCCCGCATGTACATCCCACTCTGTCCTGATATCCTGTATCAGCGCACCCCCTTGCGCTATGCTGATCAACTGATGACCGCCGCAGATACCAAGGATCGGAAGGGCAGTCTTATGCAACGCCCATTTCGCCAACTCTATATCAAAACGATCACGGCGCTTCGGCATCAGTTCATCTTCAGGCTGCGGATGCCCCCCAAAATGATCCGGCCAGTAGTCATCGCCTCCGATAAGGACTACGCCATCAATAATAGACACGAGAGAGCGCATTATAGTGAAATCTTCACAAGGGGGAAGACAAAGCGGCACGCCGCCGGCACCTTCCACGGCATCAACGTAACTGATGGGAACCAGAAGTCCGTATTTTTCATATTTGTCTACGAGATCCATAGACATGTTGAGCCCGATTATGGGACGCCTGATCATGCGGTTTATCTTCTCCTCTGCACCAAAAAATGTTTCATCAATGTGGCGCCACTATAGGGGAAATGGGCTTATGTGTCAACTCCCCTATGTATGTTTCCATGACCTTTCTCTTTGACATATAACGAGCTTTCCCGTATACTTCCTCGAAAAAAGCATATCTCGTAACCAAAAATCAAGAAAGGTGAGGAGCTTCTTATGAAAGTAAGCATTGACAAGGATCTTTGTACAGGATGCGGATTGTGTGTTGATACTGTCCCGGATGTTTTCGAACTGGTAGATGATCTGGCCTCTGTAAAGGTGGCAACAGTGAAGAAGTCGCTGTATGACGCCGTGAGGGAAGCGGCGGACGATTGTCCTTCAGAAGCAATCATCGTAGAAGAGTAAGAAGCAATGGTGCATTACAAAGAATTAGGATTGGTAAACACCAGAGATTTATTCAAGAAAGCCATGCGTGGCGGCTATGCCATACCTGCATTCAATTTCAACAATTTAGAACAATTACAGGCTATAGTAGCTGCCAGCGTTGAAACGAAATCTCCGGTTATCCTGCAAGTCTCAAAAGGCGCCCGTCAATATGCAAACCAGACTTTGCTGCAATACATGGCCAAAGGCGCAGTGGAAGTGGCAGGGCAGATGGGTTATGCAATCCCCATAGCCCTACATCTGGACCACGGTGATTCTTTTGACCTCGCGAAATCCTGTATCGAAACCGGCTTCTCCTCGGTTATGATCGACGGGTCCCATCTGCCTTACGAAGAAAACGTAAAACTTACCAGACGGGTTGTTGAATTATCGCACAGTCACAATGTGACTGTTGAAGGGGAATTAGGCGTGCTGGCAGGCGTTGAAGACGAAGTTTCATCCCAGCAGAGCCATTACACCAAACCGGAAGAAGTGGAAGACTTTGTAAAACGCACGGGCGTCGATTCGCTGGCAATATCCATCGGAACCTCCCACGGCGCATACAAATTCAAGGTCAAACGAGGCGAGAGCCCGCCGCCTCTCCGGTTTGACATACTTTATGAAGTGGAAAGACGGATACCAGGTTTCCCGATAGTTCTGCACGGCGCCTCCTCCATACCGCAAAATATAGTCGATGAGATCAACAAATATGGCGGCAAGCTCGATGATACAGCGGGGATTTCCGAAGATCAGCTGCGCAGGGCCGCGAAGTCCGCGGTGTGCAAGATAAACATCGACTCTGATGGAAGATTGGCCGTGACAGCGGCAATCAGAAAAGTCTTTTATGAAAAGCCGGACGAGTTCGACCCGAGAAAATATCTCGGTCCCGCCCGCGATGCATTGAAGGAACTCTACAAGCACAAGATCATCAATGTTTTGGGAAGTGACGGCAAGGCCTGACACTTTCACTGTCGTTGAAATAAGAAAGAAATTTATGCACGACAAGACGGGGGCCAGCAATGATAAAAGTTACGTCTGATAAGCTCCAGCCGGGAATGCGGCTTGCTAAGCCGATCATGAACAAGGCCGGTATGGCCCTCCTCGGTGAAGGCACAGAACTTACGGAGACATGGGTGGCGAGAATCCAGGATATGGATCTGGAGGGAGCGATCTACGTCGAAGGAAAACTGGAAATGGAGGTTCCCATAGAGGAAATGCTCGCCGGCCTGGAAAGGCGTTTCGAGTCTGCTCATGGGAATCCGAGAATGGAAATAATAAAGAGAGCCGCCGAAAAGCACATCAGGACACTTTATGAGTGAAGTTATAGAATCTAAAATCCTGCGCCACCGCATTGAAAACATAGGCAGTCTCCCCACGGTGCCCGATACTCTGAGGAAGCTCTCCCGCATCATGGAAAAGCAGAACGTCTCTCTGACCGAGGTTGCTTCTTTTGTTCAATCGGACCCTGCTCTCACTTTCCGCATCCTGAAGATGGTGAACTCCGCGGTCTACGGCTTTCCCGGACGCATTGCCTCCGTATCCCACGCGATCATGCTCCTCGGTCTTAATGTCGTTAAAGGACTGCTCCTCGGCGTCTCCGTTTTCGAACTCATGCAAAAGGCGATGACTGGTCTCTATGAACATTCCATGGGATGTGCAGCCGCCGCAAGGATAATCGCCCAGAAAAAAGGGCTGAGAGAGCCGGAGGAAGCGTATGTTGCAGGTCTTATCCACGACATAGGCAAAGTTGTTATGGCGCTGGAATTCACCAAGGCATACGAGGGCGCACTGGCCTTCGCAGAGACGGGACATATTCCTATCATGCAGGCGGAAAAAAAATTCTTTGCCGAAAACCACGCGGCGCTGGGCGCCGCCCTTTCGGAGAAGTGGCGTTTCCCGAAAAAACTTACCGAGGCGATTCTTTACCACCACCAGCCGCGGTCGGCAGTCCTTTTCCCTCTCGAAACCGCCATCGTGCACCTGGCGGACATCCTGACAAAGGCCAGGAGCCTCGGCTTCTCAGGCGACCAGATTGTGCCCACCGTGGATGATGCGGCATTCGACAGGCTTGAGCTTTCGGAAGAGGATATCATCAAAGTATTCCAGGAACTGGAAGAGTCGATTGAGGCAACGCAGGAGGTATTGCAGCAATAATGGAAACGGTTGCGATTATCAGCAGAGACCCTTCTTTTCAGGCGATGTCGAGCCGGATTCTGCAAGACCATTTCCGGATCGTATCCTTCGGCGATTTTAAGCCCGCCTTGGACTACATCTACAATGACACGCCTTCTCTAGTGGTGGTCGATATCCCCAAGGGCGATGACGCCACTGTCTCCTTCATCAACCTCATCAAGGAAGACCCTCTTTTCAGCCGACTGACGATCCTCGTCGTCTTTGACGGCGACATCGATCCCCCGGGCTGGGAAAATATTCTCTGCGAAGACTATCTCAGGAAGGCGGATGCTGAAAGAGAAATTCTTCCGAGGGTCAAATTGGGCATCATGCGTTTTGAAAGAGTGGTGGAGATCAATCCCCTTACGCGCCTGCCAGGCAATCTCTCCATTACCCGGCAAATACAGAGGAGGCTTGACAACGACGAGATTTTCGCCCTCGCCTATGCGGACCTCGATAACTTCAAGCCCTTCAATGACCGTTACGGATTCGGCCGGGGAGATGAATTGATAAAAATGACAGGAAGGATCATCCTTAATGTCGTCAAGGACACCCAGTCACAGGGATGCTTCATAGGGCATATCGGGGGCGACGATTTTGTCGTAATTATGAAACCCGATCTGATTGAAAAAGCAGCAGAGAACATCATTGAAAGGTTCGACGCCCTGATTGCAGGTTTTTACGACACAGCGGACTGGGACGCTGGTTACATCTTCGCCGCCGACCGGAAGGGCGTTTGGTCTAAACTACCGGTTACGAGTATCTCCATAGGCATAACGGATACAGAGAGGCGTACTTTCAGCCATCACGGTGAACTGATGGAGAGGGCTTCGGAGATGAAGAGCTACGCAAAAAAATTCGCGGGAAGCTGCTACAAGATGGATCAGCGGGAAAAAAGGACGAATCCGGTTTGACCTGTGTATGAAATACCTTTCACTCAATTGACCTATATCCATATCGAGATTAATTTAGAAGCCACAGAATATTTACGCAGATTAGGGATCGTCAATGCCGGGATTTTTTGAAATCTCTGTAGCAACTGAATTTTCCGCTGCCCACTCCCTGCATGGCTATCCGGGCGACTGTGCACAGGTGCACGGACATAACTGGACCGTGGAGGTTTTTGTGAGATGCCGGGCTTTGAATGACATAGGCATCGGCATCGATTTCCGAGAAGTGAAGCGGGCCATAAAAGAATCCATCGACACTCTCGACCACTCCTGCCTGAATGAACATCCTGCATTCGAACGCGCAAATCCCTCTTCCGAGAATATCGCCAAGTTTTTATACAAAGAACTCGGCGCGAGAATCAATTCGGAGAATGCAAAGATTTCCAGGGTGAAGGTCTCCGAGACGCCGAAGACGGGAGCCTGTTACTGGGAGGAGTAGTTGCTGAAGGTAAATGAGATTTTCTACAGCGTCCAGGGCGAATCTTCCTATGCCGGGAAGCCCTGCGTTTTTGTCAGACTTACCGGATGCAACCTCAGATGCTCATACTGTGACACCCGGTACGCATATGAAGAAGGCGAAGATCTCGAGATCGAAGAAATCATCAACAGGATAACATCCCACCGGTGCATACTGGTTGAAATCACGGGCGGCGAGCCACTGATCCAGAAAGACACGCCCCTTCTTATACAGAAGCTGCTTGATATGGGTTTCGAGGTGCTCCTGGAAACCAACGGCAGCATGGACATAAGCGTAATCGATGACCGCTGCGTAAAGATCTTAGACATCAAATGTCCCTCAAGCGGAGAGACAAATAAGAACGACGTGGAAAATTTGAAAAGACTCCAAACGAAAGATGAAATCAAATTTGTCATAGGAAACAGAGAAGACTACGATTACGCGAAAAGCATCCTGTCTCTCCTAAACAGAGCAAAGGGAGAGGGCAAGCCACCTCTCTTTTCTCCTGCCTATGGCAAAATGAATCCGGAGCTCCTGGCACGATGGATACTCGCGGATCATCTTGATGTCAGAATGCAGATCCAGCTCCACAAGACCATCTGGGGCTCTGAAACGAGAGGGGTTTAGAAGAAGCTTTATGAGCCACCACAAGAAGGCCATCGTTCTTTCCAGCGGCGGCATCGACTCCACGACAGCAATGGCTATGGCCAAAGCCGAAGGCTACGATATTTATAGTCTGAGTTTTTTTTACGGCCAGCGCCATTCTTTGGAGCTGAAGGCGGCAGAGAAGGTTGCCAGGTCCCTCGGCGCCACGAAGCACCTCGTCGTCAATATCGATCTGAGAGCGTTCGGAGGATCGGCCCTCACCGATGATATAGAAGTTCCCAAAGGCCGCGACGAAAGCGCGATGCGGCACAGCATCCCCGTCACCTATGTCCCCGCCAGAAACACTATCTTCCTTTCCTACGCGCTTGCATGGGCGGAGGTTCTCCACATCTCAGACATATTCATCGGTGTTACCGCCGTCGATTACAGCGGTTACCCTGACTGCCGGCCCGAATATATTGCGGCGTTCGAGAACATGGCGAATCTTGCAACCAGGGCTGCAGTGGAGGGGAAGACCAGCGTAAAAATAAGGACGCCCCTTATCGAGATGTCAAAGGCCGATATTATCAGACGCGGCAGCGAACTTGGTGTGGACTACGGCATCACCCACAGTTGCTACGATCCTTCACCGGATGGAAAAGCCTGTGGCCGGTGCGACAGCTGCCTTTTGAGAAAGAAAGGGTTCCGGCAGGCCGGTATTTTCGACCCCACAATTTATATCGACCGAAAATAATTTAGACGCAAAAAAGCCGTGGTGTCGAGAACCACGGCTTTTTTCTTTATAGTCCGACGGACAGAAAAGACTATAGCATCTCAAAGATGCCCGCTGCGCCCATCCCTCCCGCGATGCACATGGATACTATGCCTCTCTTTGCCTTACGCCGCTTTAATTCATAAAGGAGCTGTGCGGTCAGCTTGCCGCCCGTGGCTCCGAGAGGATGCCCCAGGGCAATGGCGCCGCCGTTCGGATTGATATCACCCGCCGCAAGCCTGTCTTCGATGCCCACAACCTTTATTGAGTAGAGGGCCTGGCACGCGAAGGCCTCATTAATTTCGTAGACATCGATGTCTTTTGTAGTTAACCCGGCCATCTTAAGGACCTTGGGTATCGCGAGGGCCGGCCCTATGCCCATCTCTTCCGGTCTGCAGCCGGCAACAGCATAGTGTGTGAGTTTCGCGAGAGGCTTCAAACCCGCCGACCTCGCCTTCTCTTCACTCATCAGAAGTGCAAATCCCGCTCCGTCCGTCATCTGAGATGAATTGCCGGCGGTCACCGATCCTCCCTGTTTGAAGGGGGATTTCAGTCGTCCAAGGTCTGCCATCGTAGTCGGCCACCTGACACCGTCATCCATGTCAAATACGAACTGTTCCCTGACCCTCTTGCCGCTCTTTGATTTCGCATAGCGGTACGCCTTAATCGGTATGATCTCATCCTTGAACTTCCCTGCCTTTATCGCCTCATACGCCTTGCGGTTGCTCTCCAAACCAAACCTGTCCTGATCCTCGCGCGATACCTTGTAGTTGGCGGCAACATTCTCCGCCGTGATGCCCATCGATACATAGACGTTCGGCAGATCTTCCCAGTCGGGATGAGGACGAAAGACGTTCCCAGCCATAGGAATGTGGGACATGGTCTCGCAGCCTCCCGCTATGATCACAGACGACCAGCCCGCACGGATCTTCGCTGTTGCGTCCGCTATGGCCTGAAGCCCCGAAGAGCAGAAACGGTTGATCGTCATGGCGGAGGTTGTGACCGGAATGCCCGCTCCCATAGCTATGACCATTGCCAGGTTCATCCCCTGCTCGGCCTCGGGAAAAGCGCATCCGCAGATCACGTCGTCCACGTCTTCAAGCTTCAGCGCAGGAACCCTCGCCAGGAGCCCCTTCATAACCTGGATACCTATTTCATCGCCCCGGGTCGATGCGAGACCGCCTCTCCTGTAACGACCGCCCGGACTTCTTACGGATTCAATGATAACTGCATCACTCATGATATTCCTCCTTGCTTTATGAAGCCTCTCATCTCAAGCCCATACAAGATTATTAACCGTCTTCTCTCATCAGTTGCGCAAAGGTTTGCCCGTGTTCAACAGATGCATGATCCGATCCTGTGTCTTTTGCTCACCGCAGAGGCTCAAGAATGCCTCCTTCTCGAGGTCCAGGATTTCCTGTTCGGAAACCAATGTGCGCTCCTGGCAGTCGCCGCCGGAGAGGATATAGGCAAGCTTCCCGGCGATATGTACGTCGTAGTCGGAAATAAAATTCCCGTGCCTCATGTTGTAGACAACGGATGTACACATGCCCCGGAGATTCTCACCCATGACGGGGATGAGTGCAGGCACAGGCTTCTTATAAAATTTTGCGAGACCGAGCACCACCTGTTTAGCATCCCAGATCTGCTGATCCCTGTTCATGCTGATATTGTCCGTCTTCCTGACATAACCCAATTCCATTGCCTCGACGGCGCTCGTTGCGACCTTCGCCATAGCTATATTTTCAAAGGCCTTGGTATAAAAATGCTGAAGGTTCAGTCCCGCTTCGATGGTGCCGTCCGGAATCCCCTCCGTCATTCTCACCATTATTTCCTTGCAACCGCCGCCGGCCGGAATGACACCAACGCCGACCTCCACAAGGCCGATGTAGGTTTCTCCGCAGGGCTGGCACTTGGCTGCATGCATCGCGATCTCACAGCCGCCTCCCAGTGCCATGCCGGCGGGAGCAGTGACAACGGGCTTGGACAGATACTTCATTCTCATGTTGGCATTCTGGAAGCCTTCCACCATCTTCTCCAGCACATCCCAGTCTCCCTTCTGGGCGCCGACAAGAACCATGAATACGTTGGCCCCGACGGAGAAGTTCGTGGCATGGTTCCCTACGACCATACCCGAAAAATCCTTTTCCACGATATCACAGCTGTCATTCATCATCTCCACCATATACTGATCCACGGAATTCATCTTGGTGTGGAATTCGAGGCAGACGACGCCGTCCCCGATATCGACCAGGCTCGCGCCCGGGTTCTGTTTCACGATTTTCTTTCTCTCTTTGAGTGCAGGCAGGAAAATGATCTTCGGATTTTCCTTGACCTTCGCATAATTCTTCGTTTCGAAATCGTAGTAATAGAGAGTATCGTCTTTCTTTGTGTAGAACGATTCAAAGCCTGCCGTAAGCATTTCTTCTATCTTCTTGGGAACCTGTTTTCCCAACTGCTTCATCACGGCCACTGCATTCCGTACACCCACCGCATCCCAGGTCTCGAAGGGGCCGAGTTGGTGGTTGTAGCCCCATTTCATTGCATTGTCGATCGCCACGATGCTGTCACAAATCTCCGGCACACGGTTCGCAGAATAGATGAAGTTGTTAACGAGGTATTCGCGGGCGAGCTCGGCTGCCTTATCAGTGCCGTTAAATACCGTCCTGATCATCTTGGGAACATCGTCCTCAATCTTCTTCGCCTGCGAAATGGATTCGAACCTCGGCTTTGTTGCAGGCATGTACTCCATCGTATTGTAGTCGAGGACCAGCTTTTCCTTCTTGCCCTTGTCGCCAGGCGCCCTCTTATAGAAGCCCTGTTTCGTCTTATTGCCCAGCCATTTTCTCTCCATCATCTTGTTCATGACATCCGAGGGTATGAACATATCCCGCATCTCGTCATCCGGCACCGCGTCATAGAGGTTCTTCATGACGTGGTGTCCTGTATCCAGGCCCACGAGATCGAGGGTCCCGAAGATCGCCGAACCTGGCCTGCCCAGGGCTTTGCCTATGACCGCGTCGATTTCATCGATCCTCATCTTTTTTTCCGCCATCAGGCGCACGGCATTCGATATATCGAAGGTGCCGATGCGGTTACCTATGAAGTTGGGGACGTCCTTGCAGATAACAGCGCCTTTGCCCAGGACCCGCTCGCAGAATTCAGCCATATAATCTACGATTTCCTTTTTCGTATCAGCACCGGGAATGACCTCCAGGAGCTTCATATAGCGGGGTGGATTGAAAAAATGCGTTCCCAGGAAATTCTTCTTCAGATTTGGACCGAAATTGGCAGAAATGTCTTTGATAGGAATGCCCGACGTATTCGTCGTTACGATGCAATCCGGCCTTAGCACTTTTTCAACCTTTGCAAACAGCTCCTGCTTTATCTTGAGGTTCTCGATCACGACCTCGATAACCCAGTCCACATCGGAGAGCCACCCGAGGTTGTCCTCGAAATTCCCGACCTTAATCAATGCAGCATTCTTCTTCGTATAGAACGCTGCGGGTTTGGATTTAACGGCGCCGGTGAGGCCGTTTGCGGCGAATCTGTTGCGCCACTCGGGACTCTTCTCCGTCAACCCCTTCTTCTTGTCTGCTTCCGTAAGCTCGAAGGGAATGATATCAAGCAACACACACCGTATCCCCGCATTGGCCAAGTGGGCCGCTATGGATGCACCCATAACTCCTGCGCCTAAGACTGCAGCCTTTTTAATATTGTAAGACATATCTCTCCTCCTTGCTTAAGATGTAAAAGACTCCTCCGCTATCTCGATAGGAACCCTCTCTCCGAACTTGATGGCCTCGCACCTCGCCTTGACGGTGGAAAGAACGTCAACTGCAAAGAACCTCGCAGCGGCATTCTTGCCGTAGTAGAAGGCGACGTCAGGATCCTCATGGATCAGTGCGCGCTTCTTCCCCTTTGACTCCTCTACGCCTCTTTCCTTATAGATCGCATTCAGCCTTTCATCGGCAATGCCTGCAGCCTGCATCAGGAAGTGCCCTACTATTACGTCGCCGAGAATCTCAAGGTATGGGCTTGCATTCAAGATAGGCATGAGAAACCCCGCGCTTTTCCCGAGTTGGGCGAAATGCATGGTAAGATCAATCAGCGCATTGTACGCTTCCTCGAGATAAGCGACGTGTCTCTTGAGGTCGTCAATCTGATTCAGCTTTGCGATTGACGCGTATATCTCGCCAAACATGGTCATGACGTCCGCGCCCTTCCTCTGTCCCAGTTTCCTGCCAACAAGGTCAAGAGCCTGGATGCCGTTTGTCCCCTCGTAGATGCTCGCTATCTTGCAGTCTCTGAAGTACTGCTCAACCGGGTATTCGGAACAGTAACCGTATCCGCCATAGACATCGATGGCATAGGAGCAGATCGTCTGCGCCCTATCAGAAGAATAAGCCTTGCAGACAGGCGTAAGAAGGTCGACCAGTCCGTGCCATTTTTCCCTCTCCTGTGCCGTTGCCGATGCTTGTGCCAGATCCATGCAGTACCAGGTGAAGTAGAGAAGCGCCCTGATCCCCTCTACGTGGGACTTCATCCACAGAAGCTTCCTCCTTACGTCCGGATGCTGGATGATAGGAACGGCTTTGGCATCGGGGTTCTTCATGTCCCATATCGGAACTCCCTGGATCCTGTCCTTGGCATACTGGACGGCATGCTCATAGGCCGCCGTTGCATGACCAAGGCCTTGCATGCCTACGTCCATCCTCGATGCATTCATCATCAGGAACATGATCCTCATGCCTTGCCGCTCTCTTCCGAGAAGTTCACCGATACACTTCCCCTCATCGCCGAAATTAAGCGTGCAGGTGGCAGACCCCTTGATCCCCATCTTATGTTCGACATTACCGGTCCGTATGTCGTTGAATTCGCCCAGGGTGCCGTCGTCATTGACCCTGTATTTCGGGACAAGAAAAATTGAAATGCCGGCCGTCCCCGGCGGAGCTCCTTCTATCCTGGCAAGTACAGGGTGGACTATATTTTCCGCAAGGTCATGATCCCCGCAGGAGATGAATATCTTTGTCCCGGTAATGCTGAACGTGCCGTCGGGCAGCCTCCGTGCAGTCGTCTTCAAGGCTCCGACGTCGCTGCCTGCGCCCGGTTCAGTCAGACACATCGTGCCCGTCCATTTGCCGGCGTACATATTGTACATATATTTCTTCTTCTGCTCCTCCGTGCCGTACTCTTCAATCAAATGGGCGGCGCCGTGCGTGAGCCCCGTGTACGTAAGAAAAGCATAGTTAGCTGCAAACATGGACTCCAGGCAGGCTGATCTCACAATAAGCGGAAGTCCCTGGCCACCCACATCAGGTGATTCGGACGAGCAGAGCCACCCCGCGCCGACATATTTCTTGAAGACCTCATGAAAGCTTGGAGGGCTGTAGGCCTTCCCGTCCTTGAAGGTGCATCCCTCCTTATCCCCAAGGGCATAGGTCGGAAGAAGCACATTGACCGCCATCTTCTCCGCCTCATTCCTCATCATTAGTACTGTTTCCTTCGAGAAGTCCGCAAACTTCTCATATCCGAACAATTTTTCAATGCCAAGCTGCTCAAAGAGAACAAATTGCTGATCCCTTGCGTTAACTAGCAAGTTGCTCATACGAAACCTCCCTTCATTTACATCTATTCACATTTTTTGGAAAAAACATTAGTCGCGTACTTCTCGTGCCGGTAACAATAATCAGGCGCGCTGGTTTCACGTCAACAGCTCTTTAGGCCTTTGATGAAGATATCCAAGCTCGCATTGACGGTCGACCTGATCAGGTCATCTCTCTTCGCCTCCGACCCGATAAATATATATAATGAGATAATGCCGTTGAGCAGCCCCCAGAGGGCGTTTCTGCATTGTCGCACATTTATTGACGGCGGAAATTCCCCCGTGTCAATTCCATATTGAAATATTTTCTCCATGAAAATGGTCTTATTGGTGGATTTAATGATATGGTTCTGAAGATCCTCCGGCAAGTTGCTGTGGTTGGCATGGAGCATAAAGGTTATAAGGATCCTGAAGAGCTCTCTATCCCTGAGGAAGAAGTCCACATACGTCGAAGAGAGGCGGGAGAGCATCTCCGACGCCTTTTCGCCATCCTCAAATAAGTCGGCTACCTTTTTGTGAAACTTGTCAATGTCGTTGAGAAGAATCTGACTGTATATTTCTTCCTTACTCTTGAAATAAAGGTAGACTGCGCCTTTGCTCAGTTCCGCCTTCCTGGCAATGCTTTCGACGGTCACGGACTTGAAGCCCTTCTCAAAAAACAGTTTCCTCGCCGCTTTGAGGATGGCGCTCTTTCTGTTTTCTTTCTCCCGACTTCTTCTCTTCTCAAATGCCAAGATTGTGGAGCCCTTCCTCTCGAAACCAAGAAATGCTTTTAATGAATGTAAGGGGTATTTATACTGGATATGAACTATGGTCATTATATGACCGCTGGTCACTCATAGCACCATAATTTAGACGATGTCAAGAAAAATAATCTAAGACGATCAGCTTTCGGTCTATCTGGCGAGGGGATATCTTAATGCATCATTTTTAAAATAGATTTGACGGAGAAGACATTCGACAAACGGCGATGCACAACGTTCGCATCGGGCTGCGGCGGCCCGGGTGCGCCGCCCTTTCAGCCGTGATGGTCTTAAAGTGAAATCACCGGCTCTCCGGAAACAATTTTGATGTGGTTATCCCGGCCTTGGTGAGACGGAATTGTAAAGCCGTCAAAAGACATGCAAAACCATACTTCACACTCCGCCTGAAGTTGATTGAAGAGGCTTCCGCAAAGTATTTTGTGGGACAACTGACTTCGGCTATGGTATGCCCAAACCAGATGATTTGCGCCAGCATCTGATTGTCAAATACAAAATCGTCGGAATTTGCATCTATTGGCAGCTGCTCCAACAGCTGCCTCGAAAAAGCGCGATAGCCTGTATGGTATTCAGAGAGCTTTGCACCCATAAGAATGTTTTCCACAAGCGTCAAGAACCGATTAGCAACATATCTCCAAGGTGGCATCCCGCCCTTCAGCGCATAACCCCCCAGAATCCGCGAACCCAAGACGCAGTGATACAGACCATTCCCGATCAACGCTGCCAGAGCCGGAATCAGCATCGGCGTATATTGATAATCAGGATGCACCATTATGATGATATCACCTCCCCGCTCCAGCGCCAGTCTATAACAAGTCTTCTGATTTGCACCGTAACCACGGTTGCAATCATGAACACATACCTCCACATTCGGGAGCCTCTTCGCAATTTCGGCAGTATCATCCTGGCTGGCATCGTCGACAAGTATAATCATATCGACGATTCCCTGGGCCATGACTTCGTCATAGGTTTTCTGGAGAGTCTGCGCCGCATTATATGCGGGCATTACCACGATCACTTTTTTCTCTTTAAACATTGCCTTTGGGCCACCTCTAATATTTTGCGCACGTTATGCTCAATCTCAATCTTTCATTCGCCCGAATTTCCGCTGCGTGAAAAATAATCGACGCGGGAAATCCTGCGATTTCATATCAGCGATAAATGGTTTTCTCCTGAACAGATTTCAGGTTATTAATGGCATCTTCATAATGAGGATTGATTTTGAGGGCCTCTTGAAAATGTCCAATTGCCTCCTGATTACGCCCCACGCTTGCCAATGCCAGGCCCAGATTGTTATGGGTCACGGCACTGTCTCCTTCAATTTTCAAGGCTTTTTCGTAATAGCCTATGGCTTCTTCCGTCTTCCCTAAGGCGGCCAAAGCCCCTCCCATATTGCGGTTGGCGTAGACATAGTCGGGCCTGATTCGCAAAGCCTCTTGAAAGTGTAGGATGGCCTCCTCAAGCATCCCTTTGCCGATCAAAGCTACGCCCAGATTGTTGTGCGTGGTCTCATCATCTCGTCTTCTTCTTAATGCTTCATTATAATAAATGATTGCTTCATCTGTCTTCCCCTGCCCCGCCAAGGCAACACCCATATGGGAGTAAAGCGCCGCGTATTCAGGCTCTAATCTTATGGCATATGAGAAATGATAAATGGCCTCTTGATATTTTCCCATGTCTGTTAAGGAGATTCCAAGATTGTAATGGGCGCGGGAGTTCATCTCTGTCACCTGTAGGGCATGTTCGAAGAGCGTCACACCGTTCTGCCAGTAGCGCACTTGAAGAAGAGTACAAATCATTAAACCGGAGATGACGGCGCCGGAACTTATGGCGAGGATAATCTTTCGTCGAGGCCATCCTCTGAGGAGATCAGGGATGCCCCAGGCAATAATAATAAAGAGACCGATCACGGGAATATAGGCATAACGGTCGGCCATGGCCTGTTTCCCCACCTGTATCAGCCCGATGACGGGGACAAGGGTTCCTAAATACCAAAGCCATCCCATAAGTGCATACCGGTATTTACGGGCTGAAAAGATCGCCAGGCAGGATAGAACTAAGAGCAGTAAAACAGCTCCAATTATTTGAAACAAACCAAATTCCCTGGGATACGGATAAAAGACGGCGAGGTTCTCCGGCCAGAACATCTTCCCCAAATATCTTACGTAAGATACAACTGCATTGGCCAAGCGATCTACGACCGACAATTTATCAATGGAAATTGTCACATCCCCGTGAAAGCTCGAGAGAAACGTCACGATACCGACAAGGGCCGCCAGAATGAAAAGCGGTATCTTTTCCAATAGGAGCTGCGGAAACCTCTTCCAGGCAGTGAGTCGCCCCATGGGCCAGTAATCTAAGAGCAACAAGGTGAACGGGAATGTGACCATCATCGGCTTGGACATTAAGCCCAAAGAAAATGCCGTAAGTATAAGAAAGTACCTGTACGGCGAGGGGCGCTCAACATAATAAGCATAAGACCACATCCCGGTAAACCAGAAGAATGTGCATAATAGATTCTTACGCTCCGAAATCCACGCAACGGATTCCACATTCAGGGGATGAACAGCAAAGAGCGCAGCCACAAGCGCGCTCTTCCATGCAGTGCCGCTCATGCGCTTCAGCACTAAATATAACAGCATTGAATTGGCGATATGGAAGATCACGCTCGTCCAGTGATATCCGCCCGCCCTGGATCCGAACAACTGATAATCCAACATGTGTGAAACCCATGTTAGGGGGTGCCAGTAGCCCGTATGAATGTCTTTCAGCGCCCACAAAAAACTATCCCACGTCAATCCGGCCCTGACGTAAGGGTTTCCCGATATATAGTCAATGTCATCGAGGCAAATGAGCTCATAATGCTGCACCGGCCAATATGTAACAAGGACAGCGGCAGAAATCATGATACATATCAAGAGGTCTTGATATCTCTTAAAATCAACATCACTGTGCACATCTATGCTCGACAGCATGTTATCCCACCACGGCCCTTCTGATGACCTCACTTCGTCTTATTGCCAAGAAACCTTCGTATTCCTCAATTGTCTGCGTCTTCACCGATGGATGCTCGAAGAATCGTAGAGTTCTTTCCTCGGACCGCACTAAATTCCGTTACGGCATTTTGTGGCTTTATAACGTCTCTGCCTCATCGCGGGCGATCCTAATAAATAATGCTATCATCATATACTAAATTATGGGCATGATGGCGAGGGTTTTTGCCGTCTGCCTCCGTCAACGGCGAAGCAAACAGGGCCCCAAGAACAATGTTTAAGGATCATAATTTTATGAATTTCGATTGTAAATCATGGATTGGATATGCTACATATCCCGTGCGAACTGAGTTTACCATTCTTTAAACAATTCCGTGCGAGGATGGTTGCGCTATGTTGAACAACAAGACCGTCGCCGTGGTTGTCCCTGCCTATAACGAAGAGAAGCAGATCATTCACGTGATATCGACGATGCCGGACTTCGTGGATCGCATCGTAGTAGTCAATGACTGTTCCACGGACAGGACTGCCTACCTCGTTTCTGATTATATGACAAAACAAAATTCCGCCGTCGAAACAGTGTCTAAGAGAAATAGGCCCGCGCACACCAAGTATAACCAGGCGGAGGTCATCCTTCATGAAATGGCGGAAAAAGAGATTGGGTATTATGTTCCTTCCGAAGTGGCAAACAGCAAACCTGAAACCGACAGAATCATCCTTATTAACAATCTAACTAATGGCGGTGTAGGGGCCGCCATCGCGAGAGGATACAAATGGTGTCTTGATCACCAGATCTCTTGTACTGCTGTGATGGCCGGCGATGGGCAAATGGATCCCGCCGAACTGGAGTCGATCTGCCACCCTGTGATTGAGGAAGGTATCGACTACGTGAAAGGGAATCGCCTCATCCATCGAAGCGCCTGGATAGTCGTGCCGAAGACAAGATATATCGGAAATGCCATTCTTTCAATACTGACAAAGATTGCCTCAGGATACTGGCACATCTCAGATACCCAATGCGGATACACTGCCATTTCACTAAATGCATTAGAGGCCATCAGGATTCACGAAATCTATCGCAATTACGGCGTGCCCAATGATCTCTTGGTTAAGCTGAATATCGCGCACTGCACAGCCAAGGAGGTCGGCATCAAACCTGTCTATAATATCGGAGAGCATTCAAAGATGAAGGTTTCCAAAGTGATACCGAAAATCGCCTCGCTGTTGCTAAAATCATTCTTCAAACGCCTGTGGATCAAGTATCTCGTAAAGGATTTTCATCCTCTCTTTCTATTGTATCATTTTTCCTTTCTGCTCGGCATCATCGCAATTCCTTACGCAATTAAAATCGCCGGCATCATTCTTTTCACCACGGATAATGTTTCTCCCTTAACAATGCTGGCTTTTGCATTTCTCTTTATCAGCTCTTTTCAGTCTCTCCTGTTTGCCATGTGGATGGACATTCAAGACAATGAAAGGTTGTATAAGTGATGCTATGAAGAATCGTAAAGATACAGCTCTTCCAAATGTCGCCGTCATAGGCACAGGTTACTGGGGCAAGAATCTTGTCAGAAACTATGCAGACATAGGCGCACTCAAGCTGATCTGTGACAAGAGCGAATCACTTCTCTCCCAACTGAGGAAACGGCATCCTCAAATCGAGACATGCCTGGCTCTCAATGATGTCCTGGGCAGAGCAGATATCGCAGGGGTCGCCATTGCCACGCCGGCGGAGACCCATTTCACTCTGGCCAGGGAAGCACTCCTCGCGGGAAAGCACGTCTATGTTGAAAAGCCCCTCGTCCTCTTGGAGAGCCAGGCCTTCGAGCTGATCAATCTCGCGGCCGAGCAGAAACTCACTCTGATGGTCGGACATCTTCTCCATTATCATCCTGCATTCGTCAGACTAAAAGATCTCGCCGCCGCCGGGGAGTTGGGCAGAATCAACTACATCTATTCCCACCGCCTGAATCTCGGGAAGATCAGACGCGAAGAGAACATCCTCTGGTCATTCGCGCCCCATGACATATCCATGATTCTTGCCCTGGCCGGGGAAGAGCCGGAAAGCGTATTGGCAACCGGCGGAAACTATCTGCACAGGAAAATTGCCGATGTGACCACGACTCACCTCGGATTCCCGTCTGGCTTAAAGGCCCATATCTTCGTATCATGGCTTCATCCTTTCAAGGAACAGAAGCTCGTTGTGGTGGGCGAGCGGAAAATGGCTGTTTTTGATGACACGAGACCCTGGAATGAAAAGCTCCTCATCTATCCGCATGAAATCAAGTGGCAGAATTATGTCCCTGTGCCGTCTACGGCAACACCGGAATATGTCGATGTGACGGAGATGGAGCCGCTGAAGCTGGAATGCGAACATTTTCTCCGCTGTATTGCTACCGACCAGTCTCCTATGACAGACGGCCGGGAAGGACTGCGTGTCCTAAGGATTCTCAACGCCAGTCAGCGGTCTCTAAACGAAGACGGTAAGAAGATTGAGATCAAACCTTCATTTGCAGGGGATAGCGTCGCATCAGCCGATCATCCCGGGGATAACAGACCATACCAAGTCCATCCGACTGCCATTGTCGATGATAATGTCTCTATCGGAGAAGGCACGAGGGTATGGCACTTCTCCCATGTTCTTCCGGGGGCTGCCATCGGCAGCAATTGCAACATCGGGCAGAACGTTGTCATCGGACAGGACGTGGTAATCGGAAACTTCTGCAAGGTCCAGAACAATGTCTCCATATACAAAGGCGTCACCCTTGAGGACAACGTCTTTTGCGGACCGAGCATGGTCTTTACGAATGTTTTTAACCCCCGCGCTCACATAAGCCGCATGAACGAATTAAAACCCACTCTGATCAAGAGAGGTGCGACACTGGGAGCCAACTGCACTATTGTCTGCGGTCATACTGTCGGCCGATCAGCATTCGTCGGCGCCGGCGCCGTGATCACGAAGGATGTGCCCGATTATGCGCTCATGATGGGGAATCCGGCCAGGCAAACCGGATGGATGTGCGAATGCGGAGAAAAGCTTCCTAAAAATATGAAATGCCCCGCCTGCAAGAAAAGATATACAGTATCGAAAAAGGGGCTGCGGGTGGCGTGAAGAGGCTTTCATCGATGAAGGTGCCATTTGTCGATTTACGCGTGCAGTGCATGCGTTAGGATCTCAACTTATCCGATTGACAGGCAATGTTTATATTGTCTATAAGAAATTCATTCTTGATTCTATGAGATACGGAGATGATTGAAAATAAAAAGATATTCATTACCGGTGGGGCTGGCTTCATTGCCAGTGCGCTCATTTCCCGGTTGATCGAACACAACGAGATCATCGTTTACGATAATTTCCGGCGCGACACCCTGTCCCGCACAAGGCATGCGAATCATAAAAATCTCCTCATTGTTAAAGGAAACGTCCTGGATTTTGAAAGACTCCTGGGTAGTATGGGAGGGGCGGATATCGTCGTTCACGCCGCCGCGGTTGCCGGAATTGATACTGTCATCAAAAGCCCTACGGAAACGATGCGGATCAATATGATCGGCACGGCTAACGCCCTGGAAGCAGCGAAGCAGAACGGAGTGAAAGACCGTTTCGTCAATTTTTCTACCTCGGAAGTCTTCGGCAGTATGGCATTTAAGCCCACCGAAGATTCCGACACGATCGCAGGGAGCGCCGGAGAAGCGAGGTGGACCTACGCAGTGAGTAAGGTTGCCGGAGAGCACTTGGCAATCTCTTACTTCAGGGAATTTGATCTGCCTGTGGTTTCCGTGAGGCCTTTCAACGTTTACGGACCGGGGCAGACCGGGGAAGGAGCGATACAGGTATTTATCAGGCATGCTTTGAAGAACGAAGCCCTGGAGATACACGGTGATGGCGATCAAATTCGAGCATGGTGCTACGTGGACGATTTTGTCGATTGCCTGCTCCTGTGTCTGGAAAAACCGTCCGCCATCGGCGAGTCTTTCAATATCGGCAATTCCCGGGCGGTGATGACAACCTTCGGCCTAGCAGAGACCGTCTGCCGGGTACTGGAATCCAAATCAAGGATTATCTTTAAACCGCCTCTATCAGCGGAGGTAGAATTGAGAATACCTTCAGTGGAAAAGGCATATCGCATCCTGGGCTTCAAATCAAAGATTGACCTGGACGAAGGTATAGTGCGGACGGCAGAGTATTATAGATATGCTGAAACTCGCTAGACCCCGAATACAGGAGGAGGCTATTACTAAGGTCGTAGAGATACTCCGATCGGGAAACTTCATACAGGGACGTCACGTCAGGGCATTTGAAGAAACCCTTGAAGAATATCTATCCGTCAGACATGCCGTAGCCTGCTCATCCGGTACGGCAGCTCTGCACTTGGCACTCCTTGCTGCAGATATACACCAAGGAGAAGAAGTCATCTGTCCCGCCTTCACCTTCCCGGCCACGGCAAACACCGTTGAGCGGGCAGGCGCGAATACCATACTAGTCGATATCACGCTGGACGACTTTTGCATCGATGCATCCAAGATAGAGAAGTCCGTAACGGAGAAGACCCGAGCCCTGATTGTTGTCCACGAATTCGGCCAGTCCGCTGAGATCGACAAAATTTTAGCACTCGCGGACAGTCTTGAGCTTAAAGTCATAGAAGATGCCGCCTGTGCCCTGGGAACGGAATACAACGGACTTAAGGCCGGGACATTCGGACTTATGGGTTGTTTCAGCTTTCATCCCCGGAAGGCCATCACAACCGGTGAAGGCGGGCTCATCGTAACAGACGACGACGAGCTTGCACATAAACTGCGGGCGTTGAGGAACCACGGCATCTCCCTGGCAGACGGCCATCAGGATTTTCTCTATGCCGGTCTGAACTATCGGATGACGGAATTCCAGGCGGCGCTCGGACTTTCCCAGCTTGCCATGATTGAGGATAGTATTGTTACCAGAATCAGGCAGGCGGAAAAATACCACAAAGCCTTAATCACGACAGACATGATCAGAACGCCGTCCCAGTTTAACAACAGAAGGGCCACCTATCAGACTTACCATATCCTGGCTGACGACAATATTGACCGAAACAAATTGATAGACTCTTTCAAGGTTGCAGGCATCGAGACAAATCTTGGCGCTCAGGCAATAAACTGTTTGACCTATTATCGGCACAAATACGGATATGCTCCGGATGATTTTCCCAATGCTACAAAGGCCTATCGACAGGGTCTGGCCTTGCCCATCGGCAACCACCTGAAAGATGAAGATATAGATTTCATTGCAGGGACGCTGATCAAGCTGTTGAAAAACATATGAATACGGAAAGAGACAGGAGATACCGCAGCGAGGGCGCAGGCGGTTTCGACATAAAGGATTTCAAGTCAATCGGCGACAACGTGGTATTTGAGATGGGTGTCCTCGTCTTTCATCCGGAAACAATATCCATCGGAAGCAACGTCTATGTCGGCCATAACACGATTCTCAAGGGGTATTACAAGAATGAGTTAATCATCGGCGATCATACGTGGATCGGCCAAGGATGTTTCTTCCACAGCGCCGGAGGCATAAGAATCGGGAAAGCCGTAGGTGTCGGCCCCATGGTCAAGATTATATCCTCTTTCCACCAGTCAGATGAGCTCGGTCTACCAATACTTTATCAGAACCTGGCTTTAAAAGAGATCGTCATCGAAGATGGGAGCGACATCGGTATCGGGGCAATCATCCTGCCGGGCGTGACAATCGGCGAGGGAGCAATTATCGGTGCCGGAGCAGTCGTCACGAAGAATATTCCATCTCGTTCCGTTGCGGCGGGCGTACCTGCAAGGATCATCAGGAATAGATGATGCGACCGAGCAAACAAAAGATCATTATCGTAAACTACGGCATGGGAAACCTTGGATCGATACACAACATGCTGAGATATATTGGCTATGAAGCATCTATATCCGCCGATAGCGATGAAATTATGGGTGCGGATAAGCTGATACTTTCCGGAGTCGGCGCATTCGATGGAGGAATGAAGAATCTCACTGAAGGCGGTTTTCTCTTTCCATTAGAGAAGAAAGTGCTGGACGACAAAATCCCTATCTTAGGCATCTGTCTCGGTATGCAGCTGTTTTCAAAACACAGTGAAGAAGGCAGGTTGCCCGGTCTGGGGTGGCTCGATGCGGAGACGGTAAGGTTTTCATTCGGCGAAAATGCCGGAAACCTAAAAATACCCCATATGGGCTGGAACACAGTGACAATAGAAAAAAATGACCCCCTTTTCAACCGAATGCCCGACGATTATCGTTTCTATTTTGTCCATTCCTTCCATTTGCTGTGTGCCAATGAAGAAGACGTCCTTGGCCATACTTTCCACGGCTATAAATTTGCCTCCGCCGTAACAAGGGGAAATATTTACGGCGTCCAGTTTCACCCGGAAAAAAGCCATCGTTTCGGCATGCAGATATTAAGGAACTTTGCGGAGCTTATCTGATGCTGAAAACAAGGGTCATGCCGTGTCTTTTGATTAATAACGAGAGACTTGTGAAGACGGTCAAATTTAAAAATGCATCATATGTGGGCGATCCCGTTAACGCCATAAAAATTTACAATGAAAAGGAAGTGGACGAACTTATCATTGTGGATATTTCAGCCACAGTGGAGAAGAGGCCGCCCCCGTTCCGAATGATTGCGGAGATTACCGATGAGTGCTTCATGCCCCTCTGTTACGGCGGTGGTGTCAGATCTGTTGAGGATATAAAAACCATCTTCGCCTCCGGGGTAGAAAAGGTAGCTATAAACAGCTATGCTGTGGAAAACCCGCTCTTTGTTCGGCAGGCAGCGGAAATTTTCGGCAGCCAGAGTATAGTCCTTTGTCTCGACGTAAAAAAAACCCTTCTCGGCAGGCACGTGGTCTGCACTCATAGCGGACGGAACGTCACCAAGCTCGACCCGGCGGCCTTCGCCGGACAGATGGAGGAGATGGGGGCGGGAGAAATACTCCTGAACTCAATCGACAGGGACGGAACATGGGAGGGCTATGACCTCGAGCTCATTGAGAAAGTAGCCTGTGCAGTCAGCATCCCCGTTATTGCTCTGGGCGGGGCAGGCCATACGAGACACTTCAGCGAGGCAGTTCAATCCGGAGCCTCGGCCTGCGCGGCAGGAAGTATGGTTGTATATCAGGGGAAAGATAAGGGCGTATTGATAAACTTTCCGACACGCGACGAGCTGAAAAATGTTTTAGGAGATAAGGTATGATCTGTACCAGGTGTATCTACGACGACCACATACCTTATATCTTCTTCGATCCCGAAGGCGTCTGTAACTACTGTCGGCAGACGGAGGAGCTCGAACAGGAATACCCCACGGGGGCGGCTGGCTGGCGTATACTGGAAGAGCTTGCTGACAAGATTAAACGGGACGGGCACGGCAAGCCCTATGACGTCGTCGTGGGAATCAGCGGCGGCTGCGATTCCTCTTACATGCTCCATCTATCTAAAAAACTTGGACTGCGCCCCCTGGCCGCCCATTTCGACAACACCTGGAACTCCAAGATCGCTGTCGAGAACATACACAACATCCTGAAGACCATGGATCTGGACCTGTACACCTATGTAGTAGACAACCATGAATTCTGCGATATTCTCAAATCTTTTCTGAAGGCCTCCGTACCAGACATCGATACGCCTTCCGATATCGGGCTGGCGACAACCCACTACCTGGCGGCGGCCAAATACGGTATCAAGTATATATTTGAGGGACATTCCTTCCGCACCGAGGGTATCTCTCCTCACGGCTGGTTCTATATGGACGCCAAGTATATCCAGACTATCCAGGAGCAGTTCGGATCTTACAAAATGGATACTTTCCCTAATCTATGGATGTCGAAGTGGCTCAAGTGGACGGTAATCGACGGCATTAAAAAAATCCGTCCGCTTTACTATATTGATTATGACAAGGAGCAGACGAAGAATTTTCTCAATAGAGAACTAGGATGGAAATGGTATGGCGGGCACCATATGGAGAACAGAACGGCCCATTTTACGAACAACTACTACCTTCCTTTAAAGTTCAATATTGACCTTCGCTTTTCGGAGTTTTCCGCTCTGGTGCGTTCAGGTAAGATGACAAGAACGGACGCCCTGGAAAAAATCGCCCAACCAAAATCATTCGACCGCGGAATACTTGAAGAGATAAAGAAGAGGTTAAATCTCACGAATGAGGAGTTTACGGCGATCATGGCGCTTCCCAAGAAGACATACCGGGAATACCAGACATATAAAAAGACTTTCGAGCGGCTGCGGTGGTTCTTTTGGATCATGTATAAGTTCGATTTAGTCCCGAAGAGCTTCTATATGAAATATACAAAGACATACGGCGATTAGAAACCAAGGCTGATGAAACGCTCTCCCAGAATATTTATAGGCTTAAGAGAGCTGTCGGGTTACTACCACCATTTGAAAAAGGGGTTTGATGCCCTGGGCATCGAGGCTGTTTTCGCCAACCTGAGCGGCCATCCTTACAGGTACGGCGAAGACAAGAACCCCTGGATGATAAACCTGATCAATCGGTTAGCCCAGAAAGTCGGCACGCGCTTCTACAGGAACTGGACTATGCGTATTCTCTGGGTGGGTTTCCTCCAGAATATTTTGGGCGCATTTCTCTTCGTGTGGGCACTGGTCAGATTCGACGTATTCATCTTCGCCTCCAATTCCACCTTCTTGTTTTTTCTCGATCTCCCCATCCTTAAGCTTTGCCGGAAAAAGATTATCTATGTCTTCCACGGCTCCGAGGCGAGGCCCGTCTACCTTAACGGTTACGTCCTCAGAGACGAAAAAACGGCCACCATTCTGATCGCCATCATCCTTGCGCGCATCCAGAAGCTCATGATCTCCATCATCGAACGATTTGCCGACCATATTATCAACATCCCGCCGCAGGCGCACTTCCACACCCGTCCTTTCATCTCGTGGTGGATGATCGGGGTGCCTCACGATATTTCTGAGAGATCTCTCCCCTCGCCGGCCACAGAAAAACGGCAACCGGGTGTACGTATTCTTCACGCTCCCTCGAAGCCGGAGCCAAAGGGGACGCCGCTGATACGCCAGGTGGTCGAATCCCTGAAAGGGAAAGGCTACGCAATAGACTACGTGGAGATCACAGGCCGCCCTAACTCTGAAGTTCTTGCGGAGCTGAATCGTTGCGACTTTATCTGCGACGAGATATACTCCGACACACCCATGGCCGTCTTTGCCACCGAGGCAGCATTTGCCGGCAAGCCAGCCGTGGTAGGCGGTTATTACGCGATGCGTATCCATAGCGATCTTCCTGCTGACGATATCCCTCCAAGCATGTTCTGCCACCCCGATAATCTTGAAGAAGCAATGGAAACGATGATCTCGAATCAAACATTCCGGGAGGAACTCGGCAAGAAGGCATTCGATTTCGTGATCAACAATTGGTCTGCCACCAAAGTAGCGCAACATTACCTCATGCTTCTTAATGGAAACTTTCCCGAGAGATGGCTTTACGACCCTCATAATATCCGTTACCTTCACGGCTGCGGTCTTCCGGAGGAAAGAACGAAAAAGATCATTGACAGGTTCCTCAAAATCGGAGGAAGAAGGTCAATGTGCTTATCAGACAAGCCTGCTCTCGAGGAGATGTTCGTCCGTTTTGCTTCAGGCTGTGAAAAACCATGATCAGGCAGCTACTGAAAGACTCCATCGTCTACGGTCTATGCAGTATTCTCTCTCAGGGAATATCTATTCTTATTGTTCCCATCTATACCCGCCTTCTCTCCCCAAACGAGTACGGCGGTATGGATATCCTCACCATCTTTGCCAACCTGATTACACTAACTGTTGCACTGGAGATATCTCAAGGCATGGCACGGCACTATCCCGAGGCCCAAACGGCAACGGATAGGATCGCATACGCTTCGACCGCCCTATGGTTTTCCGCCCTCGCCTATACTCTGTTCGCAGTCTTTTCACTGACCTTTTCCAAACCGCTGACGGCGCTTCTGCTCACCTCACCTGGATGGGAAGGAACTTTCCGTGTAGCGGTAATCGCCATCACCGGAAACGGCATATTCTTCCTCGTGCAGAATCTGCTGCGGTGGCAGCTCAAGCCTAAAGGCTACGCCGCCGCAAGTATTGCGTATGTTATCATTTCCACGGGGATCGGTGTATGGCTTGTTGCGGGATTTCACATGGGCGTTGTCGGGGTCTTTTACGGCCAGATCGTAGGGGCCGTGGCAGGAGGTTTTCTCGCCTGGTTTCTCGCAAAGGACCTGTACAGATTTATCTTCTCGCGGGAGAAATGCAAAGAAATGATTGCCTTCTCCGCTCCTCTCGTCCCATCGAGCATCTCCATCCTGGTTGCGAACTACGTCGACCGATTCGCCATCCAGAATCTCATGACACTTGATGATGTGGGCATTTACGGTGTGGGATTCCGTTTCGCCTCCGTGGTGAATCTTCTCATGGTGGGATTCTACGGCGCCCTGACACCGCTCATCTATCAGCACTACCGAAAGGATTCTACATCCAAAGAGCTGGCAAGTATCTTTCGTTACTTCGTCTGCGGCACGCTTCCCCTTATCGTAGCCGTTTCTCTCTTCTCCAAGGAAATACTGTGGCTTCTCGCCACACCACCCTACTACGCCGCATGGTCAGTTATGCCAATTCTGGCCTGTGCTTCAGTTATGAGCCGGATGTACATATTCTCTCCCGGGCTCGACATTGCGAAGAAGACAACGACCATCGCACTGATTAATCTCTCCGCCGCCCTCACGAATATCATCCTAAATTTCCTCATGATCCCCCATCTCGGCATTGAAGGTGCGGCAGGTGCGACGCTTATCAGCGCTGTTCTTACCTTCGCCGGCTATATGATACTTAGCCAGCGTTACTATCCCGTCCACCATGTCTGGCGGGAAATTATAGTAGTCACTTTGATATCAGCGGCGGCGGTAATAACCGGGATTATCTTTTTCAATCACAGCGAATCCTTCGAAACCTCCAGGTTTGTGCTTAAATTGATACTCCTTATCGGCACAGCATTAGTGACGGTCTGGATATTACTGAAGAGAATGAGTTCAATGGAGAAGACTTGATATTACGCGACCAGTTTTGCTTAGTTATCACAGGGCAGGAATCTGAGAATTATTTGTTTGTCGAATATGTATTATTACGGGCACCGTTTCTTTATCAATTCGGAACCTAATACCAATCTGCGAAAATGATCGGACATCCTGTAATCCCTTTTTTCCTTGAATGCTTCTGACATCAGCCAGTAAGCTTTTAATGGATCTCCGCCCAAGGAAATTGCCCTTTGCGCCTCTTTTATGGTTTGATCCGGATACCCTCTGTACAAGTATATCTTTCCGAGGCTGATATGGAAATAGGCATCATCCTGCTGTAGAGATATCGCTTTTTTCATCATTATTTCGGCTTCCGGGAGCTTTTGTTTCTTTATCAGTATCGCCGCTCTATTGCTACAGATGCCGGCGTCGGAAGAAAACCACTTTAAGGATTTTTTGTAAAACACATCCGCTTTTTCAGCATCGCCAGTTAGATAATAATAGTCACCCAATGAAGCATACGTCTTGAATTTCACCGTTACATCACATATTGAGCGAGACTCCAGTGCCTTTGTCAGTTCTACAAAGGCCTCGGGAAAACGACCGGCTTTTAATAAGGCCACCCCCAAATTATTATGAACAATATCAAGATCAGGTGCTTTTTCAGCGTTGTCGCTCCAGAAGGTTAAATCGTCCTTGAAGATATTGTTTTGAATAAAAACCGTCACCCCTTGGATAATTATAATGGCGGTAATGGCAGATGAAAGAATGAAAAACATACATTTTCTCACTTCAAAGTAACCTAGAGCATAAACGATGAAGATAGACAACGGAACAAAAAAAAGCATCGAGGGCAGGTAATTTCTATGTTCATAAACAAGCTGAAGGGAAATAAACGATCCTTCGATTAAATGGTTCAGGAAGAAGAAGATGATGCAGTAGGAGATGACGGGTCCCGTCATGATGCGCAACAGAGCGTAGTCCGCGTGCTTTTCGAGCCATTTCATAAGCGCACCCTCCTTACGGGAGGTCAACGCAGCCCAGAGCAGGATCAGAAGAATTACAACAATGGCAGCAATAGTCGTCCAGGGATTAAACAGCGATTTTGAGATCTCCACAGGATGAATCAACATCAGGCGGGACGTGATGGGATAAAGCAAAAGAGAAATATAAAAAAGGATCACCCGTGGCTGGGTCAGTACCCTCTCCCACATCGTGAAGGGCCTGGCGATATCGTAATCTCCTATAATCGAAGAAAAATCATAATACATAAGTCCAATCGCAGGAACGAGAATCAAGGCGAAAAGACATACCGCCCAATTCTTCCTTATGTTCTCAATCGTAGCACCCTGAATGAGGAAAAGATCAAAAAGGAAAATGCTCACGGGCAGCATGGCCGCA
>JBKQQP010000055.1:0-31133 GCA_052144335.1 Syntrophales bacterium
GAAGTCCAATAGGCGGCATGATAATGTCATCAACCAGAGATTTCACTATTGTTCCGAAAGCGGCACCGATGATAATGCCGACGGCCATATCAACTACATTACCACGCATCGCAAATTCTTTGAATTCCTTAAACATGCAAATTCCGCTTTCTGGGCCATCTGCCCTGCATACAACATGACAAAGCGTAATTAATAATTCTCGTTGAGGTTTCCCTTCAAAAAAAGTAGATTTTGATTGATAAGCAATATATAGGAAGTCCTTATATATCAATTTTGCGAGGAATAACATATGAAAAATAAGCCAAAATGGATTTGGGGAGGGATTTGCCTTTTTCTATTATTAAGCATCATCATGATCTTCTCATTCCGAGTGGCGATACTGATGCAAGCAGGTAAATTCATGGCTCCGGACGGCGATTATATTGCAGATATAGCCATTCTGGAAGGCACTGAATTCATTGATAGGAGTGTTCTGATGAAGGGGCTCAATTTGTTATCATCAGAAAAGGTCAAACGCATTGTCGTCGTCTTGCATCGAATTGCGCCGTCGCACAGGCCATTTGCTTTCAATGAAGATTACCCCAGTCTTGTCAAGAAAGAACTGGAAGCTCTTGGTCTTAAAGAAAGAGATTTCGAAATCGTTTTAACCCGCATTCATCATCCGATAACCTTAACGGTGGCGAGAGGAGTAATGGATGTTCTCTCCAAAGAGGATGTAAAGAGCGCCATCCTCGTATCACCGGGCTTTCACACACGACGGAGCTTTCTTGCATTTCAATACGCAGGCCTTCCTTTCCAAATTAAAATCTTCCCCTCTGCCTGCTTTAATGCATATCAACTTGACCATTGGTGGTCTCACGAAGGAAGCGTTCGTGATTTCGCCACAGAATTGAGTAAATTGGCTTATTATTTAGCTGGCGGTTATATCCCTTTTAAATTTTCTTACTAAATGGCGGAAATATGATTCGGTAAAAATATTTATGCAGGTCATAATTCGAAAAAACAATTAAAAGAAGTGAGAGACTGATGAAGAGGTTATTTTTCATAGTTCTGTTAATACTGTTTTTCTTACCTGGATGCACGAGAAACATCAGAAATGTCTCTACAGATATTAAGCCGACTGAGTCCGTCTTCGTTGGTCATATAGAAACGGTTCCGGTCCTCTGGGAATTCAGCCTGTATGAGGAGCAGAGCAAAACAGAAGACCAGATCGATATAGCAGGTGAAGGGTTTGGTTTAACCAAGGCAAGCAAGTTACAGAACCAAGGTTATATCTTTAAGATTGTCCGTCCGGGCATCTATGTTCTTCGCCTGAAGAAAAGGATTGGGGAAGACAGTATATTGCGCGTTGAAGTGCCGGAAGGAAAGTTGGTTTATTTTGGTACCATCAAGATAGTGATTGACACAGTCTCGGTTCCATCTCTCCAGAGATACAGAATGCCAAATGAACCCTCCATGATGTTTAAATATCATTATGCGGGCATTAATGAAGATGAAACTCTGAAGCATTTTGCAGATCAATACCCCGAGGTCTACTCCTCCTATAAAGACAAAATTATACGTATCCCGTCTTCCTCACGACCTACTCAGGTGACGCTATTTTCGAGTGATTATTACTTGGACAGTGACCTGGCCTTGTCGTTTCAAAAACAAGAAGGCAGTGCCGATTAACCCTGCCTTCTGTTTTGAAGTCCTGTTCACGTCGGGAAGGTCGGTATGCTTCTTCCTTGCGTTATGACGAAGACTTTCATTTTTGTAGTAGATTTCACATGTAAATCGTGATAGTCAAAAAAAGATGGTTGAGTAAATTCCATCCCGCATAATTGTTAGCGAGGGACATATGGAATATCTGATAGCAACCCCGAAGCGGTTAAAGAAGGTCGGGGTTTTTTGTTATGCGCATTAATCTAGTTATTGTCAGACGGTAAATTCATTAGTAAGGAGGCTATATGCGGGGGATCACGGTAATATTGATAGCAAGCATTTTCTTAGCTGGCTGTACTTCTCCAAAAATGACCTTTAAGCCTGCAGACTCAAGCCTGTCCCAGTTCGACTATTACGTGGCAAAAGACGAATGCGCTAAAGACAGCCAGGATCGCGGATTTGCAGATTGCATGAAATCTAAAGGATGGATCTGTACCAGTAATTGTCCCGCTTCATCAGCCGAAACAGTTGTGATGGAAAAGCCACAGAAACAGGTGGCCCCACAAGCCTTGGCTAAATCGACAGAGACAATTAAAGCCGAAAAAGAAAAAATATGGGTTCTCTATGCGAAAAGTCGGGACGGTTTACTTTTTTACTACAACCCGGCATCGTTAGCGGTTGTAGACCAAAAATACCTGCATTTCCGGGATCAGGTAAAATACCCGGCCAGTGGAACGAAAGATCTGAGTTATGTTTGGCGGTCCGTCCAGGTTAACTGCACCGATAAGAAATTCAAGCTCTCGGATTTTGTGGCCCTCGATAAGGCTGGGAACACTACAGACCCAAAAGTGAGCGAAACTGCGTGGGCAAGCCTAACGGAAGAATCTCCAATAGGGACATTTGCCTTCAAGACGTGCAGTGAAAAGATCACGCCGCGAGCAGAAGGGAAGGGACAGGGGGCTCCGTTGTCGACAGGCAGCAAGTAGTCAGACAAGAGTCAGTACACAAACAAGGCAATCCAGCCACTCTTTAAGATGGACCAGTTCTTCCGAAACCCTGAGTCTGAATGTGGTACGTGCTCTGGGGGAGGTCACAGCGAGGAGGTGGAAATATGTTAATACATGTTGTTCGTATCGACAACCGTTACGATTATGTCAAGGATTTTGTTTTAGACAGCCTCATTGAATCGAAAGGCATTATTAAATTCAAACGCAGAACAGGATGGGTAACCATAGGGGTAGACCCGATAAGGCGAAGCCATCAAGATAGTTCGTTTCACGGTTCCGATAGAAGAGAAGCAAGGATTCAATAGTTGTCCGTGCATAAATCATAGGATATTCAGTGATAGTTCTGCCTTATTTCAGCTTGCACCAACCCCTCCTGACTCCGCTTGATTGCTGACCCCAGTCCCAAATCGCTCATTTATCAATCATCGAAACCTTAGACGTCAAAAGTGCTGGACAACGAGAAAAGTTGGCATGTGTTTTGTAAGTAATATGGTCATAACATAAAGTCCGGGGTGAACCATGTCTATTCCGACGGGAAACAGCATAGAAACGGAACCTTCGTATGCGAGGGAAATTCAAGCCTACAAAGCGAAGATACTGGATGAAAATATCAGCAAGAACAACGCCTTCGAGGCTGTCCTGAAAGATGCTATGTCCGTAGCGCCGACGCTGGATAAGGAACAGGTTCAGACGATCTTATTTGCAATGAGAATGCAGATGAATGAAAGGTTATTCCGCGTAGTTTCAGGTGACGGGCATGATGGCGACATGTTCAAGCCATTTCAGGGATTCATGAACCAGAATATCACCGGGTATCTGCCGGAACCACCAGCGTCAAAAATACAGCATGAGCCGCAAAAAAATGACGTTATCCCGCAAAAAGATGACGTTATCCCGCAAAAAGGTCGTATTGATGACATAATTGGTACTGCTGCTCAGAGGTTCAACGTTGATCCTGACTTGATAAAAGGAGTCATAAAGGCGGAAAGCAATTTCAACCGGAACAGCACATCGCCCAAAGGAGCCATGGGGCTCATGCAGCTCATGCCCGAAACTGCCAGAGATCTTGGTGTGAAAGATCCGTATGACCCTTATGAAAATATCATGGGAGGGACACGCTATTTGAAAGGTCTTCTCGATCGATATAACGGCAATGTCGACCGCGCACTTGCTGCATATAACTGGGGCATGGGAAATGTGGAGCGGCATCCGGACAAACTACCGCAGGAAACCAGAACATATATATCACGGATCAGGCAATATTACTTCGATACAAAGGCTTAGTCACGGCGATTAAGACGGCTGATGCGTATTTCCCCCCGCCGTTGATGATAAACTCAGATCATAACCCTGTCTTTCTTTCCAATCTCTCAGGGCCTTCAAGGAACGCTCCGCATAATACTGACCTCTGTCTTTCTTGGGCGCTTTCTCTGTCAGGGGCGGGAATATACCGAAATTGATATTCATGGGCTGAAATTTTTTTTGGTCTGCGTGAATTATATAGTGCAGCATGGCGCCCAACGCTGTTGTTGCTGGCGGCGGCGTCATGACCCTGCCGCATAGATAAGAGGAGACGCTGAGTCCGGCGACGAGACCGATGGCCGATGATTCTACGTATCCTTCCGACCCCGTTATCTGACCGGCGAAAAAGACATTGTCCTTCGTTCGCAATTGCAGAGATTCTCTGAGGAGCGCCGGTGAGTTGATAAAAGTATTGCGGTGAATGCTCCCGTACCTCGCAAACTCTGCATTCTCCAGTCCCGGAATCATCCTCAAGATGCGGCGCTGTTCAGGCCAGGTGAGTTTTGTCTGAAATCCCACCATGTTGAAAAGTCTGCCTCCCTCATCCTCCTGCCGCAATTGCACCGCTGCAAACGGCTGCTTGCCTGTCTTCGGGTCTAACAGTCCCACGGGCTTCATCGGTCCGAAGGCCAGGGTATGTTTTCCACTTCGGGCGAGAACTTCAATGGGGAGACATCCACTGAAGAATTTCAATTCTTCAAACGGCCTCAGGGGGACCTCTTCGCCTTCTATCAGAGCCTGCCAGAATTGCTCATATTCCGCCCTCTCCATAGGGCAATTCAGATAATCACCTTCTCCGCCGCTGTATCTTGAAGCTCGGAAAACCTTGTTATAGTCGATAGAGTCCCCATCAATGATCGGGGAGATAGCGTCGTAGAAGTAAAGATAGTTGCTGCCGGTGAGTTCTACGATGCTCTTGGCCAGGGCATCAGAGGTGAGGGGACCAGTTGCGATAATGACCACATGGTCGGCGGGGATTTCCAGCAATTCCTTCCTGATAATGGTAAGCCTTCCCTGCGAAAGTAGCCTCTCTTCCACGTACATGGAAAAACGCGTCCTGTCCACGGCGAGGGCCTTGCCTGCAGGAACAGCGGTTCTATCCGCCGCCTCGATGATGAGGGAGTTCATGATACGCATCTCCTCCTTGAGGAGACCCGCGGCGTTCCCCGTCAAGTTAGAACGCAGTGAATTGCTGCATACCAATTCTGCCAGGTGGGGTGATTTATGGGCGGGAGAAAATGCCTCCGGTTTCATTTCATAGACGACAACAGGGTAGCCCCGTGTCGATAACTGCCACGCCGCCTCACAGCCGGCAAGGCCGCCGCCGATAACGATGGTGGGTTTGTCAGAGGTCATCTCTATTGCAGAGGGGCTTTGTATCGGCAATCCGCAACAAGGCAGGCCTTATGACTGCCTCCTCGCTGAGAGCGCTTTTCGACGAGAAACGGCGCGCCGCACTGGGGACATGGCTCCGGCACGGGTCTATCCCATGTGGCAAACGTACAGGTGGGATAGTTGGTGCAACTAAAAAATACTTTTCCTTTCTTCGTTCTTTTTTCGCAGAGCTTCCCCGTACATTCTTTTTCCGGACACTCTATACCGAGGGTGACGGGCATCGTATTCTTGCATTCCGGATATCCGGAACAGCCCAGGAACTTTCCAAACCTCCCCTCTTTGATAACCATGCCTTTACCGCAGTGACCGCAGATAGTGTCAGTGGACAGGCTTTCCGCGGTGCCTCCGTTTTCCTGATTGCCCTCGGGGACATTCATCGTATTCTTGCAGTCAGGGTAATTGGAACAGGCGATAAACCTGCCCCTCCTGCCCCATTTTATTATCATCGGGCTTTGACACTTGTCGCATATAATATCTGTGGGCGTTTCTTCCTTCTTGATATTTCTCATATGCAGCTCGGCATTCTTGAGCTCTTTTTCAAAAGAAGAATAGAAATCATTCAATGTGTCAAACTTCTGTGTCTTTCCCTCTTCGATCAGATCCAACTTATTCTCCAGAGATGCCGTGAATTCAACGTCCAGTATCTTGGGAAAATTTTTCACCAACAATTCTGTGACCAGTATTCCCAGCTCTGTAGGGCTGAACCTTCCTTTTTCCAAGCGTACATACTCTCTATCCTGGATCGTGCTGAGAATGGTAGCATAGGTGCTGGGCCTGCCTATGCCGTTTTCTTCCAGTTCTCTCACGAGGGAGGCTTCTGTGAAGCGAGGCGGAGGCTGAGTAAATTTCTGCTCCGGCTTTAGGGAAATAAGGTTGAGGGTCTCACCTATAGAAACATCGGGAAGGGCCTTGCTGAACTCATCCTCGCCTTCGCCGTTTTCTTTCCCCTCCGTATAGACAATCGTATATCCGGGAAATTTCATTACCGATCCCTGCGCGCGGAAGAGGTATCTTCCTGCTTCCGTATCGATCGTCGTCTGATCAGAAATGGCGGGATTCATCTGGCTTGCCGTAAAGCGGTTCCATATCAGCTGGTAGAGGCGAAATTCATCATTGCTTAGGTATGTCTTTATATCCTGCGGTCTATAAGCCATGGACGATGGTCTTATCGCTTCATGGGCGTCCTGGGACGTTGCAGAATTCTTGAATGTCCTGGGCTTGGGAGGAAGGAAAGCGTGATCATAATTTTCCTCTATATATTTTCGTACGTCCCTGATGGCCTCATCGGCAGTGCGGACAGAATCGGTTCTCATGTAGGTAATCAGACCGACGGGTCCTTCTGCTCCTAATTCTATTCCTTCATAAAGCTTCTGGGCAACGCTCATGGTTTTCTTTGCAGAGAAACGAAGCCAGCGCGAGGCTTCCTGCTGCAGTTTGCTCGTAGTAAAGGGCGGCAGGGGAGACCTCTTGATCTCTTTCTTTTCCTGTTTTGCTACAATGAAGGGAACTGATTTCAGGTACTCCAGAATTTCTGACGATTGCGATTCATTGGCTATCTGTGACTTCTTGCCGTCGGCTTTTATAAGGCGGGCCTCAAAGGGAGGGGGATTCTTCCCTTCCAGTTGTGCTGTGATATGCCAGTATTCCCGCGAGACAAATGTCCGGATTTCTTCCTCCCTGTCGCAGATAATCCTTACTGCCACAGACTGCACCCGGCCGGCGCTCAAACCGCGCTTCACCTTATCCCAGAGGATCGGACTGATTTTGTATCCCACGAGCCGGTCGAGAATGCGCCGCGTCTGTTGCGCCTCGTACTTGTTTACGTCCAGCTCCAAGGGGTGGCTCATTGCATCCAGGACGGTTTTTTTCGTGAGATCATTAAAAAGGACTCTGTGCATTTCTTTGTTCTTAGTCCCTATCTCTTCGGCGATATGCCAGGCTATGGCTTCGCCTTCCCTGTCTGGGTCAGGCGCCAGGTAGATGTGGTCCGCGTCCTTTGCTGCTTTCTTCAGATTAGTAACGACCTTCTTCTTGGAATCAATGACGGTCAATACAGTCTCAAAGTTTTTTTCCGGATCTATACCGAGCTTGCTTTTGGGGAGGTCTTTAATGTGTCCCATGGAGGCGTGGACTTCATAATTCGAGCCGAGGAACTTTCTAATAGTTTTTACCTTTGTAGGCGATTCAACAATAATTAGGGAATGCGGCATGACTACTCCTTAACCATAAACTTTTTTCCAGGGAGTTGCTTGATAATCCCTCTTAGCTCCAGAGTCAACAAAATATTTTGCACTTCGTTTGGTTTTAATCCTGTGGAAGTGATTATACTGTCAATATCCAAGGCCTTTGAGGATATACTTTTCAAAATAGATTCTTCTGCATCGGTTAATGCGTTGGTTACTGTTTTTTGTTCAGAATGCCCCCGTTAGATGATAAAACCAGGAAAGTCAGAGATCGGGCAAGATATATCGGATAGCAAAAATGTGTCAAGGCATTTCCTTGTTAAAAACCGTTGCGTTCTCTCAGTGTTTGAGTTAGATAACAGCATATTTTCAAATGGAGTTTCTCATGGTCCGTCGTTTGTCTTTGCTGATAATTCTGTCCCTCGTACTCGTCAATTTGTCCGGGGCGTGGGCTCTTGACAATTCGTCGGATACAGAAACTAAAAAGAAGGTGACTCCCGATCAGGGAAAGACGAATGCGCAAAGCCCCGTCCTAAATATCTCCCCGCGAGAAATAGATCTCGGCATCATAGGACCGGATGAAGGCGTCAAGGCGACTTTTGTCCTGAAAAATGTAGGTTCGGGTTCATGCAATTGGCATGCAGACGGGGCGGAAGGTTGGTCCCCCCTCGATGAGAAAAAACTATCGGGTGTCTTGAAAGATGATGTAGAGAACCTTGAAGTGCACGTCAGTTTTCTAAAACAGATCAACACCGGGACGAGCGGGAAAAACGTGATCCAAATAAGCCTTGAGGCCAACAACCGTATCAATGTTTATCACAAGAATCTGCCACATGGTACTTACAGGGAGGCATTGAAATTTGCGTCGAATGGCGGAACAAGGACAATCTTCGTAAGATTTGAGCTGGCTTCTCGAGATGTGGAACCTAAGATTGATGTGGATCCCACGAGGATCGATTTTGGAGCCGTGAAGCTGGGGGAAAATGCAAACAGGAGGATCAAGGTTACAAACAAAGGACAGGAAATGCTGCGATGGCACGTATCCGCTAAAGACAGCGCCAACGGTCCATCCACTGAAGCCGGCAGATACAGTTCGTTCTTCAATGGAGACATTAAGGGAAGCGGGGTTTATCTCCCGCCGTCTCATTTAAAAGATACACTGGATCTGACAGGCAAATGGGTCGAGAGCAATGGATTTCCCTCAAGCTCGGCGCCGTCCAGCACCATACGATATCGTTTTTGGGGATCGGGGATAATCGTATTTCTATCGACGGAAGATGAAGAGGAAAGCGTTGCTTTCCAAGTAGATGACAAACTTGTAAGCGATCCTGATTGTAAAGAAGGGCAAAAAGAAACGCTGGAGTGCGTGCTTGCCGAAGGCCTGCCGCAGGGCCAGCACCTCCTTACAATCATGAACAAGAGTGGAAGTGTGGTTGTTCAGGGTGTGAGAATTTACAGCAGGGACGTGAAGAAGGGGAGCCCGGACCTGATAAGCATATTTCCAGCTTCCGGTGATACTACAAGAGAAATAGATTACGTCAACGTCATGGTAAATACAAGAGGGCAGAGTCCGGGCTTTTATGATGAAAATATAGTTTTCACTTCCAATGGCGGGAAAGCAATCATAGAGGTGTCCTTTGAAATATCAGCAGACAATAAGATGACGAAGGTTGTGGATGTTTACCGCTATGCGTCAGGAAACGATTATTTGTTTACGGCAAATCCCGAGGCGGATGCAAGAAATATCCGCAGTAAAGCGTATAAGAAACAAGGAATCGCATTCAGATTGTTCAGCCAGGGAGTGCCCGGAACGACTCCTTTTCACCGATGGTACAATGCCGAAAAAAATGACCACTTCTATTCTTATGACCTGCACGGAGAAGGAAGATCCCTGCAGGGTTATGCATATGAGGGCGTTATTGGAAACATAGGGACCTCCAGGCTGACAAATACGAGAGAGCTGTATCGCTGGTACAATCCTTCTTCAGGCCGCCACTTTTATTCTACCGATCCGAACGGGGAAGCCGTCAGCAAGAAGGGTTACCAGTATGACGGCATTGCCGGATATGTGAGATAGGATACGTATATTTAGTTCTGTGCCTGCGGACAGCATTTAGCTTGACAAAAATTTTCAAAGGGGTTATTAGCTTCAACCTTATACGGTTTAGATACGGCTGTATTATGCGCCTGTAGCTCAGCTGGATAGAGCAACGGACTTCTAATCCGTAGGTCCTGGGTTCGAATCCCCGCAGGCGTACCAGAGATAAATGGTGGGTGTAGCTCAGGTGGTTAGAGTGCCGGGTTGTGGCCCCGGAGGTCGAGGGTTCGAATCCCTTCACTCACCCCATTTTTATTGAGAGCGTTGAGATAATAAAAGCGCCCGTAGCTCAGATGGATAGAGTGGCAGACTTCGAATCTGTTGGTCGTACGTTCAAGTCGTACCGGGCGCGCCAGATCATTTGATTATTTTTGCATCTTTAAAAAAACGTGTGGGCCCTTAGCTCAGCAGGTAGAGCAACTGACTCTTAATCAGTAGGTTGTCGGTTCGACCCCGACAGGGCTCACCAGATTTCAAGGGGTTAGCGATTTTGCTAACCCCTTTTTATTGACTATGTTGACCATTATTGACTACGAAATTTTTGAACGTATCCCTCACCGCTTTCTTCCTCGTCTCCTTGGCAACATGAGTGTACCATTGGGTGGTTGATATATCGGAATGCCCGAGCTGTTCCTGGATAGTTCTGGTATCGTGACCAGCCTCGAGCATGTGAGTCGCCCCGCAATGTCTCAGTAAGTGAGGATGGAGGCGCTTATTGATCTTAGCCCTTTGCTTTGCCAGCATGAGGACCGTCTTTATTTCCTTAAGTTGTCCTCCGGTAATAGGTGAGGGGAATAGTAGGTCGGTTTCTTTCTTCTTTTCCAGCATGGCTATATGTTCTTTTAGAAAGTCGACAAGAATTTGTGGGATGGTAACTATCCGTTGCTTTCCGCCTTTTCCCCAGACGGTTATCTCCGAGGACGAGAGATGGACATTACCTATTGCGAGGCTTAACGCTTCGCTCTTTCTCAACTGGCCGAAATAAAGGCATCCGATCAGTGCTTTATGATAGAGCCGGAGTTCCGAAAACAGACGTTGCATTTCTTCGACCGTCAAGATTGCCGGTACCGGCCTCCTGTATTTAGGCATGTCCCATTTACCGGGTGGATCACAGTAAAGCCGTTTCTCGTCCGAACCCCAGGTCAGCATGCCGTGAAGATAGGTCAGTTCCAATTGCACGGCCCGGTAAATCTTGCGTTTCTTTTTCGTGAACTGATATCTTTTCGTTTTGTACTCCTCTATCAAATCGGATGTTATCTCGTATGGTTTATACATACGGAAGAAGGGCAGGATACGGCCGAAAAGCATCTTCTTCTTTTCCTCATAGGTTCGCGCGGCCTGGTTGTTATCGACCCAGGTAAGATACTTGGCGGCAATATCGCCAATCGTGAATGCTTCTTTCTGGCCCCTTCCGATGGATCGGCTGAATTTCGATTCGAATTCATAGGCCTCGGATCTTGTTCCGATAAAGGTGGGACGACAGCGGACGCCGTCCTTATTATAGGCGTCTATCTGCCATTTGTCTTTGCCAGTCTTCTTATCGATTTCCAGGAATCTCACAGCCATGCTTCCTATTACGACGTTCGCGCCTGTTTTGCAAATCCACAATTTTCCCTTGGATAATGGCATCGATCTCGGCAGGATGACGCCTCGATGACTCCTTGTCCTTCAGAATCCGGAGCACTTCAGAGAGCATTTCTTTTATTTCTTTGACATTGACCTCGATCATTTACTCAAAACTTCGTCAAGTATGCTTTCAATATGTTTAGCTGATCAATAACGGTGTCAACAAGCTTAATCTGGTTTTTCTTGGCTCGGATGGTATGGGATCCCTGACGCGGTTTCAGTTAGTTTCTTTTATCTTGCCATGACCGAAAGTTACGTCAAGGTTGCCTTCCATGTACAAGAAATTCACTGACCGGAAACGGCATCAAGGGATTCTTGTTTGCTTGAATGGAAGGGGATGGCTGACACTGTCTCGCCTAGTTTTTTCAACAAGGCGAGAAATGGTTTTGTGTCTATGCTTACTTCGTCACGTTTGACAATATCAGCTACTTCTATAATTATGTTCTGGGTATCTTCCAGGAGTTCTCTGGCAGCACGCAATTTGCCTTGAGCGATAGTTTCCCGTCTGAGATGGTACAATGTTGCATTAATGCCGGCCGTGATACTTATATTTTTATTCTTCTCTTTGCGCAGGCTTTCCTCCAGATCCGCCCGCTTTTGTTTTGCAGTCTCCAGCTCTTCTGATATCCTGTTGGCACGGTTATTAGCGTCATCCAAGTCTTCTTGCAGTTTTGTAATCCTTTCATTATCAGATGGTTCCGTTTGATTGCTTTGATACCTTATGTCCTCAGCATCCTCTATCGCTTTCTTATATTCTTCCTTCAATTCCTGGATTTTTTTCTTCTTTTCTGCAATTTCTATTTTGTAATTGGACTCTTTCTCCGTAAAGGCCTTATTCTTGCTGTCTAACTCAATTTGAAGATTTTCAATCATTGTCTCTTTTTCACTGATAATCTTCTTTAACAACGCGGCTTCATCTTCTGATGAGGAAGATGCGGATGTAATCGTTTTTTTTGACGTGCGCTTTTTAATTTTTTTTACGCCGATTTGCCAGATCAACAACTCTTTTCTTTGCGACGGCGTTAAGTGTCGTCGAAATCCGTCTGTGTGAGATCCCATGAGTATATCGGTAATATCATCAGTTTTTAATGCGACGAAGCAGGGAATAGTGCTTAAACCTAATTCCTGGGCAATTCGTAGCCTATTATGGCCAGACTGCAGCATATACGCATCATCGCTAGTTACAGTAACTATAAGCGGCTGGAGAATTCCAAATTCTAGAATGCTTTTTTTAAACTCATTTAATTCATCTGACGACATGGAAGGCAAGGGGGGTAATTTGGATTTATGTAATAACTTTATCTGGTCGATGGGAATTTCTTTATAATACATAGTTGATCTCCTTTTCTGTCAAAGCAATGGAATCTTTTTCTCCCTATCAGCCAAGTGAGCCGATGACTGATTCTCTATATACTCAGCGAGTATATGCCTTATTCCCCATATACCCAGTGAGTATATGTCTTATTTCCCATATACCCAGTTAGCCGATAACTGATTTTCCAGTCAGCTCGGTGAGTGAACATATGACCATTGAATATTTACCTGGTTTTTCTTAAAGAAGTGAAATTATGTGTTCTTTTATGTTATTTCCATCAATGTCCATATGGAGATTTTTGATGATCTTCTTTAATTTAACAATTCGTCTTTTTTCTTCTATTATTTCTCTTTCTTGTCGTAGTTTCAGGACTTTTTCCTTAACAATAGAATTGTAAATAGCGATCTCGTATCTGTAACCGCGACCATGCGGACTTATTGCGCGGCGCGCTTCTATTATTTCTTGCTTGGCGTTGCGCGTAATTGTACTGCGCCGAAGGCTGGGACACACCCTCATAACTTCATTGATGGTGCAGTAAAATGGTTCGTTAAGGTTGTTAAATGGGTTGCCCGAGGTATGGATGCGTTCATGCACGCTCACATGATTATTAGAACCTTGTAAAGCATCTGAGTAATTTGGGTGTTTCAGTTCACGATCCATAGTATTATCAGCGTTACGTCTCCGCACTTATTCTTCTGCACGGGCCAGGAAGGTTATTGCTTTCCTTCCACAAACTATTTCTATTGTGATTCGATACGTCTTCCTGAAACACGCTCCAGTTTGTATATTGGTCAACGAAGTAGTGCCGCACACAATTGTAAATGAGGTTTGTTGCCTTTGATTTTTCCACTTTATCCGAACTGCAGTAGTAGTATCCTTTGCAAAACGGAATAAATGCTTCCTGCATGAAATCCTCGCAGGACCTGGCAGGGTCAAGACGGACGAACGGCTGAAAGGCTCTCCCTATGACCCTTCTATATTTTATGAACGCTTCATAGATTTCATTCTTGAGCATCGATGCCATCCGGTCTTCATGCTGGCACGCTGATGAATTAATCTCAGTGTCAGATTGCGACGATGAGTTCTCGAGCTGCAGGACCGATAAGTGACTATTGGGCGATCCGGAGGAATCACTCAAGTTCGCAGACGCAAGAAATGCATGCGGCGCTTTATCATGATTGATATGGCAAGTAAGATTTTCGAGGCTCATCAATTCAGCGGCTTCTTTTTCCGATTTGCTCACGGATGCGGGTGAGCCGCTCGAGGTGGTCAAACTTTCAGATCCGCAACACATAATTCTTCTCCTTTCGCCTTGAGAACCGATGAAATTAGTTCTTTTATGTCAACGCGACTTGTGAATGCCCGAACGTTGAGTTTCTTAAGAAGCTCCGTGAGACCGTATATGTCGATGGTGTTTTTGGCGGCGGATGGCTACTGATTGCTTCTGTTCTTGAATTGTAAGAGGATTTGTAAAACGCAGTCGACGGGGCAGGGTCGAGGTGGATATGCCGCTTAATGTTTATCCTTACATACTTTAGAAGACTTTTATTATCATTGTTTGCCATGAATGCCCTCCGATGGCAAAGGGTGACGTGTTACCTTCTCAAGTGACTAAGCTCCTCGCGGATATATTGTTTATATATTACTTCCTCTTTTCGTCACCTGGACATGAAATTCAAATCATCATCCTGCAAAATAGATTAATCTGTGGAATGTTATAAAAATATGGTGTGAAGAATGCCATACTGAAAAAACACACTCAAAATACTGGCCCAAAACAGTATTATGCTTTATTGTGTTGTGAAATCAGCATGATGTGAATTGATTATTTTAATATGATGAAGGGTTCCCTTTTGATCCGTAGGGAAATTTTCGTGTAACATTGTTTATGAAGATTTCCCGCTTCCCTCACGGGAATCCGGCTTGCCGAAATAGCGGCGTCCCATCGGTATATATGGAATGCGCGATCAGTGGTCCGAGCAGAGCCCGGCATCAAGAAAGCGTTGACAGGTATGCATGCAGATTCGTTTTCTTGTTTTTCAATCCGAGCTTGCTTCTGATATTATGCCTGCGGGTATCAATTGCCCTGTATGACAAATTCAAGATTTCAGCTATATCCTTGGTGCTCTTGCCCTCTCGAATAAGATTGGCAACCTGAATTTCTTTGGGAGTTAGATCTTGATATTTTGAGGATAGTCTTTGCGAAAAAGGTGATATAATTTTTTCAATATTTGATTCTATAATACCGACATATGTGATCTCTTTTGAAGCTAAAAGATTCTTTTTTAATGTTTCCACATAAGGCAGCACATTTCTTTTAACGTTTTGTAACACCGTTTCTTCAAGTTCATATTTATCCTGTTGCCGGCGTTCCAACAGGACTCTCAAGGCAGCATTGACATCCTCAAGCTCACCGGCTTTTTTGACCAACTCTTTTTCTCTTTTTTCCAACGCCTCCGCCGCTTGCTTGCGCTCGGTGATGTCTTTAGACAATACTGTCACAGCTATTATCGCTTTTCCTTCTCGATCTTTAACGGGACTGAATGTCTGGAGAAAAAACCTTCCGTCTATTTCACTCCTATGGCCATGCTGTGATGATTCTCCGGTGCTTATGACTGTCCCTATGATCTGAGAAAACTCCCTTGTGCTTTCCTCTGAATGGAAATCGCCATAAGGTCTGCCGATGAATTTCTCTATTGGAAGATCAAACCGCTCCGCGTACATCCCATTCATGAACAGGTATCTACAGTCCCTGTCCACGAGAAACATCAAATCTGCGTTAGAGGCCAGGGACCGATATTTCTCCTCCGAATCGCGCAGTGCCTCCTCCGCCCGCTTGCGCCCGGTGATGTCCCTTGCAACAAATATTACCCCCGAAGGCTTTCCATCCTGCGTAAGTAATGTCGCTTGGGCATCAAATGTTGCGATTTTACGAGCGGGATGAGCTATTTCCCATTCATAAATCAACACGTCGCTAAAGCCTTCACGCCTTTTATTCATCATCTCTAATTGAAGCTGGTGCCAATGTGGAGGTATAAAATCTAAGAGGCTCATTCCAACAAGATCAATGCTCCCAATAAAATCAAGAGCTGCCTTATTCGCATACGTAATCTTGAAATTAAGATCCACGGTCACAATAATATCATGTGACTTTTCAGCAAGCTGACGGTACTTCCCCTCGCTCTCCCGCAGCGCTTCTTCCGCCAGCTTGCGTCCGGTGATGTCCCTTGCAATGAACATTACCCCCGAGGGTTTTCCATCCGTTGTAAGTAATGTTGACCGGGCATCGAATGTTGCGATTTTACCGGCGGGATGAACTATGTCCCATTCAAAAGACCACATGTCGCTAACACCTTCCCGCCTCTTCTGCATCATTTCTGGTTGATGCTGGCGCAATTGTGGAGGTGTAAAATCTATAAGGCTCATCCCAACAGGATCAATACCCCCACTAAAATCGAGAACTGCTTTATTCGCATACGTAATCTTGAAATTAAGATCTACGGTCAGAATAATATCATGTGACGTTTCAGCAAGCTGCCGATACTTCTCCCCGCTTTCCCGCAGCGCCTCAACCACCAGCTTGCGGTCTGTGATGTCACGGATTATGATTGCGACCTGGCTTTCAAGGAGCGGCGACAATCTTGCCTCATAAGAGTGTTCGCCATCATGTCTCGCAATTGAAAATTCTGTGCTCACGAGTGATCTCTTCTTATGCAAAGCATCAATTGCATCGCTAAGCTTCTTCCCGACATTCGCCGGGAAGATGTCGGGGATTTGCTTTCCAATCACTCCTTCCCGGAAGAAAGGCAAGTCCGTTGCACTGGACGCCGAATAATCCAAGATAGTGCCCCCGAAGTCTGTCCGGAACAACAGGTCTGGAAATGTTTGAAAGAGTTCCCTGATTTCAGAATTAGCCTCAAGTAACTCTTGTGAGCTGATATCGAACGACCTGTCCGGCTTCTTACGATCTTCATCCATTTGCCAATAAGACTCATTGACTGAGGTAATGAATCTCGCCCATGCCTCGGGGATGTTGCCGGTATCAACGCTTTTCAAATGCCTTTTTATCTGACGTTTGAGCAGGCTGTGAATTTCTTTCATAGTGGCTTCACCATGCAGATCTCTCCAGTTGCGGAAGGGTTCAGGCCTGTGTAGAAAAAATTTGGCTTATCCTTTAATTCTATATCGAATAGCAAACTACAATAATATTCAGAAAGTTTTCCTGTAGAAATTATAAATTTATTGTTTTGTATAAACTTACAGAAGTTTTTAAAACCAACAATTTTTTGTTTTAAGTCATTTAGATTCTTCATTTTCAAGATCGCACATCCGGTGGAATTGCAGGCTTCACCTACAATTAAATGCCCATTTACACTATTTCGGATATTATGGTAATAGGAATTAATAACGAACGTCGTGAAATACGGGGAATTAGTCCAATACTAAAGCTAGCGAGATTCTTCCAGAGTTTCAAAAGTTTCTTTTAGACAAGAAACTGGTGCCGGAAAAGACATGACCGGAGCTCCCAACAGTTCGTTGGACGCACTTTTTCGCTCGCGAAGAAAGCCTACGGTAACACCAGAAAAGGCTGACCAAAATGAATAAAACAGCAAAACCGACTGAGATTGATTTTAATCCCGAGTTCAAGCGTGCCCTGGAGTTGATGGAAGAAACGGACAAAAATATCTTCATCACAGGCCGGGCGGGCACCGGTAAATCAACTCTCTTAAATTATTTCCGCAATGCGACAAAGAAGAAAGTAGTAATCCTGGCCCCGACCGGTGTTGCCGCCATTAATGTCGGTGGACAGACAATTCATTCTTTTTTTCATTTCAAGCCGGATGTAACTCTAGCTGCTATCAAGAAGAAAAAGAGCACCGCCAAAGATAAAACGTCTGTCTATAAAAAGTTGACAGCCATCGTCATTGATGAAGTATCCATGGTGCGGGCTGATCTTCTGGATTGTGTGGATAAATTCCTGCGCCTCAACGGCCCCAATTCCAAACGTCCTTTCGGCGGCGTACAAATGATTTTTATCGGAGATCTTTACCAGTTGCCGCCTGTTGTCACCAGCCGCGAAAGAGATATTTTCCAGTCGTACTATAGCAGCCCTTATTTTTTCAGCGCCAAAATCCTGGAACAACTGGATATGGAATTTGTCGAGCTGGAAAAAGTCTATCGCCAGAAGGATAACGAATTTATTCGCCTGCTCAACGCTATCCGCAATAACTCCATCACGGATGACGATATCGCCCTGTTCAATAAGCGCCACGATTCCCAGTTTATCGCTCCTTTCGGCTCTTTTTATCTGTCTTTGACAAGCACTAATGATTTAGCCGACGGCATTAACGAGGAACAATTAGCTAAGCTCCCCGGCAAAATATGGAAAGCGCAAGGTGTGATTGACGGCGAATTTAGTAAAGAATATCTGCCGACAGCAGTGGAATTGAAACTTAAAAAGAGCGCCCAAATAATGCTTTTGAACAATGATGCCTATGGAAGGTGGATCAACGGCACCATCGGCAAAATAACGGGATTCAAAAAAGATGACGAAGGCGAGGAGATAATTACCGCCAAATTAGATAACGGCGAACCCGTGGAAATTAGTCCCTATACATGGAAAATCTACCGGTTTTTTTTAAAAAATGATGAGCTTTGTTCCGAAGATGTCGGGTCGTTCACTCAGTATCCCATCCGCTTGGCTTTTGCCATCACTATCCACAAAAGCCAGGGGAAAACCTTCGAAAATGTTATCATCGATGTGGGGCGCGGAACGTTCGCCCACGGACAGATGTATGTTGCTCTTTCGCGCTGCACATCGCTGGATGGAATAGTACTGAAGCGGCCGCTTAAGAAAAGTCATGTTTTGATGGATTGGCATATTGTAAAATTTCTTACACGCACGCAATACGATAAAGCAGAACAAAAATGCTCTCACGACGATAAATTGCAAATTATTCATTCCGCTATAAAAGAGAAGAAGAATCTGGATATTCTCTACTTAAAAGCAAAGGACGAAAAATCGCGCCGCACAATCAGGCCGTTGTCTGTCGGAGGGATGGAATATAACGGTCATCCTTTTGTTGGAATGAATGCTTATTGCTTGATGCGAAAAGAAAAACGAGTGTTCAACGTGGATCGGATATTAGAAGTTTGCGTATCGTCAAACAGATGAGAAAAACTCCTGTCTCAAGCGGGCGTAATGGTTATGCGCCATTTCTTGAAAATTTTCCTTCGAGAATAAAAAAAGGAGGGAAGCTTTCGCTGCCCTCCTAAAAAGTTAAACTATATTCAAGTTAAATGATATATTGCGCGACGTAAAACCACACGACCCCGGCGCGCTTTGAGGATGGCTTTATATCCTCGATGTTGTTTTATATTAAGGTTTGTGAGGCTGTTATTTCGGATCCGGAATTGTTAAAGCGCGACAACGGTCCAGGACGCCCTTTGCAAAATCGCCGCGTTTCTGGTCGATTTCTATACCGCAGGTTTTCGCCTGCAACGCGTCTTCGATTTTTTTCACAGCAACACCGGTGCCGGCGCAAGGATCAAGTACCCTGATCAAACCTTCCACTCTCGTTTCAAGTAGCTTGCTATCAGGGGGATGACCTGCCCGGGTGTCACGTAGTATCTCATCCTAGCCTGGCCGAGAAACCTCAATTTTAAATTTCTCCTTTCTTGCGGGAAGGAGGGTAGTTGAGCCTACCCTCCTGATATATATCTTAGCCGTGAGCCCGCTGCTTGGTTCTCATTTCAATAAAGCTCCCGTTAAGGCAATCCAGGCGACCGCTATAATGAAAAGCAATAGTGTAAGATCGCGCAACATCAAGAGCGCCACCTTTGCTAAACCCATTTCGCGCACCTGTCCCTTGAGAAAATCAACCATTCCCATTGAATCTCCTTTTATGCTGATACGGCTGTAAGTTCCTGTGAATCCCTTGGCAGATCGAGTATCTCGCGGAGTACTTTTTCGGTGTCTTTGAGAATACTCATGCAGAGCTTAGGGATGTTAGTGCCGTCCTCGGCGTAGCCGCTGATGTAATTGTAAGACGCCTTGGAAGGCGTGGGATAATCCTTTTCATAAAGGATCGCGAGCACGGTCGCCGCCAATTCGGCTACCGCCTCCTGTTTCCATTTAGGAATGCCCTTGAACTCGTCTCCTGTTAGCCTGTGGTGCGCGGCGTGAGAAAGCTCATGGTAGAATACCGTGGGCTCCTCGCTCGACAGCCTTATTTTCTGGTTATTTGGCGAGTACGTGCCTAATAGCCCGTTCTCCATGGCCGTGTAGTGCACCTGGAGACCCCATTTTTCAGCCTTGCCCGTAAGAGAAGGCAGCTCTCTGGGATTATACAAAAGCGGCATCTCCTCCCAGCACTGTTTCTCCGCGTTCCACCCCAACGTGTCCTCGACCCTGAACACAGGGACCGGACGAAACGCGGTGGCTACAGGAACTTCGGAAATTCGTGTAACCTTTGTGCCGTCGGGATTGTCAATGACTTCTTCCAGTTCCTTTTTGACAGTGATGGGAGCAAGGATATAGACGGCCTTAGTTCCTTTTTTAACTCTCCGTTCGGCTTCATTCCATTGCTGGATACCGCGGGCATCCCTCGTGTTTGCAAGCGCCATCAGCATCTGGTTGGATATGGACCATTTCGATGACGGCGTAACCCATTTCTGGGTTTCCGCCATCGTTGCGGCCAGCATCCCCGGTTCCTTGAACGAGTCAATGACCTGGTTCAAAAGCTCGTTGACGCTGATCTTTTTTGCGTTATCCATTTACCGGGGCCGGAACGCTCCGTTCGCAGGGGAGGGACAGTTTGCCCGGAAAGACGATGTATCCCTCGCCTTTAAGAAAGCCGGCAATTTCGGCCACAGTATTGTGATACAGTTCCGCCTTCATTGCCCTTATTTCCTCTGCCTGTTTCGGAGAGAGGTCAGGTTCCACCTCGGTCAGAGACCACCTGTTAAGAACCCTCACCGCAATCCCGACATCGAGCATGAGGTCTCCCAGTTCAGAAACTCGCATTTGTTACCTCCATTCTACCGAGTTCGTATTCCGGAATATGGATGTCTTCAACCTCCCGGCAGCTGTCGCACCTGATCCGTGGAGTGCCTTTACCAGTCCAGTTCATCATCCTCTGGTGTTCACTTTGGTTCTGGCAAGCCCCATCTGCTTCGCAAGTCTCCGTATATAGCAGCGGGGATATTTCCGCTTGAGGCGCATCATGATGACATTGATCTTCACGGTAGTGCCGTCATAAAGATCGTGGACGGTCTTAAGCTCTTCCCCGGTCGGGTTATATTTCCTGGTGGTTTTCGCCATGATCATTACCAGGGCTTTCATCGAGATATTCCAGATCCACAGTTCCTTTTTCTCCGGTATTTTTATCGACAACGGTAAAGAAAGTAGTCTGTGAATCCGGGTCTCGTTGTATGCGGAGAGTTTCCGCTGCGGCTTCCGCCGACGTGTCGGCAGAGATATCTATTTCCCAGATGACGAGAAATTCCCCCATACTATTTCCTCTTAATAACGCTCGGGATACTTCAATTAGACGCGTTTCTGACGGGATACGCGGCAATGAGGTGTCCGTTTTTACTCGATTGACCGGGTGGTTTCAGGTACGCAAACACTTGCGCACCTTTTTCCAGGAGGTCAACTCCTTTTGTATTCCCATTGATACTGTACCAAAGGCTTTCGGGATTGATCTCTCTGCTGAAAAGCTTGACCGCTTTGCCGTCTCTGCGAACGGCATCTATATGTACTCTTGCTTTCATTTACCTCCTCTTACATTGATTTCACTAAACATCTCAGAGTTAATCTATACTTCTTCATGAACGCCCTTCCACGCATTTATGCGTGTGAGGATTCTCTGCCGTTCATTTCCTTTCCAGAATTTCACTTCCTTCAAAGGAAGGACATAATCCCCCGTTGCATGGACAAGCGTTATCCTCACGGTAAGTGTAGTCTCCAGACTCCAAATTACATTGAGCTTCCAAGACAATGACGTCGCGTTGTGCTTTGGTCATATCCGCCATGAAGTCGAATAATTCCATTTTATGCCGCCTTGTGCTTCTGACTCCCATACGGGCACTCCAATCCAGCTATGTCGCCGCAGTGGTACTTCGCGTCCTTGCCTGATTCTGCCGTTTTCTTTTCGCCCAGCCGGATTTTCCCCAGGCGGGGAAGCCTCCGGATCTCCGATATTCCTTTAATCATCACTTTCTCCTTTATATATCGTCTCCTCTTTTCTGTAATGCATTTTGATCCTCCCTTTCCTCCAGACAAAGCCTTCCCTTGCGGCATGTTGCCGCTCCGAGAATGAAGTATTGTCTGGAGGAATTTCTGGGTTATTTCAGGAGATGAGACGTGGATGTTTGTACTGTGATGCCTCAGAAGGGCACTTCATCATCCGGTATCCTGTCGTCGGGGCTCCGTTCATGGACCTTTTTAGGGTCCAGGAAAGCTATTTTTTCAATGATGACACGCAAGTCAGAATGTTTTTTACCTTCGCCATCTTCCCACGTGTTGTTGCGCAGCTTTCCCTGTATGAAAGTTAGCGACCCTTTTCTCAAATACTTTGAGCACACTTCGGCAAGACGGCCGTAAGCCGCCGCACGATGCCATGTCGTTACCTCTTGCATCTCGCCATCCTTCTTGTACTTCTCAGACGTGGCGAGAGAAAAGTTGGTTACGGATGTCCCTGACGGCAGATACTTGAGTTCCGGATCGCCGCCGAGCCTGCCAATTAAAATTATCTGGTTTACCATGTTGATCCTCCTTTCTTCTTTTAGTTTGAATTTATACTATAACGAAAGAGCATATGTTCAATGAACATGTCTTTCGTCGTTTGATAGAGACCCCTGATCTCGACGATTATGCAGCCGCACATCGGGCCTCGCGGCGTGTATATCTTCATAAGCCATCTCCGGACGTACCCGCCGTACACCATCTGACAGTACGCCGCAGTCTGTATTCCAACGGTCTCGCTCCGGCCGGTTTTGATATCGACTATGCCTTCGGAAACTCCTATCCGGCAAACAATGTCGGGGGTTCCGGCATAACGGCACCCGGCTGAGTAGCAAGGTTGCTCTATTGAGACTATCTCCGGCTTATATATGTCCTGCCACTTCCTGACTTCGTTTCTTACTTCCATATGCTCCGGGGGCGCTTCGGTTTCGTAAATGTCGTCGCCGCTCAAAACAATCGCGACAACCTGATGAACAGCTATACCCCAGTCGGACGCTTTTTCCATGATGTCCGGCTCAACGATGTCGCCGGTATACGGAGAATAATAATACTCTCTCGTGCCGACGGCAATCTTCGTCCACGTGCCGATGACTTGCGTCACGGACGGGACAGGTGAACCATTCCACGTATAGAGGTGGGTTTCGCTATTGAATTTTAACATGGAGTAGTTTTGAATTTTCTTTAAGAGGCATAGACCCTCAGGGAAGAGGGGCTTTTCCTCTTGTCTTGGAAGACAAGAGGCTATGGCTTTGTAAGTCTTGGGTCGTCGATAAACGGTTCGACATCTACTATCTTGACAGTCGCCATGTCCGGGTGGTGAGGGTTGATTAAGATGTTATATTCTTGCTGAACGTGGGCAGAAGGAACTTTGATCAGAAGAAAGGTGCCGGCATTTATCCATTTCAACCCCACGTTCTGAAGAGCCGTCGGGGCGGGATATTGCCGCCAATTACCCGGCAAGCTTGCCGTCGCGATTGCATCTATCGAATTGTCTGGAACCTCAATGGACGCCATGCTCAGCGGCATGAGTGGTGTTTTAGAGATACCCAGCATGCGGCCTAAGAACTCCAAGGCGGCAAGCGCCCGGGTTTCCGACGCATAGACGACGGGGACTCCCTTCGGACTCCACCGCCCGCCATAAAGTTCCGGTCCCTTCCCGGAAAGATCACGTATATACGCAGTCTTCGCAATTCGATATACGGTCATCATGCGAATATGCCGTGTTCTATCCTTCCGAGTTCATCAAGAACCATGTCGATACCGAAATTCCATCTCAACAGGCTGATGGGGTCCTTGTTGCCCAGAACTTTATTCTTTGTTTTTAGCCATTCCTCGCACAATTCCGGATCTTCAAACACTTCCTTGCATCTTGCCACAACCATTGCGACGCGCAAGATGCGTTCGGTAATGGCACTGTTGAGTTTCTTATTGGATTTTTCTTTTTTATACCTTTCGATTGTTCTCGGGCTTACATGCAGCATCGGAGCAATCTCGCCCGGCTTCAAGTATAAAATCCCTTCCAGCTGCGCTATCGCTTTTCTAGGCAACCCTTTTTCGGTTAACTTCAGCAGATCGAAGGGGGTTTGTATTTCATCCTTGATGCCAAGTAGTTCGGTAGCGTGATACATTGCTGTTGTTTTCCTCCTTTCCTTTATTCGGGCAGTTCACTTTATTCTATGGCATTTGTCATAATATTACTGCCAAATGACGGCAATGTCAATGCATAAAAAGGTGAACACTCTAGCAAGAAGTTTTGCCCTCGCACTCAGTGTAATCCGGTGAACTGGTTTTCAAGAGGCGTAATCAGTCCAGATCACTGCCAGGAAGTGCGGGAGAAAGGACGCGGCGGCAGTATGGACGAATTCGCACATTCCTCCACTTTTTCGAAGCATTTGATGACTCTGTCTGTCTTTGGTGTCGCCATGGCGTTTGTCTCCTTCTTTATTTTTTTGTGATTCCATGAAATCGAAGAACCTGTCGAGGACGTCCCTGATGTTACAGAACTCGTGCGTCATTTCACCGATCCGCTTTTCGTCCGAAATCGTTCTGACCCGCCTGCATAACAGTCCTGCCCGGCATATTGCCAGGATGCAGAGATATCTAAACCGAATGTCGGAGATTGCATGGTCGCCAAAGTGTTTGTTGAATCTGGCCTTTAGTCTTTCTGTCTCTTTATCAAGGATGTCTATGACGTGATGGACTGTTTCTACTGCCGGAGCAGTGTCGGCTCTCTCTTTTACTTGTGGTTTTGTGCGTGGTGCAGCCATTTCTCTAGGAGCTTTCCACAAAGCTCTTAAAGTAATCATGGAGCTCGATATGCTTTTCCATGATTTCCTGGGGCGGGCTTGTCTTAAGTGATTCCGAAATGGAGTTGTAAAGGCTCCAGGCATTCCGGGGTTTGAATTCCGGGTACTGAGGCCTGAGCCATTGGGTCTTGGCAACCGCCATTTGCCTGGTACTGATGATGCCCTTCCCGTAAAGCACCCCCATGTGGGAGAATCCCACATCGGTGCCGTTAAAAGGGAAGGCCCTGAACTTATCCACATCATCGAGGATCTGCGCATAGTTGAGCTGTGCTCTGTAGCATGTGGTTATAGTCTTTTCCTCCAACTCCACCCATACCATTTTGGTATGTTTCCTCATGATGGTAATTGAACCGGAAAGGGCGAGGTTGTCACACACAAACACACTCGCACCGCACGCAAGGCCGACACTCATCGACTTGTCGTATGAATTGCGAAAGCCGATGGCAAGGCCGATATCCTCAATGGTGTTCTTAAACTGAAGAACCCCGAAAAGCCGGTGTCCCTCCCTGGCAAGCCCGTAGGATTCCTTTGACAGGGTGAAGCCTGTCAGAATGTCCCGGGCGATGGTCAATAGCTTGGATGTCAACCCGTAATGGCTTACTGGCTGATACGTTTCTGTTTCCGGGGGGACGGGAATGAGGTCCAATTCGTCTCTGGTACATGCCTTCGCCCCTTTGTGTAAGCATAAAATGCCCTCGTTCATAAAATCCTCCAGTTTCTTCTTTATTCAGTTATGCAGTGTGAATTTTACTCCCGGATGGTCTCGGAGTATTTGTTTTGGTATTTGTGCGGCGGGGATACCTAATGAGGTCCCGATTTAGAGGCGAACTCCAACAACTTTCATCCGCGCCAGGTCGAGGGTCACAATGCATTTTTCAATGCATTCCGTTTTTATCAACCTGAGGGCGCCTGAAAGAGTGAAGAGTCCTCTGATCCCTTGGAACTTGACAGCCTTTCCTTTTCGGGAAGTAACTACCGCCGTCACTTTCAGGCCTCGTTCGGTTCCTATAGGAGCGCCTTTTTTATTAAGCTCTATCGTCATGTGCTTTTCTCCTTTTGATGTTATTTGATGTTGAATGATGCAAATTGATGTTAATGGCCGCACTGAGAACATATGATTTCGGGGTGCTTGCCGTTGTAAATGGTGATTGAGTTTCCGAGAAAGTAACCGAAGGTTACATGGTGACCGCAGTCGAGCCTGAATTTTCTTCCCTTAAGGCTTTCAATAATCTCTCTCAGGGATTCCTGGCTCTCGTAGGCTTTTCTCTGTGCCTCAGTCATCTTGACTGTCCCGCGCTCATCGCATCGTAACTGCCAGGGTCAGGAAGAACGCTCCCCAGAACCCCAGAAAGAACAGATAAGCAAATCTCTTCATGTTCGTCTCTCTCCTTTTCAAGTTTTTGCTGACCGGCCGGGAGAAAGACTATTGCGCCCCATCGGGGAACATGAATTCTTTCCCCTGGCGGGTTTGTTGAAATGGTATTTTCTTTTTTGGCTTTGTTTGCTAAGCGGCCGCAAATGCCCTGAGACTTGTTATTACGGCCTGCTTTCCCTTTATGACGAAATCAAAAGATATCCTTGATCCCGTCTCCGGAATTTTGTGTTTGCCGATCCTGAAGGGGATATCAATGTTTTCGATGAACAAGAATTCTCCGAAAAAAAATCCCTTCACGATGACGCCTTTCAAAAAATAACGATGCCCTTTCCTTGTCTCTATTCTTCCGCCCATAGTCTCTTTCCTTTCTTTTCTCTATGTCAGGCGAAAGAACGCATTTGTCCCGTTGCAGGAGAAAAACGCGTGCTCTTCCCCTGACGGGTAATGAGTCGTGGCAAGGACAGCGAAATAATTTTCGCTATCGCGATTGCCCTTCTTTTGATGTGTTGATGATTGTCTTGGCAACCGGGACAAACGTTCCGGGCTGGAACTGAAGTTGCCGTTGCTTTACTAATTTTGTGTGCTTAGAATTTTTCTGAGACTTTGAAATTGAACGATGCTTTAGGCACAAGCATTTCCTAACGCATTGTGGAGAATTATGATTTCCTCTATCGTCGATTTCAGGATTTCTTCATCGATCACAAACTTGAGCATTCTACGCTATGGCCCTGACTTCTTCGTCTGAAAGATGTTTTGCAGCATAATCCAAAGCAGCTAGAATATCTTCCTTCGTTAGGTCGTATTCAGACATAACTTCGTCATAGGTCATACCACCGGCCGGTTTTCCAATAATTAAATCCACCGGAACCCGAGACCCTTTTATGACAGGCTTGCCAAATCTAATCTTTTCGTCAACCACTATTCTATGAGCGATTTCCATTTTACTTACTCCCGACAATTGAAGGTTTTGTAATCATCTGCCATGATATATTGATAGATCGCCTTTCTGTAACGTTATCATGGTAACTATTTTACACTTTTTTTATCTCTTTTGTCCGATATTTTTTTCATTTCCCTTTTTTTTCATATTATTTTCTCCTTCTTTAGTCATATTAATACATTATTTTTTAAGATTAATGTTCGGCCGGGAGAAAGATAATAGTGTCCCTTGTAAAAACATAAATTCTCTCCTCCGACTTGTACCTGTAGTCAAATAGGTTCGCTGATAAGTCATTTTTTGTTTGGATTGCTCACAGCATTCCATCGTGTGGACATGGGAAACGCATGATAGAGCGCGATTGACAGCGGGACTGAAGAAATGCACCCTACTTGGAATGTAATCCTCATTTCCCGTCTTTTAAGGCATAAATGAATTATCGCCGGATGTCATGGCAGCAATCTTTTTAGGTAAAGGATCTGACTGCCGGTTACTGGCATGCAGCGTTATCGCCAGGTAGTTAAATTATAAACTGGAAAACTTCATTGCTTAGTCAGGCGAACATGTTGTTCCGCTGTGCCGGGGAGTAGTTAAATAATAAATGTGGAGTTAAATGATATTGATATTTATATATTACTCCTCTTCTTCTTCATTGCGGTAATTTTTTCTATTTTTTGAAAACAAATTATCGGCCGATAAGGGTATTTGTCCTTGACTTTCAACGTATTTTAGACCAAGAAATACGAACAAGAATATCTGCAATCGAAATCTTTACTCAATTACCACAATCGACTGTTGCAATGTTATTAGACTGCCGGTCATCTTGGACGGCGATTAAAACAAGAAGATATTCGGTTCCGTATCATGAAAATCAGATCTGCCCAATTCTCAACTCAACCAGGAGGATCTTATGAACAAGGCTGCGCTCATTGAGGCTTTGAGTAAAAAGGAAAACCTGACAGATAAAGATGCATTTGATGTCGTCAACCTGATTTTTAAAGGTTTCACTGGGGTACTTAAGCAGGGAGGCAGGATAGAGATCAGGGGTTTCGGGACCTTTGTTGTAAGAGATTATAAAGAATACACGGGCAGGAATCCGAAGACCGGAATAAATATCAAGGTAGCTCCAAAAAGGTCGGCATTTTTCAAAGTAGGCAAGGAACTTAAAGAGATGGTCAATGGTAAAATATAGGGACGTCGTGCTGTGAGGATTCGAATGGGTTGAGAGGGAATTTTACCGCGTTGGCCGATCAATACAAATACTGAATGGGAGGAATGAGGAATGAACAAAGGAGATCTTATAAATGAAGTTGCAAAAGTAACATGCAGTAAATCTTGTGCAGTACAGGCCGTAGACGCTTTCCTCGGGACGGTCAAGAAGGCGCTGAAGAAGGGAGACAAGGTTGCTCTCGTGGGCTTCGGGACGTTCTCTGTCGCTAAAAGATCTGCCAGGAAGGGAAGGAATCCGCAAACGGGTAAAGAGATTAAGATTGCGGCAAGAAAGGTCCCCAAGTTTACAGCGGGGAAGGCGTTCAAAGATTCTGTGAAATAATTTATAGTTATGTATCAGACCCATATACTTCTTAATGGCCGCGACCCTATTCCCTTGGTGATCGATGATGGCCACATAAGTGTTGTTTGCATGTAAATCAAAAGCCGTGTACGATTCCCTTTGAATATTGTGTGAGGGCATTGTGGACTGATGACTGAAACCCCGTTCCACAGAAGAGAGCGGGGTTTTGTCTTTTAGAATAGAAGAATGGGTAACAAGTTTCTTGCAGGATCGCTTTTTTCGTTCTTTTTTCGATGAATACTCCAACAGTTTCTCTCGTGTAATCATAAGAAGAGAATATGCCTACTACACAAGTTGGTTCACACACTGTGTATTATGATGAGTTTGGAGCAGGTCATCCGCTGATCCTGCTTATTGGCCTTGCGTGTACGCGCTTGTTTTGGTGGAAGCAGCTTCAGCCATTCGCCAAGAAATTCCGCGTTATCAACATGGACAATCGCGACGCGGGCGACAGCGCGCTCTGCACCAGTCCATACACAATTGCTGATATGGCGGGTGATGTTGCAGGCGTAATCAAGAATCTGAGCCTGGGCCGCACACACATCGTCGGCATTTCGATGGGTGGAATGATTGCACAAGAGTTGGCGATTCGACATCCCGAACTCGTCGACAGGCTGGTTCTGGCGGCGACCACCGCCGGCGGACCCACAGGTATGAAAGCCAAACCGGAAGTTGCCGCATTGCTGATGCGTAATGAGGACGAAGACGGCGAGATGCGCTTGCTGCGCATTTTCCAGCTGATTGCGGGTGAAGGTTATATGGCGAAGCATCTGGAAGACCTGTGTCAAATCGTCAAATACTCTTTCGCCAAGCCGATGTCGCTCGAAGCGTATAAGCGGCAGTTGGGTGCCGGTATGATGTATCAAAGCCAGGGTGACGCTGCCCGGCTAGCGCAGATCACCGCGCCAACACTCGTTATTCATGGCGATTACGATCCGCTCATTCCTTATCCAAACGGCAAGTACCTTGCCGGACATATCAAAGGTGCACGACTCTCGACCCATCCGGGTGTTGGACATCTGGTGATGATTGAATCGCCCGAGCGATTCAATCGTGAGGTGATTGAATTCCTGGCATGAAACGTTGATGCGCACTTTCATTCAGTAATCGACGCGACGAAAGGAGGGAAACGTATGGGCGAAAAGGAAAATGAATATTTTGCTTTTGCTGACTGCAGGTGTAGTCAGTAATTCTACGGGTCAGGCGGTTTTGAGAAATCGCAATGGGATTTTTTATTAAGTTCTTCCTGCAAGCCCCGTTTCTGAGATTAAACCGGGGTTTTGTGTTATGGGTGTTGTTCGATTGAGGAATTATGAAGATGAAGGACAAATCAAAGACCAAAAAAGAGCTCATCGATGAATTGATTTTGTTGCGCAAACAGATCTCAACGTTGGAAGGATCTGGCACCGGGAGCAAGACGATCCAGCGGCGCATCGGTGACTCCCCACAATTCAATCTGAAGATACTTGCGGCGTCACCTGTAGGCATCTTGACATTCAATTCTTCCGGTGAATGCATTTATGCCAATGAAGCTGCATCAAAGATAGTGGGCGTCACCATCGAACAACTCTTGACGCAAAACTTCCGTTACCTGGAATCGTGGAAAACATCGGGTATGCTTGAAGCTGCGGAAAATGCTCTTATGAAAGGACAAGACCAGGTGTTGGAAACCCATCTGGTGACCACTTTCGGTAAGGATCGCTGGTTTTCCTGCCGTTTTGCACCTTTCGGCCATGAAGGTGTAGTTCATTTGCTTCTTCTAGTATCTGACATCACAGAGCGCAAACATATGGAAGAAACGTTAATAGAGAGCGAAGGGCGGCTTATGCAGGCACAAGCCATTGCTAATCTCGGAAGCTGGGAGATCGATCTGACAAAGCAGACGATGTGGGCATCGGAGGAAGCCTTCCGTATCTATGGCATGGAATACACCGGATCTGCCTCTGCCAGCATGCCCCTGGCAGAAGCTCAAAAACTCGTTCATCCTCAAGACCGTCCGAGAATGGACAGTGCCTTACTGGCACTCTTGAACGAAAACAAGAAATATGATCAGGAGTTTCGTATATTTCGGGTCAACGACGGCGAATTGAGGGTGATCCATTCTCGGGCAGATCTGTTATTTTCAGAAAAAAAACTTCCACTGAAGGTGTTCGGAACAATACAAGATATTACAGAACGCAAGCACGCAGATGAGGGACTTCGCGAAGCTTACAGACGCCTGGATGAAATCATCGAGTTTTTACCGGATGCGACGTGCGTGATTGACGCAGATGGTAAAGTCATCGCATGGAACAGGGCCGTAGAACAGATGACCGGAATTCCCAAGGCAGAGATGATCGGCAAGGGGGAATATGAATACGCGCTCCCCTTTTATGGCGAACGAAGGCGAGTTCTCATCGATCTCGCCCTTTTACCGGATGCTGAATTTGAGAAGAGGCGGTATGATATTGATCACCGGGGTACCGATACGATTTACGGGAATGTTTATGTGCCGACAATGTACGGAGGGAAAGGCGCTTATTTACATGGCGCGGCTTCGAGTCTGCGCGATGCAGCGGGAAATATCGTTGGGGCCATAGAATCCATACGCGACTTCACTGAGCGCAAAAGAACGGAAGAGGCCC
>JBKQQP010000056.1:0-5684 GCA_052144335.1 Syntrophales bacterium
AGTTTAACGCAAGATTCAAACAGTATTACCTGAAGCGAAAGCAGGATGGGCTGCCCTACAAAATGGCTGTACTGGCTACAGCTCACAAGCTCATCAGGATCATGTTTGCTATGTTGACTAATGAAACCCAATTTAATGAAAGCATGAATTGATGATAGTTGAATGTTATCGTGTTTTTCTTATTCAGTCCATCCATTCAACATTTCAATCAGTAGTTACTAACAAATCTTGTAGTTTGTTCATGGTTGATGTATAAAATGGCATCAATTTGTAAGAGGGGTGCCACCACCATGATGAAATCTTCTCTTATACGAATCAACCTGATCTTTATTCTACTTGTTTTATTTATTCCCAATATTACTTCTGCCGAAACCAAAACATTCATAAAGGAATACACCTATCAGGCAAGCGAAGCAGACAGTAAGATTTCCTCAAGAACCATCGCCCTTGAGCTAGTCAAAAGACTTCTCTTGGAGGAAATAGGAACCTATATTGAGAGTCATACAGAAGTCATAAATTTCCAATTAACAAAAGATCAAATTACCGCTCTAACTGCTGGTATTGTCCAGACGCAGATTCTAAAAGAAAAATGGGATGGAGAGAAATATTGGATTCAGGCAAAAATGGAAGCTGACCCTGCTAAAGTGGCAAAAGATGTTGACGCTCTCCGCAAGGACAAGGAGAAAAGCAAAGAACTTGAGGACGCAAATAGGAAAGCAGAAACTGCATTAAAAGAAGTAGAGAGGTTAAGAAAGGAACTTCAGTTATCGAAAAAGGATCAAATGAATATTGCCAAGTATGATGAAGCTATAAAAGGGTTGAGTGCCACAGATTGGTTTCGCAAAGGACTTTCGTTAGTAAGGGCAGGCAATTATGATGAGGCGATAGCCGCTAATACAAAAGCTATTCAACTAAATCCTAAATATGCGTCAGCCTATTTAAATAGAGGTCTTGCATATGGCAATTTAGGCGATCACCAAAGGGCTCTCGCAGATGCCAACAAGGCTATCGAACTTGACCCCAAGAAATCAATGGCCTATAACAATCGTGGTGCGACATATGAGAATTTAGGCGATCATCAACGGGCTCTTGCAGATACCAGCAAGTCTATCGAACTTGACCCCAAAAATGCACTGGCCTATAACAATCGTAGTGCGGCATATGAGAATTTAGGCGATCACCAACGGGCTCTTGCAGATGCCAGCAAGTCTATCGAACTTGACCCCAAAAATGCACTCGCCTATGTCAATCGTGCGAGAGCAAACGGCAATTTAGGCGATTATCACCAGGTCCTCGCGGATTCCAACAAGGCTATCGAACTTGACCCCAAAATTTCGATGGCCTATGTCAATCGTGGGCTCGCATATGGCAGGTTAGGCGATTACCGGCAGTCCCTTCCAGATTACAACAAGGCTATCGAACTTAACCCCAGAAATACACTTGCCTATATCAATCGTGGGTTTGCGTATATAAGGTTAGGCGATTACCAGCAGTCCCTTCCAGATTTAAACAAGGCTATCGAACTTGACCCCAAGAATAGACTGGCGTATGCCAATCGTGGGCTTGCATATGATAAGTTAGGCTATAATGAACGAGCAATCAGCGACTATAAAAGTGCTGCTAGGTTAGGTAACAAAAAAACACAAGACTATCTGAGGTCAAAGGGAATTAGCTGGTAATCAATATTTGTCATCTTCCGGTTAGGCTCCATACCACCCCCTTGTACGGACACTCTGCTGCTTCCTGTAATCGAGTGTCCGGTAATTTTCCCAGACACACTTCCTTTCGATCGGTAATCAATATCTAATTGACACAATCAATTTCAAGATTTCGTGGCCAAAATCCCCTTGACACACGAAATCCATCTTCATAAACTCCCATTACGAAAAAGCAATGCCTTATCGATACTCATGCAAGCGACGTGGGTAAAGACCATGTTACAAGAGCAAAGGTCTCTCACTCAAAATCGCTATGCCATAGGGGGGAGACACATGCAGAAGAAGATTAAAGAAAGACTAAGTATTTTAGCATGCTTGATATCGTTCACTGTCATAATGGGGTGCGGTTTAGCCATGAACCTCACTAAGAGTCATTTATGCGTCGCATATTCATCTTCAGTTGCGCACCCACCGCCAGCGCAACCTTCCGCGGATTACTCCTATACGACTGCGTCCTTACATTCCTACTGTGAGATTGGCCAGATTTTCGGGCGGATAGACACTTCATACTCCAAAAGCCCGGAAGAGAATAATGACGCGTTAATGTCAGCAATCCTTAAAAGAGCGAGTGCTGAAGGCGGGGTAAACGTGCGACTCATCCACTCCGACTTCACGCTAAACACGTCAAAAAGCGACATGTATCAATCAATTGAAGCTGTCGTGTATTCACGAACTGCCGACGGTGCGTGCCCCGAACGAATCAACAAAGAGAAGCAAGCAAAACCAACCTGCGATACACGAGAGTCCGACTGGGACCGCCGGCTCTATTTCGCCATGAACTGTGAAAATAGTATTCTATTAACGGAAACAGATAAATTCAAATGTGAACCAAGGGCATCAAACACATTCAGCTGGGTCCCAGGAGGAGGAGCAGGCGGCAATTATCAAGGCAACGACAATCTAAAAGCGTGGAGCAGTTATATCAATCAATCAATACAAAACACAGACAACAGAATCCGGTACGGGCATTGAGTAACTGGATCAAGCAAGAAGCCAGGCTAGGAGCCGAGCACTTTCCAGCATGGTCCACACGGAGGACCGCGCTCGGAGAGTAAACCCTCTTACCCATCTCTCCCACCGCCGCACATACAATCGAAGCTGGGGGGAGCCGCAAGGCTCCCTTCGCTCTTGCTCATAAAGCCGGACCGCACGTGCAAGAAACTTCTCCATCGTCTAACACATTAATATCAATAGTGAAATCAGATTATGTTACAGATAGGTAGGTGTACTAAATAAATAGCCGACAATAAAATAACTGCCCAGAATATCTTCACACAACCACAGTCGGAATTTCAATTCTAAGACCCAAAACTTTTTATTGACCCAGGTGACATTTAAGATAAGGATAGTGCAAAATCCGATGAGAGGATTGAGGAACATCATGCAGATCCATGAGCACAGGGGCTTCAACATAGAGATTCATAGAATAGAGGAAGGATATGTCTCAGAAATTTACCGGAAGGGCAAGCTGATCCACACGGTCAGTCATGATGACAGCCAATTTCACAGCCATGCGCTTGCGATTGAGACAGTGATAGAGTGGATTGATAAGACCTATCCACCGGGAAGAATAAAATACTTTGGGGAGGTGTGATCTTTGTTGGGGGTGGGGCGATATTTAATAAAAATGGCAAGTGGGTGGTTGTTATGTACACCTACAATGGGTAAGCATGAGGTGTGCGATTCACACTGATCGTTTCAATTTTCTGATGCGCAAATCCATATAGTAGTTGGATTCCTTGATCCGCTCTTTGGAGGCATCGTACAAATTTTCCACTTCATCCCAGAATGGTGTTTTCTGGCTTAACTCAAAATATTTATCCATGGGCGTTTTTCCATTTAGAGATCCATGTGGCCTTTCCCAATTATAGTAATGCTGCCATTCCTGTAAAAGGTCCGATATATTTTGGGCATTGATATCCACTGTATTATAGAACTCTTCCAAGTCCGTTTTCTGTGATCGTTCCACCTTGCCATTTAAATGGGGAGAACCCGGTTTAATGGGCCGAAACTTGATGGAATAGTCCATGAAACGTTTTTGCACCTTTGTTGAGAAAAACTCCGTTCCTCTGTCTGTTTGTATTCGCTGGATAGAAAAAGGCATCTCTTCAATGACCTTCTCAAGGAATGAAAGAGTATTGGCAGCATTGCGACGGTCGCAAAGAGCAAGAACCCTGTAACGAGTGCAGTCGTCAACGGCCGTGTATTGGTATATGCGCGGACCGATTTTGCAAGTGTCCATCTGAATGCGATCGCCTGGAATTGGCCGCTCATAGCGCTTTGTATGAGCTTTCCGCCTGAATCTTTTTATAGGCTGGACATTATTACGAGTGAGAACTTTATGAATGGTTGAGAGGGAGAGAGACAACTCATGTAAACGCTTCAATTCCGTCTGGATCCTTCGCGCGCCTAGTTTCCTGTTCCGCCGGAGATCAAGAATCCAGTTCTCATATTCACTAGTGACTTTTCTTCGAGGTATTTTATTTGGTCTTTTACTTCTATCCTTAAGACCTTCTATTCCGGATTCTCTATAGCGTCTGACCCATTTTCTCAGGGTCGGTCTGGAAACCCCGCAGCGCCGACAAACAATGCCTGCGTCGTTTGTTTCGTTAAAAAGATTGACCCACTTCAGCCTTGCTTCTATTGCACGATTCATAACACGGGTTCATATCAGTTTATTGAAATGATGTCTATGAATCACACACATGAGGACATTGCCTGAACTGATGTTTACGAGTTGACATGTTTATAAAAAAGGGCAGGACCATTTCCGATCCTGCCCCTAATTAAGAAATATCATATTAATAGTGAATATCAGTTTTCATTAGCTTTCATGATCCACGGTGCAAATGGATAATTTCCCGTTATTAGTAATAGGATCCATCTTTTCTTCTATCGACAAGCGCTGCTGGGAACTTTGCCATGCTTTCCAATCTCCAACAGTAGACCATGTGCTGATGATTTTGAAGTGAGAAGGATTGATCAATTCCCGAAGAGTCTCACCAGAGATGTAACCGGGTTGCTGCATAGCCATCGTCCTCAGCTCTGTCAACAGATCTCTGAGTTGCTTCTCTTTGCCAAGCTGGCAATCTCGTTCAACTATTACTCTTATCATTTTATCTCTTTTTGTCTTTAATCTTAGAAATCCCTTTTACAATTTAAATTTACTTCACTGCATCTTTTAATGCCTTGCCAGCTGTAAATTTGGGGACCTTCTTGGCCGCAATCTTGATCGGTTTGCCCGTCTGTGGATTTCTTCCCGTTCTGGCAGATCTTTTTGCAACCTTGAACGTCCCAAACCCGACGAGAGTCACCGTTTCTCCTTTCTTCAGAGACTTCTTGATTGCCTCAAGGACTCCATCTACGGCCTTTGTTGCTTCTGCTTTAGTACATGTAGATTTTGCAACCGCATTAATGAGATCTTCTTTGTTCATACCTTCATCCTCCCTTTTTTTAAATCAGTCTAAAAATTAATGTATGAATCAACTTTTCCTGCTCGTCTTGGCCGTGAACATGGAGATAAGCTGTTTCACCTTCTTGCTTTTGCATTTCGGACATGTGGCTTTGCCCTTATCATGTTCGCTGAAACTCTGTATCAATGAAAACTCTTTTTTGCAGGCTTCGCAAAGATACATATACGTTGGCATGCTTTCACCTCCACATTTTGTTTCTAAGGGCCAATTACAGATCCAAGGTTTATAATAATCTTCTCGTCTAAAAACAAAAAACCCTGTCCACTACAATGAGACAGGGCTTCAATATCAATTGTGTTCCCATCTCTTTAAAAACCCAACTCATTAGCGGATCATTTGGCTGCAATCTTCTTGGTCTTGTTTTCCACCGTGCCTGTCTTAATGGCGACTTTCACCGCATCTTCCATTGGATCTTTAAAAGGCACCTCAATTCGGAGCAATCCGTGCTCGTAAGTCGCTTCGGCTTTCTCAGGTTTCACCGTCCAAGTCAAAG
>JBKQQP010000057.1:0-20722 GCA_052144335.1 Syntrophales bacterium
AAATGGCCAAAAATAAACCTCAGATTTTGTCCCGATGAGCAGCATCTTCCGTGCCACTTTTCAAATAAATTAAAGGATAATATAAAATTGTGATCGAGATAGCTAACTTGTTGTCATGACAAATTTAATAGCATTCAATCATAATGTGTGAATTCTTTTTTCAACTAATCCTGAATCCCAATGAAAGAAAAGCTGCGAAGATTGATGCATTATCTACATTTTTTGTAGTTTCTTAAATGACAAAGAACAAAAGTTTAATTGAAGCAGATCTTTTATTCTTAAAATATATTTTAAAAGTAAAAAATTTTTACGAATAAAAAGTCTTTTCGGGTAAATAAATTTTACGGGTTTCTCTGGAAAAGGCCTTCATGCTTTTGCCTATCCCAAAAATTTAAAGACGCTTCTCTACGATAAAATGATATCGAAAAATTGCAATAGATTCTCAGTACTTTATACCAGTTTCACAAAAAAGAAGTCAAAGCCCCTTCTCTGTAATTCTTCATACGTATTTCAGTAGGTAAAAGCATACATTATTATTACTCGCACCTGCAGAGACTAAAGGGAGTCTTAGATGTCTTCATTTTGACTTTCGCCGCGAAAACGGTACCAGTCGATAAGTTAGCTTTCTGGCGTAATGGAATCAGTGAGGAGAGATTGCAGCAGGATGGCATGATTACAGCTTTCTTTGAATTGAAGCCGAGATGCATCCAGAAGTGCAAATTATTTGAGATTAATCTTAGCATGTATTCCTTAAAATGCAATGCGGGAAAAATACTGGATAAATACGAGGGGAAACCCAGTATTGCGAAACTAATAGTCACCGGCATGGCCATGGACTTTTTGTGTGGATGTTTCGTTATCGAATACATACAATAGTCTGGAATGAATAAGGGCGATACTCATCTCCGCGTGATCTTCTTCCAGAGAGAAGATTCCATGGGTTTCTTCAATTTAGCTGTAATCTTTTCGCGCAAGGTCAGCGGCTTAACACTATGGGAATATCCGTAATCACCATAATAGTGGCTGGTTCCAAAATATCGAGAATGAACTGCGGAAGATTTAAACGACAGATCATTTAACACGACGCCAATAATTTTCTCCGTCTTAAGTAATTTAATGGCTTGCTGGATGGATTCCCTCGGTGTTTCACCGGCTTTGACGACAAGAATAATGCCATCGACCATCTTATCAAGGACGCTTGGTTCTGTTGTGGCAAGAATCGGTGAAGAGTCAAAAATAATATAGCGGTCGGGGTAACGCCATTTCAATTCTTCAACCAAAGATTCCATTCTTTTTGATCCGATCAGTTCCACGGGATTTTCCTGAGAGCTACCGCCGCAAAGAAGGCCGAGCTTGTCGACCTGGGTCTTCACCAGAAGCTCGGACAGTTCTTTCTTTCCCAGCAAGTAATCCGAAAGACCTTTTGCTTCCTGGAGGCCAAACCACCTGGAAAGTGTCGGATTACGCAGGTCACAATCGACAAGCAAAGCGTGGCTATGCAATTCAACCGCGATACTTATAGCCAGGTTTATAGCTATGAGACTTTTGCCTTCACCGCTGAAAGCGCTTGTCACGAGGATCGTCCGCGGAGGCTCTTGCAGACCGGGTCTGAAAAGGTATGTTCTCAGCTTTCTAAACTGCTCCGCTACTATGGACCCAGGCTGAAAAAATGAGACTAATTTACTGTCTAAAACACCATCATCAACTGCCGTCTTAACAGGTTCTTCTTGAGGCTCCTGTATTCTGTCTCTTTCTGCCTTATGCAGCGCTTCAAACATCTTACCCATAGCTAATCGGACCTCAAACAAATTTTATTTCGTTCACTATATTGCCTACAGACGAGATGCCTGTCCTACAGTCGTCAAAATCCTCGGGGGATTCTTAATAAACGTAGTGTATGACTTTAGTCCTACTAATATAGCGCACCTAAGGGCGCGCACTACTTGGTGCTAAATATTCTTAAATGACGCCAAATTTCTACGTGATTGATAAAAAGCCAAGACATTGCAAATACAGCACATGTAACCGAAATTAGCGCAAGAAGGAATATAGGCAACAACCTCCTCTTCCTGGCTGCGCCTGATCCTTCGAGATCTTTGATTACTTCTTTAATTATTGGTTTTCCAATTCGGGTTAGCTCCTGTGAAAAGCCCGTGATTAGGGCATTGTCGCATACAATGTTGATCAAACGGGGGATGCCCTTTGAGTATTTATATATTTCCTTTATAGCGCTTTCATCGAACACCGAGAGGTTGCGGGCTCCCGCCTTCTTCAGCCGGTGAACAATGTATTCTTTCGTGTCCGCGAGATTCAGAGCACTCAGGTTATATCGAATTGTAACCCTCTGCTTTAAAGCCCGGAACCGCTCGTCTGAGAGAGCCATATTCAACTCAGGTTGTCCCAGAAGAATGACATGGAGGAGTTTGTTTGTTGAAGTTTCAAGGTTGGTAAGCAAACGCACCTCTTCAAGAAGTTTCGTATCCAGGCTCTGCGCCTCATCGATGATCAAAAATACGCGCTCATTCCGGGCAAAGCAGTCGAGAAGAAAATTATGCAGCGATGCAAGATTTTGCCCGCGTGACCGGACACCGTCTGATTTTAATCCCAGGTCCTCACAAATGTAATTGAGAAAGTCCTCAGGACCCATGACGGGGTTGAAAATATAGGCGGTGCGGACGTTTGCATCTATTTTGTTCAAGAGCGTGTGTACAAGTGTCGTTTTTCCCGTCCCCACTTCTCCAGTGACGACGCTAAACCCCGTGCCTTCCTTGATCGCATATCTGAGATGCGCGAGGGCTTCTTTATGAGTCTCGCTGAGATAGACGAATCTGGGGTCAGGTGTTATATTAAAAGGCTTTTCTTTAAAGCCATAAAAATTTTCGTACATTTTGCAAGTCCAACAATCAGGCAGTCTTTTGTTCGATTGTGGGAATAGTCGCCAGAACCCTGAGCCCGAGAGTGACTTCCACATCGCCGGCATCGTGGAAGGACCTGTCCAGTTGTTCCCGAATAATTACACATCCAAAACTGAAACCTATGCTGATCACGAAACCAATGAGAAGGACTTTCGGTATATCGGGCGAGAAGGGCTTTTCAGGTACGCGGGCCGGATCGATTACCCTGAACTGTTCTCCTTTCTGTCGCCGCTCAAGGTCTTCCGCCTGTTGGGCATCCTGACTCTTTTTCAACAGAACCTCGTACGATTCCTTGGTGTTATTATATTCCCGGAACTGTGAAGCCATCTCCTGCTCGCGCGAGGGAAGATTTTCAATTCTGCCCCTGTATCTATTGATCTGGGATGCAATTTGGGCTTCTTCGCTTTGTAACCGCCTTATCTCAATGTCGGTTAATGACAGTTGATTTGCCAGAGCCCTGTATCTTGGGTCTTTCTTGATATCATAAACGTCTTTTTTTGCTTCTAAATCGGCAAGTTTCTTCTTTACCATGACCACATCAGGGTGGCTTTCTGTGTACTTTGCTCTTAAGTCACTAAGTTGTTTCGTTAAAGAATCCTTTTGAGATTCATAGGAGCCGGCTGCCTCGGGACCCCCCGCCTCTCTTGATGTGGAAGCAACACCTCGGCCCGTCAATTCAAGGTCGGTAAGCTGCTTTTGGAGATACAATTTACGGTCCTGAGCAGCACGCAGATTCTCCCCGACCCGCTGGTTTTGAGTCTGCAACTGTTCTAAAATTCTGAGATTGGTGTCCCGCTGCTCAGGGAGTTCGCCCATATGCTCTCTCTTGTACCGTGAAACGACTTCTTCGAGTTCTTCAAGCTTTGCCTTCTTAGCAACAAGTTCGTTGGCGAGAAACTCCGTCGTCCCTACCGCCTGCTGTTCCCTCAGCCTTAAATTCTCTTCGATAAAAAGGGAGGCCAGCCTGTTGGCAACGGTAGTAACCAAATTCGGATCTTCCCCCTGGTAGCTGATTGTAAAAAAACCTTTGTCTTCATTTTTTTTGGGTAACTCAAGTTTTATATCTTTCTGCATTAACTCTACGACCTCTTCACGGGAGAGATTCTTGCTCTCATTTTTATAGAGGCCATACTGACTGATTACCTGCTCCAGGCGCGTCCTGCTCAAAACCTCCTGCGAGATGGATTGGAGGCGTTCTTCAATTCTCGATGTTACCGTGGGATGAACATACGCTTCCGGCACTTTTTGTGGTGTTACGAGAATGAGGGTCGACGCCTTGTAGACCCTGGGAGCGAATAATGCAAAGATAGTCGTACCAATCATGATAACTATAAAGGGAATCACGAGGTACCAGATTCTTCTCCGTAGAATCTCGATGTAATCGTCTAAATTATAGCTGCGTGCAGGATTGATCATAGTTGAGATTTCTCTTTCAATAGTCGAAATGATATTTAGAAATAGTTGTTATGACAAAGTTATAAATTTTTCTGAACTCAGTACGTTGCCGTTATTCTTACCATTGCCCTGTTTTCCGTGTAATCGTATGCGTCGATGTTAGAATTCTGTTCCCTGTGCGAGAGCTCTAATGACAGTGTCAGCCATTTCAAGGGCGTGTGAGACAATGTGCCGACAACTCCCCAGATCCAGTCGTTCCTGTCTTGTTTAGTATAGTCTGCCCGCTCAATGTTGCCGGCAAATCCGATGGACGTCCGCTTTTCCAAAAAGTGCGTTATCGAGCCTGTCAAGGCGTTATATCGGGTAAACCCGAGATTTTCTGAAGTAAAATAGTCTTCGGTATATCCACCCTGGAGGCTGACGATATAAGTAGTCTGGGGATCATGATTCTCGATGCTTGCTTTGTAAGTGGGGCCGCTAATTCCCGAACCGGTCTCCGGTTCTTGCCAGAAGTATCCTACCTGTGCCGATGCCTTCCAGGTAGGACTGAATGTGTATGTCATACCCACAGACGGTTGATGGATGTCATAATCTGTAGTGGGGGGATTAGATTCACTGAATGTACGCCTCGTAAACGTGTATTCTCCGAAGACGGCCGCCTTGGGGTCGAAACGGTTTGTGTAGCGGACATTCGCTATATTACCAGTCATATTGGGAGAATTCTCAAATTGTCCTATATCATAGCCATACTCGAGGTGGAGGCCATTTCTCTGATCAAACCAGTAATCGATAAAGGGGTTTATGTAATTTTCCTGGCTGTTCTCACTTCCTACATTATCTGTCCTATAGATATTATTGCGGTAATTGAGTCCCAGGCGGTTTTCCGCACCGAATTGATATTCGACCGTGGGCGCCACAACATTGCGCCAGTATATGGCCCTTGAATTCTGTGTGGAGAGTACGTACTGGTTTTGTGCTGGTGTGGTGAGGGGTTGCAGCTCTCTCGGATTCTCCGAGCGGCTCAAGCTTTCCTGCAGGTAAAAATTCACGTGTTCCTGGGTAAGATATTTGGCGTTTAATGATCCATTGGCGCTGATATAATTATTCTGCGACTCTTTTGCGTAAGACACGAAACCAAGGTTAAAATCAAGGTCCACTCCCGACATGGCATCCATGTTTAAGTACTTCAACCCTGGCGACACGGTGGTAAGGTAATCGCTTGTTTTGTTTGTGTTGTAGAGATAGATATTATCGTTGTATTCTTCCGAAAGAGAAACGTACGGGTGAAAGCCAGGTGCTGTAGTTTCGTCAGCAGCACATACGGAGACAGTTAGAAACAGAAAGATAATAATTGCTATAATCCCTGAAAGTTTCTTCATGGCACGACCACCATATCCCCTCTTTTAATAATTATGTCCGGTTCATCACCATCCAGTATCTTCTTGTAATTGATCTTTATTCTTTTTTCCACACCCTTTTCCTTCCTGATGATTAAAATCTTTTTCTTGTTCGCCCAATCCGTAAAACCTCCGACCATAGTCATGAGCTGCAGGAATGATGTTTCGCTGCGAAGACGGTGAATGCCAGGAGTTTTGACCTCACCAGAGACATATACTTTAAAACTGTTTGCCTCAATGACAGTGACGGAAACGGTCGGGTTATCGATGACATTCTTCAGTTTGTTTGTCAAAACTTCTTTCAACTGGAGCGGTGTCAAATCCGCCGCCTGAACATCATCTACAAGTGGCAAAGATATCTTGCCATCCATTCTGACGGGAACGGTTTTTGTCATGGAATCTTCTTTCCATATATGGATATAAAGGACATCTTCAGGCCCTATGATATAGGTGTCGCTATCAGTGGCAATTTCACCCTGAATCTTTGGGGGTGCTGCGGGCTGAGACTTTTGAGGTGATGCGGCATCTTTATTCTGCTGGGGGTAAGCAGACGATGGCATTATCATAAGGAGAAAACTCAACCCCACTATGATATAAAGAGGTTTACAAATTTTCATGCTCCGATTGCTCCTGGTGAATTTAATGATTTTTATAATGCATTAAAATATCAAAAAATGTTATATATGTCGAGATATTTTTGTGCATGGGGTCTCAAATATATTTCTTGAAATATGCCAAATAGATCGATATGATACATAGCTCTGTACCACGGAGATAAATAATATTTAGAAAAAATGTAATACTTTGTGTGATAAATAGGGTGGTTTATATTAAAATGAAAATTAAATCATATCATGGAGCAATACAGGCGAGACATCTGTCCAACAATCAATAAAATATTGACGACATATTCTAAAATACGAGGAGATCGGCAATGCAGTTTTACAGAAAAAATATTTGGATAGTGGTACCTCTTATGCTTTTTTGTATCCTTTTTTTGTCGCTGTCGGGGTGCTCGCCGGAAGCAAAAAAAGAGAGACACTGGAAAAAAGCTGAACAGTATTTTTCGGAAAACAGGATGCAGGAGGCTATTTTAGAATATAAGAATGTCATTCAGATTGATCCAAATGATCACAGGGCACATTATAAATTAGGATTAGCCTATTTGAAGGCGGGACTATTACGCGAATCGTATAAAGAGATGTTGAAAACTGTTGAACTTGCTCCGAGCATGTTAGAAGCGCAGAACCAGTTGGGCTATTTTTATCTGCTATCAAGAGATGTAAAAAAGGCAAAAGAACAGGCCGCGATTGTTCTGGCAGTTGACCCAAAAGATTCGTCGGCTCACCTTTTGTTGAGTAATATCAGTGTTGCCGAAAAGAATATCGATCAGGCCATCTCAGAGGCGAAGAAGGCCGCTGAAGGGGACAAAAAACTTGAAGCTTACCTTCAGCTGGCCAAGCTTTATATTATGAAGAAAGACCTTACTAATGCAGAGGAGATTCTCAAGGCTGCAGTTAAATTGGACGAGAAAAACCTCGCGGCCCGGTATTCTCTGGCTGAGTTTTACGCACGAACGGGCAACAAGGAACTGGCGGAACGCGAGTACCTGGAGGGTGTAAAAATAGCACCGGAAAATGCAAACTCATACATGACGCTGGGAAGGTTTTACGAAGGAACGAACAGACCCGAAGAGGCAGAAAAACAGTACTTAAAAAGCATAGAATTATCACCGCAAAATATACCTATCCGCCTTTACCTGGGGAATTTCTATCTGGCGTGGGGCAAAAAAGATAAAGCTGAAGCGGCGTTTAAAGCGGCCGTTGACAACGATTCGAAGAATATCCAGAGCCTGGCGCGGCTGGCAGATTTTTACATAGACGAAAGGAAGTATGACGAAGGACTTAAGATAACGGAAAAAATTCTAAGCATTAATCCCAAAAGCGATGAAGGCCAGCTCTTGAAAGGAAGGATCTATTTAAGCAAAAATCAATACAGTGAGGCCCAGAACCTGTTTCAGGCATATCTGAAAGACAATCCAAAATCCCCTACGGCCAATTACTTCCTCGCGATGGCTTATATTGGAAATAGAGACGATCAGCAGGCGAAAATCGCTCTGGCAGAGGCAGTAAAACTGAATCCAAAATGGCGGGAACCCAAGCTGCTCGCGGCTAACATCTACATGAGGGAGGGATCCTACGATCAGGCTATAGATGAGGCCAAAGATGTTTTGAAGGACTATCCCAATACTATAGAGGCCTATTTCGTCATGGGTAGTGCTTACATGATGAAGAAAAATATTTCCGGCGCCGCGAGGATCTACGAGCAGGTGATAAAAATGGTGCCTGACAACCCGGTAGCTTATGTACAGGTCGGCAGGATATTACTGTTTCAGAAAAAGGAAAAGGACGCTCTGGCGAAGTTTGAAAAAGCTCTATCGCTGCAGCCAAGTTATACAGAGCCCCTGCAGCTCATTGTCACATATTACGTGAGCAAGAAAGATTATAAGAAGGCGTTAGACAGGGTAGGGGAGCAGATGAAAATCTTACCGAATAATCCTATACTTTATAACATCATTGGCGGCGTATATGATGCCAGTAATGATTTAGCAAACGCAGAGAATAACTTGAAAAGGGCAATCGAGCTGAGCCCGAATTCACCGGCATTTAATACCTCTCTTGCCAATTTCTATGTGCGTCACAATATGATAGAAAAGGCAAAAAGCTCATATCTCGCAGTGATTGAAAAGGACCCCAACTCTCTTGGCGCGTATATGGCCATGGGGATGATTTATGAAAGTGAGAAAAAATATGCTGAGGCAAAAGACTATTATATCAAAGCGCTCAAATTAGATCCCAACTTCGCTCCAGCCGAGAATAATCTTGCGTATATATACGCGGAGAAAGGGGGAAACATTGATGAGGCGCTCAATTTAGCTCAGAAAGCAAAAGAGCAGGTTCCGTCTGATTCTCGTGTCTCGGATACGTTGGGTTGGATTTACTACAAGAAAAACGTTCCCAGCAGGGCCATCGTTTACCTGAAAGAGGCAAACGAAAGCATTCCGAATCAGCCTGTGATTAAATATCACTTAGGCATGTCGTATTACAAAAATGGAAATCTTGATCTGGCAAAGAAAGAGCTCAATCAGGCGTTGAAGATAGACCCCAACTTTGAAGGCGCCGAGGAGGCACGAGAAACTGTTAAATCGATAAAGTAATTAAGAGGAGGGACAGGAGGCAATACACGGGTCCCTCTTATTTTCCCCTGGATATGTTCTTTTCAGCCTGTTTGAAGAGATCAGATAAATTGCTTCCTTTCTGGCCAGTGGCTACCCCGGCTGAGAGAAGGAGCGGTGTGTCACGGTGTTCCTGAGAATGGGCCAAGAGGGCATTTTTGAGGCGGCCCATCGCGTTTTCTGCAACCGTCTCATCAGATAGCGGCAAGATTGCGGCGAATTTATTTCCTCCAACTCTTGCAACTATGTCTTCACCGCGGAATACTTTGAGTACCTGTGCGGTGCGCTTCAAAAGTTCATTTCCAGCTTCAATTCCGTGAGTGGCGTTGACTGATATCAGGTTATCCACGGTAATGACAATTATGCTAAGTGGAAATAACCTGCTGCGTTCATGCCTGACCAGTTCCTCTTCAAAATGCGCCCGATTATAGAGGCCCGTCAGGACATCATGAAAACTGAGGTACCAGAGTTTCTCTTCCGTTTCCCTGAATTCGCTGATGTCCACAGATAAGCTGATCACACCTATGATTGATCCGTCGTCAGTCCGGTATGCCATCTTGTCGGTCTGAATCCAGCGGTGCCCGCGGGCGGAGGGGTACATCTCTATTATGCCGCGCTTTGATTCGCCCTGTGACATGACAGAGTTGTTGTCTTCATGGCTACGGGCTACCTGATACGGTGGGATGTTGGGGAAGAGTTCTGCGATAGTCTTTCCCAGAATTGATTCAGTCGATCGACCGAGTGATTTAGAAAAGGCTTCATTAATCTGTATAAATCGGTGATCTCTGTCTGTATAGTAAATACTGGTCGGTATCGAATTAAGAATTAGCTGTAAATCGTTTCTCTCTCGCTGCAGCTCGTCGTCAATTCGCTTGCGCACGGTTACATTCCGCAGGACGCCATGGAGGGCTGTTCCCCATTTGTAAGGTATAAACAAGACGGTTGTTTCACATTCAATTTTTCGTCCATCTTTAGTGAGGCCGGCAAATTGAAACTGCCGGGATGTGAATTTCCCCCCGTATCCTTTCTGTACATGTTCCATCACAAGCTTGCGGCTTTCGGGGGCGATCAGGTCAATTGGATTGAAATCGGGGTTGCATACTTCATCCATTGTCACGCCGAACATTTCTTCGAATCTCTGATTGGTAAATTCAAACTTTCTGTCAAAAATAACGAAGATGGCATCGTTTGGTTGGTCGACAATCGTAAAATAATGCCCCATTCTCTCAGGAAGATCCAATTGTGCGTTTTTCCAGTCGGCCTCCAATTGTTCCAATTCGGCGATGCGCCGACGGAGAGCGGTTAATTCTTTGACGAGTTCTTTTTTTGTCTTCTTTTGATCATCCATTATTCAGTGCCTGTCTTTATCTTAAAAAATTTGTAGTTGTTAAAATAAAAAAGCTGACCTGTCAAGAGCGAAGAGGTATTAGAGCGACATGACATGGTTGCAGCTCTTATTCAAAATTGAAACCGCGAAATATCCGGAAGTGCGGACGATTTGAAATGTATCTTAGCGCGTATCTTTGAGAACACAATACTAGGAAAATAGTGAATAAATATGGAGGAAAATCCAATATTATGAAATAAACAGTCGCCAGGATGGCCTTGAACCTGGAAAGTTGCAGGAAATCTCGAAGCCAGCTTCCCGTATATTCGCAGGGTGTTTCGGACCTGCGTCCTTTTTAAGTGTGAAGGTTAGGAGATATATCTAATGCGAAGAAGATTTGAATCTGAGCAGGAAGGGATTCAGGCGTTACCCGGAGGCCGACAGATAACGCGTTTGTTGTAGAACTCTAACTTTGAATGTGGTACACGTTCTTCCGGCATGTCATGCCACCGCAAAGGATATTGGAATGATTGAGTACACGCGATTTTACGGCTTTTCAGAGAATCCCTTTAGCATATCTCCGGATCCAAAATTCTTTTTCTCATCAGAAAGCCATAGCGAAGCCTTAGCCGGATTGCTGTACGGGATCACCCAGAGGAAAGGATTTGTCCTCCTTCTGGGAGAAGAAGGCATCGGCAAGACCACACTTATTCACCATCTGATAAACACATTAGAGAGGAACGTAAAGACGATCTTCTTTCCCCAGAGTGAGATTGCCTTCGAACAACTCTTGAAAGGAATTCTCCTCAATCTGGGAATTCCGCTAAAAACCGAAGTCAAGGGATCCATGCTGCATGATCTCTACCACTACCTGATTCGAACCCTCGAACAAGATGAGAATGTTGCAATCATCATTGATGACGCCCACAACATAAGCCTCCCGGCAATCGAAGAGTTGCGCCTCCTCTCAAATTTGGAGACCAGCAGATCAAAGTTGCTTCAGATTGTGATGGTTGGTCAGCCGGCGCTCAAAGCAAAACTCCGCTCTAAAGTTATAAGGCAGATTAATCAGCGTATCGTGATCAGTTCTCAGCTCGGCCCTTTGACTGAAGAGGAATCCCTGCGATACATCGAACATCGTCTAAAAATAGCGGGTAGAGGCAGCTCTGAAATTTTCACAGATGAAGCTTTATCTATGATCTGCCGGTACGGAAAAGGAAACCCTCTGGCAATCAATATCCTGTGCAGTAATGCATTGTTTGTTGGTTATGGCCGCGCTGAGAAAAGAATCTCCGCTGCCACTGTGAGGACCATTCGGAGGGAAAAGGATATCTTGATGGGGGAGGTGGCGCCAAAGCCGTCTTCCGGGATGAAAAGAAATCTGCCTCGTAAAATTTTGTATGCTGTTCTCGCATTAGCTGTCTTTGCGATCGTTTTGTTCTTCAATAAGAACTACGGGAAATATCTCCTGACTGCGCAGAAGTCAAAAAGTGTAAGCGAACTTTCGGCCATTGAGGATAAAGGTGAAACTTCTAAGCCTAAAGGTGAACGGCATGTTGTTTCAGAACTGACTCCAAGCGCGCAAATTCCGGAGGTCAGAAATGCCTCGCCCGAAACTGCACAAACTACTGCCGCATCGCCGAGTACTATGAGTCAACCCGATACGGGGATTCGTGTAAAACAAATAGTTGAAGTAAGAGCGGGGACGACTCTATCTCGATTGGCTTTTAAGTATTATAACGAAGCGAATACGACACTCGTAGACCATATTTTGAAACTGAACCCGGAGATTGCTGATCCCAATCTCATCTTAGTCAATCAGAAAATCAAGATTCCGGAAATTACAGAATCTTTGCTGCTTCTGCAGTTATCAGATGGTTCATGCAAAGTTCACCTGGGAACTTTTTTGAATCACGAACTTGCCGCCCGATATATAGATAGCGTTGACTTGCCCGGGAAAAGGATGGAGATTGCACCTCTGAAAGTATCGCAAAAAGAAACGTGGTACAGAGTGTTGGCAGGCCCGTTTGTCAGCAGGGATGAAGGATTGATCGCCATAGAGGAACTGAAGCAGAAGAAACTTTTACCATCCTTCCGATGACCGTCTAATAAAGAATATGGAAGGCGCTACGGACAGAAAGACCTCTTACGCCCCGGAATGGCGGGCCGTTATGTCCCTGAAATAGTACTTTTCATATTTGGACTGTTCATTCAATCTTTCATTCGAAAATTGATAGATTAGTAGCATAACTGTGGCAGAATTCTGACATTCAATTTGTTACGAATTCTGGCGGCTGGTCAATCAACAAGATGGCAACTTTGCAATGAATATTAGTTTAACAAGCGCCACTGCTCTCGTAGTTGCAAGCATGATAGGGTCGGGCGTTTTTTCCACCAGCGGATTTCTCTTGGCAGATCTTGGGTCTCCCTGGTTTGTGCTGGCTGCCTGGGCAGTGGGGGGAGTACAGGCGGCATTAGGAGCTTTGTGCTACGGTTCGCTTGCGAAACGCATCCCCGAATCCGGGGGTGAATATTATTTTCTGTCACGGACACTGCATCCGGCAGCAGGCTATGTCGCGGGCTGGATTTCTTTGCTTGTGGGCTTCTCGGCTCCTCTTGCCGCATCAGCTCTTGCGTTTGGAAAGTACGCGCAGCCATGGCTGGGACATGTTTCCCCTGTTTTCAGCGCCACCGTGCTGATCCTGCTTTGTGCGGTAGTGCACGCAATTCAAGTTCGGCGCGGTGCGCAGGTGCAAAACTTTGCGGTATTCATCAACGTTTTATTGATCGTGATTTTTGTAATGTTGGCTTGCATACAGTTTAAGCCGCATGCAGTCGAAACCTATTCGGAGTTTTCCGTTTCTGCATTTGGTGTTTCCCTGGTCTGGATTTCGTTCAGTTATTCCGGCTGGAACGCGGCGGTTTACATCGGTGGTGAAGTGCGGGATCCGGAACGAAATTTGCCGAGGTCTCTCCTGTTGGGCACTGCACTCGTGACAATTCTTTACTTGGCGCTAAACGCAGTGTTCGTGTTTGCTGCGCCCCTCAAGGATTTGACCGGTCAACTGGAGGTGGGGAGGATTGCCGCGCGCGCCATCGGTGGACCGGCCCTTGAGGAAATCGTTGCCGGTGTAATAGCGCTGGTCTTGATCAGCAGCGCCTCGTCACTGGTGATGGCGGGGCCGCGTGTTTGTGCGAAAATGGCGGCTGACGGTTATCTGCCTGCATGGCTGGCTGTGTCGGAAGGTCCGCCACGGGCCGCAATTGCCCTCCAGGCGGCAATTGCGATGCTTCTGCTTTGGACATCTTCCTTTGACGCCTTGTTAACTTACATAGGTTTTACGCTTGGCATCAGTACGGCGGCAACTGTGGTTGCCTTGCTTGTTCTTCGGCGCCGTGAAGGGACCGCTCTGCGCGTTCCCGGCTTTCCGTTTGTTCCTTGGCTGTTCTTGCTGGGAGTTACTGCCATGACCGGATTCACAGTGCTGCAGAAGCCAATGGAGAGCATGGTGGGATTCGGTACCATAGTGGCAGGCCTGGTGGCGTGGCTGTTTAACAAAAACGCTTCAGGCAGAAAGAGCGGTTCCTAAGGGGCGTCAGTTGATGCAACGATGGCTTAGAATCTGCCATGTCTTTATTTTTCCTTCGATGAAATGCCGATATCCTGGAGCCCCAATCTGTTGAGCAGGTTCCTGTAATTATCAGTTTCCTTTTTATCAACTTCTAACCTGAAGCCCAATTTACGGCTCATCAGGGTATTCTCGATGATAGGGATATCTTTCTTGCTGAGGGCGATTTCCCGGTACGTCGAGGCTTCATAGAGCTTCTGAGGTTTCCAGTAGTATACGTATGGCCCCAGACGCGAACAGACCAAGGGCATTTCCAATCTTTTAATAAATCCCATGGCCTCAATGCATTGAGATTTGTTCTTTCGTAGGATCATCTGATAATCATTGACCAGGATCTGAAATTCGTCCGGGAAAAGGCTGAGGAAAACATCGATGGCATATTCCGGCCGCATATCCATGGGAAGACCGTAATCCAACTTATAGTCGTCAAACATGAGAATCCCACCCTCTTTCAGGAGATCCCATGAGAGAATGGCGTCCATGATCACGCCCTTGCTCCTGTGGTCGCCATCGATATAGATCAGATCGACGCTGTTTAGTGTAAGTTGTCTCAGCTTCTCCTGCGAAAAACCCTTCAATACCTTGACTTGTGATGAGTGGCCGGAGCGGCGCAGGTTTTCGAGAAAAACCTTTTCAGGGTCACTGTCGAAAATCTTATCAAAGGTGTCAATCGCAATCGCCTTGGAGGAAGGGTGGGTAAGGATATTATCCATTACCCACAAGAAGGAGCGTCCTTCATAAACGCCTACCTCGAGATACGTTAGGTTTGGCTTGCCCTTCATATCATTGAGAATAATTGTCCAGGAGGGTATATCGTGTGTAAACCAGTCGGATGTAAATGTGTATTTTACATCTTGCTTGGCAGCATTCTCGGCGCCAAAAGCTTGGGTCATGTTGAAGAACATGAGGAGACCAATCGCCATGAGGATTAACAGTCGGAGTTTTCCTTTCATCATAGGCCTCCTGGGCAAAGTTATACCTTGAAAGGGTAATGGTACAGTCTAGTGACTAAGTTAAGTTCGGATTCTCCGTATCAGAAAGGCAAGTCCCACAGTCAAGAGCAGAAAGGTCGAAGGTTCGGGAATCTGATTAACGCTGAAGGTGAGGCTCCCTGAATTGTCGATAGAGTTCCAATCGTAGATCCAGAAAGAGAGCGATCCTCCCTCCGCCATTTTAAAGTCCATATAATTCCCCATGTTTGCCTGTAGGGCATCAGCGGCCGTATCATAAGGAGTCGTCGACCCGACTATGGCAGAATAACTACTTTCAAGCTGCCCGTTCACATACACGTCATGGGCCAGGACGCTCAACTGCCACCAGTATTTATTCCAAGGAGGATCATCTGAGAAAGAATACTCGAACGCCGAACCTATCGGGGATACCCTGTAGGTGCCGGCGTGAAGACCTGTAAGAGATTCGCCGACAGTTGTATCAGAAGACCAGACGTTACCAGCGGATTGCAAGACCCATGAGCCGGGAATACCTGCATTATAAGCGTAGGTATCAACAGCATGTGAATCACCATTATATAAGGGGGTATAATGTGTCCAGCCCGGGTCTGTCGCAGGACCGGGATAGTCCATTCCATTACTGACGAATTGAAGAAAAGCTGGTTCTCCCGGGTACAGACCGGCGTCTTCCCTGGCATCAAGGGTAAATAAGGTGCCGTAAGCCAGACCATTTGTAATACCCAAAGAGAGTAACACAAACATTATCACCACAAGAGAATTTTTATATGTCTTCAACATAGGTCATTCCTCTTTACTTATGTTATGTCGTTGCTGTTAAGCATACACTGGGATTTATCAATATGCAAGATCTGTTCTCTAACTAAAATTATCGTTAAATTGAGATTGTTATATAAATATATATCATTGATATATTTAATAATTAATTTTTCATGTCAGCATCTATCAGTATGTCAATCCTTTCTGACCTTTATCATAAATTGTAAATAATACCGACAGTTTTCATAGCAAATATTAGCAACAGGGGAGAAATACGTATGTAATACAATGTATTACCCACATTCTGAAAATTGTAAATATTTTCGACACTCCCTATAAATAGAGAAATATCAGCAGCACACGCGAAAAATGTAATGACTGGCAGGGATAGATTCTAGAATCCTTTATACAGATCTAATCCGCAATAACCGCCATTCCCGAAGGTTGAATCATGTTTATAACCGCCCCGTATGGCGATTGAAAATTTTTCGGGAATGAAAAATAACTCCAGCGCGAGTCCGACGCCTTGTTCATCAAAATCCGAATTTCTGCCGACAAATTGTTCCACCCCTACGAACCAAGAATACGATTCCTTGTAGTCTAGATTGGTTATCTGCTCTTTGAGTCTGCCTTTCTCATACAAAAAATCGCTCACGCCGCCATAGCTCGCAAATATATTCAGATTGGTCCTGTTGGTTAGCCAGCTATCGAATTCTCCTTGAACGACGCCCCCGGTCTTGTCCCCTCGTGCACTATTGTTTGTATCATCAGGATCAAGACTGGTATTTCTGAATTCCAGCCCTCCGTAAATTCCAAGCATTGATCGATCCCAAAATAATTTTATTCCCCCAACGGCGAAAACCCCCGGCGAGCTCGCCTCTGTCAGGGTAGCGCCGGAGTAATATTTATAAGTCAGATAATTAGGCATTATTCTTCCGGCGACAGCGATCGTCTTATCTATGTGTTCAGTCACGTCCACCCCTAAGTAGGAAAAGCTCTGCCCGTGGCCGTCAATTTCTCCGCCGGCAAAAGTGAAAACATCGGCTGCGAAACTGAAAGGGCAGAAAACAATGGATAGAATAATGCAGGCCAAGGACATAACGGAGACACTGATTCCGCCTTTGTTTGCGCTTTTCGATTTGTGGCTCTTTATTTCGTCTTTCTCTTTATCCATCTTGATATCCCTTTACCAAAGACTCCAGCTCTTTCTAAAGCCGGTTAGGCTTTCTTGAGAAGATTCGATGCGCCAATCACACTCCTTCATCACATTAAACCATACAAGCGTCCTGATTCGAACAAATCTGTCTTTTAAAACCTTAAATGCCTCTTCGATCCATTTGCCCTTGTTGCCGCCTTCTTCCGCACATCCGACCTCCGCGATCATGACGGGTTTTTCAGGGGCCATTTGCATCAGTATGTCATACCCTCTCTCAAAAATCTCTCGGAAATTTTGCCACCTGGACCATTCGCGAGTGACGCCCCAATTGTAGCCATCCAAACCGAGCCAATCGACTTCCCCAATTCCCGGGAAGTAGCGCCACATTTCATTTTCCGGCTCTTCCGGAACTGATTGCACATAGGGTGACCACACCCAGATCAATTTGTCATTCTGGGCCTCGCGAAAAATAGACCGGATATAAAGCCAGGTCTCGATGTAATGTTCCGGTTTATTATTGTTGACCCCTCCGCACCAGGGATACCAATTACCATTCATCTCATGCATCGGGCGGAAGAAAACCGGGGAAGCAAGTTCCTTCAGATCATGTGCCCATTTTCGGATATAGTCATCATGTCTTCCACTCAATATGGCCCTGAGAGAAAAACCGGGCTGATCTTCTGGTCTCATGCCTTCCGACACTGCAGGACGCCGCCAGGGTTCCCAGGTGATCATTGGAACGTAGCCGCTCGCCATGACATTCTGAATTCCCGTAAGATCCGGTTTAATGCCTTCGGAGCCCCATGCGGTATAAAAAGAAAGGATGTGAATCCTTTTCCCCAGTGAGAGCCCGTATTGCTCTGCTCTCCAGGGAGCAGAATAAAAATCATCGGGGAGATAAAGACCCAATTGCGGTTCATCGATTTCCATTTCTGGGAAAATTCTCCTTCTCCCTTGAGGAGACCTTCATAATCCAGAACCGGCCTTCAGGCATCAAGCCTTTTCTTTTAATGGTATCACTGACCCCCTTCGCCTCATTTGCGCTCTTAAATAAACCGACACGGACCCGAATCCATAACTTACCCTTTACATAGGCTGGTATTGTATAGACGTTAAATCCTGCAGCCGTTAATTTCTTTTTATAATGCTCGGCTTGAATCTCATCAGGCGCAGAAAAGACCTGGATCGTCCATTGCCCTGCCGAAGTTTCTTTTTCCGTTGCTGGCTGCTGATCGAGTGCAGGCTTTGCGGGGTACTCGATCACGTTCTTCGGACTCGGCTTGGAAACTATAAAGACTTTGTGGATTTCGTTCTCTCTTGAAGAGGCCTTCACAATCCAGTATGGGCCCTTGGGTATCAATCCTTTTCTTTGAATGTTATCGCTGATCTCCTTCGCTTCATTTATGCTCCTAAAGAAACCGACTCGAACTCGAATCCATGACTTGCCCTTTACAACGGCTGGTATTGTGTATGCGGGAAATCCTGCAGCTTCTAATTTCTTTTTATAATCCTCAGCCCGCATCTGATCAGGTGCGGAATAGACCTGGATTGTCCACTGCTCTTTCGAAGTTTCTTTGGTTACGTGCTGCTGATCCGGTGCCGGCTTTGCGGGGTACTCGACCGAGGCTGTCGGAGCCGGTTCGGAAACCGTGGGAACATTGGGGGGCTCCTTTGCAATTTCTGCAATTGCGCGCTGCTGATCCGGTGCAGGCTTTGCGGGGAGCTCGGCCGAGGTTGTCGGAGCCGGTTCGGAAACTTTGGGAACACTTGGGACTTCCTTTGCAATTTCGACAGCCGGCTTCTCTGAACCCGCAATTTGTAAAACTTCATACCTTAAGTTGCTCATAAATTGGTCCATGCTGTGTGTGTCCACAGTGGCAAAAAATAAAGTGACAGCTATCGAAATTGCCGTTGTCACTATCAATTCATTGGCCTTTGAGAAAAAAGAAACCTTTCTTTTTTCTTTCGATGCTCCTTCTTTCGGCCAGCGATGTTTTTTTGTCACCGCGAGACAGACACCGCTCATGGTCCATATAGCCCAGACGATCCAGAGAACATTGAGAAGATAAAAATCCCATGCTATGCGGCCGGTGATGAAAGTGTAAACGATCGCGAATAATCCGAGGATTATGATTCCCAGTTGGGGAGAAATGGCAACCCAGGGTATTTTGGATTTCAATTTTCCTACTGGTTTATGGGTGACATGATACGGCGGTTTTTCCTTTCTGGAAGTCAGAGCGATCCACGTGGCATGGATAAAAGCAGGAAAGAGCCCTGTCCACATCTGGAAGGCCTTCATATAGGGCGTCGGGAAGTTAATCATCCCATAAGCCAGAGACATAATAATAAAGTAGGGTGCACGGTGAAGTATGTATTCCCGGACAGGCGCCGATAATATGTATTCCTGGGTAAGAAGCGACAATATCGGCGTGAGGAAGAATAAAGGCATGATGAATGCGGAAACCAGATACACAAATCCCAGATTAAAATACTGAAGCTTTTGTTTCAGGGTCAAACCCTTATGCCGGAAAGGGCTATCCCAGAATTGAATCCTCAAAGAGTCGGCGGCCCACTGTCTTCGTTGTCTATATACTCCATAGATATCGATGGGAGCCGTGCCCTTGCTGAGGGGATGATTGTAGTAAACTGACCGCCAGCCGCGGTCATGCAAGAGCAAGGAGGTATGGACATCTTCCACGATGTTCCATGTGCTGAAACCTCCGATTTCCTGCAGGGCTTCCCTTCGGTAGATAACACCTGACCCGCATGAGAATGCGGCATTATCGTTATCTTTTCCGCTTTGCATTACATTATAAAAAATACGGTCTGTATTTCCAAAGGGATCACCGACGGGAACTTTAAAATCCTGTTTGCTCTGCACGAAAGCGATTCGTGGAATCTTAAAATAGCCGACGAGCATCTTAATGATCTCGGGGCTAGGAACCTGATCCGCATCGAGAGCGAGTATCAGGTCCCCTTCTGTCCGTTGGAAGGCATAGTTCAGATTGCCGGCCTTCGCATTTTTGTGTTCTTCTCTGGCGAAATAACCGCAACCGTAACTTTCGGCAAGTTCTTTATATTCAGGCTTTCCCTTATCGTCAAGAATGTATACCCGTTTATCTTCATAATCGATGTTTACGGCGGCTATCACCGTCTGCCTCAATAATTCGACAGGTTCGCCTGCTACCGGTATAAATACGTCGACGCTGAAAGTTCTTTCGACCGTGACTCCTTCAGGGGCATGGTATCTCAGAAACCAAGCATTGAAGGCGAAGAAACAAAACAGGACTAGCCCGCCTGATTCCGCAATAAAAAAAGCAACAGAATAACACCAGGCGTCCCAGTTGATGTGCTGCCAGTGCCAGACAAGATAATAGATCCCGAGGGCAATAGTGATGAGTGTCAAGAATTGTCCGGCTAAGCGTCTCCTGCGGTCTTCTTTTTCGAAATACCGGAAATACTCGCGGGTCCCCAGGACATCGGACAACCATTTTTGAATGGACCACAATATTTTCTTTGATGTCTTTCCCAATTACTCTACAATCCTCAGGAGATTTATTATCCCAATATGAATATGAAGCCGACGCACAACTCCGAGATTGCCGTCTCAACCACCTTCATGAAACTATCTTTGGCCTTATGTATTTTTCGGCAATAACTGGCGTAACTTAAGTGTTTTATTATCGTATGCGTGCCAAAATATGTATAGGTCAAAAAAGTTTGCATGAATAAGCGCTGTCCACAGATTTATTCTTAATCTTCACACCTTCAATTCAGACGTACAATGGGGACAGCGAGAGGCCTTTATCGGAACGGTCGATAAACAATAGAGACATTCCTTCGTAGTAGGTATAGCCGGTTCCGCTACGTCTTTTCTTTTCAATGCATTGATCTGCTTGATGATAAGAAATACGGCAAATGCAACAATGAGAAAGCTTATG
>JBKQQP010000058.1:0-13482 GCA_052144335.1 Syntrophales bacterium
AGATCATCCATGGAAAAGGAGCTGGAAAACCTGGAATGCATCTCACCATCAAGGAGCATCTGCCTATTAACCAATAGGACATTTCTATTTTGGCAAGAACAGGACATTTCTACTTTGGCTTGACACCACCGCCAAATTATATTGACTTACATGACCTCATCTCCTATACTTCCCGCACCTAAAGGGGAGTCCCATCAAATATCGATAAACAATTCTGAGCATCGTTTTTTTAACCAATTCTATTGTACGGAGGGTAGTATGAAAAGATTCGGTCTCTTGTTTTTTTTAGGCGTTGTCATGATTGTGTTCGTCATCGCCTGTGGCGAGAAAGGTAATACTGTCCGAATCGGGGTGAATGCTGAGATGACCGGCGATATGCCTGCCGTAGGCGAATCCTGTAAAAAGGCGGCTGAGATGGCCATCAAAGAAGTAAATGACGCCGGAGGAATAGATGTAGCAGGACAGAAATACAAGGTGGAGCTTTTTGTCGAAGACAACGCCGGGAAGCCCGACCAGTCCGCTTCCGTGGCCCAAAAGCTGATCACGCAGCAGAAGGTTCACGCGATCGTCGGCCCGAACGCCACGCGCTACGCGCTTCCGGCCTCGGAGATCGTGGAAAGTTCCAAGGTGGTCATGATAACACCCTGGTCGACAAATCCAAAGACTACCCTCGACGCGAAGTCAAATGCCCCGAAAAAATACGTATTCCGCGCCTGCTTCATCGATCCCTTTCAGGGGCGTGTGGTAGCGAAATTCGCTCTGGAGACTCTCAAGGCAAAGAAGGCCGCCGTCCTCTATGATGTGGCGTCTGAATACAACAAGGGCATCGCAGAGATCTTCAAAGAAACTTTCGAGCAGTCCGGCGGCAAGGTCGTGGCCTTCGAGACATATACGACGAACGACAAAGATTTCTCTGGCCAGCTCACCAAAATCAAGAAAGCGCAGCCGGACATGATATTCCTGCCTAACTACTACAGCGAAATACCGCTCCAAATCCAGCAGGCAAAGAGGCTGGGCATCAACGTGCCCTTTGTGGGAAGCGATTCATGGGGCTCTCAGGAGCTGCACAAACTCTGCGGGAATGACTGCGAGGGATATTATTTCAGCACCCACTATGCCGCCGACGCGGCGACGCCCGTGGCGACAAAGTTTATAGAGGGATTCAAGGCGAAGTACGGGACATTGCCTGACGATGTCGCTGCCCTTACTTACGACTCATTCGGTCTCCTCTTCCAGGCGCTCAAATCCGCCGCCAAACTCGACAGGGATTCAATCCGTGATGCCCTCGCCAAAATCCCAAAGTACGAGGGCGTGACGGGAAATATGCAGTTCAAGGAAGGCTCAGGCGATCCCACAAAGAGCGCCGTGATCGTGCAGATCAAGGGTGGAAAGTTCGTGTACTTCGCAACTGCGAACCCATGACGATTAAAACCTTTCCTCTCCTTCGATGGGAGAGCAAGGTGTAACGGAATGACATACGTCCTTCAGCAGCTATTGAACGCGCTCCAGGTCGGCAGCATCTACGCATTGATTGCCCTGGGCTACACCATGGTGTACGGTATACTCACCATGATAAACTTCGCCCATGGCGATCTCTTTATGGTCGGCGCATTCCTCTGCTTTGTTGCCGCTGTATCCCTTCATCTCCCATTTGTTCCCGTACTTCTCCTTTCCATGATCGGCGTGGCGTTCTTGGGTGTGGTGATCGAGCGCTTCGCCTATAAGCCGCTCCGTCAGGCGCCGCGCGTTTCCGCTATCATCACGGCCCTTGGCGTCGGCCTGTTCCTGGAAAATTTTACTCTCGCCTTAAACCCATACCCGAAGCAGATTCCCCAACTCCTCGAGAATACGACATGGACGTTCTTCGATCTATCCGTTTCATCTCTGCAGGTATTTGTTATCATTCTTTCGCTGGTGCTCATGTGGATTCTGGATCTGATAGTCAGACGGACCATGGTGGGTATGGCAATGCGCGCGATATCCTGGGACAAGACAGTCGCTCCTCTTCTGGGTGTGCCAGTGAACATGATTATCTCCATCACCTTTGCCATCGGCACGAGTCTCGGCGGCGCCGCCGGTGTGATGTACGGTCTCGCGTACCCCGTAATCGATCCGTACATGGGGATCATGGTGGGGTGGAAGGCATTCATCGCGGCTGTGGTGGGCGGCATAGGCAATATACGCGGCGCCATGATCGGCGGCTACATTCTTAGCGCAGTGGAGATCATGGTAGTTGCCTTCCTGCCTTCCACATATCGCGACTTCATAGCATTTGTACTCTTACTTGTACTGCTGATATTCAGGCCCTACGGCATACTCGGAAAACCGCACCCACAGAAGGTGTAGTTCAAGTTATTTCTGTCTGGACAGAAACGCAGTTCCTTGTTGTCATTCCCCTGGAGGCGGGAATCCAGACTATATATATGAAAGCGTATTACGTTTATATGATCTGCAGTAAACGGACTGGCACTTTGTATAAGGGTGTAACATCGGATATTATCAAACGTATCTATGAACGCAAAAACAAACTGGCAGATGGATTCTCAAAAAAATACGATGTCCATCGTCTGGTCTGGTATGAATTGCACGAGACGGTAGAGGAAGCAATTGCAAGAGAGAAGCAGATAAAGAAATGGATAGACGGTGGAAGTTAAGGCTTATTGAGAAAGATAACCTCGAATGGGATTATTTGCATGAAACTATTTGTGGATAAGAGCTGGACTCCCGCCTCCGCGGAATGACAAAGACGAATAAACGATGAACACATCACACATAAAACAATTCAAGGAGAAGCTGGAGACGAAGCGCTGGCTGTTGCCGGCCCTGCTGATCTTCGTCTTTGCGCTCTCTCTCGTCATCCAGCAGTTCGATCTTCTCGATCCCTATGTCCAGCTTATCATCATGTACGTCGGCATAAACATCATCCTAACATTGAGCCTCAACCTTATTAACGGCTACATGGGAGAGTTTTCCGTGGGGCACGCGGGATTCATGGCCATCGGCGCGTATGTCGCCTCCTTCCTTACCGTGAAGGTTTTTCCGGCATATATGGCGGCATGGTTATTTCCCCTCGCTGTCGTCGCTGGCGGAGCAGTTTCAGGCGTTGTCGGCCTGGTAGTCGCATTTCCATCATTCAAGACAAGGGGCGACTATCTTGCTATCGTTACACTCGCCTTCGGCATGATCGTCAAATCCGTCATTGAAAATATAGATGTCCTGGGCGGGCCGCGCGGCTTTCTCGGCATGGAGAAGCTCTCCACCCTCCCTTGGGTATTTTTCTGGGTTCTCATTTCTGTGTGGGTCATACGCAATCTGATATACTCGAATTTCGGCAGAGGTGTGCTTTCGATCCGAGAGGACGAAATAGCGAGCGATCTGATGAGTGTCAATACCAACCACGTGAAGGTCCTCGCCTTCACAGTTTCTTCTTTCTTTGCAGGCATAGCAGGAGGACTCTTTGCGCACCTCCTCCAGTTCATTAACCCACGCGCCTTCGATATAATTAAATCAACAGATATTCTGATAATGGTCTATCTCGGAGGCATAGGCTCCATTGCAGGCTCAGTAATCGGCGCTACAGCGTACACGGTATTGCTGGAGGTCCTGCGTCCTATGGGGATCTGGCGCATGGTCTTCATGCCGCTCGTGCTGGTATTGCTGATGATCTTCCGGCCGAGAGGCATCATGGGGCTCCGGGAATTTCACTGGTTAGTGCCTGTACGCGACATGCTCGCAAGCAGGATCTGGCGAGAGAAGAAGGCAGGTAGCTGATGTTCGTCCTGAAAGCAGAAAATGTTACGCACTACTTCGACGGACTGGCCGCGGTTTCCGGATTTAAACTGAATCTCGAGCCCTATGAACTCGTGGGCATCATCGGCCCTAACGGCGCTGGGAAGACAACCATCTTCAATCTGATTACCGGCGTCTATAAGGCGACTCATGGGAGCATCTCATTTGCAGGCACGGAGATCGTCGGCAAGAGACCGAGCGCAATCACTGCCCTTGGCATTGCACGCACATTCCAGAACATCCGCCTCTTCAAGGAACTCTCGGTGCTTGATAACGTCCGCATCGCCCATTATGCAAGGGTGAGATACAGCCCCGTCGAGGCCTTGCTCCACATGGGCCGCTTCCAAAAAGAAGAGGAGGCGATCATTGGGCATTCCATGGATCTCCTTGCTTTCCTGAAGCTGGACGCCTACGCGGATGAAGTCTCAAAGAATCTTCCCTACGGTTTGCAGAGAAGATTGGAGATTGCCAGAGCCCTCGCAACACAGCCCCAGTTGCTTCTTCTCGATGAACCTGCCGCCGGCATGAACCCCAACGAGGTTTCACAGCTCATGGAATTTATCAAGTGGATCAGGAAAGAGTTCGACCTGACCATTCTCCTCATCGAGCATCAGATGCACCTGGTCATGAGTATCTGCGAAAGACTTCTTGTCCTCGATTTCGGAGAGACAATTGCCGAGGGACTGCCGCGGGAGATACAGAATAATCCGCGCGTTCTGGAGGTCTATCTTGGCGAGGCGCAGTGCTGATGGGCGCCAACGGCATCATGCTCGCAATTGAGAATCTCACCATCGCCTACGGCAACATAAAGGCCGTAGATAATATTTCCTTAGAGGTTAACGCGGGTGAGATCGTCACCTTGATAGGTGCCAACGGTGCAGGCAAGTCATCCACGCTTCGCGCCATATCCGGCATTGTGCCTTACAGCGGCCGGATAAGATACAGGCAAGAGGACTTGCGCGGCGTCGCCGCCCACCGGATAGTCGCTATGGGCATGGCGCAGGTGCCGGAAGGACGCGGCATCTTTGGAAACCTGACCGTCATGGAAAACCTCAAGCTCGCCACCTGGCAGAGAAATGACAAGGGAGAGATTGCGAATGATTATCAGCGGGTCTTCGGCATCTTTCCCCAGCTTCAGAAGAGGAAGGATCAGCAGGGCGGCACGCTCTCCGGCGGCGAACAGCAGATGTTGGCCGTAGCACGAGCTCTCATGAGCAGGAGCAGAATGATGCTTCTCGACGAACCCTCTATGGGGCTCGCGCCCATGCTGGTGCGGGACATCTTCCAGGTGCTCTGCGATATCAATAGGGCGGGCACCACGATCTTGCTTGTCGAACAGAACGCCCATATGGCGCTCTCTATAGCGTCACGCGCCTACGTGCTGGAAACGGGAAGAATCATCCTTTCCGGTCCGGGCAAGGAACTCCTTGGCGACCCCCGTGTCCGCGAGGCATATCTCGGTGTTGATGCATAGCTTGTCCATGCCGATTGTTTCTTCCCGTACTGCTGATTTTCTGATTCAGACATCCCGCGCCACACTTCACTCGACAATCGCCAAAAAAATCGCAAAACTGTAACTCGAGATATGTTGCAAGCTCCGGAGGCAGGTCACAGAAGCCTTTGTGAATAAGACATCTTTCAAAAATAGAAGGCCTCTCGGTCAGGTTTTGCAGATATTGAGAAGCCTTCTATCTTAAATTATCAAATAAGAGAAATTATCTCTCGTAGGTATATTCTACAGCGGCTTCAACCCTCCTGTTTTTCTGTCTCCCTTCCTTGGTTGAATTACTCGCAATAGGTTTGGATTCTCCGAACCCCTTTGCCGTCAGCCGGGAGGGTTCGATATTGAATTTGGTTACCATGACATTCTTTACCGCTTCAGCACGCTTCTGGGAAAGATTAAGATTGTATTTGTTTCCCCCAACATTGTCTGTATGCCCTTCAATCACGATTTTTAGATCGGGATACTTTTTCATTACTTCCGCAACACTCTGAATGTCTTTATAATATTGTGGCTTTACAACTGCTTTGTCAAAATCAAACTTGACATCTAATGTGGCTCGACCTTTCTCAAGTATCTTCTGCTCCACCTCAGGTGCTTTCTTCATCTCCTCTACTGGGGCTGGCGGCGGTGGGGCTGGTGCCTCGGCTGGTTTCTGGGCCAGGAATATTTTCCCCACAAAAGCGCCCATTGCGGCGTCGTCTGCAAGGTCGTCACCCTTTACGGAGACTCCGCACTGCCCGGCGTTTACGATCTGGTCGAGAACTTTTGCTCCTTGTACGTCATTGCCTATCAGGACGGTGTAGATGCACAGATTATCACCATACTGGCTCTTAACGTTCGCTGCTGCCTTCACCGGCGCGTCGCCCATATCCACTCCATCAGTGAATATCACAAGCGCACTCTTGCCTGGGAAGGGTTTCAGGTCGTTGCCCGCCGCCAGGATTGCCGTCTCGAGCGGGCTGTCCCCGTATGGAGTGCTCAATTTCTGTATAACCCCGTTAAGACCCTCAGGGTCGTACTTTACGATTCCATACTCTAACTTTGTGACGTCAAAATCCGCATAATTCTGGCCAAGAGTCCTCAGTCCACCGTTTAGGTTCAAATCGGGAATGTAACTGTTAAATTTGCTGACGAGGGACTTTTCAATGACAAACTTCTGCACCCCGGCATAGTCACTCCCCATCGATCCGGTCTTGTCGAAAATAATCTCGAAATTGTTTGCATTCTGGATGTACTGCCCCGATTTCAGCTTCATGCTGAGGTCACCCGCCTTGATGACAGGGCCGGCCTTCTGTGTGGTGGCGCACCCTATTAACAACGCAAACACCAGGAATGGAAATAGAATCTTGAAAATGTTTTTTCTGGACATTGTTCCTCCTTTTGAAAACTTTTTTTGTGATTGGTCTTGTGTCATCCGAAATAGATTAGCATTGAATCCACTTCTATCACGGACTGTGGCAGCTTCGAATTGAAAGATGAGACTTCATGAATCATCTCACCTCATAATAGGAAGGATAGGAATCTGCGCATGCGATTCATCTACTCATTGTTGTTTTACTAATACATTTTAATTCGGGCTTAGTCAAGGACGAATCTAAACTTCCGAGTAAAATTGATACTCTGTAATATCTATTAACTGAGTACCTCTCGCCTTCTCCTGCAAGTGTTGCAGATTCTAACCAGTAGAGAGGTTGGGGACTAATATGTGGCCTAAATGTTCTCCTACTCACCGTTTCCCTTCTGGACTCGTGATTTTAGTCATTGACTAAATTTGTGAAGGTTACGAATGGGAATGAATGGTGAAGGGTTGCTGTAACCCAGCCAGGGTCTTCTCGTCTGTGTGACCGTCTGTGGACCGCTTAAGGCAGGGGAAAATGAATCGCCTTGCCACCCTCATTGTCCTCCTCTCATGGCAGGGAAGTTAATAAAACGTGGGAAAATCTCGACGCTTGTTATATTTCGCAATCTATCGCGCCGTTGCGAAATAAAATAAGAACTATTACGAATATTCGCAATTTAAAATTTCTTCCTCTTGTAAGTGCCTAATTTTATTATAATTTAGTTTTGGCATGTTCTATGCCTATATATAGGAAAACTCAAAAGAAAAGAAAAATGAGTGATAGGTTGGTTCTGGCGCCCTTGGGGTGCCAACCGGCAACGAGATAGTAAAAATCTAAAGGTAGGAGAAAACCACTATGAGTAAAGTCAGTATAATCGGTGCCTATAACACAAAGTTTGGGGCCTTCGTCGAAAAGAACAGAGAAACCGGTGAAATCAAAGATCTTAAAAGCTTCTATGATCTTATCATAGAAGCAGGACAGGGGGCTCTTAAGGATGCAGGTGTCGAGGCGAAAGATATCGATGGCATCTGGCTGGGGAGCTGTTCACCGTCGATGTTCGTCAATCAGGAACACGCCGGTCCCCTCGCATTGGAAGTAGCACCCAAGGATCTTAGATTTGTCCATACTACAAGGACTGAAGGCGCCTGTGCTTCATCTTCAATAGCGCTATACAACGCCCTCTTTGGGGTTGAATCAGGAAGATTCAAGAGAGTCCTAGTTATTGGTGTTGAGAAAATGAACCTTCTGGATACGAAGGGAACAACTCACGCGTTGGCCTGCTGTTCCGACTGGCCGACTGAAGGTGCAAGAGGCATGACCTTCCCGGGTCTCTTTGCCGAATACGCAAAAGGATACATGAAGCACTATAATTATTCCCTAGAAGAACTGAGGAAGATGCTCGCGCATGTTTCCGCCCTCATGTACAGAAACGGTGTAGAGAATCCGCTGGCACATTTCGGCAAAGGTTCTCCACCGGATAAGATGCAGCTCTTTACAGCCGAAGCTATTCTTAAAATGCCTCTAGAAGGAAAGGGAAGCAATCCCATAGTTGCTGATCCCTTGAGGCTTCATGATTGTTCTCTGATATCGGACGGCGCCGCGGCGCTTGTACTTGCGCCGACCAGCGAGGCGAAGGCAATAAGTAAAAAAGTTGTAGAAATTGCCGGGATTGGTTCCAAAACAGAAAGGATGGCGGAAAATGTCCGTCCGAACATGTATGAGCTTTCTGCCGGTAAATTGGCAATAAAGCAATCTTTTACTGAAGCAGGAATCACAATAAAAGATGTGAACCTTGCCGAGGTCCATGATTGCTTTACAATCAATCAGCTACTTAGCACAGAGGCCCTTGGGCTTTCTAAAGATGGTAGGGCCGGATTTGATTACATGGACGGAAGATTTACCCGCGATGATACATGTCCGATAAATCTTTCCGGTGGTCTCAAGTCGAAAGGCCACCCTGTTGGAGCAACCGGAGTTTCCATGAATGCGCTTATTTATAAGCAGCTTGTTGGGGAACCTATTGGAGCTAAGCCTACCAAAGGCCAGCCGGAAATCGGGGTTGCCTTTAATGTAGGCGGTTCTGCGGTGACCAATTGTGTCACAACACTGAAAAGAATAAAGTAATCTTAGCTTCAATGCAAAAGCTCACCAGCACCAATGCTTGCAGCGTGTTAGTGGGTTGGTCGCAAAGTAATAGATGTACTCGAAAATAAATCAGAATCAATGGCAAGTATAAGGATTGACAATGAAGGAAACAATATGAACGGTCTAAATGCTATATTTTCGCCGGAATCTGTTGCGATCATAGGGGCATCAAACACACCGGGAAAGGTGGGGCATGACATTTTTGCGAACATCCTGAGTGGTCACTACCAGGGCACGCTGTATCCTGTTAATCCCAAGGCCAAGTCGATTCTCAGTGTGAAGGCCTATCATTCGGTTACAGACATAGCCGATAATATAGATCTCGGGATAATCATTCTTCCACCTGCTGCCGCCCTCACTGCGATAGAAGAGGGGGTCAGGAAAGGGATAAAAGGATTTGTAATAGTTTCTGCCGGTTTTAGGGAAGTAGGCGGTGCAGGGCTGGAAATTGAGAACAGGATCGTTGCCATGTGCAGGGAGGCGGGTGTTCGGCTCGTTGGGCCAAACTGCCTCGGTGTGATCAATCCTATACCCACCGTCAGCTTGAATGCCAGTTTTTCAGCGCGGATGCCGTCGCCGGGCAATATCTCCTTTATTTCTCAGAGCGGAGCGCTGTGTACGGCGGTTTTAGATTTCGCCGCTGACAGAGACATCGGTTTTTCAAAGTTCATCTCCATAGGCAACAAGGCCGATGTGGATGAACTGGATCTCCTGCAGTTCTTTCACGAGGACCAGGATACGGCGGTCGTCATGCTGTATATGGAAGAACTGAGGAAGGGTGTAGAATTCATATCAACAGTAAAGGAGATCACCTCCGGGGCGAGACCGACGCCGGTTTTGGCGATAAAGTCTGGGAGGACGAAGGCAGGCGCAGCGGCGGCGGCTTCTCATACAGGCGCTCTTGCCGGAACGGAGGCGGTATACGATGCCATCTTCAAGCAGTCAGGCCTCATCCGCGCGGATTCTATCGACGAGCTTTTTGACTATGCAAATGTCTTTGCCTACAAGCAGGAGAGCAAATTGGGAAAAAGGGCGAGAGTCCTGCCAAAGGGAAATCGCGTCGCCATTGTCACTAATGCCGGTGGTCCTGGGATCCTGGCAACGGACGTGACGGTTTCATCCGACCTTCTGCTTGCCAGGTTTGAACCCTCAACGGTTGATGACCTGGCGAGCCATCTTCCTTTGACGGCTAACATCCACAATCCTGTTGATATCATTGGGGACGCGCCTTCCGAACGTTACGAGCATGCCTTACGAGCGGTGATAAAGGATAAAGGAGTCGATGGAGCCCTTGTTATCCTGACCCCCCAATCCATGACAGATGCCCTGGGCACTGCTCAGGCCATTGTCCGCGTTGCAAGAGGAGCACAGAAACCAATCATCTGCTGCTTTATGGGGATTGTCGATGTTTCCCCCGGCGTTAAATATCTCCAGGAGAACGGCTATCCGGTTTACCGATTTCCGGAGAACGCGGCGAAGGCATTCGGGATACTCTACCGATACTCCCGCTGGATGAACAGGGAACATCTTGCGCAATTCACCCTGGCGCATGACAGAGACGAAGCGGCCGCAGTGATTGCCAGATGTCTTGCCCAAGGGAAAGTGCAACTGGGAGAGATGGACAGCGTCGAGCTTTTGAAATGTTACGGATTCAGTCTCCTGCCTTCTCGACTTGCGAAGAATGCGGATGAGGCTGCCGATATTGGAGAAGGCATGGCCTTTCCGGTGGTCATGAAGATCGCTTCCGCGCAGATTCTGCACAAAACGGATGCGAAAGGGGTGGTTGTGGGAATCAAGAATAAAGATGAGGCAAAAGGAGCCTTCCGCCGGATAATCAAGAATGCAGAGGAGTTCAGACATGATGCCGTAATTGATGGTGTCATGGTGCAAAAGATGGCCATGCAGGGGGAAGAACTGATACTGGGCGTTAACCGCACTTCTTTAGGCCCTTTGCTTATGTTTGGTCTGGGAGGAGTCTTTGTCGAAGTTTTTCAGGATGTTGTATTTCGTCTCGCTCCGATATTTAGGAATGAGACACACCGGATGGTTCAAGAGATCAAGGGATACAAGCTTCTCACGGGGTTTAGAGGGCGGCCGAAAGCAGACATCGAGGCCATCGAGAAAGCCGTCATAAGCCTGTCGAATATGGTTGTCAATCATCCGGAGATCAAAGAGATGGATATAAATCCGCTGATAGTTCACGAAGAAGGGAAAGGGGCAACAGTTGCCGACTGCAGAATTATCCTTGAAGCAGTCCCGGATGCAAAGCGGTAGCGACGTTTATTCCTGTGCTGGTTATTTGCCAAATTCATCCTCTTCGTTCCAGTTAAATAATGGGATAATTGCAATGAAGAAAAAGATAAAATAACGCCAAAATATTAGGAGGACAAGCAAAGTGGAAAAGACAATAAGTATGGAAAAAGCTACAGAGATGGTCAAAGACGGAATGACCATTATGGTCGGTGGCTTCCTGGGAGTAGGAAACCCCCTGACTCTGGTAGATGCTTTAGTGGATAAGGGTGTGCGTAATTTAACCCTTATTGCCAATGACACGGCAACACCAGAACTGGGCATCGGTAAATTCGTGATCAATAAGCAATTGAAAAAAGCGATAGTGTCTCACATCGGGACAAACCCGGAAACGGGCAGGCAAATGATTACCGGGGAATTAAATGTCGAACTAATACCCCAGGGCACACTGGCAGAACGTATCCGCTGCGGAGGAGCAGGACTGGGAGGGTTTCTCACACCCACGGGTGTGGGGACAATTGTCGACGAAGGCAAACAAAGATTAGTAATAGGCGGCAAGGCATATTTGCTCGAATTGCCTTTACGTGCCGATGTTGCTTTGTTGTCCGCCCACAAGGCTGACAAATTCGGCAATCTGGTTTTCCGGCGGAGCACCCGTAATTTCAATCCCATTATGGCTTTTGCTGCAGATGTAGTTATTGTCGAAGCAAAACATATCGTGGAAATAGGGGAAATTGACCCCGATGAAGTAATGGTTACCGGAGTTGTCGTAGATTGGATTGTAAAAGGCAAAGGAGGAAATCCACAATGAATAGCAAAGAAATTATCGCAAGAAGAATCGCTTTAGAGCTCAAAGATGGGGACGTCGTTAATCTCGGCATAGGCCTTCCCACGATGGTATCTAATTATTTGCCTAAAGGTGTTAATATCATGCTGCAATCAGAAAATGGTTTTGTTGGTCTGGGGCCATTGAAAGATGTTGACCCTGATTTGGTCAATGCGGGTGGACAGCCTGTAGGAGTAGTTCCTGGCGCAGCGATGTTTGATAGTTGTACCTCCTTTATGTTGATCCGCGGTGGACATGTCGATGTTACTGTCTTGGGTGGGCTACAGGTAGACAGCAAGGGAAACCTCGCTAACTGGATGGTGCCTGGTAAGATGGTTCCGGGAATGGGTGGTGCGATGGACCTAGTTTCGGGCGCCAAAAAAGTCATTGTGGGCATGGAGCATACCGCCAAGGGGGGTGAACCAAAAATCCTTGTGACGTGCGATCTCCCGCTTACAGGAAAAGGCGTTGTCAACGTGATTGTCACTGAACTGGCCGTAATTCGCGTTCTACCTGAGGGTCTTGGTTTAATCCTGGAAGAAATCGCTCCCGGCGTTACGGCAGACGATGTTATTGCGCTAACCCAGGCAAAGTTAACAATCAGTCCCAATTTGACAACCATGAAAGGTTTGTCGAATTAGGATGAAATGGAAACAATATTTCTAACGTTTCAAATGAATTCCGGGGCCATATTCTACCCGCCATGGCCCCGGTCATTTTGAAACTAGAAATAGAGACACTTGTCAATTAATTCCTAATAAGTCTACTCTGCTACCAGAAAATGTGCCACATGTTAAGTTAAAATTCTGTCATTCAAAGCGATATGTTGTAATTACAGGGGTTGCCGCAATGGCAATTTGGAAACTTCATTTGCGCCCCGCTTCGGTCAAGGTGGCCTCCACGGAGAAGATGGCATTTCCGCTCCCCGACAAACCATCGATTGCGGTTTTGCCATTTGTCAACATAAGTAAAGACCCTAAACAGGATCCTATCATCGATGGCATAACCGGGGAGATCATCAACGCGCCGTCTAAGGTTCCCGAAGTCTTTGTCATCGCCCGCAACTCCACTTTCGTTTACAAAGGCAAAGCCGCGGCTATTCGGCAAGTGGCAGAGGCCCTGGGTGTGCAATATATCCTGGAGGGTAGTGTTCGCATGTCTGGAGACACGGTGCGTGTAACCGCCCAAAGTTGTGGCTATGGGGTATTATCGCGTTCAAGCTCGGCGTCCTGCTGATGGCAGTCATAGTCTTGTGGCTAACAATCTGGGGGCGAAGGCTGTCGCGTTTGAAAGAATAGTAACAGTTGAGCGGGTCGGAACCGAAACACGAGTGGACTGGAGAGTTCTTGTTGAGGCAACTGCTTCTTCCTGAAAAGTGTTAGGATGACAAAATTCGATGATACGGTAGATTTTAAATGGAAATATTGATATGGGATGATATGTTAAGATTTCCCTCTAGAAGGGGATAACGATTATCTCATAAATAATTTTAAGGAGAGAAACATGAAAGATGTTGTCATTGTATCGGCATGCCGAACAGCCATAGGATCGTTTGGCGGCACTCTGAAAGACAGTAATGCGGCAGTTATTGGAAGCGTGACCATGAAAGAGTCTATCAAGAGAGCAGG
>JBKQQP010000059.1:0-5886 GCA_052144335.1 Syntrophales bacterium
GTTCTGTATGAATGCTCACGCTCCAGCTCTTTTTGTGAATATCCATACCAACGTAAATGTGTTGACCCGTGAAATCAAGTTTGTTACCTTTATCCATGGCAAGCCTCCTTTGGGTATGTTTTTGTTGGGCATAACAAAATATACCATGCAAGGTTGAGACTTGCCTTTTACTTTTTTATCATAAGGTCTGTAAAGCATCCGGCCATTTTGAAAGCAACGCGGCGTTTCAAGTGGTATTCATCATCCGTTATTGATTGGAACTTTCCCTTGACTGTCCGTATTGATGAGAGTAAAATTCGGGTTCCATACTAAACCAAGCCTTAGTTAATCCTACAACCTAACATCTAACCTTTTGGATTGCAGTATGATAACGACCATCCGGAAGGTCCCAATATGAAGCCTCCAAGGAAACGGTCAAGTTTCTTTGGAGGTCTTTTTATAACGGGCTATTCGCATTCAATTTCAAAATATCAAAAGTGTCAAATCACCTGATTTGACACCAAAGGTTGCTGGAGAACTAAAGTAAAAAAAATCATTCAATCAACATCGAAAAGGAGGAATTATGAGAAGAAAAATTTTTGGCATAGTTATAAGTGTAGTCGCTATGATCGCATTGGGCACATCCCCGGTGTTCGCTACTGCACCATGCGCAGTTGAAACATTCACAAATCTTCCGCCCAATACAATTGTAACGAATGCGACGCTCTGGACAGCAGGTCAATCCGTGGAGGGAGTCACCGCCGGCGCAACTTTCTGCCAGGTGGAGGTCACCAATAAAATGCCCTATGAAAAAGTAGCTGGCGACTCGGACATCTATTCAGAAGTCTGGTTGCCGCTTGCCTGGAACGGCAGGTACCTCGGGCTTGGTAACGGCGGATCGGCGCCTGGGTTCCAATGGGCTACACTGAACGCCGGTATAACAGCCGGCTACGCCACAGCTAACACCACTATGGGGACACACGAAAACATGCCGGCCCTTCCTCTCGGTGGAGCTTTGGATTTCAGTTTTGGTGTAGGATATCCCCAAAGGGTGATCAATTTTGGATATTTGGCGACGCATCTTATGACCCTATCGGCCAAAGATATCATTAACACATTCTACGGTACGTCGCCTGCTTACTCGTACTTCACAGGCTGCTCAACGGGCGGGCAGCAGTCCATGTCCGAGGCCCAACGCTACCCTGAGGATTATGATGGCATTGTTGAAGGGTCAGGGGCTTTTAATCGCGTTCCTACCCATGAAAAAATGATCTGGATGTATCAAATAAACCAATTTAGGAATCCCCCAATGGACTTTACACGAGTTGAGGATCACTATATCACACCAGGTACCATCGTGCCAGGCGTCTCGGCTGATTTTGGTAAATGGGCTCTCATAACCAAGGCTGTCGTGGCTGCCTGTGACGGCCTCGATGGTGTGTTGGATGGTATTATCGACGATCCGCGGCAGTGTAAATTTGATGCTAACACATTGCTCTGCCCATCGGGGACGAATTCTCCTACATGTCTTACACCGGGGGAAGTTTTTGCTATCAATCAACTTTGGAAAGGAGCATTTGATCCCAAGACCGGCCAAAGGATTCTCGTCGGTATGACAAAGGGCTCCGAGTCAGATCCATCGATTTATGGACCTATAACTGGCATCTATTTCTATCCACTCGCATACGAAGGGCCTAAACCACCCCTGGCTCCAACCCCTTTAAAAGGCGAACTAATAAATTGGGCCCCAAGCTTAGAGAATTTTGATCTGCAGTACTTTGATTGGGATCATGACGCAGCAATAGCGGATTACGAGTTGGCACCAATCCTCAACGCTACGAATCCAGATCTAAGTAAATTTAAAGCACGCGGTGGCAAACTGATCATGTATCACGGTTGGGCGGATCCGCTTGTTTTCTCGTTGGAATCCCCTCATTACTACGAGAACGTGTTGGAAACCATGGGGGGGCTGAACAAAGTCAAACAATTTGCGCGTCTTTTCATGGTGCCCGGAATGGGGCATTGCGGACTTGGAGGCCCTTTCCCCGCCGTATTTGCTGATTCTTTAGGAGGAAACTATATCACAAATGGCTTAGGATCTCTTGTAAACTGGGTGGAAAAAGGCGAAGCGCCGGACCTGATCGTCGCTGTGAATCCCTTCATCCCGGCACCAGGCATGACCCGCCCTTTATGCCCATACCCAGAGGTTGCCAGGTACAGCGGGTCCGGTAGCACAAATGCTGCCGCCAACTTCCTCTGTGTCCCTCCGGTGACAATCCGTATTGAGCCGGAGACAATAAATCTCAAGAGTAAAGGAGAAATCACCGCCTTTATCACCGTACCCGCAGGATTTGATGTTCGGGATTGGGGAATCAGCAATCTTGAATGCCAAGGTGCCCCCATGACTAGAGGTTCTGTATCCGGCGATGGCCTGACCTACATAGCTAAATTTAACACACAGGATCTCATGAATGTGGCAGCGGGAGACAAGGTAACATTCAAGGTGCAAGGATTATTTAACAAGGGAGGCGAGCAGGCTATGTTGCTAGGGTTTGACACGGTAAAAGTGATCAAGTAGGAAAACCAACTCCTCAGAGAAGGCAGGATCAGAAATGGTCCTGCCTTTTCATTTTTCGCAGGTTTCTTCAATCCGTAATCATCAGCTCGCAGATGATCTCGCCATTGAAGATAAGTAGTAGTCGAGGATATTGTTCTCATCCCTTCCTTCCTCAAAGCAACAAATCGTCAACCTCAACGCAAATGTAGTATTTCAACCAGTTATCAATGATGTTCTTTTAATCCATAATTGTGATATGTAGGACTCAGACGTTGACGACCGGATGAAAAGAGTACTTGCGGAAAGGTTAATCATGGTGGAATTAGGAACCCACTGCACATACCGAAAGAGTACATGAATTGGGAACTCTCCATCTAAAACTGTGGGCGTCGTATTTCTATCCCAGCCTCAAATCCAATATCCAAAAAATTTCATAGCAAGGAGGGCAAGAAGATGAAAAGAGGTGTTGTTGCAATAATAGCGGCAGTCTTTGCTTTAGGCCTGTTCTCAGCATATGCAGGGGCGGCGCAACCGGTAGTCAAGCTCATCGCTACGGGCGGCACCATCGCCATGAAGATCGATCCGGTGAAAAAGGCGCCCGTCCCGGCGATCTCAGGAGAAGATCTTCTGGCTACGGTACCGGATATCACTAAGCATGCTCAAGTCGAAGTCGAGAATATATCAAATGTCCCGTCAGACTACATGGATGCGAAGCTGTGGATAGCGGTGTATAGGGCTGCGGAAAAGGCTCTTGCACGGCCTGAAGTGGCCGGTGTCGTCGTCTCTCACGGCACCGACACGCTGGAAGAAACCGCTTACTTTCTCGACCTCACGATCAAGAGTAATAAGCCGATTGTCCTGATCGGCGCTCAGAGAAATGCGTCGGAACACGATTTCGACGGACCAAGGAACCTCCTGAACGCCGTGCGGATCTGCGTCTCGCCTGAAGCAAAAAACAAGGGCGCGATGATCGTCCTGAACAACCAAATCAATGCGGCACGGGAGGTTACAAAAATGCATACATCGAGTGTAGAAACTTTCAGGTCCGGTGACTTCGGATTCCTCGGTTATGCAGACGTTGACCGGGTTATCTTCTACCGTGCACCGCTAAGGCGTCAACACGTACCGCTGACTAAAGATACACTTCCATATGTCGAGATTGTCGCCATGTACGGCGGGGCCGACGGTTCCATGATCAGGGCGGCAGTCGCGAACGGTGCAAAGGGCATCGTTGTGCAGGCTCTCGGGTGGGGGAATATGAATATCCCGATGTACAACGCGGTCAAAGAGGCGATAGCCAAAGGCGTACCCGTCGTGATTTCGACGAGAGTTCCAACCGGGAGGGTCCTGCCAGTTTATGGTTATGTTGGCGGTGGCAAGACGCTGAAGGACGCCGGTGCCATTCTCGCCGATGATCTGAGTCCTCAAAAGGCACGGCTTCTGCTCATGTTGTTACTTCAGAATGACGTCAAGGATACTGTCCAGATCCAGAAGTCCTTTGACAAATAGACCACGAAGGAGGAAAGCGGCGCTTCGCTCTTTTCACCCATCTCCCTTCCTCATCTTGGGCAATCCTGAGATGGGAAGGATCGACGAACCGGCAGCGAAAGGAATCAGAAACTATGGGATTTCTTTCCGTACTCATAAGTGCCATCGCTGCATCCCTATATTACATAACCGGATACATCGCACTTATGATTCTTTCTATCATCTTGGTCTTTGGTAATTTCTGGTCATGGGGAGTTTTGCGTAACGAAGCCCAAGCTGCTCCGAATTGGATCAAATGGATAAACCTGGTATTTACTATCATCGGGATAATCCTGCTGTTCACAGGACTTACTATGATATATAAATAGCATTCCAACAAATCCGTCCAGCATGCGATTTAAAGTCGCCGCTGATTTCAGAATGTAGATCAATCATTACAATCGCAAATATTCATAGTATTTCACTCACCAACATTATTGCTTTGCGAGTAAACTAAATAGACGAACTTTGTGGCTAAGCTTCCTGCGCTCGTGATTTTAATTATTGATTAAGATTTTGAAGATTACGAATGGAAATAAATGAGTAAGTGTACCTGCCCTAACCATAAGGCCGAAGCCACTTGCAGGCTTCGGCCTTACGGTTAGGGAAAACCTCATGGCTTCAGTACAACGTCAGCCCTTCTATTCTTGGACCAGCATTGCTCGTTAGATTCATTGCAAATAGGGCGCTCTTTGCCATAGCTGATCGTGGAGATCCTGTCTTTTGCGATGCCCATATCCATTAGGTACTTCGCCGCTGAATCGGCCCTGCTCTGACCGAGTGCCAGGTTGTACTCGACGGTCCCGCGCTCATCGCAATTCCCCTCGATGACAATCTTCTTGTCCGGGTTTTTCGAGAGCCAGTCTGCATCCTTTTTCAGCGCCTCCCGCGCCTCGGGCTTCAAATCGTAATTGTCGAAGTCGAAGTACGCGGTATCGAGGCTGGTCACTTCCAGCGCCGCTTCAGGTGCCTTCTTCTCTTCCATTACCGGCGGTGGTGGTGGTGATGGCGGTGGCGGCGATGGCGCTTCGGCCGGTTTAGTGGCCAGGAATATTCTTTCCACAAAATCGCTCATTGCTGAGTCGTTTGCAAGGGCGTCGCCTGTTACGGAGACTCCGCATTGTCCGGCATTTACGATCTGGTCGAGGATTTTGGCTCCTTGTACGTCATTGCCTATCAGGACGGTGTAGATACACAGATTATCACCGTACTGGCTCTTAACGCTCGTTGCTGCCTTCACCGGCGCGTCGCCCATGTCTACGCCATCTGTGAATATCACAAGCGCACTTTTGCCCGGGAAGGCTTTCAGGTCATTTCCTGCCGCCGAAATTGCCGTCTCGAGCGGGCTGTCCCCATAAGGGGAACTTAATCTCTGAATGACTCCTCCAAGGCTATCCGCGTCGTACTTTGTCATTCCATATTCTAATTTTGTGACATCAAAATCCGCATAATTCTGGCCAAGAGTCCTCAGTCCGGCATTGAGGTTCAAATCGGGAATGTAACTGTTAAATTTGCTGACGAGGGACTTTTCAATGATAAACTTCTGCACTCCGGCATAGTCACTCCCCATCGATCCGGTCTTGTCGAAAATAACCTCGAATTTATTTACCTTCTGAATGTAATCCCCCGATTTCAGCCTCATGCTGAGGTCACCCGTCTTGACGACAGGGCTGGCGCTCTGTGTGACACACCCCATCAAAATCATAGAAGCCAAAAGCGAAACCAACAACAAATACCATGAAATCCTGTTCTTCTTCGACATTCGTTCACCTCCTGCATTAATCTTTTCAATGGAAACCAAAATTCTTTGTTATTACTCCTGC
>JBKQQP010000060.1:0-24485 GCA_052144335.1 Syntrophales bacterium
CATAAGCTTTCTCATTGTTGCATTTGCCGTATTTCTTATCATCAAGCAGATCAATGCATTGAAAAGAAAAGACGTAGCGGAACCGGCTATACCTACTACGAAGGAATGTCTCTATTGTTTATCGACCATTCCGATAAAGGCTTCTCGCTGTCCCCATTGTACGTCTGAATTGAAGGTGTGAAGGCTCGGAATACTGAGCAGCGCTGAGATTGAGAGAAGTTAGAAAAACAGATTGAATCAAAGTATCAAAATAAAAGGCAGACTCATAGCGGCTCCGCCTCTTCTATTCTTTCAATATCTCACCTGGGGTTTTCCATCAGATGACGTTATCACTTCTTGGGCTGCTTTGCGATAATCCAATCCTTGATCTTATCGTAGGTGCCTTGCGGAACAATCTTCTTTGATACAATCTGATCCTTCTTTACATACGGTCGGCCGTCAATGATCTTCTGAGCATAGGCATCACCGATCCCGGGGATAGACTTGAGCTGTTCTTTCGATGCCGTGTTTATGTCTATCAGGTCTTTCTTGGCCGCCTCCACTTTCTGCCCGGCTGCTTTCATTGCTCCCGTTGCAGGTGCCGTGGGATCAGCGGCAAAGCCAAGGGTGCCCATAAAAATCAGCGCCAGCGCTATCACCACTGTTCTTAGTACAAGACTTCTTTTTGCCACAGATCCTCCTTCCTATCGGAAAATTAGATTTAATTATAAATTACCAGTTATATAAACCCGATGTTAGTCAATAAGGATTAACCTTTGAAAGGTAGTATGTCCCCCAAAATCCCGGGACGCTTTGTAACAAGAGGGCATACACTTTCTTCTTGAGGAAAAAAATAAAGAGTTCGGTCTTTCATGTATTAACCCGCAATCAACAATCCAGGGTCGTCAAGCGAAATTGAAGGCTTGTATTTGAATGATTTATCGCGCGCTCCAAGCAGTTCTTGTTGATAACGGGAACCATGTGCTGACTATTATTACTTTGGATTAAAGAAAAGTCGCACCATGACCGGCATTAATAGCTCGCAATATTTCAGAAACGACCTCCTTATGTTCCGCCATTATGACTTTGATCTTTCTGTCCTTGCCGGCAATTATATTGCCCAAAGTGCTGCCGTCGATATCCAGGAGACACCCCAGCAACCTGGGGGAGTGCGCCTGCAGAAGTTGTTCAATATGCCGGTAAAGACGCTCCGCCCCATCGTTGGAAAATAACAGCAGCCTGGAAACACGATTTCCATAGGGGGTGCCTGGGCGCTTTCGGACATTCGCAATCCCTTTTCTTTCGCTTTCCAGCCTATCGAAGATCGCTTCGAATCCGCAGCGAATCTGCCTCTTGAGCCTCGCCCTCTGCAACGCCTTTTTCAGCAGGTCATTCATCGCGATCACGGAAACATCAAGGTGACCGCCGGGCCAGAGCTTTGCAGTGCGGGCCGTCAGCGCCTGACGGATGGTCTCGGCATTGCCGTCGGCTTCCAACTCTCGGGGGAACCGGATATCTGACAGGTTCATATCATGTATATCACAGGAGGATGCGGTGTCTGGGGGAAATATCATTCCTGATAAATCTTTTGCATTGTCTCGTATAGGTAATCACGATAGGCCCTGCGCCGCTTCATTTCATCGCGGTAGCCGCCTTCGAGGGCTTTTTTGTTTTCCTTGAGCTCCACGAACTCTTCGTCTTCCTCCCGGATCGCTTTCATATTCTCTTTGAGAGCATCTATCTTGTCTTTGATGTTCTTCTCTTTATATTTGATCTGCGAAGCGAGCTCAGAGATCTGTTCATCCTCCCTCTTGACCTTTTTCATGGCTTTAAGATCATTCTCTTCCTGGATGAAGCGTTTGACGACCTCATCTTTGCTCATTTTATTTACTTCCTCTATAAACTCATACGGAACTGCCGCCTGTTTCTGCCTCTCTTTTTTTGCCATATGTTCTCCCTGGAATATATATCCGCCGGTTCTGCCGCCACCGGCGCTATCACCTTGGCCATTTCTTCGCTGCGTGCATATCATAATTGTTGAGAAAATGCTGATAAATTATTAGGTGAGCTGATCTTATGGTGCAATAAAGGAAGTTTTTACTCTATTGTATTGATCAGATTAATGGAGGGTCAATGCGACTACCGCCTTTTTATGCGGCAATGCCCTTGCATAAGACTATGCCCGACTCGTCTAAACACCAAGGTAGGCTGTGCGGACATGTTCGTTGGTGAGCAACTCTGCACCCGTCCCCTGAAGGGCTATCTTTCCGTTTTCTAGAACGTAGGCCCGGTCGGCAATGGCGAGCGTCTGTTTTACGTTCTGCTCTATGATCAGCTCCGTCGTTCCTTCTTCCTTCATTTTCTTTATGACGTTGGATGTGTCCTTCACCAGGATGGGAGAAAGACCGAGGGACGGTTCATCGAACATCTGCAGTTTTGACTTTGCCATGAGGCCCCTGCCGATCGCAAGCATCTGCTGCTCGACTCCGCTTAAGGTTCCTGCAAGCTGTCTCCTTCTTTCGAGAAGTCTGGGAAAGAGGTCGAACACCAATTCTTTGGTGACTTCACGCTTTTTTTTTGCTTCCCCTTTTTGTAGCACCGACAAGAATATCAGACTTACATGCTACGCATGGAGTTGCGCTGACTCTCTGTTTTGGGATGGATGGGAAAACGCAGGAGTTAGTGCTGGCTATTTTTTTCATAAAGTGCTTGAATGTTTTAAAGTGTTGCCCTACTTATAGCTTCCTAAAATCGTTAAGTTGTCGAATTAATTTTTTATTGCAGATTTCTATTGTAAATAGTGATCAAATAAATAGGATTCATGAGATTTCAGGGTACCGGACACCCCGTGAGGTCTATTCTGAAAACCTTTTAGCTTTAACCATGTGCTGGCTTACTCGACCATGCACCTTAAGCAAGCCGATTTTCTATCTTGACTTTGGTGAAAGGCTTAGGCTATACGAGTCATAACTTCATGAATACCTTAGTTATGCAAATGATCAATGGCCAGTACGAGTTTATCTGGCCAAAAAAGTCTGCAACCAAGGAGTATGTATATTACATTCCGAGATAGAAATAGAAAGTAAAAAAATAACCAGAGTGTCTGGAGGCAACAGATAGTCAGGAAATTCTTTTGAAAGGAAGGGAATTATCATGGCCACACAAGAAAAAGTAATATTAAACAAAGATACAAAATTGGCGATGGGTTCACAGTTCTTGGGCTTTGGGCTTGATGCATACGACATGGCGCTTGTCCTGGTCATGGCTCCTATTCTCGTCAAGGTATTTTCGTCCCCGACGGGGAGTGAGGCTTGGCGGTATATTACGATCGTCCTCACTTATTCCATCACGATGGCAGCCAGACCGGTAGGTTCGGCGTTTTTCGGACATTATGCAGATAAGATCGGCCGGCGTCTTCTCCTCATTCTAACCATAGGCGGAGTTGGCGTGATGTCCTTTGTATCCGCATTGCTTCCCACATATGATCAGATCGGGATCTGGGCGTATGTTATTTTTTGTATCCTCAGGTTTATGATGGGATGTTTTTTTGGAGGAGAATATGCGGTGGGACATACTTTTGCCATTGAGCATTCTCCACAAAAGAAGCGTGGTGCAATAAGCGGCTTCATTCAGTCGGGTTTCCCTTTAGGGTATGTTTTTGCCTCCCTTGTGGTTGCCCTGGTCTCCTCAACCCTGGGCAGCCAGGCCATGTTTGAATACGGCTGGCGCATTGTCTTTCTAACAGGAGTGTTGCCTGTATTCCTGGCCCTGTATATCAGAAAGAAACTGCCGGAGTCTCCCGAATTTGAAAGGGCCAAGAGGGAGGGTGATACCGAAAAGGCGCCGATTATGGGATTGTTCAAACCTCCTGCCTTATGGGATTTTTTGCAGGTCTTCTTTTTTATGACAGGTCTTTTCCTCACGGATTACTCTGTTTACGGTTTTCTGCCGAAGATTCTGACACTCGGCGGAAGGGGTTTCGACCTTACGACATACAGCTTGATTTACGGTTTTGCCCTATTTATGGCGTTTCTCGGCTATAACTTCTACGGTTGGCTTTCCGACTATACCGGGAGAAAAAGACTGACGCAGTATTATTGTGTTTTCCTGGTTTTATTCGGCGTTCCCGTCTATTATGTACTTTATAATGCCGCAGTCGCTCGTAATCTAAAGCTCGCCATTTTGGGCACGACTATGGCGGCAATGCTGAAGCTGGCCTGGGGCATCATACCTGCCTACCTCTGTGAACGTTTCCCGACGAAACGGCGGGCAGCAGGTGTCGGATTGGGTTACTCCGGAGGCGCAATTCTGGGAGCGTGGTTCAGTCTCTATGTCTGGTGGGCTCACAGCATACCTTTTATAGCGGCCATCGAAAAGCAGGATCTGTGGCTTTCCCCTGCGGCTGTTTTAACTGTAGGCGCCGCGATGACTTTCATAAGTCTATTGTATAGTCCGGAAACGAAAGACCTTGAACTCTGTGATGTCCGTGAGCATAAATGAAGGATGGAATATTTTTAAGTCGAATCAGGAAGCTAAAGAGTGGGTGGCCAAAGCAATAGCCTTTTATAAAAGGGTTGGCAAAAGGCTGAATTTACAAATTCCCAAAGGTCCTTTGTGGAAGGCGAAAAGTATATTTTTGTTCTGAGCTTCAAAGGGACAATGTTTGCACATGGAGTGAAAAATACGTCGGGTGCGACATCATTGATGTCAATGGTTCTGACGGCATTAATTTTATAAAGGAAGTCGTCGAGACCACTAAAAACAGGAATAATGGTCTGATAGAATACAAATGGTTCAATCCGGTAACCAAGGATGATTAAATTAAGCATGTGTATTTTGAGAAAGTTGATAATGTGATTATCTGCGGTGGTGTCTATGGGGAAGTGTGGGAGGACCTGTTTGTACAAATAATACTATACCGTGAATAGAGCCATTCACGTAGAACCAACCTCAATTCCTCCACATCTTCCGGTGGGGAGGCTCATTCATTTCAGCATGATAAAGCATACGGCAACTCTGACGGAAAACTATCATTTCATACCATAATTCTTATTGGCTGAGGTCCACACACCAGCGCTGATAGCGGCCAAAACCATCTGCGGTTTGAAACCATCGGGGTTTACATGATTTTCAATGTCGAAATTCCTGGTTGCATTTAAGTTGTGAAAATAGGGTAAGGGATAGATCTCAGCTCTGACGGTCTTTCACGGTGTGGCGCATTTCGACAATCCCTGAGGTTAATGGTAACAAGAGAATTATGATCCCCAGAACAGCAACCCCTGTCCAACCTTTGTAGCCGTAAGCAAAACCACTTGCTGTAATCCCCACATAACCTCCTATGTAGTAGAATAAAATATAAAGGGAATTGGCACGGCCTCGGTTTGAGGTGAGTTTTCGGTTGAGTGAACCAGCCGCGGCACTGTGAATGGTAAAGAATCCGGCACAAACGCCCGTTAAACTTATTGCTACGACCACCAATGAGTTGACGAGAGTGGCCATAATCGCCAGAGAGAAGACCAGCGATCCTAGCACCATGGAAGCCCCATTGCCTATTCGATTGCTTAGTTCTCCTGCTGCTGGACTTACAACTATCCCGACAATATAGGAGAGGTAGAGCATTGTTATCGCATTGGTTGAAGCATTGAACGGCGGTCCAGTAAGGTAAAATGGCAGGTAATTGAATATCGATGAAAAGACAAAGAAGGCCCCAAAAGCAACGAAGTAAATACGGAGCAAGTCTCCACGTGAGAGCAACGCCATGAATCCCACGCTTTGAACTGTATCTGGTGCAATGTTTTTTTTATCATTCTTTAACCAATGGGACACAGCAAAGGTTACTATCAGCAGGAAAACAGATGCACTCAAAAAGGCATAGCGCCAGTGCAATGGGGGATGAATCCACCCTCCCAATAGCCGACCGCTCAGGCCCCCTGCAACCGTAGCTGAAACATAAGTCCCCATGACTACATTTAGTCGGTCCATGGGTAAACTACTCGCGAGATATGCAGCCAGACACGTCGTAAGAGATGGGATGAAAAGCCCCTGAACAAATCTTGCTAATACAAGCAACAGCAAGTTAGTCGTAATAGCACAGAAAAGGCCACAAGCACTGATCACCAAACCGCCCGCTAAAATTATGGGCCGTATGGGAAAGCGATCAGCCAATATCCCAAACGGAAGGTTGGCCAAGGCGATTCCCAAGACTACTGCTGAGATGGAGAGAGAAGCCATGCCCTCATTAACCCCGAACTCAACCTGCAATACGGGGAGTACTGGCTGGGTAATGTAGATATTTGTGAATGCCGCCCATACCAGAGAGAAGACCATGACCTGCAGATTAATATATTTCTTCTTTTTCATATGAGCACTTCAATGTTAAAAATGTAATTGTTATATGTAACTGCTCTTTATCTGATACTACTTTAACATTGACTCATAACTCAAACCTTTTCAGAATAAACATTAATTTTACAATTCTTTTTCAAAAGTTACCCGCTTAAAAATGGAGCCAAGTTATTCTAATAGCAGAATGTTTTTTTGAAAGAATATCCGTCATTCTGTTATCCGCAATCTGATAAGCGCAATATATATCCAAGATTCCAAGTTGTAATCACAGGTCTCTCTAATCTCATCACATTGCCTGAGGACTTCTATGCGATAGACGTAACAGCCACATAAATCTTCCGACGCAGTTCACTATCATGATTCCCGATGATCCCGGCATGGATCTGTTTAAGAAACCTTCCCCTCACGGTCTACAATAAATCTCAGAATTGCCTGATTGTTTGAATGGAACAGCTGATAAATGCGTCCAAGAAGCTATCCAAGCTTTACCAGGATAAGCGCCTGATGCACCATATCTTCGGCGCCGGAGGTTCCGAAGTCCGAACTCTCGTAGAGAATGGCGATCGTCTTTGGTTTCACTACCGTATCTAAGAACGACATAAATCCCTTTGCATAATATGCATTCGTGTGGTTCAGGCGGAACACGTATTTGCATTTCTGCTGGGTGATATCATCCGTCGCACCGGTGACAACCAGATAAGGAACCTTCCTTTCCTCGGCCAGCGTGGAAATCGCTTTTGAACAGGAAGGGCTGTACTCACCAGAAACTACCGGCTGTTTTTTCACATCGATAAGTCTCTCGACTATAGACCGCGCTACTTCCGGTTTGCCTTGCGAGTCCTCAAATTCCAAGACGATCTTTTTCCCTTTAACGCCCCTTGGCGTACGCACTTATCGAAAAAAGACTGACGATAAAGATTAGCGTCATGAAGAAAGACAAGCGTTTTATTGTATCCTCCTTATTTTAAGACGGGATGTAGCACATGATAAACGGCGCTATAGTGGATCTGAATATGCTGTTTCTTAAAAAAATTTGGTCTACACGTTAAACAAAAATATTGTCTAATAACTTCTGCCCGTTATAGGCAAGAAATTATGGCGGCGATTAATTCAGCGTGTCCGCAAATAACTAAGAGGGGGCGGGTGTTATTTTCTTGCAATGGGAAATGTCAAAGTCGCACCGAGCCATCCTATGTAGGATACTAGCGGCACAAAGGATAGGATGAGTATTACGTAAACGATCCTTGCAAACCCCTGGGTCTCCAGTATACCAGGCTGGAATATTCGTAAGAGAAGGGTGGCGGTCGCAGCGGTGAGAAGAATTATGGAAAGAATAATCTTTAGCGTTACCGCCCGCATCGGCCGCGCCAGATAGTTTATCCACCAGGTAAACAATCCTGTGACCATGGCCACCGGCAAAGACAACAGCCCGGCGGTCAGACAGTGCAAGGCCGTGCTCTTAAAGGAATCTCCTCCCTGAAGAAGATGCAGGATATTAAAGAGGACAACTGATAAAAAGAAGACGATGGGGAAATGGACCATCATCGGATGAGGGTGTCTTTCGAGAAAGGGAAAACGACTGATAAGGGATGATAAGATTACCGGCATAGCTCTCACGGTCTCCGTCTTCTCCTTTAGAATCCCCACCTGCGGGTATCTTTCAAAGACCTCCTCACCGTGGGGAGCAGCCTCAATCTCTTCGCTCAGTTCGCGTGACGCCTGGTGGCGTTTCATGTGCAGGCCTCCTGCCCATAATTTGCTTCCGCTCACATCGAAGACCTTTCCCCGGTATGCAATATAGACAGGTCTTCCCTCCTGTCCGTTGAATTGCGCCAGATTTTCCGCATCAAATTCCTTCATCGATGAGTTCCTGATGTTCAGTAAAATAGAAGGTGCTGCAAATCGTCGTAACATTAAAAAAGGGTTAACAGATTCATTCTAACCCTCTGTTAAATATATTTTGGTGGAGCTGACGAGGATCGAACTCGTGACCTCTTGAATGCCATGCGGATTTGTTTGGTTAGCTAAATGCCTTGAAATCATTTAAGTCTTTGATTTCTTTCAACGTAAACTTCATAAACAATATAAAGAAAATAAGCAAGAAAAATAATTTTTGTAGCATTTTGTCACAAAGAATTAGCACATCAATTTATAGACATAACCTTAAAAACGAGGCTCTGAGATCATCATGGTCACAATCTCAACATCTAAGGTAACGACCTTGTATCAGAAAGAAGTAATACCACAGAAGTCTTCTGCCCCATTTTTCGGGAGAAACTAATCATTATCAGTGTGGGAACGTGCGATCTTATCAGGTCTCAGAGTGAGTCAGAGGCCTTTGGCACAGTTTTTAGGTTATGAACTCTTGAGTTAGAAGTGTGAGGATGTTGTGATCACATTATGACAATTCATCCCAATATAGCCCCTGCTTTCGTACACGGAACGAGCCACTCGGCGTAAGCATTTGCCATCGCCATTTCATTCACTGATACCGGTAAGCATTTTAGGGGGCATTTGAGGTAAGCCTCGAAAAGTTTCTCGGTGATGTTCATATTTAAGAGACCGGACTTACCTTCACCAAGGCACTTGCAATTATAGACTTTGACGAACTTTTACGAAGACATTCGCTACATCCATCAAGAGTACTTATAATGTCTTACATCTCGGTGTTCACAGCGCCAAACCCGTCCAGTTCAGCTCATAGCTTGCACTCCGACCTCCCCCAGGATTCTGTTTAATGATCCCCCGCTTCACAAGGTGATCTATCTCCCTGAAGGCTGTGGCCCGGCTGACTTTGGCAAGAGAAACGTATTTTTTGGTTGTAAGTCCGCCAATGAAACCGCCCTTTCCTGCATCAAGCAGCCGGTTTATAACTTTGCGCTGTCGTTCCGTCAGTGAATCCTCTACATGGGATTTCCAGAATGCGGCTTTATTAAGAACTATCGCCAATATATCTTCCGAGCGTTTGATGGACCTGCAGAAGCAGCCAATGAACCAACTTAGCCAGTCGGTAATGTCACCATCACGCTTCTGGCAGTGCTCAAGAACATTATAATAAGCGTCCCGCTCCGTCATTATCTGAGAAGAAAGACTGTAATAGCGGATCGATTGCTGATCATCTTGAGATAGAGCCATATCGGTCAAGACTCGGGCGATCCGGCCGTTGCCATCCTCGAATGGGTGGATAGTCACAAACCAGAATTGAGCAATTGCCGCCCGGAGCAATCCTTCCACATTGCCCCTGCTTACCTTCCACCACTCAAGGAACCCGCCTACTTCAAGGGATATACGATCAGAAGGAGGGGCTTCGAAGTGAACTGTTTCACGGCCGACAGGGCCGGATACAATGCGCATGGGCTTATCACCACGCCATTTTCCTACTCTGATTTTGTGGATACCCGAATAGCCGGTCGGAAAAAGTGCAGCTTGCCAGCCGAAGAGACGTTTCTTTGTTAGAGGCTCATCATGATTTTTTGTGGCATCAAGGAGAACAGATACGAGTCCGTCGATATAACGGTCCACTCTAAGTCCCGCCGAAGGGAGTCCGAGCTTTCTTGCGACTGATGATCTGACGGCCTGAACATTGAGGCTCTCTCCTTCGATTAAGGCAGTCTTTAAGGTCTCCTCAGTTAATATTTCAACCTGAGCTTGGTTTTCAAGGGTAAATCCAAGATCGGCCACTTTACTCAAGAGTTTTCCTTGCAGCAGCCGGCATTCACCCAGCACAAGAAGAATGTCTTCGTTCTTCCATCTAAAGCGTGTCCAATCTGGACGCTCCCATAAGTACCGAGTCATTTGTCACCTTTTATTGCTTCAATTGGTGAAGCGATTATATCCTTTTTTCGCTTCATGTCAAATCGATCTTACTGGAAAACAGAAGAATTCTGATATTAAATTTTTCGGCTCTTCATAAAGATTAACAGGTTCTGCCGGCTGGTTACGAGGACCCTGGCAATGGCGGACTTGCTAACCCGGTGTTTCAGAAGTTCCCTGATCTGATCCTCCTTACCATCCAGTTTTGACCGGCTCAGTGTACCCGGCCGCATGATCTCAGGCATACCTTCGCAAGTCATTACATCATGCATGGAGGATCAGTGAAGGCGCTTAAGGAAATCCTGGGACATAAGGACATCAAGATGACGATGAGATACTCTCATCTCTCGAAAGAGTTTGCACGGGAAGAAATTCAAATACTAAATGGATTGACATCAGCGAAAAACAAAAAAGTTGCTTCCGCAGAAACCGACCAAATAGAATCTGTCACAAAAGTAAAAAAGGATTTAACCCTGGTCGGCCAAACCCTTGTTGATTTTGGTGGAGCGAAATGATAACGAAATCGTGACTGCTTGGATGTCCGTGCAGTCTGGGACTAGCTCTGGTCCACTTATTAAGGATAGCGGCCGGTTAGTGTCATTTCAGATTATTCCCAGCGCTTTAAGGCTTGCCTTGCCCAGTTCTATGCGCTTAGCCCCATCAGATTCCTTTTTGATATCTATATTTAGAGCAAAAGCATAAATACGATCTTCTTTTTTGCACCCATCCTACCCACCAGCCGACTCCCGGATCAGGTCCGTTTTCCCAACCGGTTTTTGCGTATAATGTCTAGTTTGAACTATTATCTATGCGTACAATTTCCCTAACGCTTTTGTGAATTGCTTCAGGATCATCCTTTTTCCGCAACGATACAGCGTATGCCTTGACCTTCCATGCACGGTTTGAAACACTGATTATCTGACAAGCATGCTGCATTGCGGCGATCCCCAGCTTGCCATCGCTTGATCAGATTCGGCTCTCTGATAAAGGGTCTGCTCATGGAAACATAATCCGCAATACCTTCCGCCAGGAGTCGTTCTGCTGTTTCCAGAGACCGTATGCCGCCCACGAGGATCAGCGGTACCGATATTTGTTTCTTAAAGGTACGAGCCTCCTCTCTGAAATAGGCTTCCTTCTCACTTGAATTTATTCCTGTACGACTGGGAGACATCTTTCTGCTTGTGAGCAAACCACCACTCAACTCGATGGCATCGATACCGGCATCTGCAAGTAGTCGGGCCGCGTGCAGGGAATCTTCTAGAGTGAGACCACCTTCAACAAAGTCTTGGCTGTTTAACTTCATTAAGACCGGAAAATTTTTTCCCACTTCCTTTCTCACCGCACGCAATACTTCCAGGAGCATTCGTGCGCGACTAGCGATATCGCCTCCATATTCGTCCTTTCGTCGGTTAAAGGCCGGCGAGAGAAACTGATTGAGAAGATAGCCGTGGGCGGCATGAAGCTGGATTCCATCGAATCCCGTCTCTTTGGCCCGCCTGGCTGCATTGGAAAAGGCAATTTTGATATCTTGAATGTCTGAAAGCGATATCTCCTTCCGTGGTGACTTCATTAGCTCTTCAAAATCCGACACCACAAGCGGGGTCATTTTACTGAGGGATGCTGCCGCATGGCAGCCGGCATGTGCCAATTGAACTACGATCTTCCCGCCTTCGGCATGGACGGCGGTGGTCATTTTCCTGAGACCTTCCATCAATTCATCTTTATAGATCCCTAGCTGCCAGGGTGTGGCCTGCCCTTCAGGGCTGACGTATGCATGTGAAGTGATAATCAATCCGACACCGCCTTTTGCCAGGGCCACCATGGTATCGATCAGCCTCGGTGTCACGGCACCGTCATCAGCTGCCATGCCCTCCCAAGTAGCCGATCTCACGAAACGGTTCATTAAGACCATGCCGTTTATTGCACTGCTACTGAATAATTTACTCATTAGCCTTTCCTCCTATTCCAATATCCGCAAATCAGTTAAAAATTTTATAAATTCCTTTCCTGCCCCTTTTTCAGTTCACGTCCGGGCTGTATATGCTGAAAAATCTGCCTCCAGTTTTTTCCCCATTCCTCGAGCCATGCATCCTGAGAAAGAGGTGTTGTTGCCACCATTTCCTTATGAATCAGCTTGATCGCATTCCCGGGGCAAGTGCTGATGCACATGACCATGCAATGGCTCATGATTCAGCCCAGCTTTTCCCAGATCAATACTGTGCTTGTTGGTTTGCCATCGACAATGCTTGGCATGAGAGGTGTGCTAAGTTCGAGTTTTTCCCCTTCGAGCTTGGCGAATCTCACCTGTTCAGTACCGAGCCAGTATTCGTTCCAGGCGATATCGACCTGAATCCTCAACTCTTTTCCGTCAAAGTTGTACGTACCTCCATAGGCCAGCATCGTCTTGAAAAGGTCAATCCTTTCGAGATCGGTCATCTGGACAAGATCAGAGACCATCGGCCTTTTTTCACCGGTAATCAAAACGAGCGCCCGGCCATCTCTGCCGAAAGTGAAAAAACCATGAGGTGATTTTCCAAGGGTGGCCGTAACGTCACCCCTAACTTCAACCAATTTCCATGTGCCCTGTAGTTTCTCGTATGACGCAACTTCGGTCATGGTGTTTCTCCTTTTTTTTCAGATCTGAATGATGCACAGTGCGACGTCATTCGCATCGGCAACGCCACTGACGCGCTAGATCTTTTTTTAGCTATCATTTTCATTGACATGATTCAATCCTTCTTTCAAAGCTGTTTATTTCGGGTTGAAATGTCGTCTCGAGTCTCAGAATTAAAAAACAATATTACATACATAAAGGCATAAATACTCTCTTGATAAGGAGAACCGAGGTGCGTGCTCTTGCAGGTTTGGATCGGTACCCATGCAGTCCGGGACTAGCATTCGTCCACTATCGGTAGTTGTTATTCGACCGGAAAAATAGCGAACCGAGAGAATATGCGATATGGTGGCTTTAAACTGCTCTAGGCTGGTCTCTCTGGTCGACTAAGTAAATGAAGCCCGCCACGTGCGCGGCTTTGGGCAGACATACCTCGGCATATCGAGTGGAGGATAGTTAGTGGTGGCGTGGGCAGTCTCTCCATAGCCCTCCTCGCGCTCCGAATTCCCTGATAAACAGGGAATTTACAGGGAATCTTCTCCTTTTTGACACTGAAAAGAAAAAACCTCTGGCCATATGAAGGCTCATTCCCCACGGTTACAGACTGAATTCCCTACTCAACGTATCAGGGAATTATTCTAGCATATCAGGGAATCAAATTCAAGTAGCAGGGAATAGTTAGACTGTGGCAGGGAGGCTGTCTAAGCTATTGCCCGCAGAAATGGAAATTGATTTTGCCATGTTTCAAGTTGTTCGACTATAAGAGAGTAAATAGGAAGTGCTTCGATTGCCATGGTATTCTTCATATAAAGTAAATTTATAGAAAGGCAGGAGATGACTCAAGACACAGTGATCCTTAGGCGAGATGATCTTTATAAGTTAGTATGGTCAGAACCTGTCCATACATTGGCAAAGAATTACGGATTATCAGATGTGGGTCTTGCAAAAATCTGCAGACGAATGGGAATCCCTCTACCTGGAAGGGGGTATTGGACTATGAAAAGGAGTGGTAAGGATGTGCCGATTGCTCCTCTACCACCGGCAAAGGAAACAACTGTTCGGGAGGTGAGAATTTATAGGCAGGAAAGAAAGGAGAAACAAAAATTGTTCGTCGAGGAACCGGAGATCATTAAGAATGAGCGACTTCCGGAGAATCAAATTGCGGTTGTACGGAAATTTTACAAGCCGGACGTCCTAACTGAAATAACGGAAAAAGCCCTAAGGAAAGTAGAACCTGATGATCGGGGACGCATTAAAGCTTACGGCCAAGGTTGTCTGGACGTAAGAGTGAGCCGCGGCAGTGTTCATCGAGCCCTACTGATATTTGACGCCCTTATTAAAGCATTAAAGAAAAGTGGCTATGTCATATCCGCAAAACCACGGGGAACGAAAATATCCATGTTAGAGGAACAAATAGAAATTCGCCTTGTCGAAAGTACAAAACGATCGGAAAGAGTCCTCACGAGGGAGGAGTTGATTAAAAAAGAAAGTGATCCCCATTTCTATTTTCACAATCGTTATCTTTATGCCCCGACTGGAAAGCTATCCATAGTGACAGGTTATTATGGTTCTCGAACATTATGCGCAGACGGTAAGAAACAGGTCCCGGAGGATACGCTGAATGAATGCGTAATCGGACTAATCAAGATTGCCTTAGAAATGAAAGATATTCGAGCGAAGCGTGAGCGTGAACATATTGCGTGGGAAGAAGCAAGGCTGAGACGAGAAGAAGAAGCGAGGTTTAGAGCTTTATTGAAAGACGCCACGGATTGGAATAACAGCCAGCTAATCAAGCAATACATTGATGCGATAGAAAAAACAGTGATTGGCAAAAACGGAGATATTGAATCGAGAGTGAAGATGCAGTCGTGGTTGGAGTGGGCAAAGGAAAAAGCTAATCTGTTGGATCCAATCACAAGTGGTCGACTACGGAGACAGGTACTTGAGTAATGCAGTTCAAAATTCAGACATTGTTCTCCTTTCTTACTCGTCTGAGTAAGATTCTGATTCGAATAAAACGATCCTGATTAATTACCAGTGATAGTGTATTTTATGTAGTATTCTTGTAATATTTTTCCAACATTGACTTTGGAATCAGTATACTGCAACCTCATCAGCACATCTCACCACGTATTCATTGTGACTGCAACTAGTTTCCAAATTGAGAACTTGCCATTTTTTGTTTTTCATCTCTTACAGAGAAAGGGGGAAGAAAAGAAAGGAAATGAAGGTCTCCTTTGGGTATTTGTTTTGGTAACTGACAAATCACGCCATGACTCTTTCCCTAGAATCTCAACCTTCTTCTTACTCACACTTTGCACAACAAACCCCCTGCTCCGTTTGTCATTTCATTCCCCCTGGAGCCCTCTTAATACACAAAGAGGGACCTCCAGAACGGCTAAATTTTCATTCTGCTTTGTGTCGACTCGTCGACATGGGGGTTTCAAACGGTATTCATCTCCAATCCTTCGATTAATGTTGAATTAGTCTCCATATTATTTACATATTAATCTAGTATTGTCATTTTAGTGATCCATCTCTATACATTTAAAGATTTTCATAGTTAGGGAATAATAAGCCTAACCAGAATTTCATCGTGAGCACTCCTTTACTCCATGCGCAAGATATGACGCAATCCGTCTCCGGCATCAGGCAGAGGGATGGTTTGTACAAGGTTAAAGGAAAACCCGATGACGCCAGAAAATGCATTTCAGATGCCATCCATCTCTTCGAGGAATGCGAGGCTGATGTTTTTCTGAAACGGGCCAAAGAGGCTTTAGCAGCCCTGGGATGAATTAATTATGAAGTGCCCGAAATGCCAGTTTGAAAACAGAGAAGGGGCTAAGTTCTGCAAAGACTGTGGCACCAAATTAGAGGCTACCTGTCATAATTGTGGAAGCACGAATCCACCAGATAGTAAGTTCTGCGATAACTGCGGCCACAACCTCACACTTCCAGCCGAACCTATCCGCAAAGAACTCTCCTTTGATGAAAAGCTGGAGAAGATCCAGAAGTATCTCCCAAAGGGTATCACCGAGAAGGTCCTCTCCCAGCGTGGCAAGATAGAAGGGGAGAAGAGACAAATCACGGTGATGTTCTGTGACATGAAGGGCTTCACTCCGTTAGCTAATAGACTCGGCCCCGAAGAAGTGTATGCCATGATGGATCAAGTATATGAGATCCTCATCCACAAGGTCCACGACTATGAAGGAACTGTTAACGAGATGACCGGTGACGGGGTCATGGCCTTATTTGGAGCCCCCATTGCACTTGAGGATGCCCCACAGAGAGCCATAAAATCTGCCATTGCCATCCACCGGGAGATGACCAGATTCAATGACAGGATGAAGCAGGAAAAGGGAGATTTCTCTCCAATAAAGATGCGTATCGGTATCCATGCAGGTCCTGTCGTGGTAGGTACACTCGGCAATGATCTTCGGGTTGAATTCAAAGCCGTGGGTGATACGGTCAATCTGGCATCCAGAATGGAATCTCTTGCTGAACCGGGAACCACCTATGTTTCCGACGACACTTTTAGGCTCACGGAGGGATTCTTCCGCTTTGAGGCCTTGGGTGAGAAGGAAATCAAGGGGAAGGAGAAGCCCGTTCGTGTGTACCAAGTCATAGCTCCCAGTACGAGAAGAACAAGGTTTGATGTCAGTGCCGAACGAGGATTAACCCCTTTCGTGGACAGAGACAGAGAACTGGCACTCCTCCTTGATTGTTTTGAACGGGCTAAAGCAGGCAAAGGTCAGGCCATCACCATCGTGTCCGAAGCAGGTATTGGTAAGTCACGGCTTCTCTATGAGTTCAGAAAGGCTGTCACCAATGAAGATGTAACATTTCTTGAGGGACGATGCCTCTCGTACAGCAGGAATGTTGCCTATCATCCTATCGTGGATATTCTCAAGTCAAATTATGATATTCAGGATACCGATAGCGATCAGGAGATCAGAGAAAAGGTCATTAGAGGCCTTAAGATTATGAAGGTTGATGAAGCGTCAACCCTTTCCTATCTCCTGGCACTTCTCTCCGTCAAAGATAGTGGCATCGACATGCTCCCCATTAGTCATGATGCTAAAAAAGACCGTATTATCGAATCGCTGAAGCGGATTGTTTTCAGCGGATCAGAAATTCGGCCTCTTGTTATGGCTATTGAGGATGTTCATTGGATAGATAAGAGTTCAGAAAACGCCTTGAAGTCGTTATTGGATTCAATGTCTGGTTTCAGGATTATGTTGATTTTCACGCATAGGCCGCAGTTTGCACATTCATGGGGAAGTAAGTCTTATCATTCTCAGGTAAATTTGAACAGGCTTTCCAACAGTGAAAGCCTCACTATGGTATCATACATTTTAGAAACAGAAAAAATCAAAAAGGATCTCGAAGAGCTGATCTTGAGCAAGGCAGAAGGAATCCCGTTCTTTATCGAAGAGTTCATCAAATCTCTGAAAAATCTGAAAATCATCGAATTGAAGAGCGGTAAATTTCAATTATTCAGTGAGATGATGCATGCAACTGTTCCCTCTACGGTGCAGGATGTAATTATGGCTGGGGTGGATTTACTGCCTGAGGGAGCAAAGGAAGTCCTCCGTACCGGATCTGTTATTGAGCGGGAGTTCAACTACGAGTTGATAAAGAAAGTGATGAGTAGGGCAGAGAAGGAACTTCTTTCGAACTTGTCTGTCTTAAAGAGCGCAGAGCTTCTTTACGAGAGGGGAATTCATCCGCAATCTTTTTATATCTTTAAGCATGCACTTACTCGCGAGGTCGTATATGAATCCATCCTTACGAAGAAGAGGAAGAAACTTCATGAGGAAATAGGTTATGCAATAGAGGCATTATACTGTGACAATCTCTGTGAGTATTACGGACAACTGGCAGACCATTTTTTCGAGAGTGAAAATTTTGAAAAAGCGGCCGAGTATTCCAATTTGGCCGGTACTAAGGCTGAGAGTATTGCATCATTCACGGATGCGATTACACATGCAAAGAAGAGAGTAATGTCTCTTGAAATGTTACCTAAGACGGCTGAGACACAAAGCAAAATAATTGATGCGAGAATTAATCTCGGTAATTACCTGATCTGGATTGGTCAGTTTGCAGAAGCAAAGGAAACCATTGAGCCAATAATAGACACGACAATACAGGAAGGACCTACAAACAGACTTTCTCGGCTCTATACGATAATGGGTATTTATAATTATATCATAGAGGAGGATATTCCCAAGTCACTAAAAAACCTGGAAGAAGCTGTAAAGATATCAGAGGTTATTTATGATATCTATTCTTTCGGCTTTGCAAACTACCAGATGGGATTAGTTCTATGTTGGGATTGTCAATTTGATAAGACATCACATTATACTGAAAAAGCCCTCCAGCTTGCATTTACTCCCTGGCGCGTATCGATATTGAAAAGTAATTTCAGTATGTCTTACAATTATTGCGGATCTCTTAACGAGGGGTTCAATCTTAGCAGCGAAGCTTTGAATCTGGCGGAAGAGAGCGGGGATGTTCTCTCAAAAGCGCATGCCTACACCCAACATGGCACCAGCCTTTATTATAAAGGGTTTTTCGAAGAGGCTGAAAAGCATCTCCTTATGGGAATCGAATATTCTGAAAGGGTGAACCTATTATCTCACCTTGCACTGGCTAACCAGTGGTTGGGTAATACCTATTTTGAAATGGGGAAATATGAACAATCTCAACAGCGGTATGAAGATACTATTAATCTCCGTCGAGAGAGTAGGCTTTTCCCTTCCTCGATAAATTTAAATAAGATTGCGTTAGCAAGGGCAAAAGTATTGAACAAAGACAAAGACATCGATCTTGAATCATTATATCGTTCTGTGCTTGATAATAAGGTGAAATTGTATTCAGGCCGGATGGCAAGATCCATCGGCGATATTTTAATGCATATTGATGATCATTATTTACCTGAGGCTGGGGGCTGGATTCAGAAAGCCATTGAAGCTCACAAGAAAAACGGCATGATTATGGATATGGGAATGGATTATATCATTTATGCCGAATGGTTCAAAAGAAAAGATGATCTATTGAAAGTTGGCGAAAATCTCGACAACGCCAGAAACGTTTTTATACAATGTGGAGCCAACGGGTGGATCACGAAGGTCGATGAAATATGTTCACACTTATAACATAACATGGATATGAACTTTTAATCTTTATAGTATCAACTTTTTTCAAGTGAAAGGTAACAGAATGGGCATTGTAAGAGAGATCTGAAAATGAATAATCAAACCCATCAACCATGAGAGGTGTATAAAATGTTAAAGCGTAGCGACGCAACCGGTCATTTTTTGTATTTTCGTCTTGCTCGGCTTCCACCTTAAAATCTTTGATGGAACAATTTGCAAGAGACAGATCTTTTTTTATTAAAAGATAAGACATTCATATAGGACTGTTTTTTGACGAAGAAAGGAGCAAGCACTATGGCGGGATTAATGGCTGAAATGGCAAAAAAGCATAAGATAAACAAAGAAAACCCTTTCATCGCTACTGTCACCTGGGGACCTGGTGATGATGTCGAAGCAGCAAGAAGACTGAAGCAAATACATAACGCACTGGAAGAGAAGTGTGGCATTAAAGATGGCTTTGCCTGGTACTTAGTTGGCAAACGTACTATGATAGTATTCGGATTTACGGATGACTCTATGAATATCGAGAAATTCAGCTTATTCATGACCCAAGGAACTAACATTAAAGTTGAACCGTGCTACGTTGTTGAAGCTCATGAGTTAGTTGAAGTAATAAAAGACAAGTTTAAATAAGAAGTCTTCGACTGATTGTACTGCCACCGGGAGGGGCCCCGTGGTAGTATACCAGTATTGCGTTTGCGGAAAGGGAGATTGAATTCATTGTCTTGTCTGCAGATTTCGTTTCAATCTCCAGGCCTCTGATTCGCCAGCCTGATCTTCCCAGCCTCTGGCGCTCCGGAGAGGGACCAGACAAGGCGGAATGTATTTCCTGTAACGCTTGCCTCCCGGCAGGTAATGCTCGACTGGCCTGTCGGGGGAAAGAATACATAGGCATCGCCGCAGAAAGTCCCCCACGGGTTTCAGAGGCATCTTTTTACCTGTGGTATGGTGATTACCCGCCCGCCCATTAATTATACCAATAAAGGAGGAATAAAAGATGATCCAAGTCAGTGCGTTTTATCCGAATGAAGAAGGCAAGAAATTTGACATGGCGTACTATTTTAATAAGCACATCCCCATGGTCAAAGAAAAATTGGGGGCCGCCTGCAAGCGTATAGCCGTAGAAGAGGGACTGGGAGGCGCAGATCCAGGATCACGGCCGACATATCTCATCATGTTTCATCTTTATTTCGATTCAGTTGCGGCATTTCAAGTTTCCTTTGGCCCAAACGCCCCGGCAATTATGGGAGATATCCCCAACTACACAGACATCCAGCCCACGCTTCAGGTCAGTGAAGTTAGAATGTAGTTAAGCTGGCACTGTATGCACTAACGGGAAATTGAAATAGGATGTATTCGTTATCTCTGTCTTGGACTCAATACAAACCACAGTGACAGGAGGGAATGAAATGAACGGTGAAGGCTACAAAGAATTCTTACTGGCGATGGACGCCCAGAGACGCGCCGCCGATTTGGTCAAGAAGGAAGTCCAAGTCGATGATCACAAGATCGTTTACCTGGAAGGAGGAAAAGGAGAAACAGTCGTACTTCTTCATGGATTCGGCAGCAACAAGGATATATGGACAGCCTTTGCCAAATATTTGAAGGGCTACCACCTGGTTATCCCCGACGCCCCTGGTTTCGGTGAAAGCTCGCAGGTGCCGACGGATAGTTACGATGTCGATAGCCAGGTGGGACGCATCGACCGATTTGTGGAGGTGCTCAAACTCGACAAATTCCACATGGCTGGAAATTCAATGGGCGGCGCATTTACTGCAACCTACGGAGCAAAACACCCCGAGAAGGTCCTGACCCTTGCCCTGTTGGACACGGCTGGAGCTCCATCTCAAAAGAAAAGCGAGTTCGTCATGCAACTGGAGAAGGGCAATAATCTGTTTTGGATCCGCAACGCCGAAGATTATGAAAAGCTTATGACAGTGGTTTTTGTAAAACGACCCATAGTTCCTGAATCTTTCAAAAAATTCATGATCGCAGATTGGATAGCCCATTTGGAATTCAACAAGAAAATATGGAATGACGTGCAGCAGCCCCAATTTTCTTTGGAGCCCGTCCTACCTCTGATTCAGGCACCTGTCCTGATCATATGGGGGGATCAGGACAAACTATTAGACGTAGGGGGAGTTGCTTTCCTGGAAAAGAATCTGAAGAATTCCAGGACGGTTATCATGAAGGATATGGGTCATTGCCCCATGTTGGAGAGGCCTGAAGAAACAGCGAAGGTCTATATGAATTTCTTGAAGGAGAAAAAATGAAGATTCCTTATAATGGACTGTACTGGTAAGGGTGGTAATCGGATCTCTCGGATTCCCACTGCAATAAAGGAGGTGTCACTATGGGTTTTGTAAAATCATTTGATGAAATCATGGCAAATACCAGGGCAACTGTTGATTTTTATGATGCGGAAATGCTCATGGTTTTTTGGGAAACTAAGCCGGAGATTGTAGCGAAACTTCTTCCTCCACCATTGAAGCCGGCTAAACATCCGATTGCGATGGCATTCGTTGCAAATTATCCCAGAACTAATTTTGATGTTATCTACAAGGAAAGTGCCCTATTTTTGCGCGCTGTTCACAATGGCGAAGAGGGAAATTATTGCCTCTCCATGCCAGTTACCAATGATATTGCCATGGCAGGGGGACGAGAAAGAGTGGGTTTCCCCAAGAAGATGGCAAATATTGGTCTCAAGCGTGACGGGTTATCTGTAAGCGGATGGACTGAACGCCGCGGAATTCGATTTATGGAAGTTCGCGCAACATTGAGCGGAAAATTAAATGAACCAGAAGCACAAGAAATGCTGATCAGCAATAGGACGGGAGTCGATGGATCAATTAGCGCGATTTCATACAATTTCAAACATTTCCCGGCACCTGAAGGTGGAAACTTCGACTATAATCCACGTCTCATAAGGCAGGAGACCATTCTGAAGCCAAAGGAGATGCAGTTAGGAGAAGCAGAAGTTATTCTCAGGCATTCTGATTATGATCCATGGGCTGAGGTGGAAATTGTAAAAATGCTGGGAGCGCTTTATACGGTTGGTGATAATTCGATGCTTAGCGGGAAAACTGTGACAGAAGTGGGCTTCATGGAATTTTTACCGTATGCTTTCTTGAAATGGGATATGAAATAAAGGTTCTTAGGATAGCGGATCTTAGGATGAGAAACTCAGTGAATGACAATTACACATGAATAGGACGTAAGAGAGTATGACCGCCTTTTGAAATGCCGGAGGAAATCGGCAATCCTCTCTCTTTCGATCAGTAATACTCAGTTTAAATTACTCTCCGCTGCTGAAACTTTGTAGGTGTTATCAATGTCCGGTTGAGACTTAATTTGACAATGTTTGTAAAGTTAAATCTCACTGCACTTTCGCCATCGGATCGCTATTTACTCTAAAGACCTCTCTTACTTCCTGCTCATCGAAATCCGGTGGCAGAGGTAAATATTCCGGATTGACAATCTTGATGGTCAAGTCATCCTGAAAAATTCTGTACCGACCTTTTACAAGGTAAAAAAGGAGATCAGGAATATCGCTTATTGACGCAGACATACCCTTATGCCGGGCATGAGTTTGAAAGGGTTCGCACTCACAATTACTCTGCAGCGCATGATAGCTGGAACAGGACACTTAATTTTTTTGAAAAATACCTGTTAAAAAAGTAACTGCAATAAGAGCTCCCTTTCCAGTAAGATAGCCATGCCGCCGTATGCGGCAATAACTTCCTGCATGATTTGGGTCGTGTTCGCAGAGTCCATGCGATGGTCATCCTCTTTTGTTTTTCAAATGTCTTATCAAAAAGCTATCCAGTTGGTTGACAAAAGCTTGGCGGTCTTTTTTACTGAACGTCGATGGACCACCCGTCATCATGCCGCTGTCTCTTAGCTCACTCATCAGATCACGCATTGCCAGCCTGTCCTTAATGTTGCCCTCCGTATAGAACTTGCCCCTGGGGTTGAGCGCAAAGGCACCCTTGGCAACTACCCGGTCTGCAAGTGGGATGTCGGCAGTAATCACCAAGTCCCCCGGCTCTGCCAGTTCAGCGATGCGATCATCGGCGAGATCAGGTCCCTCGGGGACAATGATGCTCGAAATAATGACTGACGGCTCATATCTCACCTGCTTATTGGCCACAAAAACCAAGGGCACATGCAAGCGCACAGCGGCCCTGATCAACAGGTCTTTAGCCGCAGTCGGAAATCCATCCGCATCGACATATATCCGCATTTTCAGGCATCCAAAATTTCTTTGACCCTGCCGACAATGCCGCTTTGCAGGCGCACCTTGATGCCCTGGGGGTGACTGGCTGAGTTTGTGAGGATATCCTTGACGATGCCCTCAGACAGTTTGCCGCTGATCTGATCCTGCTTCCGGATGACCTTCACATGCACGCCAGGTTTAATGTCCGATCGGTTATTTCCATTCATGAGTATGCCCTTTGACATATAATTATTTACAAAACAATCGGCTTTTTTGTTGTCGGGAAATCTGCCCGGAGAAGGCCATTACGTTAAGAGCGAGTATGCCAGGACAGAAGAAACAATAAAGAAAAGGGAAACAAAAAATATTCAATATTAAGAGATTTTTCTTCCTCCTCTGGTCCTATGGCTTTACCACCAAATGAACCTTCAACCATTGATCTATCTGTTTCATTGCCTCTTTTATTCTCCTTATCTATCAATCCCATTTCATCTTTCCTGTCAATCCCTTCCGGCTCCGAAAAAGAGATCATCTTTTTCTTGGTAGGATCTCGATCCAGTAGTCGTCTGGATCGTTGATAAAGTAGATTCCCATATCCTTGTTTTCGTAGCAGATGCAGCCCATCTTTTGGTGGAAGGCATGGGCACCCGCAAAATCATCAACCGTGAAAGCCAGGTGGAATTCATTGTCGCCAAGATTGTAAGGCTCCTGTCTGTCTTTGAGCCAAGTCAACTCGAGCAGGTGCGGCGTCCGACCATCGCCGAGAAAGACGAGGATGAAACTCCCGTCCGGTGCTTCTTTCCTTCTTGCTTCCGTTAGTTGCAGTGCCTCCCGGTAGAAGGAGAGGCTTTTCTCCAAATTGAGTACGTTGAAATTATTGTGTGCGAAAGTGAATTGCATAAACTTGATTCCTTTCTCGGTCATCCCACTCTCTTGTCTTGTAATGAGGGGAAAATTTGAGGCGATAAAATTACATTAATGGAAAAATAGGTCAAGTTTTTTTCGGCAAACTTTCAGAAAAGGATGGCTGGTTCGCTATTTTCGGTAAAAATCGGGTATTTTTATGATTTCATACATTCTCTTAAATATGCCTTTTTTTAAGATAATATTAGCCCATCGCACTTACAATGGAGCCGGTACCTGGCAAGACGCACAACGGGGATGTTTGCATAATGTGCGTTGTTGTTATCAATTCTATAAATGAAGAAAAGAGAGAGGGGAATATCCTTGACAACACCTACCTATCTGTAACATAATCTGATTTCACTATTGATATTAATGTGTTAAGTTGTGTTTAAGATTTCATGTTTTCGTTCTTTCGTCAAGGATTATCTGGGTTGCAAGCCGTTCGTTGCATGAT
>JBKQQP010000061.1:0-5153 GCA_052144335.1 Syntrophales bacterium
ACTCTTGCTTGTTTCATTTTTTGTCCCTCCTTTTAGTCTAATGTATTGAAAAGAAATTATTCAGGCCGAGGGCGTCCCACTGTTTATTTACCCAGAACCTTCTTGACCGCGCCGATCTTTTCCTGAATCTTACCTACTATCCATCCTCATCTTCTTTCCTGACGTCGTTCTTAATGTCCTCCACCCCTGTCATGTTCTCCACCACTCTCATGTCCCCCACCTCTGTCACCTTCTCCACCTCTTTCATGTTCTCCACCTCTTTCGCCCCTGTCGTCTCTATCCCAACCTATCCAGCATCCTCCGATAGATACCGCCATCATCACTAAAACCATCGCCAACATAATGAATCTCTTCATCGCTCCCTCCTTTGATAAGAACTTGCTTTCTTGTTTATATGATAATCAAACGGTGCCAGGACGCTCAAAAAGCCTGCCGACACCCTGGCTGGTTACATATCTGGGGTCCTTGCCTGTTATGATCACCGCATCGACTTCAGAAATGACGTAACATCTCTGACACCCTCCACACTCCGCGCGAGAGCAACGGCCTTGTCAGCTTCGCTTCCCGTTCCCACAATCCCCAGAAGAATAACGTGGCATTGAACCACCTTGACGTCGATGTTCGTCGAGTGGATATCGTGGTCCTCGATGAGAAGGGCCTGCACCTTGATGCTTATGGCAGCCTGATCCATCTGCCCGCAGTTATCAACTTTTCTCTTGGGAAGGAGGTACGTCTTTACCGATTTTACTCCCGTCACGGAATGGGCGATTGTCAAAACCTTTTCTTTCTGTTCTGCCGTTTCGTATTCACCGATGAGATAAACATCGCCGTTGTAGCAGAAGGTGGCATAATCAAAAACATTAATCTTCTCGTCCAGGATTCGCTTGTCAATGGTGATTTTGATCTTTTCATCCGTGTAGATGGATTTGCTTGAGCGCTCCTCCTGGGCCACCCCGTAAGCCCCGCTAAAAATCGAGGCGCATCCGCTCACGAAGATCAGAACGGCAAAATAGCAAAGTATTACTCCGCATTTCTTCATTTTCTCTCTCCGAATTCTATTCATCCGGCGGAAAAATAACCGTCGTGTACGGCCCGATTATCACTTCTCCAAAGCAGGGCAGGTCTTCGGCTTAATGCTCGGTTTACAACCAGTGGTCAAGTATATGCGCAAACCATTCCCTCAGCTGCGAGAACAGGGATCTCTCTTGCCAATATTCCCGTTTTATCTCATGGGACTCCGAAAGGTCCTTGGCAAATGTCTTCTCCATTTCAGTGGCGAACTCGTGGCTCAAAACAATCGCATTCACCTCGTCATCGTTCAAAAGACTCCAGTAGTCCATGTTGGTAGAACCGACCGTCGACCAGACGCCGTCAATGACCGCAGTCTTCGCATGCAGTAAGGCGTTACGGCGTTCGTATATCTTCACCCCCGCGTCCAACAGCTCTGAATAATTGTACTGCGCTGCATGTAAGGCTAGTGAGGAATCGGTAGTCTCGGGAAGAATGACTTTTACGTCAACGCCTCTCTTGGCTGCATCCGTAAAGGCCTTCAGCACTTGGTCGTCGGGTATAAAATACGCATTCGTCACATGAATAGAATGCTCCGCAAACGTGATGGCGGCCACATACATGATAAACGTGATCCTGTTGTCAGAGCCCGGTGTACTGCCGACGACTCGCACCAGGGCATTCCCATCTTCTTTCATCTTTGGGTAGTAGTTACGTTCGGATAGTTTAGGCCCGTTCTGCTTGGACCACGTGTCAAGAAAGAGCTTTTGGAATTCAGCCACAGCGGGACCTTCAATTTTAACGTCCGTGTCACGCCAGGGTAGTGGTGCGCCTTCGTCTCTTTCCCTTCCGGAAAGCTTGCTTGAATAAACGCTGCTGATGTTGATGCCACCTGTAATGGCGATTTTGCCGTCGATAATCAAAATCTTGCGGTGATCCAGATGCGCGAGCAGCCAGTTCCCGTGAGCCTTAAACGGATTTACGGGATTGAATTCGACGACCTGGATTCCCCCGTCCAGCAAGCGCTGAAAAAAGGCAGCGGGATTAGCGTGACTGCCCACGCTGTCATAAATGAGATTCACCTGCACACCGTCAGCCTGTTTTTTTAACAACAAATTAGAAAATTGGCGGCCCACGTCATCAGCATCGATGATAAAGGTTTCAAGGTTGATATGGTCTTTGGCACTCTCTATGGCTTTGAACATCGCAGCGTAGGCAGCTTGGCCATCGGCGAGGAGCGTGACTTTATTTCCCTTCGTCAGAGGGCTTTCGGTCAAGGATTCGATTACGTCATTAAAACGTTGCAGAGTGTCCGCCGACTTAGCTGATCCCTGCAATCGTTCCATGATGGCCTTGCTCTGTTTTGGAGATAACAGACCTTTAGCCGAGACGATTTGTTGGGGCTCTTGGGCATTCGGCGCTGCGTCAATCTTTTCAGAGACATTCGGCAAGGTCGCACATCCGCCGCAGATGCCCAAGAGGGAAACCGACAGGAGGAACAAAAAGAGAGGTTTCATGAACATCATATTCTATCCCGATGTAAGCTCCTTCATTTTGTCACAAAGATACGCACAGCTATACGGGCCTTCGCCCCTGAATAACTCTGACCAGGACAATGACAATGGCAATGACCAGCAGGATATGAATAAAATTACCCATCGTATAGCCACTCACCAGACCCAGCAACCAGAGAACTATCAGTATGACAGCAATCGTCCACAACATATTATCTCCCTCCCATATTGTTTGAGGCTCATTGCCGGCTGGTGCATTCCTACGACAACCGGCGACAAGCAGTCGAGTTGGTCTATCTATGAGCATCCGATTCTTTGTTCACAGCGTTTATGTCGGTGATGTGCTTAGTCAACGACGCCTTCCCAGCCGGTTGATCACGCAGCCCCTCTAACAGAGGTTGCCATTAAGACGTTCCCTGACCTTCGAACAACAGGGTTTTTCTGACCGCGTTGCCCGGAAACGCGTGACCGGCACGGAGAAAAATAACTGCTGCCTATTTCACGATGAGGTCATTCTTTACGGATTTGACCCCTTCGACGTCGCTTGCGATATTGCCAGCCTTATCGACAGCAGCCTGAGAATCAACGAAGCCGCTCAGCTGAACGATGCCTTTGCGGGATTCTACGCTGATCTGAAATGACTTGAGAAAATCATCAGTCGCGAGCTGAGTTTTTATTTTCGCCGTGATGACGGAATCATCAAAATATTCCCCCGTGCCTTCTTGTTTCGGTGTCGATGCGCAAGCCACAAAGGCGGCGATCATAATAAGAACAACAAGAAAACGGATAACGATATAGCTCTTTTTCATAATCCTTACTCCTTTCTCTGATATCATTTTGTATTATCTAATAATATTCATAGAGGTACCATAAGGGGATACCTGATTTGCAACTTCGAAATACCTGATGTGCCGAAAGGACGGTGTGGAAGAACAGTCGCAAACGTAACGATCTGTAATCCTCATGCTCGACGGTAGTGACATCTAAAAGTAGTGAGGATAATTATTGGTAATACCAACCATTCTTCATATACTGTCACATCACAAAAGGAAGTCCCCATCAAACAGCTGAGCATTTGCTGAGTTCATCGTAAGCTTTTTCGTAGCCAGAAATCAGGACTTCTCTCATTGCGAAAGACTGCCAATTCTATGTTATTAATGATGTGTTGCTGCCATCCTTCCTGAGAACTGGAATATCACGCTGGTGTACTCATGAAAGACAAATTTCAAAATATGAAGTGGATCATGGGTCGTCTCTTTAGCTTCCTGCTGCGGGTAATACGAAGTTTCAGACACAACCAGGGGCTCTTGTTATCCGGTGCCATTGCCTATTATACTCTTTTGTCGATCGTTCCCTTGGCAACTCTCACTCTAATATTGCTGTCGCATTTTATGGAACGGGAACAGTTGTTCCAAATTATTTCGATATACCTGGATATGGTGATTCCCGGGTACGCAGCGGCTTTGACTAAACACGTAAGTGTCTTTCTTGAACATCGTAGCGTAAATGGTTTTATCGGATTTCTCTCAATGTTGTTTTTTAGTTCCATAGCCTTCACCGTGTTTGAAAATGCGATGATGGCGATTTTTTCTCACCGTCGCAGAATTCAGCATCGGCACGTTCTCATTTCAGTCATTATTCCTTATGTGTACATTTCTTTAATTGGTTTGGGTATATTGTCAATGTCGTTTATTGCTGGATTATTGGAGGCAATGGATAACAGGCAATTAATACTTTTTGGACTGACTCTCAGCCTCGAAGGCGCCACTAGAATTGGATTCTATTTATCGGGGTTAATTGGCGAAATGCTTATGATCACCTCACTATATCTTGTAATGCCGATTGGGCGAATCAAGTTCCATCACGCGTTGATTGGGGGTCTTACCGCTACGATTCTGTGGGAGATAACCCGCCGCGTCGTTGTCTGGTACTACAAGTCAGTATCTTTCGTAGATATCATCTACGGTTCTGTGGCATCAACGGTGGTGTTCCTTCTCAGTATAGAAGCCGCTGCAATAATCATTCTATTGGGTGCTCAGGTCATAGCAGAACTTGAGAGCAAGACCGATAATATGAGTAAGGAACATTTCAGGTTTTGAGATAAAATTCTTATCTTTAGGTCTGAGCTGTCGTCGAAAGGTCAGTTCTCCTTTTTCGATTGTTCCTTTCGAATGATTATTTCAGCAGTTATTAAAATCGCTTTATGAAGTTCCGCAGTCGTAGAAGAGATGAATCGTGGAGGCAGTTAAACTTGATTTCAACCAGTAATCTGTACTCGTTAGCGTATGATGATTCTGAGAACTCGTAAATGGAGCAAATACTATCCTTTTTATCTCAGCCTTCCTGTAGTCAGCAAAACGTTAACCTTGGCAAAGATGCCGTATTTCAATGCGTAATGATCATGTATACGGCGATCCCGAATATTCTAGGCGTGAATATATTGCTAAAAGTAGATTACCCATGGATTTGCCTTGACTTTGCTACAATCGTACATAGCTTAAAGTTATAATCACTATCACGAAAAGGTTGATGAGTTCATTGGCAATAAGCCCGACTAATCGGGAACGAGACAAAAAGGAGTGTGTCAAGATGCAGGTAGAGCGAATGAAGGTTGCGCCCGTTACAGTAGCG
>JBKQQP010000062.1:0-3063 GCA_052144335.1 Syntrophales bacterium
GCGATTACTATGGCGTGACCGATAACGAAAAGTTCGTCTTCAACCGGCGTACGGTCATCGTCGACAAGAAAGCTGTCATCCGTTATGCAAAAGACGGTTCACCAAACTATGAAGAAATTATTGCCACCCTTAAGAAGCTTAACCGGGAAGAGGCAAGAATATGAGGAGCAAATTATTTTTCCATCAGCACACCCGGGTCAAGCAAGGAAACGCATCTACGAAATTTTGCCTACACCAGCGAATTTTTCATGGAACGGGGAATGGGTAATGGTATGCCTTTCGCATGGGGTTGATATGTTTAAGATGATCTTCCCTAAAATATCAATGTCAAGCTTTAATTTCTTATGTTATTTAAATTATTTATGAATTCTTCTGCCTAAGATTAACGCAAAGAGCTTAAAAGCATCGGAATTTGATAGTTTTTGTGATTCATCAACACAGTCATCAACAATCTTATCAACAAGTTTGTTAATCTCTATTGCGCACGCTTTCCGAAGGTGCGCCATTGCTTGTTTTCAGCAATGGTCTCTCCCGGAATGACCGCCTTCAGAGGAAAGCCGCACTATATTTCTGTCAGCAGAGAATTCACGCCGCTTTCAGAGCGATGATGCGGCAAAAGTAGACTCCGCAAGGCTCCGCAGAAAGCATCCTCGAAGATCCTTATCAGTTAGGGCTTTCATGCGTCTCCAGTTGAAAATCATACAGATGAAGGCCTGCTATGTTTGAACTCGAAGTCGATGAATTGATCGGAAGAACGGAATGGTGATGAACATTGCTAAGACCCATAACTATTCGGCAGTGGACATTCATCAGAACTAGGGATTACAGACAGATCAGGAAGCGATGGGAAGATGAGGTACTATCACAGTATGGATCGGGTTATCCTGCGAGAGGTTACTTAATTTGCCAAGTCTTCGCTTCAGATATGTCATTGTTCCCGAAGATTTTGACAGGACAAGGTATAAAAGAGCGAGAAGAATTGAACAGCCCTCGATATCCAATTCGCGTCTGTAACTACTGCTATCTTCTCGAATTGGGTTAGGTGACGTATGCCCAGTTTGGCATCATCGAGCATAGCCCCAGCTGTGAAGCCTAAGAAATCACGGCTCAATTGATAGAGTACGCGGACAGGAAGCCGAACTCCAGGTACTACAGCAAAAAATGGCCACATTGGATAAGACCAAGGCGATGCTTGCCGATGCTGTAAAAATTCGCGGCGCCACGGTGAAATCTATCGACAAGGAAATTCTTATCAACATAACAGCTGGTAACATCTTCTCCGCCGAGAATGAAATTCACGCCAAAGGAAGGTCCACGCTGGATGAAGTGGCAAGCTACCTGGAAAAATACTAGGCCGGGGCGGTCACGATTCGCTGCTATTCCGATAACGTTGGCAAGGCGGAAACGCAGTGGGTCATCACGGAGAAACATGCTCGAAAAGTGAAGGACTACCGGCGGCTTGAGTGCCTTTTAGTGCTGCTGCTCCAACTTAAATGTTCCGCCCTCCCGGTACACAAGGAAATTGTACTGCTTTCCCGCTTTTGCACGAATGTTGAGGGGAGTTGAATTGGGCGCCCCATAGAGCGCCGGGACGATCTGTAACACGAAATCACCGGCAGGGCGCTGCCAGATTAAATATTTGCCGGGAGAAAGCGATCCAACCACTCTTCCATTATCAGAGATCTTAACGGATTGGTCAAAGCCGATAAAATCGTTTCTTCGCTCCACCATTATCAGGGCGTTGCCGGTAGAAAGATTTTCAAAGCTGGCAGGAGGCACGTACTGTTCAGTTGTGGCACATGCAGCCAAAAATAGAACGGCAGTGAAAAGGATGGCACATTTTTTCATCGCTATTTTCTCCTACTGCACTGATGTGCGCAGCGCGGCGACAAAAATTAATCATGGGGGATTGTTATGGAACGACCAGTACAGTATAATCTGTGCTCCCATAAACTAACCTCTGGAGATGCGAAAGAATGGTGTCCCGCTCCAGACGTGCGGGACACCATTTTCATTAACAACGCATAATCAGATCAGGAATATTATCCAGATAAAGATCCCTTCATATTCGAATCCGTAATGCGTCATGGGACCTAAGCCAGCTCTCGCTTAGGTTTTATATATTGAGAGGCCTTCTATATATTAAAGGGTCAAAGATGAGATATCACTTCGTCATATTGCTGAACACTGCCTGAACCCTTCTGTTTTTCTGCCTGCCTTCTTTCGTTTCATTGCTAGCAATAGGCTTATTGGGACCATAGCCAATGGTCTTTATACGGGAGCTGTTAATACCAAACTTCTTCACAAGGTATGCCTTTATGCTATCGGCCCGTCGCTGGGATAGCTTAACATTAGCAGCTTCTTTACCGACGTTGTCTGTATACCCTTCAATCACGGCAGTCGTATCCGGATATTCCTTCATGAAGTCGGCAACTTTCTTTATTTCGTTATTGTATTTTGGCTTCACAACGGCCTTGCTCGTATCGAACTCAACCAGGAGCTGCATTGACATCTCCTTTGATGCCGGTGCTTCTCTCCGAACACCCGTTTCCTTCATGACATGCTTGTGGGCAAGGAATATTCTTTTCACAAAAGCGCTCATCGCGGCGTCGTCTGCAAGGTCGTCACCCTTTACAGAGACTCCGCATTGTCCGGCCTTCACGATCCGGTCGAGGATTTTGGCTCCTTGTACGTCATTGCCTATCAGGACGGTGTAGATGCAGAGATTATCACCGTAGTGGCTCTTGACGCTCGCTGCCGCCTTCACCGGCGCGTCGTCCATGTCCACTCCATCAGTGAATATTATCAGCGCACCTTTCCCGGGGACGGCTTTCAGGTCATTGCCCGCCGCCAGGATCGCCGCCTCGAGCGGGCTGTCCCCGAACGGGTTTTCCATTTTCTGTATAACCGCTTCAAAGCTCTTTGGGTCGTACTTTACAATTCCATACTCTAACTTTGTGACGTCAAAATCCGCATAATTCTGGCCAAGAGTCCTCAGTCCACCGTTTAGGTTCAAATCGGGAATGTAACTGTTAAATTTGCTGACGAGGGACTTTTCAATGA
>JBKQQP010000063.1:0-6014 GCA_052144335.1 Syntrophales bacterium
TAGGTATAACGGTCCGCCATGGCCTGATTGCCCACCTGCACCACGCCGATCACCGGCACCAGAGTGCCAAGATACCAGAACCAGCCAACCGCCAGATAAGGGCGTCTCCGGGCATTGTACAGTATTAAGGCCGACGAAATAAGCAGGAGTATAGCTGCCCCCACAAACTGCCACGTGGGTACCTCGGCAAGGGTATAAAAAAATGCCATGGGGAAGGGCCAGAATAATTTCAGCACGTATCGGACGTATGAGACCAGTGCGTTTTCGATTCTAAAGATCAAGGGAATGTTGAGGAGCGACTTCATGGCGCCGCTGCTGTGTTGCGCCTTCACGGTGATCATGCAGGAAATGATGGTGAGGACAAACAGGGGAATTTTCTCCGCCAGCAACCGTAATAATACCTTTCCGCTCCACCGGGGATTTGGTGCGGAATGTACGGCGCCTTGCGGCCTCGCGTCTGATAATCGGTTTAGAGGCCAGTAATCCAGCAGGAGGAGCACAAAGGGCAGTGTCACCAGCATCGGCTTGGCCATCAGCCCCAACGCAAATAGAATAAAGACGGAGCCATACCGCGCGACGGAGGGGCGCTTTGCATACCGCGCGTAAGCGCACATGGTTGCAAACCAGAAGAGCGTGCTCAGGACATCCTTCCTTTCGGACACCCACGCGACAGATTCAACATGCATGGGATGGATTGCGAACAGGGCTGCCACGAGGGCGCTTGGCCAGACAGCGCCGGTCACCTGTCCTAAGAAAAGAAAAAGGAGGATAGTATTGGCAATGTGGAGCACGACATTGGTGAGATGGTGGCCGGAGGGCTGCGACTGAAACAACTGACTGTCCAGCATGTGGGAAAGCCAGGTCAACGGGTGCCAGTTGGCGGAATGAAGGGAAACAAAAGCCCAGTTAACTCCTTTCCAGGTAAGGCCTTCCTTCACAACAGGATTTTCCGTGACATAATCACCATCGTCCCAAGTGATAAAGCTGAAATCTTTTACCTGGACGTAGGCAAACAGCGTCACCAGGCAGAGAAACAGGCAGATGATCAACTGCTGGCCAATGCGTTTACGAACGAATGGTTCTATGAAGGAAAGGGGATGCATCCGGGATGCCTCTGATAAGACATTGCTTTCTGACATCCGAAATATAGGAAAGTTCCCTCTGTATGTCAACATCAAATGGCCATAACAGGCCGCAGGTTATTATTGATTGACACGTGAGGGCGCATTTCTTATACTCCTACAGCGAAAAAACAATATTTTATCAATCGCTCATCCAATCAGAATGGCCGGCTGATGGCAGAAACGGTTACCCACAACTTGCAGGAACGGGAACCTAACGGAATCACCATCCATTTTTCTGAAGCCCTTGTAGCTCCCAAGTGGGATAGTTTTTTGAGACAGCATCCCGGCGCCCACCACGAGCAGACGAGTGTGTGGGCTCAGTTCAGGCATTATTACGGATGGCAGCCCATCCGTTGGGTGGCTTGCCGGGACGGCCGAGTGATCGGCGGAGTCCAGGTGCTCGTGCATCATTTACTACGATTGGGGTACATCGGGTATGCTATTCACGGGCCGGTGTGCGAGGAGGGGCAGACAGGACTCGAAGAAATATTAGTTAATAGGGCCACGATGTATGCTCACAAACACCGCTTCGTCTATCAAGTGTTCGATTGTCCCTATACTACCAAGACTCTGGATAGTATCCTCGACCGTAGGGGCTATACTCTCCACCCACCAAGTGTTCCGCCGACGGGGCTTATTACCGCGACACTGATACTGGATATTCAACCGAGCCTCGACGATTTATTGAGAAACATGCGCACGACTGTAAGGCAGAATATCAAAACTGGGGACAAGGCCGGATTCGGCGTGGAACTGGGCGGGAAGGAACACCTGGACATCTTCTGGGAGCTTATGCTTGCAATTTGCAGGCGGCGTGGAACTGGCCCGAGCCCCTCATCGCCGGACTTCTTCGAGAAACTATGGGAGGTTGCGGGATCCTGTGGTTTTGTCAGGCTCTTTCTTGTTCGGTTGGGTGAAGAGGTTGTCTCAGCCGCTTTCGCGTTTACGGTCGGGGATACGATAAGAGTCTGGAAAGTTGGGTGGTCGGGGGCGTATCAGAATAAGTACCCCAACCACCTGATGTGGTGGTCGATAATCAAATGGGCGAAGGAGAATGGGTTCAGATTTCTTGATTTCGTCTGGGTGGACGATCATGACGCAAAACTATTGGCACAAGGAGAAAAACGGCCTGAGGCTTTTCGGGACGGCACGACGTTTTTCAAAATGGGGTTCGGCGGCCGCTTAGTGATGATACCGGGGGCGCGGTCTCAGTTTTTTCACCCGGCTTTCCGCTGGTTTGCTCGCGGGGGCGGGATGCGCCTTATCCGCTCTCACATTTCGCAGCAATTACTTCGTAGGTTATGGAGCCGTTCGGCTAGTTAAATGAGTTGATAAATAAGTTGGGCTCTCGGGTCTTAAATTTAGTGGTGTAGATAATTCTGTGTTATAAACAAACAATAAGGAATAATTGCAAGATTCATTCAAGGTCATTATAAACGTTCACATGGGGTAGCAACAGGGTGGAAAAAAGAGAAAGGGGTTACAGGTTTTGGTCTGCAACCCCTTCATTTTTCTGGTAAGCCCTGTCGGGCTCGAACCGACAACCTACTGATTAAGAGGCGATTCCATAGCTTGAGACCAATTGTTGCGGGTCGCCGCAGTCCAGACAATTGTATCAATGCCATTTCAAAGAAGGCTACCAAGTAATTCCGTTCCTTCTTAAAAAGTTTTGACACGCTCTATATCCAATTTTGCGGCTATTTTAAAATCTTCTATTGCCTGATTGTAGTTGCCAAGTCTGCCATAGGAGAGACCCCGGTTGCGATAGGCCATTGCATATTTCGGGTTAATCTCGATGGCTCTGTCAAAATCCTCAATCGCCAGGTTGTAGTTGCCAAGTCTGTCATGGGCAACTCCCCTGTTGTTATAAGCCTCTGCATATTTCGGGTTCAGCTCAATGGCTCTGTCGAAATCCCCAATTGCCTGATTGTAGTTGCCAAGTTCGAAATAGGTAAATCCACGGTTGTTATACGGCTTAGGTTTATTCGTGGATTTTTTTATACAGTCGGACCACAGGTCATATTCAGTTTTCCAGACTTTATTGCGCTCATAGGTCAATACAGTATTTGCCAAGACCAGCAAAATTAGGATCCCCGAAGCGATCTGCATGTATCTATCCCATAAAAAATAAAAGACTACACCCGTCAATACAAGAAAAAAACCCATACTTGGCAGATACGTCCGATGTTCAAATATAACATTCTGAGAAATTGGTATGATACTTGATTCCACGGACAGGGTTAAAAAAAACCAGAATATCCCAAAGGAAATCAGCCGATACCTGTGGAAAAGCAGTATACCGAGAGCAAGAATTCCTGCCAGAGATAGCAGGCCAAGGAGCGTGTGCCATTCAAGAAGGCTGTGCGATATGGGGTAGTCATAATCCAGATTCTGATTTACAGGCAATATGAATAGCCTGATATATGAAAGGATGACACTGAACTGGGTGAGAAGATATTCCCATGCGGTTATGGGATAATCATAACCTTGGTTGGGGGGTACGGTATTAAATATCCTGAAAGAGAAATTAAGGAGAAAAAGCGTAATAAATATCCAGAGGATAATGATAGGAATCTGAATGCCCCTGTCTTTTAAATCTATCTTCCATGTATCGGTCTTTATAAAACTGAATTCGTACAACACAAGGGCGAAGGGCAGTGTAAAAACGATCTCCTTGGTCAGCATCCCCAGGAATGCGCACAATATCGAACCTGCGTAGGAAAAGAAAACCCGTGCGTCTCTATAACCCTCCCAAAGCCTGCCCTTTACATACAAAGCTAACGACAACAGATAAAACAGCGTGGCCAAGGAAGCCAGTCGTTGCACTATATACGTCACCGACTGCGTCGCCAGTGGATGGGATACGAAGAGCAAGGCGGTAAACAAAGCCATTGACCCTTTATGTTTGCTTATCGGCTGAGCCCTCATCACGGGCGTTGCCATCGTCAGCATCACCAGCCACCATATTAATATGGCATTGACAACATGTATCGCCAAATTAACGAGATGGTAACCCCAGACATCAAGTCTATGAAAATGATAATTCAACGCGAAGGATAGAGTCCCTATGGGACGGCTGGGGACATAACCCCACCAGGCTTTCACATTTGAGAGACTCCGGATGGCGACATTATCCACAATGTTCGATTTATCATCAAAATGAAAGGAGCAATCAAACGAGTTGGAATAAGCTATTACACCCACGAGGCATATAAATATTACTGATATTAGGCTCCATGGGATTTGTCGTGGTTTCCTTTCTTCTTCTCCCCCGCCTGCCATGTCTTTCTGTTTCTTCTTATTTGGAGTCTTCGATACCTGTCTCTCTTCCACACTGCCCCCAAATGTCTATTTTATAATTTGTTCTTGTAAACAAATAGACCATAGCTAGTCAATGCGAATTTGACATTTTATAAATCGCCTTAAGTGGTAATACATCTTATTCATCATATGGGGGCTACATTTGCTTAGATCGTACTAATCATCGGCCGAGTTTGATTGACCATGGCTCCATCTTTTCTGCAAGACGGGGAAGGTAGCTAAGGGTATATTTCCTTTCGGTGGGTGCAACATCTCCTCGGGAAATCATCAGGTCTTTTTCTAACCTGTTGTCCCCACAATGTGAAATGAACGCGAGTGTTTCCCTCCCCCCCTTTCCCCTTCTCTTTGGACTTCCTGTAGCCAATTGAAAATCATCACGCACAATGGGCAAACATTTCCGTTGCGATGCTTCCCGGGCACGGGCGTCATCCACATTGCAGGATGAACCTTACTGCAGTAATCCATACCGCACTTCCGACAGGTGTACTTTTCCGCTCCGCACATACACTCTCTTCGCCTCCCATGATCTACAGAAGTGTCCTCACGAAATTCTCCAGCTCTTTGAGCGTTACTCTCTAGTCATCACTTTCGATAAATAACGCCTGCTGCACATTTGAGAAAGCGACTTTTTTAAAGTGCCATTTTCGGTGAGCTTCCTACGACCCCTAGGCCGACACCCTGTTTTATTTATCCCTCCCTAGGCGGGATCTGTTTTCCCTCGAAAATTACAACCAACTTCAGGCTGGTTGTTATCACACCTTGAATCGATTTTGAAAGAACAGAACGGGCCATCCTATTACTACGGCTATCTTGCCTTTACCGGAAAGGAGTAATGGACTCGTCTTAAGAATTCGTTGGATCGAGACTGTCATACACTCCATAAAGAACGTGAAAGCCAGGATTTTTCGCGCTTTCGCCATAAAACTCTGCCTGCTCTTTCCAGAAGATCCCTAGTTGTTTCTCCAGGCTTTTTCCTGACTTGGGCACCACCAGGTTCACATGAGTATGCTGTTGGCTTTTCCTCGACTCCAACCTTATCGACATAATGCACAATAAAAAAGACCGGCTCCGAAGCCGCTTGCGCCTGCTTTTCCAACTTTTCAAAACGTCTAGGACATAAAACATTGACGATAACCCTCCGATATGCCCACCTCGCACCATCGCACAAAGTCAAAGCCGTTGACCTGCTCGACAGCGTCATCAATGAAAACTCAACTATGCAAAGACTATACAAAAATGAAGGGGTCGCATATTTATGAATCTACAACCCCTTCATTTTTCTGGTGAGCCCTGTCGGGCTCGATCCGACAACCAACTGATTAAGAGAAAGCGTCTCTACGTGTATTGTCCTTTTATTTCTGCTAGTTATAAAACAAAGTATTGACTATATAGTCAATAGAAATTTCACTTTTCAGATAAAAGGTTTATTTGTAACTTTAAACCATAGGCGGGATAAGTCCGATCACCTGACAAGATTACTCATTACAGACCTTATGATAAAAAAGTAAAAGGCAAGTCTCAACCTTGCGTGGTATATTTTGTTTGCCACAACAAAAACATACCCAAAGG
>JBKQQP010000064.1:0-42275 GCA_052144335.1 Syntrophales bacterium
TTCAGGATTGATGTGCCCCGTCTGAAATGAAATGCCAATGTTTCATAGAACTCGGGAAGACGATCATGAAAAAGCTCTTCCATAATACGGCCGATACGCTCGTGGATGACCCGGCGCTCTTTCTTGAGAATGCCGCTGTAAACCACCTCCTGCGTCAGGGCATGCTTGAAGATATATTCCATGTCCGGCTGCAACGATCTGATTCTGATTAAGTCCTGGCGCTCCAGGCCGCTGAGAGGCCTGTCGATAGGATCTGTCAGGTTGGTGATTCGTCCAAGGATCTCATAGAGAAAGGCGCGACCGATAACGGATGCTTCCTGAAGAATCCTTTTTGCTTTTTCATCTAGCCGGTCAAGTCTCGCTGTTATGATTCCCTGAATGGTAGTGGGTATATTCGCTTCCTGGAGAGGCACGGTAAGATGCCAGCCACTTTTATCGCCGATAAGCGTGCCGGATTCGATAAGCGAATTTACAACTTCTTCCAGGTGGAAGGGATTCCTCTCCACTCTTGCCTGAATAAATCGCATGAGCTCCGAGGGAATGCTCTCCGTCTTCAGAAGCGATTCCACCATATTCTGAGCTTCAGAACCGGAGAGATCATAGAGTCTGATTTCCTGATACAACTTACCCAGACCATTCACCTCATGGACAGTGAAGAGACTGAACGAAGGTCTGTAGGTACACAGGACGAGCGCCGGAAACCGGAAATCAGCGAGGACGTGACGCAGCAGTTCTACAAATGACGGATCGGCCCAATGCAGATCCTCAACGCAGATGACCGTCGGACCTATACGTGGAAGGACAGCTGAAAAAATCTTCCGCACCGCTTCATGGAGATGCGCTTTCCAGAAATCGGGGCTGACGCCTTCGATCTCTGCGTAGTTGAGGGAATAAAGGCTTCCCACATAGGGAATCAGGTCCTTACGGTCTCCGAGCAGATCGTTCGCCCCTGCCTCGACCTTCTGTCTCACCATATCGGCCGAGTCGCCCTCGCGAATCTGCCAGGCCCGGCTCAGGAGATTGATAAGTGGGAAGTAGGGGATGTTCTGGCTATAAGGGTAACAATGTCCCTCCCTCCACCGAATCTCCTTGACGCCTGATGCCGCCCTGAACTCTTCGATGAGCCTGCTTTTTCCTGTGCCGGCGTCGCCGACGATGGAGAACACGGCCCCCTTTCCCAGCTTAAGATTGTATACGGCTTCCTGTAATTGAGCCATCTCCGCCTTGCGCCCTATCAGTTCCGATCTCATGCCGGACAGGCGGTGAGTCTTGGTGGGTTTTTCCTTGGATGATACAACCCTGAAAATCCTGACAGGTTTTGCCCTGCCGCTAACAGTGGCCGGCTCCAGTGCCTCAAAATTGAAATGTCCAGCCGCCCGGCGATAGGTATCGGTGTCAACAACAATCTCGCCTGACTTTGCCAGGGAGGAGAGGCGGAAAGCCACGTTGACCGTATCTCCCAATACTCCGTGGGTCCCCTTTTCTAAATTGATGTCACCCGTTACGACTAACCCGGTACAGACACCTGTATGCATTGCCAGCGGTTTCCCGATCTTCTCCTGATACTGCTGACTCAGAGATTTAACAACGCCATGGATTGCTAGGGCGGCCTTGATAGCCCTTATCGGATCATCCTCCTGGGCAAAGGGAACACCGAAGAGAGCCATGACGGCATCGCCGACATACTTCTCCATGAATCCCCCGTACTGTTTGATGGCACGGCTTACGCCATCTATGATCTGACCCATGATCTCTTTCACTTCTTCAGGATCAAGTTTCTCAGACATGGTCGTGTAGCCGGACACATCGGAAAACAACACCGTGACATGCTTGCGCTCGCCCTCGGGTGCGGAAATTTTCTTTTCCTTTTGTTCAACTGCATCCAGTCTCTGCCCACAGCTATCGCAATATCTGCTGTCGGGCAGATTTATAGCTCCGCACTGAGAGCAGAGGGCCTCCAATTTGTGGCCGCAATCCTTGCAGAATTTTGCTCCATCTCTATTTTCAAACTGGCATTTAGGACACTTCATTTCTTATTTTTCTCGTTATGATAAACTTTCCAGGGGCAGAGAAACTTCCCCCTGAATAAAAAGATTTTAAATGATTTCTGATGGATCTTGACAAACGTTCTGTAGGTTGACATTTCTCCCACCACTTTCATGTTCTCATGTGAAAGAAAAAAATGTCAGAAAGAGTGACCACCCGCAAGGATGACTGCCATGATAAAGATCTAAGACGAGAAACCTCCACACATCATAAACGGAAGACTCCTCTTGGCTCAGGGAGGTTTGACAATATTCGGTAGTGTAAAATAAACCCTTTCGTCCCGCACAGTTAATGATAAGCATTAATGATTGTCAAGTATTTTTTGTCATTTCATCTGCTCCAGAATGGAATCAAGAACTCTGCAAGAGGCTCCAAATCGCCTTTCACCATTGTAAAATATCGAAGAGCACTGTATAGTTATACAAAAATTGACGCCATTTTTTCTATGACTATGAACGCTCAAGCCAGCTGGCAAATTGAACATGACTGCCCCCAGTGCGGGGCCCCCGTGACGCTTGATGAGACGGATCGCCTCCTTCTATGCACCTACTGCAGGACAAAACTATACCTCTCTACAGATGACCACTTCACGTACTTCATACCGCCATCGAATCCGGCTCCGCGGGAAACGATCTATGTCCCTTACTGGCGAATGAAAGGACTTTCTTATGCCATGCAGGAGAGCGGGCTCGCTCAGCGCTTCGTCGACACTAATATACTAGCCATAAAATTGTGGGGCATCCCTCCATCGTTAGGCCTCAGGCCACAGGTATTAAAGCTGAAATTTGTCTCTCCGGAAATTGAAGGCCGGTTCGTTGATCCAGAGATACCTGTCCAAGATGTACTGAAGAACGCCGCCGTGTCAATCCCAGAAGTATGGGAAAAGCAATTCGGCCTCGCACAGCCGCCCCCTCCTTCCATTTCTCGCAACGTCTTTGTCGGAGAAACGACCAGCTTGATTTATTTTCCTATGTACCTGGAGAACAATAACCTGTGCGACGCTCTTCTCAGGCGGCCCGTATGTACCGTGAAGACAGAAGGTATGGTGGGCATGCTCGCTTCCAGCAGGCCGCAGAACTCGCATATAGCGTTCATATCCACTCTGTGTCCGCAGTGTGGATGGGATCTCCAGGGTGAGAAAGAAGCCCTAATCCTCTTATGCAAAAATTGCAGCACTATTTGGGGATGCGAAGGCAAGGAATTCAAGAAAGTGGATTTTGCGGCAATGGAAGGTGCAGGTGAGATATCACACTACATGCCATTCTGGAGAATGAAAGCCCGGATAGAAGGCATAAAACTCGAAACCTATGCAGACCTCATCCGCACCGGAAACCTCCCAAAGGCAATTACTCCCGCTTTCGAGCAGACGCCTCTTTACTTCTGGAGTCCTGCGTTCAAGATTAACCCTGCCCTGTTTCTCAGGTGGGCGCGGCAGATGACAATTTCACAACCGGCAGAAAAAACAACTGCCTCGCTTCCGAATGCGTCCCTCTACCCAGTCACTCTCCCGTCGAGCTCCGCGGCAGAAGGCATCATCATCGCCATTGCTGATATCGTTACGGATAAACGAAGGGTTCTGCCACTCCTTCTTCAAGTTCGTATTACTCTGGATGAATGCCTCCTGGTCTATCATCCTTTCATTGAGAGCCACAATGAACTCGTCCATGCGAATATGCACTTCAGTTTCGATAAGCAATCCCTTGCCTTCGGTACCGGTCTTTAGCAGAGATACCGGTATCAAGCGTTGCCCTGCGGTTTAAAGCGCAAGAGGGCGTCCTTCAGACCTTGCTCATCCAGTGTCCTATCCTTAAGCCTGCTCCGAAATGCCTCAACCATGTAAGTGATCTTTGATACGATAAGCCCCCGAATGAGATAATTGAGGGCAAATTCTTGAGAGGAGTCCAAATCTCTTATATCAAGAAGATCAAAGATTCTGTTAATCACAGGAGCAATCCTTTCATTAATTGCCTTTTGAGTCGCAGTGAGTTCACCGTCCTTCTTGGCGCCCCAGATGGCAGGGATGATAAAGGTAATCTCTTCAGACAACAATTCCACCCTGTAACCGACGAAGATATCCCAGACTGCTTTTTCTATCATCGGCCCGATGATATCCGCAATCTGCATAATGTCTTTGTTATGTTTTCGAGATTTTATCTTTACAAGGAATTCCTTTAAAATTTTCATTTGATTCACCCATTTGTTCCGTAGTCGCAGATTGTCTCACATAAGAACATTGCTATCATATTTTCGCCAGGGCTATATATTGTCTTTAATGATTTTTATCATCCGCTGCGTCATGGTAAATCCGTCGCATGAAAAAGACCAGGGGCACGGTCAAGACCAGCATGACAGATAAGAGATGGAAGACATCATTAAAAGACATCATAGATGCCTCCCTGATAACCTGCTCATATATGGCGGCAAGCCCTCCCTGAGCCGAGATTGCCGGTTCCAAGCCTCTCTGTTGCAGGACTTGCGATGCCTGACTGCTGCCCAAGTTGTATGTCATATCAAATGGGGTAAGGTGGTCGACAAGACGCGCCTGATGGAACTGGGCCCTCCGCGTCAGGATCGTTGTGGAAATAGCAACACCGAAGCTCCCCCCGATATTTCTCACGAGATTAAAGATCGATGTGGCATTGCCCATTTGCTCTTTCTTCATGCGGGAAAGGGTGAGCGTGGTAAGCGGGATTATTATCAAACCCACACCAATACCCATAGTAATCCTCGGCCACACGACGGTGTTAAAGTCTGCCAGCCTGTTGAACATGGACATCAGATATGTCGAGTAGGCAGTCACAACGATGCCGGCAATAACAATACCCTTCGAATTTATCCTGGTTATAAGCAGCCCGACAAGGGGCATGACCACAAGGCTCGCAACGCCTCCGGGTGCAAGCACAAGGCCGGCGAGGGTTGACGTATAGCCCATCAGGCTCTGCAGATACATTGGCAGAAGGACAATGCTGCCAAAGAGATTAACAAAAACAAAAAATATGATGATATTTCCGAGACTGAAGGAAAAGTTCTTCAATATCCTCAGATCAACAATGGGATGTTCGACAAACAGTTCCACGAAGACAAAAATGACGAGCGACATTACGGATGCAACTGAGAGCCAGATGATGAAGTCTGAAGAAAACCAATCTTCCCTTTGCCCCTTATCCAGCATGATCTGTAGACAGCCGATGCCGACACTGAGAAATATGAGGCCCCAGTAGTCGATCTTCATCTTTATGTCACGTATGTACGCGGGGTCCACAATAAAGAACATGGACATCAGGATGGAGATGATCCCCGCTGGGATATTTATGAAGAAGATCCAGTTCCATGACCAGTTGTCGGTAATCCACCCTCCCAGAAAGGGCCCGATGATCGGCCCGAACATGATCCCTATGCCGAAAATAGCCATTGCCGTACCATGCTGCGACGGTGGAAAAGTCTCGAGAAGTATGGACTGAGATATGGGTTGAAGGGAGCCGCCGGAAAGTCCCTGGAGAATCCGGAAGACCACGAGGCTTTGTATGCTCCAGGAAAGACCGCACAAAAGCGAACTCAAGGTAAAAAGCGACACGGAAAAGATGAGGAGGCGTTTCCTGCCTAAGAGCCTGCTCAGCCAACCGGTTATGGGGATCACAATGGCGTTGGCCGCGAGATAAGATGTGATAGACCACGTGGATTCATCGATACCGGCGGAAAGGCTGCCACGAATGTGATCCAGGGAGACATTAACGACCGACGTATCCATAATAACCATGAGCGTCGGGAGCATCACGGTCATGGCGACCATCCACTTGTTTACATGTGAATCCACCAGGAAACTATTCCCTCGTGATGATCGTAGGTTCGACAGACATGCCGACCCTGAGGATATGGTTGGGATCCGTCCCTTCTTTGAGGACAATCTTTATCGGGACCCGTTGGACAACTTTCACATAATTCCCTGTTGCATTCTCAGGCGGAAACAGGGAAAAAACAGAGCCTGTTCCAGCCATGATGCTCTGCACCGTTCCCTCAAAATCCTGGTCCGGATATGTATCGACTCTGATCTTCACCTTTTGACCCGACTTTACATTTTCGATCTCGGTTTCCTTATAATTTGCAATTATCCAGATATCATCAAGGGCAACAACAGCCATCAGTGGTTGTCCTGACTGGATCTGGTTGCCGGTTTCCACGGATTTTCTCGTGATGTATCCATCCGTTGGCGCATAAATTTTCGTATAGCTCTTCTTCAAGTCCTCCGCTTTACGGAATTCTTCCCTCTGTTTCACGACGGAGTTCTGGGATTTATAAGCCGACTCCGTCTGCTGTATCAGAGCCTTCTGTGTTTCTAAGGCAGCCTCAATCTGCTTTAAGTGTTCTCTCGATGCTTCAACTTGCGCTGCAGCAACGTCATAATTCGTCTTTGCCTTTTCCAGCCTTTCCTCCGGCACAACCTCTTTTGCCCGCAGCACCTGGGCGCGTTTGTAATCCAGCCCCGCCTGCTTGAGATTTGCCTCTTGGAGCTTCAGATCTGCCCGCGACGACTTCACGGTGAATTGCAACTCCAGCAACTGCTTCTTTGTCACTTCTACCCTCGTTGAAATCTCTTCGAGTTTTGCATGCTCCGCATTCCGCGCCGATTCAGCCTCTCTAACCCTGACATCATAGTCTCTGTCGTCGATCTCAAGGAGGACATCATCCATCTTTACAAACTGATTGTCTTCAACATAAACGGCCCTCACCGTACCGGGAACCTTTGATGCGATGACATGAATCCTGCCCGTAACAAAGGCGTCATCCGTGGTAACATATCTCGTCCTGTATTCACGATAATAAAGAACACCTGCCACACAGATAATCAGAAGAGCAAAAATCAAAAACAGCGCCAATCTCTTCTTATTGTTGTCAAGCATTTTACGGACTCTGCTCATTTATCTGGCCTCATAAAAAAAATGCATTCAGCGTCTATATTTCACCTTCACAGAAGATGGGCTACTCACTGCAAGGTATTATAGCCTCCAACTATTCATCCATGCAATGCTAAACATAAATAAGCAACTCAATCTCGGTCTTCTTAGGAAGATTAAGCCTTTCCATAAAGGCAAAAAAAAAGGCCAGCCTAACCGACCAACCTCCTTCCACTTGTCGCGTGCGTTTTATAAAAGCGGACGTTATTCCCCCGATATTTTATATGGACGGGGAACAGTTCCGTAGACCTCCTTTGCAAATGGGATCTCAACAGCACATCTTATAAGTTACTTATTTGTTTTTATGCCTGTTAGACTTCAAACGCTTCTTGTATTTGTGTTTACTTATTTTCTTCTTTCTCTTTTTTACGACACTTCCCATTATTTACCTCTGATATATCTAATTAATTGCCTTGCAGGCTCAAAACCGAGACGCTATTTTGTGCCTGCTTTCTCCAAAGTACGCGCATCATATATGATTGAATTGTCCGTGTCAATGAAGATAAATAATTTATTTTTTTCCATAATTGAAGTCAAAAAGAAAGCGGGAGCGCAGTCAGCCATGACCAAAAACTGCGAAACTCACAGCTCTTTTGAGCTATAAAAGCTCTCCGCAGCAAGCCGCGGGGAATGCGCTCGTTACTGAATTAGATACAAATGAAGCTGTCATCAATATTGGTATTTACCCCCGTATTTTTTACCATATATTCCAGCATTGCATAGGCAGAGGATTATCAGTATAAACATAATATACATATTTACAGATCTCAAAGAATTACCAATCTGCCATACTGCTCGCCGGAACTAAACATGCTATGAATAATTTTTTGTCAGACATTCTGCTTATGCAACGTGAGAGGAGTTCGTATGACCAATCCGCAGAGACGAGACCCTGCAGTGATTCTCCCGGAGATAACCTTTGATGCTATTGCTCCACCGTACCCCCGTTATTCTTATTTCGATGGCGTCGAGTCTTACCCCTTCCGACGCCGTGCAACCGCGTTTGATATGGTAAATGCATGGTGGCTCATCGAAGCATCAACGCTTGCCTATGCCGAGGAAGATTTCGTCCACCCCAGGTTTCAAAAGGCAGGGCTCACGGAAGTAAAATTCTTTACTGGAAATGGCACCCAGTGCTTTGTCGCGAATAACGATGAATTCGCCGTCATCGTATTCAGGGGAACTGAAATCCGCAGACGCGAGGGCAAATCCGATTACCGCAATATCATCGCCGATCTCAAAACTGATGCCGACATCATACTTACGGACTCGGGCCGGGGAGGAAAGGTTCATAAGGGATTTAAAGATGCACTCGACGAGGTGTGGGTGAAAAAAGGCCTCCTCAAATATATCAAGACTAAAGACACCTCGAACCGGACCATTTGGTTTACAGGGCACAGTCTCGGCGCCGCCCTTGCCACTCTCGCCGCCGAAAGATATGGGAACGTCCAGGGCCTATATACGTTTGGCTCACCACGCGTGGGGGATATCGATTTTGCGGATCGATTCCACATCAACGCCTACCGGTTCGTGAATAATAACGACATCGTGGCGAGAGTGCCGCCCCCCATACTATATAAGCACGTTGGTAACCTGAGGTACATAGACAGCAGCGGGATCGTTCATGATGACTCAAGCCTCTTGGAACGGATAACCGATGCAATTCGCGGCGACATATCATACATTTTCAATTCGTCGGGTCAGATTAAACCCGAGTATGCCGATTTTATGCCGGACTGCATAGTTGATCACGTTCCGACATTGTATGCGACGCACATATGGAACAACATCACGTAACGCAAGAGAATGAGTATCCGGGAGTCTCAGTGTGCCGCAGACATGCGGTATACGATGAAGATATGAAGGAGAGGAGTTTCCATATCCCTCTCCCTCACTCATATTTGACGCAAAAGATTTAATCGACAGCTATCATGACATTTGAAGCCTTTATGACCGCATACGCCGCTTTGCCGGATTTCAAACCGAGCTTTGTTGCGGATTCTTTGGAAATCATCGAAACGACCTGATCTCCGCCAGGAAGTTCTAAGACTACTTCTGTATTCACAGCACCCTCTGAAACTTTGATTATCTTCCCCTTCAGTACATTACGTGCGCTTATCTTCATGGTAACCTCCTTCTGGTAAGGATCGATTAAACATACTAAAAGCATAAGTCTGGTGTATCTAAGAGTCAAGGAAACATATTCTTCAAGATGATGAATCCTGGAGACGCCATACGTGATGACTCTTGAACGCTTAGATTTAAGTGAGAACGGAGCGAGCCAAATTCTGACTTGCAAAAAAGATTAATATTGTTGCAGTTGCTCCAGTTCTTCAAAAACACCTAGCTAAAGTTATCCCTCTAAAGATTCTCAATGAACTGCCGATGTATACAAGTGATGGGCAGGACATAGCATTGATCAACGCGGCGATTTTATACAATTTAGTCAATCGAGGATAACGATGGCAACAACTCTAGAGAACATTTCTTCTTCCCAATCCTCTCCCACAGACGATTTGAAGAAGAAAAAGGTCCTTGTGGTGGAAGATTTTCTCAATTTCCGCCTTACCTTGAGGAGTATGTTGAAGTCGTTTAATATCTCATACATCGATGAAGCCGCAACCGGTGAGGAAGCCATCGAGAAAATATCCTCCATGAAATATGACATCATCCTGTGCGACTATAATCTTGGACCCGGCAAAGACGGCCAGCAGGTTCTTGAAGAGGCAAGATGCTGCGAGCACATTGACTATTCCACTGTATTTATCATGGTTACCGCAGAGAACACCATGGAGATGATCATGGGCGCCCTTGAATATCAGCCTGATGATTATTTGATAAAACCTTTTACCAAAGAGGCTCTCGAAAAGAAATTAAAGAACCTGTCAAGAAAGAAAGTGAACCTGAAGGACATTGAAAAGGCTGTCGAGAAAAAAGATTACACAAATGTAATCGCCCTTTGTGATGAGCAGATTAACAGCCACACAAAAAGCCTGTCCGATCTGCTCAAACTAAAAGGCGAAACCCTCATCAAGAAACAGGCCTATGCCGAGGCGACGAAATTCTATGAAAAAGTCCTTACCATGGGTAATCTGCCCTGGGCAACGTTTGGTCTCGGAAAGGTCAAATTCATCATCGGCGATTATAACGAAGCAAAAAGTGCATTTGAAAAGATCATAGCGAAGAACAGCAAGATCGTTGCCGCGTATGATTGGCTGGCCAAGACCCATGAGAAAATGGGGAATAACTTAGAAGCGCAGCGGGTTCTGCAGGACGCCGTCCGTATATCACCAAAAGCCATTCTTCGACAGAGGACTCTCGGAACCATTGCACATAAAAATAAAGACAGTATTACGGCTGAACAAGCTTTCAAAGAGGCGGTGAAATACGGCAAGCATTCTTTTTTCAAAAGTCCTTCCGATTATACATGCCTGGCCAATGTCCTTGTTGACAAGGGCGCTCCGATAGAAAGCCTTGGCGTATTAAGTGATGCCGGAAAGGAATTCTCCGATAATCCAAAAGCATCTATACAGATCTCTGTAGCGGAGAGTCTGGCTTTCAAAAAGTTGAACCGTGTGGAGGATGCCGGCAAGGCGGCGCAAAAGGCATATAAACTGTTGCCCACTCTCCCCGGCATGCTGCCTATCGATATCGAACTTGATCTCGCAAAAGCCTTATTCCTGACGGGGAATGAAAAAAGCGGCAAGGAGATTGTCCGGCACGTTGTTCAAAGCAATCATGATAACCAGGAATTGATCAGCAATGTGCAGGCTATCTTCAAGGATCTAAACATCGAAGATAAGGGACGGGAGATTATCTCCACAGCGTTAAACGAAGTCATCAAACTCAACAATGACGGTATCAGGCTGTTCCAGGAAGGCAATCTAAGCAGAGCCATTAACTTCTTTGAACAGGCAGTGGAGAGGCTGCCGGACAACAAGACGATCAACGCCAACGCGGCACATGCGCTCATGACATACATGCAGAAACACGGCAGCCAGCCGCGTCTTCTTGAAAAAGCCATATTATATATCGATCGCGTAAAGAGCATCGATCCCCTGTACAAGAATCTTGAAATCCTGACAAACATGCATAAAGAGCTGATGCCTGAGGCATCACATCATGGAGGCTAAAATGGACTTTCTTGATGTACTTGCATCTAGTCTTCACGATATGAAGAATTCGCTCGGGATACTTTTCAATACACTAGAAGAGTCAGTCGAACGGTGCAGAGAAAAAGAATGCCCCTCGTGCGGGGGATTCTTCACGCTTCAGTATGAAATCAAACGCCTGAACCATAGCATGATCCGTTTACTGTCTTTATACAAGAAAGAGAAATCACAATTTACGATCAATGTGGATTACTATCCCGTTGACGAAATCATCGACGATATCATGATTCAAAACAAAGCGCTCCTCAGTTCGAAGGGAATAGAAATCGAAACGGACTGCCCTGAGGGCCTGTTCTGGACTTTTGACCGCAGCCTGGTGTCCGGGGTCCTGGAAAACGTGCTGAATAATTCATTCCGGTACACAAAAGACAAGGTAAGAATCAGCGCCAATCAAGAAGGGGAATATCTTTTGCTGAGAATCGAGGACAACGGTAGCGGTTATCCGGAATGTATGCTTGTCGATGATAAAGAAGAATTATCCCACAAGAAAACAGTCGATTTCGATACCGGCAGCACGGGGCTCGGCCTCTATTTCTCCATGCTCGTGGCAAAATCTCACACGAACAAGAACAGGGAAGGTCATATCTCCATATTTAATGGCGGCGCATTGGGGGGAGGCGCCTTTACAATCTACATACCTTAATCTTTCTCTTGCATCAGGTTTGGCTCGCCGGTCTTGCCGGTTGCAATGGGGAAGAAGATTTGCTACCATATCCTAGAATGTCAACCAGATTGCAAGATTGGAAACACAACCCTTTAGGAAATCTATCTAATAGATACGCTCTTTCAGAAAGAGGCCGTTCATTTGCAATGATTTGAATGACTGAACACATTATTGAAAAAAATTAAATATTAATCCTTGACTTCTGATAAAAGACTCCATATATTGCAATCACTAAGTAAGTTTGGATTTCGACATTTTGAATTGCAAAGGATGGCCGCCATACTTTTTAGAGTATAGGCGGTTTTTTACTTTCTGTCATAGTGAAAATCCGACTTAAGAGAATCTTTAGGAAAGGAGGATTCAAGCTATGTCACAAGGTAAAGTAAAGTGGTTTAATGAACATAAGGGCTTTGGTTTCATCGAAAATGATGAAGGCGGCGATTTGTTTGTTCATCACAGCGCCATTCAAGCCGAGGGCTTCAAGACTTTAAATGAAGGTCAGCGCGTCAGCTTTGATGTTGTGCAGGGCAAGAAAGGCCCGGCAGCAGAGAATGTGAAAGCGTTATAAGCTCACAGAAAGCAAACAAGAGGCACTCCGAAATATAATAGTGTGAGTGCCTTTTTGTTTTGCCAATAGTCCTGCGTATCGGTGACCGTTAACGCGGGGTTCGTAAGATCCATTAACAATTTGAATGAGAGGAAAAGTAAATGAATAAGAATTTATATGTGGGCAATCTCACGGTAAATGCTACCGAAGATGTCTTAAAGGAAAATTTTGCTACGGCTGGAACAGTAGCTACAGTAACCGTTATCAAAGATAATTATACGAAGCAATCCAAGGGATTCGGATTCGTGGAAATGGAAACAGAGGAAGGCGCGCGTAAAGCCATCGAAATGTTTAACGGTGGAAAGCTTGACGGCAATACAATTGTCGTCAACGAGGCCAAGCCCAAAAGAGAGGGAGGCCAGAGACGAGATTTCGGTCGAGGCGGAGGATCGAGAGGCGGTTTCGGCGGCGGCGGTCGCAGATACTAAGGAGAGCGGGAATAATTTGCCTAACGGCATCTCTCAATCTCATCAAGAAAAAGGCCGTTCCAGAAATGGGACTGCCTTTTTTACTTTGGTAGCTTAAGAATTATTTGTTCCGCCCTCATCTATCCCTTTTTGTCAAGCACACGCCTTATGGCTTCGGCTATCTGACGCTGAACGATGGGTTTCATTATAAAGTCCCTCACACCTATAGCCCTTGCCTTTTCCTGTGTCATCGCCTCACTGAATCCCGTGCAGAGGATGACCGGTATGTCGGGCCGGATGCGCATGAGCTGTTGAGCCAGTTCGCTTCCCGTCATATTAGGCATGGTCATATCGGTGATCACAAGGTCAAAACTGTCTGGCCGCTCCCGAAAGAGTTCCAGAGCTTCCATGCTGCCTGTCCTGCCTATAACCTCATACCCCAGACCGGTCAATGTGCCTGTTGCGAGTTGAACGAGAGCGGCTTCATCATCCACAAAAAGGATGCGTTCTTTTCCCCCGGGAATCGGCGCCTCGACCTTCGCTTCCTTCTTATCATCAGTTTCGGCAAGCAGGGGGAGATAAACATTGAATTCAGTCCCTTTCCCCACCTCGCTTTCCACTGTTATCGCGCCACCATAGCTTTTTACGATGCCATAGACCACGGAAAGTCCTAAGCCAGTTCCTTCGCCCGGTTTCTTTGTAGTGAAGAAGGGATCAAATATCCGGTCCATGATCTCGTTTTCTATGCCGGCTCCCGTATCGCCTACCGTTAATCTGAGATACTTGCCAGGAAATAGGTCATGATGAATAATCAGATTGTCGGACGCCTCAACGTTCACTGGGACGAGACTTATTTTTAATTCACCTTTTTCCCCCTGCATGGCGTATGCAGCGTTGGTGCAAAGGTTCATCAGTATTTGGTGGATTTGCGTGGGATCTGCGAGCACGGTGTCTAGTTCGGATTGGATTTCCTGGCGTATCTTTATCGTCGTGGGCAGAGATGCCCGGAGGAGTTTCAGCAATTCCTTGATAATGGGGCTGATCCTCAGGGGGCGTGGTATTTCGTCGCTCTGGCGGCTGAAAGAGAGTATCTGTTTTATCAGATCTCTTGCCCGCTCTCCGGCCTTGAATACCTGATGAAGATAGCGCCGTACATGGCTGTCCAGCTTGGGTTCTCCGAGGGCCATTTCTGTATAGCCCATAATGGCGCTGAGGATATTGTTAAAATCATGGGCGATACCCCCTGCCAACGTACCGATGGATTCCAGCTTCTCAGCACGACGTAGCCGCTCTTGAAGTATTGTGCGCTCCTTCTCGATCTTCTTACGCTTCGTAATATCCCGGGAAGCACCATGAAACCCTACGAAATTGCCTTCGGCATCTCGAATACTACTTACAACAGTTTCATACCATACCGTAGAGCCATCTTTGTGGTAATACTCCAACTCTAATGTTACGGTTCTATCCGGATCGACGCCACTCTCACGATCACGCTGCCTCTCGAATTTAAGCACTTCTTTGACCTTTTTAGACGACTCGGGAGTTATCCTTTCAAATATGGGCTGTTTCATCCGCTCTTCCGGGGTAAAGCCAAGGGTTTTGAAGACAGAGGGACTGACATATTGAACTCCAAGATTGGCGTCGAGTGTCCAAATGACGTCACTCATCCTTTCTGTAATATACCGGTATTTTTCCTCACTCTCCCGCAGGGCTGCTTCTATCTTTTTTCGCTCGGTGATATCCCGTATCACGGCATGTATCATTGGCCGGTTAGCAATCTGGATTACGGTGCACGACAGCTCCGTCAGAATAGGAGTATGGGCGGGGCCACGTTTTTGGTGAAGCCATTCGAATCTTACTGAACCCTTTTCAAATATAGTGGTCAGAATTTTTCTACCTATCTCCGCTGATGGTGTTCCATCGAGCTGAAATTCAGGTGCAAAATAAACAGGTGTATGACCAAATATTTCAGACTTGTCCTGCAGGTTAAATAGTTTAATGTGGGCATCGTTGCAGTCGATCATCTTCCCTTCATGGTCCAACAATACCTGGGCATCGATGGATTTCTCAAATAATGTCTTGAACCTTTCCTCACTCTCCCTTAACGATCGCTCACTCTCTATGAGACTGTTGTATTGCGCTCGCATTTGCTCCTCTGCGGCTCTGGGTCGTTCGTAGGCCTCACGCAACCCTGTATCTGTCTGTTTGCGCTCGGCGATAGAGATCGGATTTATTACTGCTTGCTCGATTTCCGCTGCAGAACCTTTCAATTCAGCTACAGATTGACGTAGCTTATTGAGTTCCTCGATCAGTTGTTGTTTAGTCTTTTTTTCGTCTTCCATAGTAAACCCTCAAGAAGTGAATAGCATTCGGAAAAGAAGATTTCCTATCTCTTCTGAGAAAAGATGTTTGTCAGAATAAACGATTGAAGTTTGATGATAAGCATTAAAAGGGAAATAACCAACTCATTTTCTATCTCCCTCTCATAGAAATAAACTACCATGAATACCATTTGAAATCTACGATGAAGATGAAGAATCGGGTTGCTGGGAAGAGGAAGGAAGGTATGAGATAAAGATTCTCGACAACACCTAATACTGTTCACACGGCAGACATCTCCAAGGTAACGATCAATGGAAGAAATGTGCATTACTTTATTATTTGTCTTTAAATGTTTTTTTGTTTTTCTTGAATAGAAATTATGAAAACAATCATTAAAGAATAAAGGAGTAATTATAGAAAGAAGAGTTGTGAATTGGCGGACCTATTGGCGCGGTATTTTTCCATAATAACATCGAAGCGGGGCTGAGGTCACTCCCATAAGACAATAGTTGCAATTGATACACCGGGATTCACTCTGTTTGTCCGCCTGGAATTTTTTCACTATTGTGGGTTCGATGATAAATGGCCGGCACATGGAAATATATTCAATCCCTTTGTTGCAAATGATATCTTCGATATGCGTCAGCCTATGAATTCCACCTACGACAATGACCGGAATGCCCAGGTTCTGTTTTATCTGCACAGCGGCGTCCACATTGTAGTTGAACAAAGGAGTGTGGGACTTCATGGTAAATCTCATCATAGTCGATGCAAGAAATTTGACCGGTGACGGCATGTTCTTAAAAGGCGGCACAAAAGCCAATGCGGCTTTTATCGGAAATCTATTTGATCTAATGGCGGGGAATGTATCGTTAACACCTCCGCATGAAACCTCAATCGCTGAGCATCCTGCATTCTCCAATATGCGGGCTATTTTGACGGATTCATCAATCCTCATGCCGCCTTTATCAAAATCGTAGGCGCTGATTTTTATTAAGATCGGATAGTCACCCACCTGCTTGCGGGCACGTTCAAGAATATCTATGATGATTCTGCATCGGTTTTCGGTGTAGAGTCGAGATGTGGCGCGGTTGCCGTAGGTATTGGCTTGTCTGTTTCCGTCCCTTTCGTCTGACGGTGCCCGTTTAGCCTTGCCATAGTTCCGTTTCCACACCCCGCTCATCGAACCGGACAGGCGGATTTCTCGCATCCGGCTCTCGGACAAGATGTCATGCCTTCGCCCACGGAAGGTTATGGGTTCTTCTCGGCAGATTGATCAATCCCAGTTCATCATATAGGTATTGATTGGTGTAGCGCTTTTCTCCCTTACCTTGAACCTTGTGTTTCTTGCATAACCACCGGCGGAGCCTATGTGTAACGTGGGTGTTGATAGACTGATAGGCGGTACTGACTTGTCCAAGGCAAAAGTAGTTCGCCCAGCCCGTCAGTTTCCGATTCAGTTGTCCCACCACATAATCGGCATCCAGTATGGCACGGCGACGATTCGTCTCTTCGGTGATGCTTTCCACCATTCGTTTGATGCTCTTCTTCGATGGCCGGGTGCCGATGTAGGCGCGTCCGGTCACACGATTATAGCAGCGCCCGAAGGTGTAGCCGAGAAAGTCAAATCGCTCTTGCGGTATCAGACACAGATGTGTCTTGTCTTCGTTCACCGTCAATTTCAGCTTCTCCATGATCCTGCCCATGGCATCCACGGCTTCGTGAGCCCGCAATTTGCAGCATATTACAAGATCATCCGCGTAGTTGACAATGTGCGCCGACCAGCTTCGCTCACATCCCCATTGCTTCCATCCCAGAATGAACCGCCGCATGTACAGATTCGACAGTAACGGTGAGATGGGTGCGCCTTGGGGAATGCCGCGTCCGGCGTCCCGGTTGGTCGTTGTTCGCTTCCGGTGGCCGTGTCCATCATCTTCCTCGACCGGAGCCTCCAGCCATTGTTTGATGAGGTGCAGTATGTGCCTGTCCGAAATCCGTCGGGCCACACTCTTCATCAATTCCTTGTGCGGAATGCTGTCAAAATAGCCAGACAGGTCCGCATCTATGACGTGTCGGTGTCCGGTGTTAAGCAGTCGATGAACCGCTCGTACCGCATCGTGCGCCCCTCGGTCTGCACGGTAGGCATATTGCTCCGTTTGCAGATCCGCTTCAAAGATCGGCTCCAAAACAATCGTAGCCGCCGTCTGAACCACCCGGTCAGTGATTGTCGGTATCCCCAAGGGACGCTGTTTACCGTTTGGCTTCGGAATCCATACCCGCTTGACCGCTTCAGGTATGTAGTCTTTCTTCCTCAACCGTTCCGCCAGTTCCCCAAGCCATTGTTCCTCCCCTGTCGCTTCGATGTCCTCGAACCGCACTCCATCCACCCCGGCTGCGCCCTTGTTGGCTTTGCAGCTTCGGTAGGCGTGTTCGAGCACGTCTTGTCGGTAAATCTTGTCGTAAAGAAGATAGAAACGATAGCCGGGTTCTTCCTTCGCTTTGGCATGTAACGCCGTCTGTAGTTTCTGAACACTAATTGGAGTTCTCAGGTTTCCCAATCTCCTGCCCCTTCCCACTTGTTGCGTTGACCTTGAACCAAGGCCCCTTTCCTCTATCGGCATTACCCGACTTCATCGGTCATACGGGCCTCTCCGCCACCCCATCGCGCCTAGCCTGGCCCTCGCGGGCTTCCAGTTGGTCTTGCGCTTGACCACGCAACGGGGCTTCCCGTGTTGCGTCTGTCTCCCTCTTTCATGCATGCCATCGCCAATACCCCGGCGGAACCACAGGTTTCGTTTCGCTCACTTCACCTGTGACAGCGGCCTTCCCCGTGAAACCGCCGGGTCGGCTTCCGCATTGGTGTTTTCGAGGCCTGCTCAGCGTTCACTCGCGTTATGGCCTGCATGCTCGCCAAGTCCCTTAAGGACCCTCTACATCAGAGGCTTCAGCCGCTTCGTTACCTCCACGACTGCCCTGATTGCTACCGGCTGGAGCGAAAGTTGCCGGACGGGATTCGCACCCGTTGAAAAACAGCGCCTTTTCACGGCGCACGGTTCCACCCCACCTATCCGCGCGCTTATTGACATGGGGTGATAGAAATTCGGAAAGAAGGTATCCATGGGCGGCATGAAGCTGTACCCCATCGAAGCCTGCTTGCCGGATACGGATAATAGCCTTTACAAAATCACCGATGATCTCTTCGATCTCAGTATGGGACAACTCCCTGGCCATTTGACGTGAAAGTTTATTTACGAATGGTGAAGGAGCGACAGGTTGCACGTTGGTTACCGCCTGGGCGGAAAACCCTCCACAATGTGCTATCTGCATTATTATGGGGGTTTCATTCGCATGGACGACCGAACTTAGCTTCCGGAACTCTGTAATGTAGGCATCATCATCAATGACACCCATAAACCCGTGATTTCTGCCTGTTCGATTGACAGCCACCAAGCCAGTAATGAGGGCTCCTGCCCCGCTGCTCGATAATTTCTCATAGAGTTCATAGTACGAGATCTGAGGATGGCCGAGGGCATCGCACATCCCTTCGTAGGTTGCGGAACGGAGAATGCGGTTCTTCATCCGTATACTTGCGAGTATTGATGTTTCAAAAACCTGCATCGTCTCAATCTTCTCCTATCATTGTCACCGCTTTTTGCCCACGGAGGAAAATATAAATCGCGCATTCTTCCTGTCTGGCAGACATGAGCGGCGATCTCATTACGCCAGAAGACGCTTGCATTTCTTTCGATGTTCGATGTCTCGCAGGCCCGGGAATGTTGCCTTGCATCGCCTTACCAGATCCAGGCGTCGTTCATCACAAAACAGAGTGTGTTTTCCCACTCACTCCCTATTATTCCAGTATTACCTCAATCAAATGCGGCCCTGATTCCTTTAGGGCCGCTTTGAATTCTCTAATCAACTCCTCTGCGGTCGTAACAGAAGCAGCAGGTACTCCCATCCCTCGGCTCAAACCGACCCAGTCCAATGCCGGGTTAGTGAGATTCATCATCGCTCTGGCTTCAGCTCCCAGGGAACTATAGCCGGCAATCATACATTCGAGTTCGATTATAAAGTATTTACGATTCGAACAGATAACAGTGATGACATCTGCTTTTTCACGAGCCTGAGACCACAGCGCCTGAATGGTATACATTGCGCTTCCGTCAGCTTCAATATTTATTACTTTTCTGTCAGGACAGGCAAGTGCAGCACCGAGCGCTAAGGGCATGCCCTGACCGATAGCCCCGCCTGTCAGATTAAGCTGGCTGTATGGTTTCAAAAAGGGAGAATATGAATAGTAGGGAGCAGTTGATGATATGCCTTCATCAACAATAATGCAATGTTCCGGCTGCAGTGCGGCGATTGTGGCGCACATTTTATCCGCATCTAATTTGCCCGAAGGCAAGCCCGGCAAAGCGTATTTCGCAAGCATCGGGTTAATTTTACCGGCAACAGCATCAAGCGTCCGGGCCAGTTCTTCCAGTATGGCTGCAACATCCTGTTTTTCAGTATCAATTCTGAAGCGTCGTTGTTGATCGCTAAGCAGAGAACTTTTTCCATCCGGATAGCCAAAAAAAGCCACAGGTTCATTGGCTCCCGCCAGAATTAATGTATCATAATTACCAAGAAGTGTTCGTGCCTGTCCCGGGAAATAAGGAATGCGTTCTAATATAGGAAGACCTTCGCCGCTTTCAAAATATGCAGGAAAGGTGATCATCAAAAGATCGCAATCCGTTTTTGCCCGAATTTCCGCTGCTGCCGCCAGCCCCGGTTTGCGCAGGGCCCGGCCGCCTAAAATGAGCGCTGGTTTTTTTGCTTCTTTGAGAAGTTTACGAGCATTGGCAATTGCTCCCTGATCGGCTTTGTCAAAAGCAAATTCCGGCAACGTAATTATATCCGATTCATACTCCGTCCACTGATGGTCCGCGGGAACAATCAAGGTTGATATTTCACCGTAAAGTGAAGCCGCCAGTCCCTCAGCCGTGTCATGCGATAAGGCTTCCACCGATTCGCTTTGTTTATACCAACCGGAGACTGTCCGGGCAAGGGATGCTATATCCATGTTCAGGGGAGGATCGGCATTAAGATGCCAAGCAGCATGTTGCCCGATGATATTTAGAATAGGAGATTGGGCACGTTTAGCATTGTGGAGATTGGCAATCCCGTTGGCAAAGCCAGGGCCAAGATGCAATAAGGTTAGAGTCGGCTTTTGTTTCATACGCGCATAGCCATCGGCCGCGCCGGTGCATACACCTTCGAAGAGTCCGAGCACGGGACGGATGCTTTTGACCGTATCTAATGCCGCGACCAGCGGCAGTTCAGTGGTTCCCGGATTGGCAAAACAGATTTCCACACCCGCACCTGCTGCTGTATTCAAAATAATTTCCGCACCGGTCATGATAAGTCACCTTTTTGGTTTGTTTATCGATAAAGTGAAGAGAAGTTACTCTTACAGGGCGGGAGTATACGACGAAGGATTTGTGTGTCAATAGGATTTTGGCCAAAGAACGTGGGGGGCAGTCTCAATGATTGTCAAAGACATATGTGTTAGTATTTCTCTCTTTCAGAGAACAGTATTTTTTTCTGGATCATGGGTAAGGCACAGGTCAGGTGAGCAGGCCGGGCTGCATGACCTCCTGGAGCCGGACACGTTGTAGCTCAAAGTCCTTGTTGCTTGCCCCAGGGGTAAGATCCAGCATCTCGCCAAAACGCAGGTTCACTCTCGCAAAGGGCTTCGGCAACATGAAGTGATCCCAACTGTTAAAATACCAAGCTCGGTCGGAAGTTGCATAGACTGGCACGACAACCGCCCCGGTGGCTCTGGCCAGGCTGACCACCCCCGCCTTGACGATTCCTGCCGGACCCTTCGGCCCGTCCACGATGTGAGCAGCAAGGCCCGATCGCTTCAGGTGACCGACCATCTCTTTCAGGGCTCGACCTCCCTCTCGTGAGGATGATCCCCGTACTGCATGCCAGCCGGATTTCTCGGCAACACCGGCAACGATGTCACCGTCTTTGCTCTGGCTTATCATCAGCGCGGGATGATACGAGGCATAGGTCTTAAAGTGGCGGATGGCCGCGAAAAATATCTGGTGCCAGCCGCACAGGAGAACACGGCCGCCATTCTGCAGATAGTCCAGCCAGGGCTTCTCATTCTCGATGTGGAGGCGGAAGGTCCAGCTGTAGGCGCGTACGATGTGATAAAAAGAGCCTTGAATCTTGCTAATCAGCAAATACCGATATTTTTTCAACAAGGGGGTCTCCTCCCGGCGCAGATAATAAAACGGCCGCCAAGATTCCAAAGAGCATGGCGGCCATCCCTCGCGCTTTAAAATATCTCTGTTGACCATTGAACCGCCAATCAGGCGGCCTTTTCTGTGCGCGTAGATTATGTGAGCTGCAGCCCAAAGTCAAGAGAAATCGGCCGCCGAGGCATGGTCAAGATTTGCTCAGCTTTTTCTTTTTCCAACGATTCTTGATTTCCAATTGTAATCCGAGATAAAACCTGTTTATACTACTCATACAAATCCGAATGAAGGATCAGATCATCTTTTCTCTTTCGTTTGAAAATGATAGGAGGATATCATTATGGGAGAACAGAGTTTGAAAGAAGTAGCCGATTTCATAAGAAACAACTTGAGGCTCAAGACCTTCCCGGTGGGGGTGAAATTTTTAAAGGATAAAAAAGATTTTCCTGAAAAAACCCGTCAGCCATCCGTGGCCCTTGGGAAAAAGATAGCCATTTGCCAAGCTGTTACCATGGCCCGGGTTTATGGATGGACTGTAGGATTGACAAAAGACGACATCGTCTGTGTTCCTGCAGCCATCGCCTTTGGCTTCAGCGAGTCAACGGATTCTGCCGTCTCTCTGGGAAGACTCTTCTGTGAAGGAAGCTACTCGGCAAGTGAGGAAGTGGGGCGGAAGGAGGCCACCTCAATCATGCGGCTGCGCAAGAATGAGTATGGGGCCATTTTGCTTGCACCCCTGCACAGGGCTACTTTCGAACCGGACACAGTGGCCTTTTACGGAAATCCCGCGCAGCTTATGCGCATGATACACGCCTGGACTTATCGGCAAGGCGAACGCGTAAAGGGTAACTTCGGTGGTAAAATTGAATGCACAGAATATCTGCTCGCACCATTTAAGGAGATGGCACCTCATGTTGCCATGCCCGGTACAGGAGACCGCGCCTTTTCCATGACTCAGGATGATGAAGTAGTTTTTTCGCTGCCAGGCAAATACCTGATGGAGATACATCAAGCTCTCCAGGAGGCAGGCAAGAAAGTTGGCGCTCAGTATCCTGTGCCTGTTTATCTTAACTTCCAGCCGGAATTTCCCAAACAGTTTAAAGAACTCGGAAAAGAATTGGGCATCTTTTGAGAGTTCACAAAGCAGAATTTTTTTTGTGGCAGTTCTTAGATTGCACTGCCCCTTTTAATTGATATAGCCAGGGCGACCGGTCAGAAAAGACATCGCAGCATGAATAAGATTGAAGATTACGGGTTGAATATTCATGACGGGCAGGGCCATTTTATGACCCTGCCTGCATTCTTTAACTTGACAATGATGTTTTTATTTTGATCTTTGCTCCACGTTGACCTTAATTAGCTGTCTCTGTTACTTTCTGCTGACGGCGAACTCCTTGTAACTTTTCAGAAGCCGGCTAGCTATTACACCTGCAAGCCGCTTCATGATAATCAGGCTCTCAGCAGGATGCCTCTGGAATACCCGCATCAGCCGCTCCGCATCAATCTTTAGCACCTTGCTTTCCTTCACACATTCCGCCGTGGCCGTGTATCGATTAGGTTCAACAAGCGAAGACCAGCCGAATACCGACCCCGCCTTAATCACGGGAAAGGAGAAATCCTTTTGCGCCTGAATGATCAGATCGATCTCTCCTTCTTCAAGGGTATACAGAAAATCCGCAACATCTCCTTCTCGAAATAAGACATGTCCCGCCGGGTGACTCTCCTGAGTGACGAGTTCGGATATTTCACCGATCACGTGTGAAGGAATACCCTGGAAGAGTTCCACCTCGTCGATAAACATATCATCAGTCACCTCCTCTATGATCTATCCTTCTTACTCAATCTTCGCTCAAAACAGAGAGTCCTCGCTCACCAATCAGAATAATCTCGGTATGGGTCAGACGGGTGGCTATTACTTTCGCCGTGGCTTGCATGAATGCATATCCTAGCTTAATGTCTTTCTCCAGTAGATCCTTGAGTTTATCTCCATCAAAGGCAATCGCTTTCGAATCATCAATACATCGGGCTCCTAAAGTATACACGTAAGGTTCAATAACAGCTGACCATCCCATGGCATCTCCCTTTGTCACTATATCCACGGTGACCTGCATGGGTGGTCTGGCAGTACCCATGTAAGTATCCATGGCCAGAACAATTTTCCCTCCTTCCAACAGGTAGAGTTTTTTTGCGGGATCCCCCTTCTTGTAAATCTGGACACCGGCCCTGTAAGATTCTTCATTTGCTATATCGGCCAGTTTCTTGACTTGTTCCTCACTGAAGCCTTGAAAAAAATCGAATTGTCTTAAAAGATCTACGGGGACCATAAATATTTACCTCCTTTCTGAAAAACTGGGTTCTCCACATTATTCGCCAGCACGATACTTGAAGGAGATATTGAGCCTTACCCTGAAGGATGTTATTTTACCATTCTCAACGGTAACATCCTGTTTAACAACTTCGGCAATTCTCAGATCTTCAAGTGACTTTGTAGCTGTTAGCAAGGCGCTTCGGGCGGCATCTTCCCAAGACTTTGGACTTGTTCCTACAATTTCAATAATTTTGTACACTGCCATGGTAATCTCTCCTTTCTCTGACTTACTTAGTTGATTAAATCTACCTCAGACTCTTCCCATCCCATTAATCATACGCCGAATACTTAGTCATCCCGCCATTACGGACCACTCATGAGATCCTCCTTCTTCATTAACGGCTGGCCTTTGAGGACCCGCATCAGGAGCACCGGCACCGTAGCGTGAGACACGACCTGTTCCGCTACACTTCCTAGCACCCAGGCGACCTCGCCGCGACCGTGCGTGGCCATGGCGATAAGATCGCACCGGGCCTCGTCGGCATAACGGATAATTTCCCTGGCCGGGACACCCTCCCGATACACCCAGCTCACCTTCAATCCCTTCGCCTTCAATGTCTTCGTGGTCTCCGTGAGATATTCTTCTGCAGTGTTTTTGCGCCATCTTAATATCGGATCAATAACCGCGGTGCCCGCTTCCGCCATGATGGCCGCGCTCGGAACATTACTCACCGTCAGCAACGTGATCTCGGACTTCTGGCTCTTTGCGAGATCCTCGACCTCGGGTAAAATGGTTGCCGCTAGCGGTGAACCATCCAATGGAACCAGAATTTTCTCGAACATAAATACCCCTCCTTTCTCTCAGTTGGTTCTTCTCCGCAAGAAAGACCGCTATTTTTCAATTACGAACCCCTTTCGACAGCTTCCACGATTAGGCTATTGATTTTATTTGAACCAATCAACTGAGAAGCTTGACTCTATAGCAAATCACTTGCTTGCAAATTCAATATAACTGATAAGAACTCGATTTAGGTATTGTGATTATATGGGGAATGCGCCCCCAAAGGGACATTGCTATCCCATTGGAGGCTTCATATTGGTACCTTTCGGAAACTCGTTCTCATACTACACTCCAAAAGGTTAGATGTTAGGTTATTGGGTTTACTGAGCTACGGCAGGAATAAGAATTACTTTAATGAGCTGCAGTAGGAGTGTCAACTGATTTAAAAATACTCCTAATATCAAGGGTAGTCAAGGGGAAATTTGTCTCTGGAAATAGACTCTATCTTTCAATCTTAAACTGAAGATTGGACGAAAGGATCATAATTTTCAATGTCGATCTTATTATTCATAACAGGAATAGGTGGGCAGTCATTAAAATCGATGATTATGGATCGAAACAAGGTCACACAGCGGATCAGATCCGCTGTCCTTAGTCATCTGCATCCGTCTTGATCACCTTTAGGTACTCGCCCTTTTATCTGACGCTGACGATGCCGTTTTCTCGGTAGAAGGCGTACGATGAAAGGAAAGGCTACGCCACCGTTTGGCGGCCCACCCGTTCAGGCGATTGAGTAACATGAGGAACGGTTCTGCAATAAACGGTATGGGGTCAGATGGTGAGAAAACCGAAAATGCCTTCGTACCGCGCAGTGAGGTCAGGTACTGCTGAAAGGTCGTTGCGCCCGTTAGGATTTCTTGTGCCGCAGCACGCACATCGGTTAAAACCCTGATCCACTTGACGCCTTGATTGATGGTTTCAATGGGAGGATCCTGCCTGATGGCATCAGCAAAGGCCACGAAAGGGATGTCTAGACCCGCAGTGATCGCGAGACTGTGCCATGCCCAAAGCCTGGCATTTACCTCTAGAAGTTCAAAACGGGTGTGCTTCGGGTTCCACATGAACTCGACTTCGGCAAGACCGGTATATTGAATGGATCGAAGTAGCTGACTCGCCAATTCCCTGAGTTCTGGAACCTCAACCGCCACTACAAATGTGCTGATCCGACCAAAGTCCCTCGGAAATTGCCGTATCCGTTTTACGGACAGGCCGACAATCAGCTCACCTTGTCTGTAATACCCGGCAAAGGAGAATAGGTTCCTTGATGGATCAGGCAGGAAATCCTGCACGATCACCTCCGAAGACGGAATCACTCGCAACATGTCCTCATAACGGTTCTGGAGCTCCTTCCGATTGTCGGCACGGTAGGCCTTCCTATTGGTGGCCTCAAGGAAACGTGACGTGATGGCCGGCTTGAGGACAACCGGGAATTCGACGTCCAGCAGGGCGACTTGCTCGACGTTTTCCGGCATACAGGTATATGGAATGGGGACGCCCACATTCTGGGCAAGTGTGTAAGTCAGCCGTTTGTCGTATAGAAACCTGACCGTCTCCCATGGCGGAGTGGTCAGTGCAAAGTGCCTTGCCAGTAGCGAACTATGTTGAGCTACAATGCGCAAGTGTTCGTCAGTAATTGGAAAGAGCACCCATCCCCGTAAGCCGTTCTTCTCAGCAAGAGCCGTCAGGAAGGCGGGCAGTTCTTCGTCTTTTACGTCTCTCGGCCATTTGACGAAGTGACTTATCGACCGCGAGAATCGTGCTACGGAGGCGGTGGAACTAATAACACATACCCTAACGCCGTATTTATCAAGATTGCGAGCCGCTCCCAGACAGGCAAAGCACCCGCCTAGGATCACGGCCCCGGGTCTGTCATGAGCGTGATTCATGATGAGGCCATCTTCCGCAGAAACGTGAACGTGTATATAGGTATCCCAAAAAAAACGCCGCAACATTTACGGGGTTTCAGTAATTAGCCTATAAATACCTCGCAGAGGTAAGGGTTATTTCTTGACCTTCTTATCGTACTTCTTAAGACCCACCTCGATAAGGCGGCGGACAGCTTCGGAGCGGGCCGGAATACGGCTTTCATAACGATAATCGTCAATCCGTTTAAGCAGGGTATCGTCAAGGGTAAGCAGGATTTGAGGTCTTTGAGTTGCCATATAAATTATATATTTTATTGAGGTTCTATATGCAAGAAAAAAATGTGAAAATATCTTGATTTGACTATTATGGTTGTATAAGTTATATAATATATATATCCGAGCCATAGGCAATGAAAACCAAGCAAACATATAAGCCTGAAGATACCCCTTGCGGTGACGCATGGGGCGGTTATGTCTGTGACTGGGAGATGTCTTCGGGTTTTATGTTATAAGAAAGTGAGAGCTTAAAAATGGGGATGATATACACGAGAAATAAGACGTTGGTATCCGGTATCAGCAAATAGAAGTTCAAGTTGTAGCTCCATGCACAGATCTTCCGGCAGATCTGTAATCCATTCGGGTATAACGCTACTCCTTTATGAACCTAACACGACATTACCGGCCCGAGGAGTGAGAGTACCGCGGATTGATTCGTCAGTGCTCAGTTTTCTTTGATCACAAAACGCAAATGAAGAATTATAACTTACCCTGTGGCCCATGTTCCATAGGTAGATGACGTACTTCGCAATGCACGATGCCGCTGAGAAATGAAAGAATGTGCAGCCTCTTCACAAGCAACTTGTTCAACTCAAGTTTATCCTCGCTTAGGCTAGACTCTTGCCAACTCCGCAACACTTTGAGAAAGCGGGTCGAGTTTTTAATATAAAATTTCTCGTTTCATATCCGCATTTGTCATTGACAAACTTTTCTTCTCTCATTATTATTTTTGGTATAAGTTGTTTGTCTGCCTGTTGTCTCATCATGTAAACTGGGAGCAAGAAAGTATGGACTGGCAGCGCCTCTTCAATCTATCCCCGTTGAAACTTCTGGGATTAGGTGTCGCTGCTGGTGCTGTCATCGTCCTTCTGCTGACGGGCACTTACTATGCCTCAGGAAGCCCAAAATTTTGTGCATCCTGCCACAGCATGGAACTCGTCTACAGCCGATGGCAGGTAACCAACCACAAGCAATTCGCCTGCACCGAATGTCATCTCCCCGACACGAACATCGTGGGAAAAGTTGTGTACAAAACCCGCGCGGGCCTCAATGACCTGGTTCATGAGACATTCAGGGCCTATACTCCCACCATTCTGATATCTTCCAACAGCGAAGAAATTCTGAAACTTAACTGTGTCAGGTGCCACTATTCAACGATTGAAAACACACCCATGGCCCGAGGAGGCGCGAATTGTCTGAAATGCCATCGCTATCTGGGCCACGGACGCGGACCGGAAAAAGGAGGTATTAGAGTTGAATAGAAATACAAAGATCATCATCTCACTGCTGGGGATCGCGGTACTCGTATTCTGTATCGTCATGCTGCGGGTCTTCATGATACAACCCGCCACCACGGTCAGGCTGGTCGTTATACCGGAGGGCGAATACGATCCGGCGGTGTGGGGCAAATATTATCCCCTCGAATACAAGAGCTATCAGAAAAACCTCGAGATGGCGCCTTCTCCCACAGGTTTCGGCGGAAACGAAAAGATACAGAAGTCCGTCAAGGAACCGGAACTCCTGATTAACTTCAAGGGAATGCCCTTCAGCAAGGATTACACATACCGCCGCGGTCACCCGTATTCACTGGAAGATATCAAAGAGACGAAACGGATTCAGCCCACTGCGGCCGGTTCCTGCATAACCTGCAAGACTGCCAATCTCATCGACATATACAAGGAGGTGGGATGGGGCTATGCAAAAGTACCCATCCAGGAATTACTCGCCAGGGTGAAATACCCCATTGTCTGCGCTAATTGCCATGATCCGAAGACGATGAACTTGCGCGTCATAAATCCCGCCTTCATAGAGGCCATGGAGCGGCGGGGCATCGACGTGAAAAAGGCGACTCGCGAAGATATGCGCAGCTATGTCTGCGCACAATGCCATTCAACATACTTCATTGAACCGACGGGCAAACGCGTTATCTTTCCCTGGGACAAGGGGCTTCTCCCGGATCAGATGTATGCCTATTACGCGGAGAAGCCTTTTGGATTCGAGCAGGACTGGATTCACCCGGACTCGCAGGTGAAGGCACTCAAGGCTCGGCATCCCGATTACGAGACTTGGATAGGCGGCGTCCACGGGCGCTCCGGCGTCACCTGTGCTGATTGTCATATGCCGTACATGATGGAAAACGGGCAAAAATATACATCTCACTGGGTAACGAGCCCGATGAAACGAATCCAGGAATCGTGCCATCCCTGCCACACGCAGGATAACGATTGGCTTCTTGACCGTGTCAAGACGATACAGAACAACAATTGGCAGGTGCAGCACATCGCAGGGCAGACCATTGCCAGGGCCCATGAGATACTCGGAAAAGCTGGCAATGTCCCGAAAGTGAATAAGGAAGAGTTAGAGAAATCCCGCGAACTCCTCCGCAAGGCCCAAATTTTCTGGGACCTCGTCGCCGCGGAGAATGGTATGGGCTTTCATAACCCAGACCAGGACCTGAATACCCTCGGCCGGGCTGTCGATATGGCGCACCAAGCAATTGCATCGGCAAACCGGGCGGCAGGAACACAGTATTGATATTCATTTATAGATGCAAGATATGCCATTGCAGGCTAACTCAGAAAAATAATATTTCAGTAAGAAGTAGTTGTTGTGTTTATAGTTTACAATGCATTTTTCCTATTGATAACAGTCAATAGGGATTACTGTTTGAAGGGTGTACGCCGGTCTAAATTAACAAACGCTTGACTACAAGGAAGTTATGCAGCACTAAACTTGACAACAGCAGTCAGATTAAGTCCAGCGTGGGAGAACGTAGGATTTCACGGATTCAAGTTTAAGATGTCCAGAAACATGCTCTTAAACTGATCGAAATATTCAGCACCTTTCTGCGGTGCGGATGAAGGCAACTCCAAAGTAAGGGTATGAATTCTCCTCTCCATCCCCGCGTAATTGCCGAGCGATCCCGGAAAAACCTGATACCTACGGAAAGGCAGGCCATTTTCTCTGCTGACCTTTTTCAGCCAGATCACGATAGAATCAAAATTGGAGGATGGGCCGTCATAATCGTAACACCCGAGTGGAGAATGAATGCTAATAATATGGGTGGGCTTGAACCTATTGATGAGGGCAATCTGGAACCTGGTCTCACTCTCACTATTTGCATTGGGCCCCGAATAGTATCTGTCTCTTTTACTCTGTTTCCAATCTTTTGTTGGGAAATTCCTGTTGATGTCCACTCCTCTGCCATTCGTTCTTTTTTGAGGTTTTGAAAAGAAACCATCCGGATTAATAAGGGGTGCTACGATGATCGTTTTATCTCGATATAGTTCCGGGTTCTCTTTAAGGAATTGTGCAAGCCTGAACAAAATGTAAACGGGAGGACTTTCGTCTCCATGTACGCCGCTCAGGAAGAGCACGATCTGTTCTGATTGTTTTCCGAATGCAGTAAAGATGAGCGGCTTGTTGCCTCGGGATTTTCGATAATATTCCCAGTCGAGTTTCTCGGTATCCAAATCGTTCCAGCCGAGATTTTCGAAATGCCTTTTAAGGTCAGATGCGAATTTCTGAAATTCTCTGGGTTTCTTACCGACTTCCGCAGAAACAATACCCCGAAAAAAGAAAATCAAACAAAGTAACGCGATCGTTCCTCTGAATAGCGCTATGTTAAGTTTCATCTTACCGCTGAGGTAGCCCCCTTTATTCTTTTATGTCATTTATCGGGCTTCTTTATTTCTGATTGAAGCCCCATGTCAATGTCGACGAGTCGACACAAAGGAGAATGAAAATTTAGCCATTCTGGAGGTCCCTCTTTGTGTATTGGTTGGGATAGGTTATTTTGAAAGTACTATACCAAATACAAAGGAGGGGTTACCATGGATATTATAATCAAAAGAGGTGGCGGTCTTGACGTTCACAAAAAAACAATAGCGGCATGTATCATGGGGACCGGCATAAAAAAATCAGGACTTACAGTACAATGACGAATGATCTCCTGAGGCTCAAGATGTGGCTGAAAGAAAACTTTATAACTCAAGTAGCAATGGAGAGCACGGGGGTATACTGGAAACCGGTATTCAACATCCTGGAAGACAGTTTTGACGTGATCCTTGTGAATGCACGATACGTCAAGAATGTACCGGGAATAAAAACAGATGTCCAAGCCAGTGAACGGCTTTGCAAGTTATTGAGAAGCGGATTGGATGAAGGGCAGCTTCATCCCTCCTACAGAGGTCAGGGAACTCAGGGACTTGACCAAGTACAAGGGGAAACTCATCCAGAATGTAACCTCTGAGAAACAGAGGATAGAAAAAATACTGGAGGATGCAAATATAAAACTCGCTTCCATTGCTTCGAATACTTTTGGGGCGAGTGGGGGCAGGATAATCGAAGAGCTGATGAAAGGCAAGCTTAAACGCAGAAGAAATGGCAGAGTTAAGTAAGGGGAGACTGAGAAGAAGGAAAGAAGAGCTCAAAGAGGCGCTCGTGGGGAAGATGCAGGAAGATCACAAGTTCATGATCAAGGTGTCCCTGGGACATATAAAGGCAATTGAGGAGGAACTCTCTCTGCTCTGGAATGCAGGATACAGGAGAATATTGAGAGACACTTTAAGGTAGAATACGAACTCCTTAAAACGATACCGGGTGTGAAAGAAAACGCTTCCGTAATTATTGCAGAGATAGGTGTCAATATGGATATATTCCCTACGGAGATGCACCTCTCTTCCTGGGCCTGGATGAGTCCGGGTAATAACGAGAGTGCCGGGAAGAAGAAACCGGGGGCCACTACACCTAAGCTTTTATACTTTAATCACCCTCTCCTTTTCCATTATCTCAATTTCCGACTGCTTGTATCCCAATTCTTTTAAAATGCTGATTGTGTGTTCTCCGACTCTACCCACAGGCGGCGGTATCGTCAGCTTCTTAATGGAGCCGAATTGCACCGGAGTTCTCGGCAATACTGCTTTTTGGCCGTTTCGGAATGAATGCTCATAAAAACAATCGTTAGCCCAGGCCTGTGGGTCTTCACTAACATCCTTAAAATGAGCTACCTTGTCATAAGCAATATCAGCTTTTTGAAGTAGAACTTCCCATTCACTCCGTCCTTTTGTAATGAATGTGTCGTCTAATATGGATACGAGTAACTCACAATTCTTCTTAACTTCCTTAACTGTGTCGAAACGTTTATCATGAGCCAGTTCCGGCCTGTCAATTACCTTTTCGCAGAAGATTGGCCAATACCTTTCATGCTCGATCATGCCTAAAATAATCCATTCCCCGTCGTTGCATATGTACGTATTGTTTGAGGGCAGAGAAGGACTCTTTCTGGACTTGGGCCAGATCTCCCCATATTTCTTTTGAGCAGTCATGATCATCATGCCTGCATTGAAGATTGCATTCCCCAGAAGAGATATGCTTACTTTATCTCCTATTCCTGTTTGTCTCTGTTTTACCAGGGCCGCGCATATCCCTCCTGCCAACGTCACCCCAGTGGGGTGATCGCCAAACGCGTATGGAGGGCACAACGGGCTTGAGCCTCTTTCGCATAGGTCGAGCAGCGCTCCGCTGCGTGCCCAGTAAGCGACAATATCAAAACCGGGTCTCTTTGAATCCGGCCCCTTATCACCCAATCCTGTGACATGCGCATACACAAGTTTGGGATACTTGGGAGACAATTCATCATATGTAAGATTGAGTTTCTGGAGAGCATCTTCTCTAATATTTGTAACGAAAACATCTGCATCGGCCAGGAGCTGGTGCAGGATCGTCTGGCCTTTCATAGTTCTTACATCAACAGCAATGAATCTTTTGCTCGTATTCTCCATATCAAACAGTGGGTTTTCGTCATCAGAGGCAGGTATCCCAAGAGCCAATCCAAATTTTCTCCAGGCATCACCCGCCGTCGCTTCTATTTTTATTACGTCTGCGCCCCAATCAGCCAATGTTCTTGTTGTTGCGGGTCCCGCAACAAATGTTGTGAGGTCAACTACCCTAATACCTTTTAATGGAGGATACTTTTGTTCCATTCGACGACTCCTTTCAGTTGTTAAGCACACATGATGCGTTTTTTAGCAAAGAAATTATATAACACTCCGTCCCTCGATTCGTAATTTCTTCCCTTTATAAAAAAGGGCAAGTCCCAAAAGACCTCCTATGAAGGCCACCCCGGAAAACATAAAACCTTCCCGACTTTATCCGCCAGCCATCCCTGGACAAGAAGTCCCAGGATCATGGCGATCGACGGCATAGACGAACTCATTCCGGCTTTCACTAGATTGGAGTCCGAGTCTTGTATTATTTTTTTACACGGAGCCTATAACATAATATTATATAGAACCGATTCAATTTCACAATGAATTATTCATAGGGGTGAAGACATAACTGCATTGTTTATTTGCGGTCGCAATATACAGCTTTTTCCAAAAGCCAAGAACGGATGTTTCAGGAAGAAGTAAACAAAAAATCCGCTTGCCGATTTTTCAAGATCCCGCATTCGACAGAATCGCACACTACACCTATAAGTCGACGGTTTTTGATTTGGAATTGAGGTGAAGATTACCATTTGAACTGTAGTCTCTAATATTGTTGCAGAATCCACATTACCGGCCGTATCATTAAATTGTTTGTTAATTTCTTTGCCTAAGATTGAGGCAAAGAGGTTGGGATCATCGATAATTGACAGTTTTTATGATTTATCAACATGGCCATCAACAATATCATCAACAAGTATGTTAATCCATGTTGCGGGCGCTCTCGGATGGTGCGTCGTTGCTTGTTTCCAACAGTCGCTTCTACCGGAACGACTGCCTATATTAGGAAATACAGGCCGCTTTTCTGTGCATAGAGTATTCATAAGGCTTTCAGAGCTGGGATGTGGCCGAAGCCAGCCTCAGCAAGGATCCGCAACAAGCATACTGGAAGATCCTTATCAGTTAAGGCTTTCGTTGAGTTCTGGTTGAAATGCAGTATGGACGAACGGTATTGGAAAAACAAAATTAGAGGAAGGACGTGGTAAAAAGGAAATCGTTTAGTTCACCTGCGAGTCAATAGAGTTATAAAGCCGCGAAAACCGAAGATTACCAATTGAAAGAGACGGTCCATCTCACTTCTATTCAAAGCCACACCAGTTAGTTATATTATCCACGAGTTCTGCGTCCTCTGCCATAACAACGTTAGGTCCGGTTATGCCGGGAATTCCGGGAACAAGGGCAATTAATATATCTGAATAGCCCTATGCCTCAACATACCATATTTGACCATTTTGCGATAAAGCGTCGTTCGGGAAATACCAAGTGCCCGAGCAGCACTGGAAATATTTCTGTTGTTCTGTTCTAATAATTTTCGAACCAACTCTCTTTCATAATAATCCACGGGCTTGCCTAATTTCGTCGCATTAATCTTTCGGAATTCCGGAGGAAGGCACTCAACTGATATTGTGGGTTCCGAGCAAACATTCAGTGCCCGTTCGAGAACGTTCTGCAACTCCCGAACATTTCCGGGCCAGTAGTAATTGTTGAATATGCTCATCACCTTGGCATCAATCTTTCGCACATTATCCTTTCCCAACATTCTGGAAAGATGGGTGAGAAAGTGATCTGCAAGAAGCGGGATATCATCTTTCCGTTCACGAAGAGGAATCATATGAATAGTAACGACATTCAAGCGATAGAAAAGATCTTGACGGAAATGTCTATTGACGACTTCTGTATACAGATCCTTGTTTGTTGCCGTGATAATCCGAACGTCGACAGGCGTTAGGGCGATGTCCCCCAGTCTGCTTATGGTTCTTGTTTCAAGCACACGCAGAAGAGAGGCCTGGAGTTCGAATGGCATTTCACCGATTTCATCGAGAAACAAAGTCCCTCGGTCAGCAAGCTCGAATTTTCCGGGCCTCCCCCCGCGACTTGCTCCCGTGAATGCCCCATCCGTGTAACCAAATAATTCACTCGCGATCAACTCTCTCGGAATAGACGAGCAGTTCACCGCAACAAAAGGGCCGCCTCGCTCTCTGCTTGCGTTATGGATGGCCTGAGCAAGAATATCCTTGCCGGAGCCACTCTCGCCCAGAATCAAAATATTGGACTGACTACCCGCGGATTGTTTTGCTATCTCGACAACCTCCAAAAATTTTGAATCCTTACCGATCAGGTCCGAAAAGCGAAATTGCGCTTCATGGCCGCTCATCCTCTGGGCCAGTGTTCTCGCTCTTTTGATTTCACTGGACAGCAAGACGGTGCCGACCGATTTTCCATCTATCTCGATAAGTCTTGAGGTGTTCAGACAGTTGATGTTCTTCTTGTATGTAGCGATATTAAACTCAGAATCGGTCACACATTCTTTGTTCTTCAGAAGATCAAAGAGTCTAGGGTTTTTCTTAGCCGGCATAAACTGCCACAAACTCTTGCCGATGACATCGCCCTTTTTATAACCAAGAAATAAAGCTGAAGTGTCATTTATGTGGCTAATAGCACCATTGTCATCGAACGCCACCAACCCTTCCGAGATAGAATCTATAATCATGTTCTTGTAATTATCCGACAGCTCAAGCGAATGCAAAATCTTCTCGAGTCTGAGCTGTGTTTCAATATTGTTTGCAGCCGTTACTGCCATTCCGAGCGTGTGCGAATGGACTTTTTCATAAGGGCCGGTGATGTCCAGAGTGCCGATAATCTTACCATCAGCATCGTGAATGGGAGCCGCGGAACACGTCCAGAATGCAGATCGTAGGCAGTAATGTTCCCGACCGAAAACTTGCATCGGCTGATTTAGGACGAGAGAAGTACCGACGGCGTTAGTGCCCGCATCATCCTCCGTCCAAGATGCCCCCTCTATGAAATTGCCCGTGTCGGCAAAGTTCCTTATTTCGCCATCGCCAATAACTTTAAGCATGATGCCCGCGCTGTCAAACAAAGCAACAACGAATCCGCCGCCTTTCAGAAACCCGTAGATCTCCTCCATAATCGGCGAACAAACTGTCAGAAAACCGGAATAGTTCGCCTTATGTTGCTCAAGACCTGATCCATAAAGTTTAATAGCCGTTCTTGCCTGACGATATTCGACATTTCTTTTTTTGCAACGTATCCACGAATCAAGAATAGCCGGCCTTATTTTGTTCTTGGCTATTTTTTTGCCATGCACAAACTCTCTTAGAATGGCCTTAAGCTCTTCCTGCGTTGCCCACTCATATCCCATTTCCATCTCCCAGTCTCAAAAAGTAAAAATTTCACGTGTTATATAACATGGCACCTTAACCAAGGCGAGTCCCTCAATTTCGCTATTCGTTGCGCATTTCCCCGAAGAATATAATCTTGTATCATTAAGAGACAATGTTTTCAATTGATACATTTGCCAGTTGACATAAGAGATAAGACGGGTAGAATAAGGAAACGTATAGCCTAGATGAACGGATCGTTCCTCAAAGAGTTTTGGAACCATTTAATAAATGTCTTGGTTCCAATAATTGAACTGGAACTTACACACTCTGAGATGATGATAAAAGGTTCATCTCGGTATACCATAAAATCTTATGAGTCTCCATTTAGAGTGGAACCGGAAAGATTCGATGATGTTAAAAAAAATACTTCTCCACAGTTATCAGGAATGATTTCAGAATCCCAGTTAAAATCCCTTTGGAAAGACTTCGTTAAAGGCCGTAGCATCCCTTCTTCGAGCATGCGTCGTGAGATTTACGAATCTTGGCGGCGCTCTAAAAAATGGAAGGTCAACCCCAACCTGACCGTTGCCCCGATCATATTGGAAGACCAAAAACTTTCGAGACGAATGAAGAAATATGGGAATCTCCTCTCGATAAGCCGTCCGATTATGGAGGATATCTACAGCCTTGTAATCGGGGGAGGATTCATCGTATCCCTTTCAGACCCTGAAGGGATTCTCTTAGAGATAGTGGGAGATAAGGTTGCTCAGGAAAAGGCTCAGGTCGTGAATTTTGTTCCTGGGGCGTCCTGGGCGGAGAGCATGGTTGGGACCAACGGCATGGGGACGCCGCTCTACTTGGACAAACCGACCCAGGTATCCAGGGCTGAACATTACTGCCTTTACTTTCAGAAATGGGCAGGCTCCGGTGCGCCCATCCATGACCCTTCGGGGAAAATTTCGGGGGTGCTTGGCATCTGCGGTCCCTTTGAGAACGTCCATTCTCATACGCTCGGAATTGTCGTGACCGCGGTAAACGCAATCGAAAGCCAACTAAAAGTGGAGAACACCATGAGTTCTCTCTCGCTGGCTGATCATTACAAAAATACGATTATCGAATCCATTTCTGAAGGCCTGATTGCCTTGGATTCTGAAGGAATCATCACGCATATTAACGAAGTCATTGCATCCTTATTTGACATCCGGAAAGAGGAACTCTTAAACAGGAATCTGCTTTCCATCATCTCCAAGAAAAACAGCGCTTTTCACAATATCATTAATAAGAAAGAGATTGTTACCGATTTAGAAATGAATATTGTGACCGATCATGGAAAGATCGCCGGTCTCATTACCACCCGTCCAATTATTATCAGGGGGGCGACAATGGGAACGCTATTGCTCTTCAAGGATATTGCGAGAGCCAGAAGACTGGTTCAACACCTGGCCGGGAAAGAAACGAAATTTAATTTTTCCGATCTGATCGGAAAGGATCACAAATTCCTGGAAACAGTTGAACTGGCGCGAACAGCCTCCGGGAGCAATTCCAATGTTCTGCTGCTCGGAGAAAGCGGATCAGGGAAAGACATTTTTGCTCAGTCGATTCATAATGCGAGCAGTCGCAAGAACGGACCCTTTGTCGCACTGAACTGTGCCGCGATGCCGCGCGAGCTGATTGCCAGTGAGCTGTTTGGTTATGTGGAGGGGGCTTATACCGGGGCAAGGCGAGGCGGAAAGCCAGGGAAATTTGAACTTGCGAGCGGTGGCACAATTTTTCTGGACGAAATCGGCGAAATGCCTTTGGAATTACAGACGACACTATTACGTGTACTGGAATCTAGAACGATTACGAGAGTCGGGGGGAGCGAAGTTATTCCCGTTGATGTCCGCATCATCGCGGCAACAAACCGGGACCTTTCTTCCGCTGTTCTCATGGGCCATTTTCGACAGGATCTTTTTTACAGGTTGAATGTTTTCTCAATCCACATGGTTCCTCTTCGCGACCGCAAGAACGATCTTAATCTTCTCGTTGATCATTTTCTCAAAACGATCAGTGCCAAACTGAACAAGAGTACCATCAAGAATGTTTCTCCGGAGGTAATGGCCCTCTTCACTAGATATAACTGGCCCGGTAATATCCGCGAGTTGCAGAACATCATGGAGCGTGCGATCAATATCTGCAGCGGAGAAGTCCTTCTTCCGGAATATCTGTCGAGGGAATTATCAGGTTTTGAGGAACCTGAAGTTCTGAAGGCAAAGGACCATTATGAGAGAGACCTGATATGTTCGTTCCTTTCACAATACCATAACAATATTTCCCGAGTCGCTAAATCAATGGGGATCGCCCGAACCACCCTTTACCGCAAATTGAGAAAGTACAAGCTGAGCATCCCATCGCAATGACAGGATGCCAGCTTAACGCAATCATCACGCTTAAGCTGCGAAACCGGAATGATCGTAGATAAGCATATTAACTGAAGAGTCCCGTATACTCGAACTCCTCAATCTCTATATCCGTGTAGCCCATCTCGCGAAAAACGTCTTTTGTATTGGTCCCCGAAGAAACTGTCGCTCCAATGCTCTTGTATGTGTTGCGGGTTTCGGAAAACTTAATTGGATTCGCAAGCTGTCTGACAGTTCCGCCGCCAGCCTCGGGCAGCTCAACGACCATCTCCCGTTCTCTTGCCAGAGGATCGTTAAAAACCTCTGCCAAGTTCATAACCGGCTCTACACAGGCATCCGTCTCGTTGAAGAGAGTCATCCATTCGTCTCTCGTCTTCGTACCTATTATATCGCTGATCTCCCGCTTCACCTTCGACACGTTCTTCGGAAAGACCCCGCCGGGTATCAGGTCGGCGCGATTAATCGTTCGACAGAAGTTGGCGAAGAACTGTGGCTCAAGCCCGCCAAAACTAATGTACTGGCTGTCTTTTGTTCTGTAATAGTCATAAAGGGATCCGCCGTTCAAAAGTGTCCCTTCGCGTTCGCGGTTCTTGCCGTCAATGAGAAAACCGGCACCAAAGACGGCATTGAAGGCAATGGCACCGTCGGTCATGGAGATATCGATAAACTGACCATTGCCGCTTGCATTACGATGAATTACCGCAGCCAAGATGCCGATTACGGCATTGTTGGATCCCGATGCCACATCGGCAATCTGCATTCCCACCAGACTTGGTCCCCCCTCTTTTGTCCCCGAATAGGACATAATCCCTGAACGAGCAAGATAATTTATATCATGTCCGGCCCGGGATTTCATGGTTCCAGTCTGGCCGTAGCCTGTAATGGAACAGTATATGACAGATGGATCGAGGACTTTGAGGCTCATGTAATCCAGTTTCAATTTGGCCATAACGCCGGGGCGGAACTGCTCCACCACGATGTTATACCCAAACTCGGAAACGAGCCGGCCGACAATCTTAAGCGCCCTATGGTCCTTTAGATTCAAGGTCATGGAGCGTTTATTGCGGGCCAGGAAAGCCGAACCTGCGGAGATGTTCATTTTAGGGAGAAAGGGAGGCAAAACATCACCGATATCAGGCCGGGTACCGGAGACAATTCTCAGCACATCGGCCCCCATATCCGCAAGACACATCGTAGCGTAAGGACCGGGGAGCAGTGTCGAAAAATCCAATATCTTTAATCCTTCGAGGGCACCCGACATAAGCTCCTCCTATACATCAATTTTTATAGTCTGGCGGCCGAGCGGCAGGCATCTCCCCGATTGCGCGCTTACTGAACCGATTTCAATACGGCAGGCTTTATGCCAAATCCAGGATAATGAAGTCCATTCCTAAACGCATACCTGTTTCAAAGGGAAGCGGAGCTTGTGGTGGAGTGAGCACTCGTCTTTGCCAGGATCTTTCTTACAGGTTGAATGTTTTCTCAATCCACAGTAACCGTCAAAAAGGTTCTCCGGAAACGGTTTACGCCAGAAATGTTGAATGGCGTATTTCAAGCAGGGAGCGCTCATTATTGCGGATTGCGCCCATCTTGCCTCGCACAACAGGAAGTATGGTTCCCAAGTAGAAGCGCGCAGTCAGAAATTTTTCTTTGTAAAACAGGGATGCATGGGAAGCACTCCCAGTATCAAGCAGGTTTCTTTCCGCCACTATGGCCTGCCAAAGGAAGATCCATCCCAGAAGGATATCCCCGAAAGCATCAAGATACGCCGATGCTTGAGAGAACTTTAGATAGAAATCGTCCGCCTCGCCCTTATGCAGTATAGAATCGGTCAGCTCTTCGAAAGATCCAAGCAGGAGAATGAAATCTTTCGCATACGACGAGAGCGAATCCAGTGCATCAGCCTCTCTTGCCGTATTCTTCATTCTCGACATGATGGCCTGGAACAACCCGCCATTTTTCATCCTGATTTTTCTGCCCAGAAGATCGATTGCCTGGATCCCGTTTGTCCCTTCATAAATCGATGTAATCTTGCAGTCACGGGCAAATTGTTCGACGTGGTATTCCTTGCAGTAGCCGTATCCTCCGTAGACTTGCATGGCGCGAACACATACGTCGAATCCCTTCTCCGTGCAATAGGCCTTGCAAATTGGGGTAAGCAGTTCGACAATGTCTTGCAATTCCCGTTTCTTCGCATCATCCTCGCTCGCTGAAATTTCATCGATACAATGTACTGTGAAGAGAATGAGCGCGCGCATGCCCTCTGTTTGTGCTTTCATGATCATAAGGTTATTCAAGACATCTGGATGTTCAATAATGGCGGCCTGTTTTGTGCTTTTGCTGCCGAAGGCGGCTCCTTGAAGTCTCTCTTTTGCAAATTGGAGGGCGTGCAAGTAGGCTGTGCTGCCTTGTGCAAGCCCCTGAAGCCCGACAAGCAGCCTCTGTTCATTCATCATGTGGAACATGACCCTAATACCGTTCCTTTCGGGTCCTAACAGTTCTCCGATGCATTCACCGTTTTCACCGTAATTGAGGACGCAGGTAGCTGAGCCCTTCATCCCCATCTTGGCTTCTATTCCGGCGCAGGTAATGTTATTTGATTCCCCGACCGTGCCATCCTCCCGGACCTTCATCTTCGGCACCACAAAACACGTAAGCCCTTTAGTTCCCTCCGGATCCCCTTCGATCCTGGCAAGAACGATATGAATGATATTCTCCGTCAGATCATGATCTCCTCCGGTGATAAAGATTTTACTTCCCTGGATGGAATAGGTTCCGTCGGTCTTCTTGACTGCTTTGACCTTGATTGCCCCGACATCGCTTCCCGCTTGCGGTTCCGTAAGGTTCATTCCTCCCGAAAAGCGGCCAGAATAGAGGTGCGTCATATATTTTCTTTTCTGTTCCGGCGTTCCGTAAACCTCGATTACCTTGGCCGCGCTGTGTGTCAGCCCCATATAACCCGCAAGCGAGTGATTGGCCGAGAAGAACAATTCATGACAAACATGCTGGATGGTCAGCGGAAGGTTCTGCCCCCCGGCGTCATAGTCTTCGGAAACGCTGATCCAGCCGCCCTCGCAATATTTGCGGAAAGGTTCATAGAAAGAAGAGGGGACCTGGACAATGCCGTCACGCCACTTGCAGCCGACACTGTCTCCGTCACTGTTCACGGGTGCGAACGCGTTAGTGGCGAGTTTCTCTGCCGTGCTTATGACCATTTCAAACGTACCCTTGGAATGGTCTTTAAACTTCTCGGAACGGCAGAGATCTTCTATGCTCAATATGTCATACAGGATAAATCTAACATCTCTCACATCGACAAGTTCTTCTTTCATTTCTTCATTTCTCCATAATTCGCCGGCCTTTTTTCGAGGAAGGCACGCATGCCTTCTTTCTGGTCCTGATGTGAAAAACAATCGGCAAAACGTTCTATTTCGTAATCCAAGCCATCAGAGAGCACACTCTCTTGAGTTTTATTAATGGCTGCTTTTGCGAGGCGCAGAGCTACTGGACTTCTCCCTGCCAGGGTCAGGGCCAATTCCTGAACGGTCGTCATGAGGGAGTCGGGATCAACCGCGCTATTGAGCATTCCCAGTGCATAGGCTTCTTCAGCGGACAAAATTCTTCCCGTAAAAATCAGCTCCTTTGTTTTGGCCAATCCGACTAATTCTACCATGCGTTGAGTGCCTCCCCCGCCGGGGATGACACCTAGGTTTGTTTCCGGCAATCCGATTTTGGCCTTCGTAGACGCGATCCTGATATCGCAAGTGAGAGCGAGTTCCCACCCCCCCCCGAGTGCTAAACCGTTCAAGGCGGCAATAACGGGTTGAGGCATCTTTTGGATGAATCCTGTTGCCTGCACTGCCCTGTGGGCCAGTTCCTTCGCCTCAAGCGGTGTCATGGATACCATAGCCGAGATATCAGCTCCTGCTGCAAAAGCTTTCCCTGCGCCGGTTATGATGACTACGCGGATATTCTTTTCTGATGCGATCTGTCTCAGCAGACTTCTCAATTCCTCATATAGCTCGGGATTCAGAGCATTGAGGACCTCCGGCCTGT
>JBKQQP010000065.1:0-3882 GCA_052144335.1 Syntrophales bacterium
GCCTTTCAGAGGGCGGGGGAGAATTTCCAGAAGGCCATAGAGGTGGCAAGAGAGATCGGGGCCAAGGGCATGCTCGGTCAATGTTATCTCGACTTTGGTCAACTTTACAAGGTCAAGAAGAAAACCGACCAGGCGAGGAAATACATTGCGGATGCAGTGGAGACTTTTAAAGAGTGCGAGGCAGATGTTTTCAAGAAACAGGCTGAAGAGGCTTTAGCTGCCTTAGACTGAAAATATGAATTGCCCGAAATGCCAATTTGAGAATCCTGACGGAACAAAGTTCTGTGGAGAGTGCGGAGCCAAATTAGAAAAAGTCTGTCCGAAGTGTAATTATTTCAATCCGCCTCATTTCAAATTTTGTGGCGACTGCGGTCACAACCTTACACTTCCCTCCGAACCAACCCGCAAAGGACTTTCTTTTGATGAGAAGCTGGAAAAGATCCAGAAGTTCTGCGTGTAGCGCACGGAGAAGACGCTGGCGACATTATCTTGAATAATCCTTATGAAAGGAACAGCAAATGGAAATTGTGGAAGCCATAAGGGCAAGAAAAAGCATTAGAGCCTTCAAGCCGGTTCCCATCAAAAAAGAGATCGTCAAGGAAATTTTACAAATTGCTACCCGTGCTCCCTCAGGGACAAATACACAACCGTGGGAGTTCGTTGTTCTTGCAGGAGAGATTTTAGAGAAAGTCAGACAGGCTAATGTTGAACATCTTAAGTCCGGGACACCACCCAATCCGGAAATCAGCTTTGCGATATCAAACCCCGACACTGTTTATCAGAAGCGACGGGTGGAGATTACAAAACAACTGTTTCAACTGATGGAGATTCCAAGAGGTGACACGGAAAAAAGAATGCAATGGTTGGAAAGGGGCTTTCGTTTTTTCGATGCACCCGTAGCTATTATTATATCTGTGGATCGATTATTATCGGAAGAAGGACCTCTGATGGATATTGGCGCTGTTATGCAAACCATTTGCCTGACTGCATTGAACTATAGCTTGGGTAGCTGCATCGAGTACCAGGGTGTCATGTACCCGGGGGTGCTGAGGAAGTATGCGTGCATACCGGAAAGCAAACGGATATTGGCCGCTATCGCTCTCGGTTTTCCTGATTGGGATTTTCCGGCAAACAATTTTCAGAGTACTCGGGAACTAGTGGATAATATAACCAATTGGTGCGGCTTTGAATAGAATCAAGATCAGGGCATGAATTCGTTAAAGGGGGCAATCAATGAGAGCATTACTCATAAGAATCATACTTGTTACTTTTCTATTTGTCTTCTTCATTTCTGGACAATTACAGGCACAAGAGAAGAGCGACGGTCGATTTATTGCAAAAGGCAACGGGACGGTATTGGATACTAAGACCGGCCTGATGTGGGCGGCGCGGGACAACGGAAGCGATATCAAATGGCTTAAGGCCAAGTCCTATTGTGACAACTACCGCGGTGGCGGATATACGGACTGGCGGATGCCGACGCGGGAGGAACTGGCGGGGTTGTATGATGCGAACAAATCCCAAAAAGTAGAATGCTCCGGTCTTACCGTCCATGTTGCTACAGACTTAATTCATCTTACTTGCTTGTGGTCGTGGGCCTCTGAGAGGCGCGGTTCCTCCGCTGCCGACTTCGATTTCATGGATGGCAAGTGGGGCTGGTATCACAAATTGATCCACTACAAGTGCCGGGTGCTCCCGGTGCGCTTTAGCAAATAGGTTATTTGGTTTTTTAATCATTTTCTTTTGGATATGGATCACAGCCATGCATCTTTTTTTTGTTAATCTGTAATTCAATTAGTAATGGGTCATTGTTTGTTAGTAGGTGCCGCCAACATTGTCAAAAAGCCGTCTTTCGGTTTCCTGGCTACCCTACCACCCCTTGTGCGGATACTCTGTTTCATTTCTTCCTCTGTTGAGAAGGTTCGAAAGGATTTGTTCCATACCATAACCTTGCCACCGCCCGGATATTGTGATACTCTGCAAAAACAGGAGCGAAGGCATAGCATCCGTGCGACCTGTTCCACAAAAGCCGTAGGTTCCCCTCTATTAGAAAAGCGGTTGCAGACAAGCAAGGATGTTTTGAAAGAACTCTTCTTGATGAGGTTGCAGTAGAACATGCTTAGGAGGCAAAACTATGAACTGGGTTGAGGACGTCATTAACGAGCATGAAAAAAGAGAAGCTGAGGAAAAGAAATCCAGAGAAGAAGCTGACGAAATAAGGAAGAGAGAGAAAGAAGAATTAAGCAATGAATGGGAAAAATTCGTGGAAGATATAATTCATCCAGTATTAACACAAGTTGCCACTGTACTGAAGGACAAGTCTTACGAGTGTATTATCCAAAGGGTTCCCTATACAGATGGTCGTACTGGAATAACTGGTACAAAGGAAATTAAATTAACGACTGACATCGAGAAAAGAACGCCCAACTTTTCCCCCAGTAAGGCATCAATAACTTTTTCGTCTGACGCTGGTTCAATTTCAATAAAATTGGAACCCGTGAAGCTATTCAGAGTGAGCACCCAAGCAAAGATGAGCCTGTCTGATAATCAGAATGTAGTGGTGATGATAATGACAGACTTTCTGAAAACAGTGTATCCGAAATAATTAATGTAGACCATCTTTCGGTTAGGCTCCCTACCGTGCCTTGTGCGGACATCATGATTTTTCCGTGTTGTTTTAATGATTTCACAACCGAACACAACTTTTCAAATGGATATCTTGAATTTTACTTTTTACATAATCGTCAGGCGTTATAAAGGCAGAAAAGCCCAAAGCGATCAAATTGGCAAAATCACTTCGGGCTTCTCTGGAATAACCTCTCTCCAGAAGGAGGAAGGACGCAATAATATGATTATACTTTCTTAGAAGAAGATGTCAATTGTTTTCTAAAAGGACAAGAGCAACCTTGCAAAGACGTGCCATAAAAAAATCTTGCTGCTGCCTGAAGTGTGTTCGTATTAAAGATTTTGGTTGTACTGAACTTAACATAATCACGTCGCCAAAGTGCATAATAAAGACGGGAGATTTGTCCTCCCTCATATCCTCCGGGGGATAGAGAAATGGGGATGGGAGATGCTGTCACTTCGGTTCCGTAGGATACCCTGCATCCGTCCAAGCATGAAACCCGCCTTTTAAGGCGCTCACCTTTTTAAAACCTTTGTCCAATAATATTTCTGCCGCACGGGCACTTGTCGCTTCATTGTGTCAGGTACAATAAGTTACAATCTCCTTATCACTAGGAAGCTCTCTGTACCTTTCTTCTATTTTAACTATGGAAATTCTTATAGCCCCCTTGATCTTGATCTTGCTGCCTTCGTAATCATTGCCCGTTCTGACATCGATAACTAATATGTCCTCACCACTATCCATCTTAGCTTTCAGCTCTTGTACTGTGATCTTCGGCACATTGTCCGTCGCAGAAAAAACGGCTGGCGTTATTAGATGATTCAGCAAGATAATGGAGAGAAAGGACAACAGTCCTTTACATACCCAACGCAATGTCATAATAAATCACCCGAAAAATTCTTACGGACTAAATTAGCAAATAATATCTTGCAGAGCTGAGTCTAATTGCTCAAACTGCATAATCCATCATACGTTCTTCGCAGAAAGGAAGCGAAAATCCTCTTAACAGCCAAGACCTGCGCTTCATAATGGGTAAATGTTTAAAACCAGCTAAAAAAATGGGTGGGTCGCCGGTTATTACTTAAGTTCTTTAACTGCGCCGGGGAAACAGCATTCCCATGCTGGCTGGCCATCTTCTTCATTACGAAGTTTCATGGTCATATTGCCCTTGCTGACCTGTGTAGCTATGATAGAGGAACCGAATTTCTTGCCTCTCACCATAACGCTGTCACCAGGCATAAATTTAATTCTCTGAT
>JBKQQP010000066.1:0-79400 GCA_052144335.1 Syntrophales bacterium
GCGATTACTATGGCGTGACCGATAACGAAAAGTTCGTCTTCAACCGGCGTACGGTCATCGTCGACAAGAAAGCTGTCATCCGTTATGCAAAAGACGGTTCACCAAACTATGAAGAAATTATTGCCACACTGAAGAGGCTTAATCAGGAAGATGGGGGAAAATGAATTTTTACGATTAAAACAGGAGGGTCACATGGATAACGATCTCAAGAAGCGCATAACCGAATACATAGACAAGTGCCGTTTCTGCACCATAGCAACCGTCAGCGCAAATGGACAACCAAATGCATCAACAGTCTCTTTTAATAATGCTGGACTGGATATTTATTTCAACACAACTAGAGACAGTAAGAAAATACGGAATATTTTATCTAATCCACAGGTGGCTATAGCTATGGAAAAGCCTCGCCTTCCGAAAACTGACCAGGAAATAAAGGGAATCCAATATAGCGGCACTGCAAAAATTCTGTCTGACGATGAAATTGCTAAAGCACCCAAAGCAGTCGTGACCAGAAATAAGCTTTTCAACAGTTTAAAGCCCGGAACCTCAGCGGTAGTTAAAGTGACACCTTCGGAGATTTACCTAATCGACTATTCCCGAGGATTTCGACATCGAGAGCTTCTTCAATCATAGCCACAATCATTGAAGAAGGATAGTATTTTTACACCTAAAAACAAATATCTTAAAAAAATCTTGACGTTGTGAATTACGATTTGAAAGAGAGTCACTACTTGGGATGAAAAGTGGACTCCATCACAGAACATAAAATGGCAGAATTCTAACTTAACATGTGGTACAAATAACGGCAGAAAGTTGGTCAAGTGATATTAAAAAGGACAGTATGAAAACGGCACTTAAGTATCTCTGCATCTTTCTGGTTGCCCTTGTTCTTGGTATCGGTTCGGCACTTTATTGGCTTGCGAGGTCTCCTCTCGATTCCAACTGGGTTAGAAAGGGACCATGGAAGACAAATGTGCTGGCCGGGAGCGAGAAATCCGGCATGTACGATAGAGCGAGGGTCGCCATCGCCGGACTATTGGCTCTTAAAAAATCGGAAACCCTTTACTACGTTGCCGATACCGACGATAGCGGAGAGCCGTTGCGGGCTCTTTGTGAGTATAAAATAGAGGGCAAGGGTTTTGACACCAGATGGTGGAGCGTGACGGCCTATGGAAGCACTTACTTTCTCATTCCCAATGAGCAGAAAAGATACTCCTTCAACGGGAATAACGTTATGCGGGATCGGGACGGTCTTTTTCGGATTCATCTCTCCTCAACGCCCAAAGAAAAGAATTGGATTCCGACGGGACAAAAGGATCAAAAGCTTCATGTGACCCTTCGTCTCTACAATCCTTCTCTCGGCATTATTGAAGATCCGTCAAGTGCAGATCTGCCCCATATTATCAGGGAGGTGTGCAGGTGAAAAACTGGATGAGATGGATGATCGCAACCTTAGTTCTGGCAGCCATTTTTCATGTTGCTGCTGTGGCCTTTCTTCCTGATGTCATCATGGCGGTTGTGTCAAAAATAGCGTTACAATCATCGAAAGCCTCTGTTAATACGGCGATCTATCGGCCGCGGGAGACTCATGATCAACAAACCATCGTGATGCCCAGTCCCGATTTGCTTTATACCCTATGTGTCTATGATGTCAGTCAAAAGCCGCTGCGCATCGAGGCCCCGGTTCCTAAAGACACGTATTTTTCCATCGCGATGTATGCGGCTAACACGGATAATTTCTTTGTCATCAATGATCGTCAGCTTGAAAGGAATGGCAGAGAAATTCTACTGGTTCATAAAGGAATGTCCTATCACGGTTCGGGAAATTACAAGATTGTTGAGGCGCCGACACCGCAAGGTATCATACTATGCCGGACTTTGATCACCGATGAGAACAGGATAGACGAGATGATTAGGATTCAGCATCAGGTCACCATCGCGCCGGTTGAACAGTAAGGCACATTAAAACCAGTTTGTCCTTGCCTTCAAGTCTCCATATCAAGAGAGAGGATCTAAATTTTCTTTGTCTCTCAGAGCAGAAATATGTCTTATACAAGGTACGGCTTTTTTCTTATTACAATTTGAAATCGTTTATGGACAGGCTGGAAAGGAAAAACAACATTATAGGAATAACAATACAAAAAGGTACCCACCGTGAAATAAACTTCGTCCTATGGCAGATAATGCTTTGGAACGAGAGCGTTGAATATTCAATACGACTGTGATCAATGTTTGACCGAGTATTCCAGTGCCTTCCAAAGTTCAGAAATTAAGAAAGGTCTCGACAAATATAGATCCGCTTCCAAATCCACATTCTCAGTTTGCTTGTGCGAATCCTTGATACTGATAATGAAGACAGAAGAAGATTTTAGTAGCCTCTTGCGGTCGGAGTCTAGTTCTCTGTATCGACCATTGGTGAGAACCACTTCATACCGGGCGTTCGATAGCATATCCACAATCTCAGAGGCATCTTTAGCATAGCCTGCTTTGTAACCGTGAATTGCCACCATTTCAAACAAAAACTCAGGTGCGTCCTGCCTTTCGTCATGAATGAGTACCTTTGTCGAGTGCGACATATATTATTCCTCCTGAATGCCGGTTGCTAATGTAAACGCTCTGTTTATGAAGGTTGATCCATTGAAAAAATTTGAATACTGTTTTTACTTGGAAGATAATTCTTGCAAATTTAAAATATGTTTAGACTTCGTACAAAGGATTATATGCCTCCTGCAAGAGTGGCACACACAGTGCTACTACGCGCACCTTTCCTCTCAAATATAAGATACGTTGTCCTTGCCTGAGTACTTCCAGGCCGAATCATCGAGAAAGCTGAAAAGTGGCTTGTTGTACCCGCTTATCTCCTGCGGTATACCTATGGGCCAGTTACTGGTAGGCCATGGCTGAAGAGACATAGGTTTACCTCCCATTCCGTGTTTATAGATTTATGTGAACGATCGAGGCTTGTAAGCCGTTATTCATAAATACGTGAGATTAATGCTGGCAAACTATGCAAGCGTAACAGTATTTTCATTTCACTGATCTTAATCGTGGGCTGGATGATGTTCAACCTGGGAAAGAAGTGTGTCGTCTATTCAGATCCGTTCAAACGAACTGGGGAGAAATTAAAGGCTCAGGAGAATTTCGGCAAGGCCGTCGATCCATTCAGGGCAAAGCAGGGCGATCATCAACCCTGCCTTCAAATCTCCTCATTTACTCGTTCTCGGTGTTGTTTATATAGAGGAATGTAATCGGGCTTGAAAGAACTCAATCTATTAAAATTCAACGTCACACCAGGCTATGCCGATTACATCATCTTCTCTATAATGTACTCTACACCCGAGGATCCCTATTGATCCTGTTTTTATTTTGGCACCCGTTGCGCCCGCGATGTTCTTCGAGACCCGCTCGCCCCTTTGTCTCCCCGTTCCCTGTAGGCTCACCACTCCTAAGGGCCAGATGTAACCTTCTTCTCCTTGGCGCGTTTGCATATTGTTTCTCATGTTCTTTTCCCCCTTTCTTGTGGCTAATCAAGATTGGTTGTTAAAAAGTTAACTTCCTTTCTACTCCTGCTTAGAGGAGGGTCTTACGGATAGAGAAGCTCGGAAGCCCCAGGTGCTTCTTTGCTCTTGTTAACCGGTTTACCTCACCCATTCGGGAAGAGTGAAGTGGGAAAGACTGCGAACATCTGTCCTTATTTTCTTGTCCAGTGCTTCTTTTTTCATCACATCCGGCAACGTATGAAGATAATTTTTGATGAGTTCCTGAACATGTATCGGGTTGAAATCACGGTCTGCAAAGGAATCGCTCTTCTTGCATCGTCGAAGCGTCTCTTCTATCATGCCTTCGTTCCAGAGCGTCGGATTCTGCAAAATGTTGTTGACGGTCTCATGGTCTCTTGTCTGGTGCATCATGGTAGCTCCCTCCTTTTTTGTTTGTTGGTCTCAGGAAAGAGAGATGATATTCTTATCCCCCTGATAACAGTCAAACAACCCCGTAAATACATTTTGGCTCTTTACTAAATCAAAAGAGGTTACTAAAAAGTTACACAACCGTAAATGTCATGATTGGCTAATAAGTGGATTATACTTAACAAAATAAAAAAAATAGATGATGAGCAAACAATTTTTTATCCTCCGGTATGAGAAGGTTGATAAAAATATTGTGGATACTAACTTAGCAGGATGTGGGAAAGGACATGGGGTTATGACGGCAAATAGAGAAAAATCATCGACATCTGTTTTGCATAATCCATATTTTACTTTAGTATTCTGTGACGTTTTAAGAGAGATAGATTTGATATAACGGCACAGCGTTTTTGTTTATTACCGATTGAAACATTGTATGGGTCTGATTGAATTTGAAAATCAATATTTCAGAGGAAGCAGGGGGATGAAAAAAAAGATCCTCGACAAAACCTACACTCATAACTATCATCAGATGAAGAATGAAGATTACGGGAAGTAATAAAGCATAGCCCTCCTGATACTGATCTAAACTTTCCAATAAGATCCAAGATAGACCGAAAAATCAAAAAGTGGTCTGATCTTTTGCTGGTTATTCAACGGATCAGATGCGAATCGGCAGGATGACTGTATCAACTCCTTCCCACTGCAGATGCCTTTGGATGGCAAAGGCTGTTTCATTGTGAAGGAATCTCTGGAAATAGCGGTCGTATTGAAATATCAGCTTCCCCGTAAATACCATCGATCTGGGGAATTCTTTGGCGAGAGATTTGCAAAGTTGCGTCACACTATCAACGACGTCCGTTCCTACGCTCATTCTGTAATCTGCAGAAAATCCAAGGGAACGGACAAGCTGGACGTATTTTTTAAGGTCATTTGCAAGAGATGTTTTCAAGGCCTCTAGCTCCGCGATGCCCTTAAAAGACCCGGAATCTATCTCTGCGACAGACACAAAAATGAAATTCCTATACAGCTTGGGAAACTTACGAATAATGGAAAGCCAAACATGAATACCAAATCCATTATAACCGCTGACAAGCATAATGGCGGTTGCTTCCTTCGGATCGACTGGATCATTATTGAACTTGCTCCCCGGGGGGAGTCCGGTTAGGACTTCTTCCAGTTTCCGGGCTGCCCTGTGGACCTTCCTGTAATGGCTGTGGATCCAATAGCACAAAACTATAACGACTGAGGTTATAAGAAGGGTCATCCATCCACCCTCCTCAAATTTCTCGTACACGGTTATGAAAAGAATAGTGAGACAGAGAATGAGCCCCACAATATGAATGGTAATATGCCTTTTCCATCTTTCGTCCACATTCCTATTGCGGACATAGAAAACGACCATGCCGAGCTGTGAAAGGGAGAAGGTGACAAAGACATTAATGGAATACATGACGACGAGGGCGGAGATGGAGCCATGAGTATAAAATAAGAGCAACAATGACGCGCCGCCCATCAGTAACACGCCATTTTGCATCGTAAAGCGGTCTGAAAGCATGGTGAAACGGCGGGGCAGCCAAAAATCCGTTGCCATGTTCGCCATCACCCTCGGGCCATCCACAAAGCCTGCCTGGGCACCCACTATGAGGAGCGCGCCTTCGGAAAGAATAGTGATGAGCGCAATCCAACCACCCAACGGCCAGGTGCCGAAAATGTTGTCCGCAAGGATAGCATTTAGCGTTCTTCCTTCTATAGGCTGTATTTGATAAAGGACATAGCAAATGAGAAGACCACCTGCAGTAAATGCAAGAGATAGCGCCATATAGGCCATCGTCTTTTTCCCCGTCTGAACCCTTGGCTCCCGCATGATCTGCATCCCATTTGATACTGCTTCGAGTCCCGTGTAGGTACCTCCTCCCAGAGAGAAAGCCCGGAGAAAGATTGCGAGTATACCGATATAACCGATGGAAGCTACATCCTCCTTGATACTTCCCTTAAATTCGCCAACCAGAGATCCGAACTGGTCTGAGTGATCCAATACGCCATAGCCAATAAGCAGGATGTGGGTCACAACAAAGATAATAAAAATGGGGGCGAGGCTTATTACGGATTCTTTCACCCCCCTCAGGTTCATGACTACCATCATGAGAATTAAGAACACCGCGAAAATCAATTTGTATTTAAGGTATGCCACCGGCATAAAGCTGAAGAGGGCGTCACCACAGGAAACAAGGGATACGGTAATTGTCAACATGTAATCGACGAGCAGGGCGCTCCCCGATACAACCCCCGCACCATCGCTAATGGTGTGAGTTGCGACAATATATCCGCCACCTCCATGAGGAAAATGCTCAATGATCCGAGAATAAGCATAGGCGATGACAAATACCGTGAAAGCAGTGGCAAGTCCCAAGAAGAAGGCTATATATGTGTGACTGCCTAACGTCTTGAAAGCTTCTTCAGGACCATAGGAAGAAGAGGAGAGTCCATCAGCACCGAGACCAATCCATGCGAGTATTGGGATGAGGGATAATTTGTGAAATACGGATGGCTCGTTTATGTCATGGGGGGAACCGAATATTTTATGGCGCATCCTGTCAAGCAGTGATGGCTTATCCTCTGAGTCAAGAGATACCATAACTTATATTCCAGCAGCGGGTTAATCTATCCCGTTTCTCGTGTCTTACGAGTCCTCTTTCCTTACGCCCAATTTCGTTTCAAGCAGGCCTATGGCGTGCAACATGATGTAAGCCTCATCATTTGTTCTTATGTCAAAGGCAACGCCACTGTTCTTCAGCAAATTTTTCATTTTCTCCGAGAGATAGCTGAGGGTGGTGGAAATATAGACCGGGAAATACCAGAAGTAAGCTAGCGCAAGCAGCAGGCAGATCGATCCTATAATCGCCATATAGTTAATGAAGCGGGAGGAATTATGCTTTACCAAATCGCTTTTCCGTACTACAGCCTGAGTATTTATGTCATAGATGGCATTGATAGATTTTTTCAGTCTTTCGCAGGCCGGCAGGAACTGATCAAAATACACCGAACTTCCGCCCAATCCGCTCTTCATCTGAAAACAGAGTTTCACGTATGAATCATAGTCCTGGTTAAGTGTTTCGACATATTCTTTCTCGTGTATCTCTGTTATGTTGTTATTTTCCGCTTTCAAGTTTGTCTCAAATAAATTTTTTCCTGATTCGAAAAGCCTCGCGTAATAGTCGGATATTGTTCCAAGTCTACCAGTATTATACATCGCGCTGGTTATAGAGGTTTTCATGTCATCGAGGCCAGACAACATATTCTTGGCATAGACGATGGAGTAGTAGTTATCTTTGAGAATATTGTCCGATTCCCGGCCCAATTCCCCAACGTAATAGGAACAAAAGCCTGCAAGGGTAAAAATTATCAGGAACAGAAATCCTAAACCCAAAATGAGCTTTATTTTTAGAGTCATGTTTCCTCCTTAATTAGCCGGACGCTGGGATCTTCACGGCAAACGGCCGCTTTGTTAATTCATTTCGGCTTATTCTGATAAGCATAGAAACCATTCCTGCAGGTCAGCAACGATTACTTTGTGTACTATTGCATGATTTGACAAAATTGCCAAGCGAGGATTAGAGGAACTTAGCCACAGAGGTTCACTGTCTTATTTGTCTTGTGTTCTCCTTTTCAATTCGAGCCGGTCATAGATATACTGCGGCATGGTCGAGCAATTACTGACGCAGTTTTTCCATAAATACAAGGTCAACCTGTGGCGATAATCGATCAGTACGAAATATTCGATAACCAAGCCTTTCATATAAGCGGATATTGCCTTCGCTTCTACTTCCAGTGAACAATTCAAATCGTCCCGCAGATGGGAGAGCTGTTTCAATTGCCAACATCAAACGAGTTCCTATTCCCTTACGTCGAAACTCTGGATGAACGATGAGCCGACCGATTTTGCAGGTGCCATCGTAAATTGATGCCCTGACAGATCCGATGAGCCTGCCGGAATCGCATACTTTGAGAAAGGTTAATTCGTCAAATTCTTTTTTGATCTGATGCAGAGATTGGGTTAGTGGTGTGATGGACCAGTCATCATATAAGACAGCCTCACTTTGGTAAGCAAGTTTCTGAAGTGCGAGTATTTCTGCCGCAGCGGATATATCAGCACGCAATATTTGGTTCATCGTTTTCTCTTCATTGCCCACCGCTGCGCTTAACCTGCTGCCCGAGGCCGCCTCGCTATGCAGCTTTGGGCAGTCCGAGTTGATGCGATTGGTAGGCATTACTTAAAAGAGCTTCGAATAATGAAGCCGATGTGAGGAGTCGCATTGCGTACAACAGTCTGCTTCCCCGTCGACTTTTTAATAACACACCCTGCATTATTTGGATGACATACTGATATCCGTCCCGTCAGAGACACGTGTTAGGTTAGCCGACCTTTATCAGCTCGTAATCACTGCTACCGAGGCCCAAATGTTCCGCTTCCCTTATCTGGAGTCTTCCGTCCTTCTTATGAAGAAGACTGAAGACATCCCATCCTTCTTTCATCTTAATGTCCGATGCCCTTGAATCGGGTAGAGGTTTAACTCTGCTCAAGATATCCAGGGTGGCTGCGTCAATGGCGACTGGGTCGTCGGAAATGAGGATGCCCTGGTCCTGAGCTACGGGAGGGTCTGCCATTGGCATGCAGTCACATTCAGGCTGCATTTCAAGCAGGAAATTCACATACAGGATGCGGTTCTTATCAAAGGTATCCAACACCGCTTTTGCCCCCTCTGTAAGGGCCTTCATGAAGATTTCGTGGGTTATGGGCACAGCAAGGGCTTCCATCGGGCAAACTCTGGCGCAGCGTCCACATCTCCAACATTTCTCCTTATCCACACTGTATTTGTCATCTGGAAATGTGATACTTTCCATAGGGCAAATATCCATGCAATCATGGCACAGATTGCATTTCTCCTCATCCCATTCCATTATATCACCCATGAGAAAGTGCATCTTGCCCCTACCGTGCTGCCAGGTATCGTTCCGTGGCGCAAAGGACACCCCGCCCATGGACAGGTTTTTTATCGCGCCGCCGAGTACAGCCTGGATGTGACCCTTCACGTGGGTGAGGACCACCATGGATCGTGCATCATGGATCGCCGATGCAATCGATATCTCGCTCAGCAGTTCTCCCGCTTTGACCTTTATGGAATCGTTGCCGTAAATACCGTCAGCGAGCACCACGGGGGCGCCGAGAGTGAGGTGAGTGTAACCTGCATTTTTAGCGATTTCAAGGTACTCATAGCCAGGCACCCTCACAGAGTCTGTGACAAAAGGTTGGGCAGGGACATTCTTGACAGCATCCACGACCAGCTTCACAAACTGCGGTCGGATGGTTCTGAAAGCCCCCCTGTTGCCCAAGTGCATCTTGATGGGGACCACTTCATCCTTCGTAATATATGCGGAAAGATCGAAGCCCTTCAGAAAGTTTTCGAACTTTCCTTCAAGCCCTGATTCGTAGGCAAATGCCCGCGAATGTGCAGTAATATAATATATTTTAGATTTCATGGCTACTCCTTCTACGATTTTACAGAATGGTCAATCGATATTGCTATGGCGGTGTCCCCTCCAATGCTTGCTATGAAAACCCGTCTTCCTTTATGCCAGAGCGATTAATGCATCAACGACGATCGGATTGCTTCCCGATAAGATAACGGGATTGAGATCGATCTCGCGAACATGGTCGATTTCGATCCCGATCTGACCTACTCGCATCAGCATGTCTGCCAGTTGATCATTATCGGCGGCATCCATTCCCCGGACAGCATCCAGGATGCTACGCCCTTTGATTTCTTTCAGCATGTCAAGGGCATCACTTTTTTCAAGTGGCGCTCTGCGAAAGGAGATATCCCGCAGGATTTCAGTGAAAATGCCGCCCAGCCCAAACATGACACAGGGCCCAAACTGATGATCTCGGGTCAATCCCATGACCAACTCCCGGCGTCCTTTGATCATTTTATAAATCAGTACATCTCCGCCCTGACCGATCATCTTGGTCATAATTTCGTCAAAGGCCCTCAGTGCTTCCAGTTCGCTACGGAGATCGACGTGGATCAATCCCCGTTCTGTCTTATGGGCAATTTCCGCTGAGCAACCCTTCATGACGAGTGGATAGCCCAGCGCCCTTGCCGCCTGTTTGACGTCACTCCGCTTCTTGACTAGGATTTCCTTTGTTACGGGGATCTGATAGGCAGCCAGCACTTTTTTGGCTTCGTATTCCGAGAGGACTTTCCGCCCCTCCCGTAGAACCGTGTCAATTAAATGGAAAGCCGATTCCTTATTCATGCGCAGCGCTCCTGTATCCATAGTAAGTATTCATGTGTCCGATGCTCCGGAAGGCATCTTTAATTTCGTCGAATACGGGAATGCCTTTCTCAAGTAACAACTGCCTTGCCCGCTCGATCATTTCCACGATGTCGAGGTCCTCCAGTCCTCTCTTCGAATTGGGAAGAGCGACGATGATGGGCTTGTTCGTCTCTTTTGCCACATCTGCGATGATGTCTGCCAGCTCAGAATAGGGTGCCACCGCTGCAACAGGCTTGCCCATGGCGCGTGCTAGGGCCTTGTAGTGGTAAAGCAATGAAATCACGATCTGTAGATCAATCCGTTCATCCATTGCCCCATGACGCAGAACCTCTTTCAATATCTGAGGCGGCACAAAGGGATTGGCCACGTCGACAGGGTTGGCGGCACTGGATCCGGGCTTCGGCAGGAAGGTTTCAATACGCGACTTGAGGTCAGATGAAAACAGAGGGATCGCGATACCGAATGATTCAGCCGCATCACAGGCGGCTACACCCAGCGCTCCTCCTCCTCCGATCACAGAAACACCGTGATAGACACGCTCGGGTAAAAGTGAAAAAGCCAGACTCGCCTGAGCCATTTCCTGCATATCCTGAACCTGAATGGCATGGACCTGCTTGAGGATCGCCGGCCAGATGACCCGGCTTCCTCCCATGGACGCCGTATGGCTGACGACCGCCCTCTGGCCGGCTTCGGACAGCCCTCCTTTATAGACAATGACGGGTTTTTTCCTGGCGACGGATTTTATCGTCTCGAAGAAACTCCCACCATCTTTGATGCCTTCCACGTACATCGCTATGACGCGTGTTTCAGGGTCGTTATGCAGATATTGCAGAAAGTCAACTTCTCTCAGGTCCGCGCCATTTCCAAAACTAACGACCTTGCTGAACCGGAGTCCCATCCATTTCCCTATACTTGTGAAGTCGCTTGCCATACCGCCGCTTTGGGAAAGGAAAGCGACAGGACCGGTTTCCCGCGGAAGATCAGGGCTGGGCATGAAGGTCAGTCCGCTCTTTGGACAGTAAATACCAAAACAGTTTGGACCGATGACACTAATACCTCTTGAGGCGATCTCGCGTATTTCCTGCTCAAGGGATATGCCTTCTGGAGTTCCGAGCTCACTGAAACCTGAGGAAAGGATTTCTGCTCCGGCGGCTCCCTTTTTTCTGCATGCCTCGAGCGCTTCGGGCACCAGCCGCGCCGCCACGGCAATTACGGCAAAATCAATTTCTCCCGGGATATCTTCAACATTTCTGAGTATGTTTAACCCTGCGAAGGTTCCACCCCTGGGATTGACAGGGAAAATTTCCCCTTCATACCTCATTGCCTGCAAGGCAAGCACTAGTCCATTTGCAAGCCCTACGCCTCCTTCCAGAGACACACCGAGGATTGCAATTCTTTCGGGATGAAACATTCTCTCATAGTCGGGCGGGGCTGCATTCTGCTCTCCGTGATGCGTTCCGTCAAAAGGATTTGATGTTTGCGCCGGCATCTTTATCATGTATCACATTCCTATTTAGAGGTGTGCATTTTTTTGGTTATCTTCGGGCAAGCAGAGAAGTATATACTTATTATCTCCCGCAGGGCTGCGGATTTTCCGGTGTACCGCAACTCAGAAGTTCCGTAGGGCGATTAGGGTTCACATATCCGCCTCGTGCAGCGTCCCACGAGCTATGCTGTGAAGTGTATCTTTGCCCGGTAGTCGGATCGTATGTAGGTTCACTTCCTCTCATGGCATTTGACCATTTCTGCATTGATTTGTCCTGGGACTTATTTTTGTTCTCACCTGCCTCTATGATGGAATCGTGTGCAGTGTTCGGATTGTTCTTTGGGCGCACAAGCGTATTGTTGCCGAATGCCTCATTCGCATTCGTAAGCACTATGCTCTTTGTGATAGTGGGCATGAATGACTTCGCCTGCTCGTAATCCTTCGTCGCGGCGCGGAATCCGACTATCATGCTATCATTCATATTATAGTAATTCGCCACGCCTGCCTTATAAAGGCCGACGACCGGGAGGCCCTTGTCAGTGAAAGAAACCTCCGCCTCGATAAAGTTCCAGACCTGGTACGACATGTGTTGGCTGGGCAGGTTCTTAATTGAGATGATACGGGCGTTCTTGTAGTCAGGCACATTAGTGAACACTAACTGGAGAAAATCCTTGGGCGTCCTGTTTCCACGCGAACGCATCAACGAGGCGAGCATAGCGCTGTACCGCCCGTCAGGTGATGTCAGGGTTACGCCTGCGTTCGATTCACTGACGCGCCAGCCTGCCGGCGCCGTCCATTTGAAATATCTGCCTTGTTGAGGTTGCAGCGCTGGATTGTAATTTGCACCCTTAGACTGCTGCGCTGCTGTGAGAATTATACCGGCAGGCTGCTGCATCTGACTGCGCCGATCACTCTGTTGATCATATCCCTTTTGACCATAGCCGGGGTTTTGCAATGGCGGGTTATTTATTCCCTGATTATCAGAGCATGAAACTAGAAGAAAAATAAAAACTGTGAAAAGATATGTGACGATCCTGCGCATAATGTTTTCTCATGATAGGCACATCAGTACCGGTAGCAGGACACCGGATGATGTCCCTGGAATTCTAGATTGTCTTCAACACCAATTTGTCCAAAGCAAAGCGCGGTCTGGCCTTAGGTGACTGATCAGGATACCCCACCGGCAGAAGCACCACCGGGTGGATACTTTCGTCGAGCGCCAGAGACTCCTTTACCTTATTGCGATCGAACCTTGCAAGCCAGCAGCTACCCAGCCCCAGATCAACGGCCTTAAGAACAATGTGCTCTACGGCAATTGCCACATTCATGGAAAGATAGGCCTTCACCGCTTCCTCATCCATGATAGGGGTGGCTCCGATTGATGCATCACTCATATCTATATCCACGCCTTCAAAGGCGCCTTCCTGGAACAGTTCTCCTAGACGCCGTTCTCTCGTTGTCATGGCTGTGAGGTCGGCGCAGCATACCAAAATGACCGATGCCTTGATAATAAACTTATAGGGCGTACACCGGCCAAGGGCCTCTTTGGCGGCTGGTGATTGGGCGACGATGAAGCGCCAGGGCTGGAGGTTTGATCCTGAAGGGGCGAGCCGCGCCGCCTCCAGAAGCAGACGGACAGTATCATCCGAAATATCCTCATTCTTGAATTTGCGAATGCTTCGCCGTGAAGCGATGATGTTTGATAATTCCACTGTGGCACCTCCGGGGAAGTATTATAAATTGAATTTTACAATTTCCTGTGGGGCATGTCAAATGAGGATAAAAGGATAACAGGAAGAATCGGCTGCATAAACTTGTTTTAAACCCGAAGGGAACCATAAGGCTTCGATGCCCAATTATATCAAGTACGGCTTTAGAAATTAAACAAACCGTGATAAAAATACAGGCAATGAAGATCAAGTTGATAAAGGCAAAGAATATACTATCGCGGTCTCAGGTCTATGATTATGCTTTAAATCCTTACGTAGGATGCCAGCATGATTGCCTCTACTGCTACGCCAAATTTATGAAGAGGTTTACAGGGCACAGGGAGAAATGGGGGGAGTTTGTCGATGTAAAGATAAATGCCCCTGAGCTTTTGGTCTCAGAGGTGATGAAAAAAAAGGTCGGGAGGGTGTGGGTAAGCGGCGTGTGCGACCCTTATCAACCATTCGAAAAGAGGTATATGCTTACTAAACGATGTCTTGAAATCCTCGTGGAAAACGGGTGGCCTTTTACAGTTCAGACCAAATCCGCCCTTGTACTGAGGGATATTGAGATACTGAAGGGAAGAGATAATGTCGAGGTCGGGTTTACGATCACCACGGCGGATGAAAAGGTAAGGAAAATCTTTGAGCCGGGGGCATCACCAGCCGGTGAAAGAATCTCAGCATTGGCGCGTCTTCACGCGGCAGGGATCAGGACATTCGCCATGGTGGCGCCTATCCTGCCGGGTGCAGAGGGTCTGGTTAAGGCGCTTGAAGGTAAAGTGGATTATGTGATCGTTGATAGGCTTAATTATCATTACGCAGACTGGGCATACAAAAGATATGGCATGCAGTGGGCCAGGGAAGACAGCTTCTTTTCGGAAAAGGGAGAGGAATTGAAAGTAGCGTTTGAATCAGAAGGGATACCTTGTCAGATGGTATTCTAAAATTCCCTCTCGTAATTCGCACTAAATTCCCCGTTTTATAAAGGGGCGGGAAAGACAGAATGTAGTGCAAACCTTCAGGTCTGCAGTATCGCCATAGTATGTAGCGCGTACCTTTAGGTGCGCTGTATTTGCAGGACTAAAGTCCTGCACTACGTTTGTTAAAAAATCCTCCGTGGCCCCTTTTGTTAAAGGGTGCGTATGCCTAGGGCATATAAGACACCTGGTTCATTTCATGCTCGTTACTTTATGTTGCAGAGCGCCTTGACGTTGTTGATCTTCTCCTGCAGGTCATAGCTGCGGGCGACTTCCACTCGGTTCGTTTCCGGCGTCCCTCCGGCACAAATGGCGCTCGCCACGAGGTAACCGCCGAAGCGCGATGCCGTCAGGTCCTGGATGAAATACAGCAGCCTCAGACGATCTTCGGTGGGGATGTCGCTTCGCCCCTTGAAATATTTTTCGATGTATTCTCTCGTTTCCTCATTCCTGTATTCCGTTTCGCCCGGCATGGTTGTGACTATCCCGCCGGCGATCTCCTGGAGGGTGCCGAGAAACTCGATGAAACGAAGGCGCGAGTGGTAGAGCCCGGCATTGGAAATGGATACATCCGGAATAGGGATTCCGCTGGGATGCATGGTGGAATTCGCCACGGCTCCGAGCGCGCAGCCCCAGCCAATTTCCGAAGATATCATCATATCAGTGATCTTGCTTCTGATGTGACCGGCTTTGCCCACACCGTTATAATGGGCAACGAGCGCGGCCGTTCCCGCCAAGATATCGGTTCTCGCGGAAGTGCAGGCCCCTTTGCAGATTCTTACGTAAGGAGAAAAATAGCGGATCAGGTTTTCCGTAAATTCCCATTCTCCGCACATAAAGACGCGTTCCCAGGGAATGAAAACATGATCGAAAACGGAGAGGCATTCGACGAACCCGATGTGCGAACTGGCCGGGCTTTCCATCTCTTTCGGTTCCAGAGGACCGGGCGCCGGCCTCGTAATAAATTTGAGTCCCTTCGCATCTATCGGAATGGCGAAGGATACGGCGTAGTCTTTATCGGCTTCCTGGAGCACGCCCGAGGGGCAGGTAAAAATGTAGTGGGTGATCGGGGCGTCGGAGGTATGCATCTTAGCGCCGTTTACGATGATCCCATCCTTGTTCTTATCGACAACCCGCATATAGAGATCCGGGTCCGCCTGGCGGCTCGGCGGCAAGGATCGATCCCCTTTGGGATCCATAACGCCCATGCAGTAGCGGAGGTCATTTTTCTGCAGTTCCCTGAAAAAGTTCTTCAGCCGTTCGTGATAGTTGGTGCCTCTTGCCTGGTCGATATCGTACGTGACCGCCCACATGACGTTCATGCCCGTAATCATGCACATGGAGCAAAAATGACGGGCGTTATTTTTCTTCAATGTTTCGATGATCTTCCGCACTTCTTCAGGCGTCCGGCGCAGATGCGTCCAGAAACTTACCTTCTCATCAATGACGGGCGACCAGAACACAAAATCCTTCTCTTTCTCCGGATCATTTGCCCAATCGTAAAATTTGCACATCTCCTCTAAGGAAATCCTAAAATAGTTACTGCTAACGACGTCATCGACCCTTTCCCCGCCGATGTACACCTCGGGGTTCTGCTTCTTCAGGCTTTCCAAATACGCCTTGCTTGTTTTTATTCCCATGCATTTTCTCCTTCTCGAAGAGATTGAAGAGTGCCTCTGATTGTCTCACTTGCGACATCGGCAGTTCTTTGCCCGCAATTTGTAATGCGGATTTACTCTATTTGCTACTAAACATCATGCGCATGAGGAGATGATGATGTCTTCCGCTGATCTTCTCTTACCATGTTTTTATATTATTCGTCATCTGGAATTGATCCCGATCGAGCCGGGAATGACAGAATGTGGTGCAGACCTTCAGGTCTGCACCACAATCGCCGTATACTGTACGTACCCATAGGTGCGCTATGTTTGCAAAACCCCCCCCCATGGCCCGTTTTGTCAACGGGGCAAGAAGAAATGATAGCGTCCATAAACTCCCGATCAAGTCGGGAATGACAAGGAGAGGGGGCGGGAATGAAAGAGGTGGCAGTGCTTATTCTTTATGGCGTGAAAGCTGTCTTGCCCAAAGTGACAGCCAGATGACGACAAATAGCATCATTCCGACGCAGAGCTTAAATGCCACCATTGCCCACAGCCAGATAGTACGAATCTCTGGCCACGTAGCGCCTGCGCCCCAGATGCAAAGTGCTCCTGCCGGCTGCCTGGCCATGATCAGCATATAAGCGAGCCATTGAATCAGCAGGATACAATAAAAGATTAACAACGTCCACCATCCAGCCACTGCCGCCGTTCGCACTTTCTTCGTGAACAGATCGTCCATGATGATCTCCTTTATCGCGCAAGAGTTTATTCTATGTGTGATTTGGCTGTTCTGAGAGCGAGATCCTTATCTTTTGTAAACAACTTCCATTTCATTTCGGATGAATGAATGCCGGCTTTCTTGTCTTGACCTCTACTATAATACCAGTGTCCAAAGCGCTCAACAGTGGAAAACGGATGATTGCCTGTACATTGGACTCCACAGGGATTAATCTCCTCGAAAAAAATAGTTTCGTCGGGGACTTCGTCATACGACAGGTCATCAGGCAATGAGATTTGAGATACGGCAATGCCGTCTGCCTCCTTCTTGTCCAACCATTTGGAAATCTTCATTGCTCCTTTTCTCCCTAATTTTTCCGTCGCTACCTTGGTTCTTTCATCCAAGCTTGATAATATAATTGATTGTGATCCACAGTCAATTATATCATGATTTATGGTTGCGAAAGAACTGATAATGCGTAGATACTGATTAGTTGTGAAATAAATGACCGATCCCTCTCTGGATAATTATTACTCAGCTGGATACTAATCACTGTATACATTCTATCCAATTTTTGATGAGAATAATCAAATCAAAAAAACATATAATCGCTATATGTGATTTGATATCTCAGACTTATACTGCGTTCCTCTTTCAGGCCTGCTTCTTGCTTATTACTCTATAGGACTACCTTGAAAAGAGGAGTATAAAGATTAGAAAACACATTTGCAAAATCAAGCAAGGAGGACAAACATGAAGAAAGCTGCCTGCGCAGTTCTTATATTCACAATGATCATCTTTCTCGTTAACCCATTGCCCAGTGACGCAGGAGGCGGCCATTGGGGTGGCTATTGGGGTTGGTGGTGGGCGCCTTGGGCGGTAATAGGGAGCGCAGCAGTGCTGGCACCTTATTACGCGCCGTATTATTATGGGCCGTATTATTATGCGCCCTATTATGCACCTCCATCGGTGGTGATCCGAGAGCAGCCTCAGGTCTATGTTCAACCTGCGCCATCAGCACAGCCATCGACTGAAAGGCTCTTTGTCTATGCCCGGCAGGGCCAGAGCGAAGAGCTGCAGGCAAAGGATCGTTACGAATGCCATAGCTGGGCTGTGAGTCAGACACATTACGACCCCACTCAGCCTGTAGGCGGCATGTCACAAGCCCAGTTGAACCAAATTCGTTCAAACTATCAACGGGCGATAGGCGCCTGTCTTGACGGTCGTGGGTACACAACGAGATAGCCGACGTCCTGCTGCCGGGGAAGGGATCTTTCGATTGCGGCATTGCTGCATTGCCGCAATCGATCGAAATGTCGGTGCTCGGGATACTCCTATCACAATGATATATTAAGTCCGCCGTCCACCGATAGAATTGCGCCGACTATATATTTCGCCTTATCTGATAAAATAAACGCTACGGCCTCGGCAACGTCTTCAGGATTGCCGATATGTCCGATGGGAATCCTCTCATTCTGATAAGGTCTGCCGACATACTCCCTGTAGCCCACCGGGGTGCCTACGAGTCCTGAGCCCACCGCATTGACGCGGATATTAAAAGGGGCAAGATCTATTGCTGCGCACATAGTCAGATAGTTTACACCGCCTTTGGTTACCATATATGAGAATTTATCCTTTGTGCCCCTGGCGCTGGAGACAGTAATATTTACGATAGAGCCGCCGCCTTTCTCTTTCATGATCTTTGCTGCCAGCTTGGTGCATAAAAAATAGCTTCTCAGGTTTGTATTTAGCGTATACTCCCAGTTGCTCAAGTCGCAATCCAGGATCGATTCATTTTTTGTATAGGCCACGTTGTTGACGAGGACTTCCAGGACTCCGAAGGTCTTTTTTATAAATTCAAACAATTTTTCAATCTCGTCCGTTTGTGAAAAATCGCATCTGAAATAAGAACCCCTCTTAGCCAGGCTTTGTGACACAAGCTTCGCCTCGTCCCCATTCCTGGATGTGATAATGACGTGATAACCTTCTCTTGAGAGAATCTCAGCTATGGCCTTTCCGATGTTGTTCGTTGACCCTGTCACGAGCGCTGTCTTCTCCATCACTCCCTCCCGTTCTTAAACTGATCATTGACATTGCACTTCAACGTGATTTCTCGCTTGCCAGGCTCTCATACACAATCTTCACAAACTGTTCCGGCTTCATAAAACCCTTTCCCCACACCGGGTCAAGATCACGCGTGGGCTGTGAGGCGATAACCGCATCGAGAGGTTTTCCGGCTTTGATCTCATGAGAGATCCGGTCTCTCACGGTGACCAACATCTTGAGATACTCCTCTAATTCAGCCTTGTTGGACAAATGACCATGTCCCGGCATCACTTTCGTATCTTGATCACAGAGCAGAAGTATATTTTTCACCGCCCTTATCATGCCGTTTATCGAACCGCCTGCCGAGAGATCGATGAAAGGGTACATACCGTTAAAATAGATATCCCCCATGTGGATGACATTGGATTTTTTAAAATGAACTATGGCGTCCCCGTCGGTATGGGCGCGTGCAATGTTAAAAATGTATATTTCATTTCCATTCAGATAAAAGGTCACGCTTCGACTGAAGGTGATGACAGGCAGCGCTGACTCGGGCAAAGGGGGTACTGTCTTATTTAGCATCTTGACGAACTGTTCGGTGCTCACTCGTTTACGGACATTGTCATGAGCCACCACGGTTGCCCCTGCCTTGGCGAAATATTCATTGCCGCCCACATGGTCCTGATGCCAGTGCGTGTTCACGATGTATTGAATAGGTTTGTCGCTGACTGTCGCGATGGCGGCCTTGATCTTGTCCGCAAGAGGGGCGTACGAGGTATCGATCATGAAGACACAGTCCTTGCCGGCGGAAATACCGATATTTCCACCGGCCCCTGTGAGCATGAAAACATTGTCTGCGACTTTTTCCGTCTGGATTTGTACATTGGAAAAATCCTGTGTCGCAGAATACGCACCTGTTTGTCCCATGAAAAGAATCAGCAGGACTATACCTGCCAGCCGAATTTGACGTTTGAACATTTGAGGACCTCCTTCTATATTTCTGAGTACATCACTCGAATGAGCAAATGTATTCCATTACGCTTCCGTCTACGACTATTTCAAACCAGGATCCGCCGGGCACCTGGAAATATTCACCTGTCGAATAGCTATTCCATTGCTTTTCACCGGCTCTTCGCACCAGACAGTTGCCGACAATAATTTCCATTTTCTCGGGGGCGTCGGTATTGAACTTGAAAGATCCCGGATGAATCATGCCTATTGTCTTTTTCCTGCCATCTTTAAACAAGACGGTGTGGCTTACCACCTTGCCTTCAAAGTATATGTTCGCCTTGCAAGTTACACTTACATCGTCAAATCGTTCCGGTGTTTTTTCCGCCATATGATGTTCCCTCCTTTGATTTTTTCTATTACCATATTCTTGTGCTATTCGTCATCTGGAATTGATTCCCGAATTCCCCCGTTTCGTAAAGGTCAACTCCCCCACATCCCCCTTTGTCAAAGGGGGCATGCATAGGGATATAGATGTTTACAAACTTCTAATATGCTTCGGTATCCGCAAGAATTTCTTTTACGGTCACCTTCTTCTAAATATTTGTTTACTTGGTTTCAGTTCTTTGATTAATTAATGTAATCGAAATCTTTGCATCCAGGAGGAAGGTCAACTTTAGACCAAGGACAACTATCATGGAAAAATGGAAGCTACAGAGAATCAAGGAGGCTCTTTATCCGACAAGTGTCGCCGTCCTCGGCGTCTCCGATGCGGCAAACAATCTCGGCACACAGGTCGTGGATGCTCTCATGGTGGAAGGATTTCCGGGTGCTATATACCCTGTCCATCCCCGCCTGAAAACCCTTTTGGGCCTCAAGGTCTATTCCACACTTGAAGAGATCGGCCATCCCGTCGACCTTGTCATCAGTGGATTGAACGCGAAACTGACGACAGAATCCGTAATCGAGAGCTGCGCGAGGATCGGCGTCAAAGGTATCGTCTGTTTTGCCGGAGGCTTCAAGGAGGTCGGTAGTGAAGGTCTACGATATGAAAAGAAACTGAAAGAGGTGGCAGACAAGTATCAGATCATCATCTTCGGGCCGAATATTCTCGGTGTGATCAATAACAACCAGCGTTTATACGCGACCTTCTGGTCCTTCAAGAAGGGTAATCCGTTGGGTTCCGTATCTATCGTAAGCCAGAGCGGCGGCACGGCGTGCACGATGCTGAATGATTTGATCGACCGGCATGTGGGTGTAAATAAATGGGTATGCCTGGGGAACCGCACCAACCTTGAGTTCAGTGATATGTTTTACTACTTCGCAGATGACGATGATACGCGGGTAGTCGCGGCGTTCGTGGAAGGAATTGAAGACGGCCGCGGGTTCATGGAGGCCGCACGAACCCTGTCGCAGAAGAAACCCCTCGTCGTGCTCAAGGGCGCGAGGTCTGAATTGGTGAGCGCCGCCGCTGCAAGCCACACAGGCACCATGGGGGGGACATATCGGATATTCAAGGACGCCTGCCGGCAATACAAGATTCTCGAAGTGGAAAACTCGAAAGACCTGGCAACGGTCTGCAAGGCCCTGGCCATAGCCCCCCGTCCCATTGGAACACGGGTGGCCGTTTTGACGCACACCGCAGGGCCGAGTATTCTCGCATTGGATACGCTGATAGAAAACGGCTGTCCCCTGGCGCGGGCGTCGGAACAGACTCTCATCAGGATAAAGAAGATCATCGGGGAACATGTTCCTATAGTTCTCGCCCCGAATCCCATAGACATAACGGGCTCCGGTACTTTCGTCGATGTTTATCCCAAGTGTGTGGAGGCAGTATCAGAGGATGACGGCGTCGACATAGTCATGCCAATTTACGCGATCCACCGGAATTTTGAGACCCCTGCCAGAGCCTTAGCAGAATTGAAGCGACGGACGTCGAAGTCGATTGTCGTTTGCATCTTGGCGTCCAGGGACGAGATGAGCGAGGATGAACGAATCATGCAGGAGGCGGGAATCCCAGTGTTTCAGGCGCCTGAGGACGCATCCATCGCCGCGAGCTACCTCGCGAGATATAACGATTACATGCTGCAGGGAGGAGGCAATGAGCATAATTGAGCAGGCGCGAAAGGAAGGGCGCAAAACCCTGACCGAGTATGAGGCCAAGATGATCCTGAGCCAACGCCGCATCCCTGTTGTCAAGGAGCGACTAGCTTACAATCGAGAGCAATGCCGTGCCGCCATCCATGAAATAGGCTTTCCCCTGGTCATGAAAGGATGCTCCCCGGAGATTTCTCATAAGTCGGAACTCGGCGTTGTCATGCTGGATATACAGAGTGAACGTGAAGCTGAGGCGGCTTTCGAAAAAATTATGCAAGCCATGCCTGCAAAGACGCCGGCTGTCCTCCTCCAGGAGATGGTGAAAGGAAAGCGCGAACTGGTTGTGGGACTCATGCGCGACGCTCAATTCGGCCCGACCGTCATGTTCGGGCTTGGGGGTATATTCACGGAGATCCTGTCAGACGTCGTCTTCAGATTGGCGCCGTTCGGGAAGCAGGAAGCCATGAACATGCTCAGGGAGATCAAAGGCCAGAAGATACTCGATGCTGTCCGAGGTATGGAGGCCGTGGACAGCGACCTCCTCGCACATATCCTTGTCAGTGTGGGCGAGATCGCAGTGGAATATCCAGACATCAGGGAAATTGACATCAATCCCTTAGTCGTTTCCGGGCGAATCCCGATCGCTGTTGATGCCTTGATGGTGCTTTCTTAAATCTCTCCTCGTGAAAAAAAGCAGAGCCATCTCTAGCTCTGCCTCTGATCATCTGCACTTCCATTGTCCGGGCGTTTGATTTTGTCATTGGAAGAACAGGTCTCACGGAAAAACAGTCCCGGGAATTAAATATGGACGTAGAGACATTCACCCTGGCAGGTCCCGATTTGACTCACTATATGCGGGATAACAAACCCCTCGTGATAAAGATGATTGCCTCGCGAAGGGATAGAAAACTTGTCGGCGTGCAGGTGGCAGGACCCGGCAACGGTGCAAAGCGTCTGGGTGTGGAGGCAGGCCTGATATTGATGGGAGGCACACTGGATCAGCTTGCCGATGTGGATTTTGTCTATGCGCCGCCTTAAAGCACGGCGCTTGCTCCTTTGGCCGCATGCGCGCACATGTTGACCAACAAGCTTGACGGCCTTGCCAAGGGCGTTTCTGCATTCGAAGCTAAGAAACGAATGGATAAAGGTGATGTCCTTTTGATTGATGTGCGCAATCCCGCTGAATTTGAAACCAATCAGTTGCCTTACGACGTCTTACATATTCCATTGGGAGCTCTAAGAGGTAAGGCCGCTGAACTGTCCTAGGACAAAGACATCATGGCTTTCTGCAACATCAGCCTGCGCGGCTATGAGGCGCAGAGGAGTTTGAATGCTGCCGGCTTTGACAGAGTGCAGTTCATCGAAGGCGGAATTGTGGGTTGGCCGTTTGAAGTGAAGACGTTAAAATAGCGGCGAAAATGATTGGAAAGAGACGAATATCGGAAAATACAGCCTTGAAAGAATAATTAATATCATTTATCAAAGGATATGGAAAAGAGAGATTTTGACAAGGACGCCGCGTCCTATGATCTGAAGTCCGGAAGGGTCAAGCTGGCCCAGGACGTCGCAGCAGCCATGATGAGCGAGGTCAAGCTCAACCGGCGATATGGACGGCGTTATTGTGTAGGCGCACGGACTAATATGAAAACGACAAAAAAACTCGACCCGATGTCTATCAGAGTGATACACTCATCTTACCGAAAGGAGTGCGATGTACCCCACCAGGGAAGGCTCTCTCCCACTAAAAGTGAGATTGAGATCTTTCCAGAATATGCGGACGGGTTAAAAGATATCGCAGAGCGACCGCATGTGATCATACTTTATTGGCTTGAAAGGGCAGACCGCTGTATGCTCACGGCCATCCCGACTCATTCAAAAAAAGAGCATGGAGTATTTGCCACCCGCTCGCCCGACCGCCCGAACCCAATTGGATTTGTAGTGATAGACCTTCTCGGTATTGAAGGCGCCATGCTCATCGTGAGAGGCCTTGATGCCTTCGAGGGAACGCCGGTACTCGACATCAAACCCTACTCTCCGGAGATTGACTGCGTAAAAGAATGAATACATCCCTTAGGTACGGTATAAACTTTAGCGACTGGTGCAGCTTCCGGAAAAGTGACACAAATGTTTTTTAATTGTGGCAAGAAAGCGCGCTGACATGAACGGCCAAATATAAAAGCAAGGGGGAATCGATGTTTTACCAAGAAAAATGCAATTTATGTGGAAAGTGCTTGGAGTTTTGTCCTTATGTGGAATACGACCTCAATCGTGCACAGGATGAAATGAAGGAACTTGTATCGGGAGGAACACCGCCTATTGTGGGCCTCTGCGTTACTTGCGCATCGTGCAATTTGGTCTGCCCGACCCAGGCTAATCCATTCGATTTGCTGAATCAGCGTCAGGAAGAAACAGGTGCCCTTGGCATTCCTGAGCAGGCTATGCAGAACTTCGCCAAGCTCTATAATCTGCCGACAGTCGTAAAAAAAGGGAAAGAGGGCGAACCAGTGCTGAATCTATGCATCGTGGGAGATATGGTCCGTGAACTTCTGGATAATCCTCTTTTTGATGACTTGACGATTGTCGAAGGCGCGGACTACTTCTGTACTGTTGGATACATTCACCTCGGGAAACCGAGTTCAGTTAAGAAAGAGGCAAAGAGCTTCATCGAGAACCTTGCCGCCTTGGGAGCTAAAGAAGTTATCTGTTTCCACGACGACTGTTACACTATGCTGACCACGCTGGCCCAGGAGTATGGCTTGAAAGTGCCTTTCCACCCTGTCCATATCTTTGAATATCTCTACCGGGAACTCAAGAAGCGCGAAGGCCTGCTAAAGGCGGTTCCCATCCGCGTTGCCTACCAGTCCCCCTGCGCGTCGCGCTACACACAGGGGAAGGATATCTATCTCGATAAGATTTTCGAGCTCCTCGGAGTGGAGAGGCCGGCACGGAAGTATGAAAGAATGAGCGCACTTTGCTGCGGTGCCCCCCTTATGGCCCGCGACAAAGAACGGGCGGCGATTGTGAAAAAGTGGAATATAGACGATGCAAAAAAAGTGAAGGCGGATGCCATGGTTTTCCTCTGCCCCATGTGCTATCTCAATCTTCGGAAGCTCTGCAAGGATGACTCAATCAATCCGATATTCATAACTGAACTGTGCAAAAAGGCGCTTCAATAGTGGAAAAAGGCGATAAGTGAAACCTGTTGGTCACCGGTTTGATCCCTATCGCCCCTTGGACATATCAGTCTTTACACACTAACAGGGCCGGAAGGGGCATTGTAATCGTTGATACGGAGACCCAGACTATTGAAGAAATCGGGAACAATGACTTACACCACGCCCGTGGCATGTGCCAACCCTTAAAAGACTTGGGAGGACGAGAACGGTGTTAACGTGCTCTGGCTAACACCTTGATTTTTGTGGTGCCCCCGGCGCGACTCGAACGCGCGGCACACGGATTAGGAATCCGTTGCTCTATCCGCCTGAGCTACGGGGGCACGGCTTGGTTTTCATCGGATGAGGGGCTTTAACATGATTACGGTAAAAGTGTCAATCGTTGTGTTGCGGAGCCAACTATAACAGTCAATCATACCCACCAATCGGCTTACTATTTTCTGTCATTGTTTTCGGTTATGACTCCTTCATCTTTTTCGCACGGGCAGCGCCTACTGAGTCATTGAGCGCGCTTGCTACATCAAAGGAGGAAAGCATGGAATGCGAGGATGTTGACAAGTTGAAACCGCTGAACAAGCTTCTGGACGATCAGACGCAGGAGTTCGAAAGCGGAGAGGAAAAGAAGTGTGACAACGACCTTGACGTGATGATCTGGGAGCTCTGTGATTACGAGAATGAGGAGCCGCCACAGCAGCTGACGAATTCACGGAAGCCCCGCCAGCTGAAGAAGAGCGTGTGGAGAAGAGAAACATTCACAGCACTCGCGGTCGGCCTTCCTTCATGGCGGAAGAGAATGTGGCTATTGCACGCTGGTTCAGCCCGGAGACCAGAAGAGGGGGTAAAGCCGTCCGCGGCAATCCGCCCCGCAAAAAGAAAAAATAACGTCCCTTACCGCTGCTCCGGTGATCAAATCTGTCAACGGCGAGATTCGAGATATCTTGCCGCTCGTATGGCGAGTTGGAGCGAATTAAGGTTAGACCAGATGAAATGGAGGTAGAACATGGTTCAGAAAGCGCTGTTCGTACCTCTGGAGGCAAAGCCTGGGAAATAGAAAGAAGTGGAAAATCTCCTGTGCGGAGCCCTGCCCATAGTTCTGGAGGAGTCGGCAACTGTTGCATGGCTCTCTGTCCGCCTCGGACCGTCGATGTTTGCTATCTTTGATGCCTTTCCTGGTGAAGAGGGCCGCTTGGCCCACCTCAGAGGTCGGGTGGCAGCAGTACTAGCGGCCAAGGCTACTGAACTTTTAGCGCATCCGCCTGTCATCGAAAACATGGATGTTCTGGCGGCTAAGCTTCCTCAAAAAAGTTGATCAAGAATAAGAGTTGATCTGCGCCGGCGTGAAAAATTCCTCGCGCCCCCCTTCACATGTTCAGGGCGTCGGTCACCGGAACGATACCGACCATGGATTATCGCTTTCGCGGGAATGACCATTGGAGGGGCAGGATTGACTTACGGGGAGCAGACCTGAATGTCTGCACTACGGAAATTGAAGCTCCCACAGCAAGCGGCGGAGAATTTTCGATTCCTAAGAAACAGTATCGTGCATCATTCGCTCGCTACTCAATTCAATAAATGTAGTGCAGGACTTTAGTCCTGCGAGATGGCGCTCACGTTCGTTCGTAATGACGAATGAGGAGCGGGAAAGATAGCGGATGAGGTTACTGCAGGTGGGTTTCGATGATACACTCGGCGCAGAAATTCTTTAGCTGGAGATACTCGGCGGAAATACCTGAGAGCGCCTCTTCGGGGATGAGGCCCACCAGCTCCGACTCGAGGATGGAAACACCGCACTCCGCGGCCTTCTCTTTTACAGCGTCAAAAACCTTGCGCGGCGGCGTCACTTTGTAGTTGGTGAGGTTCATCGATACTTGGACGATATTCCTGCTCGCAAGTGGAACGCCGATGGCTTTTACATATTGCAGTCCGCCGCTTGATTGCCTGATGGAACAGGCGATATCTTTTGCCACCTGGAGACTGTCCGTAGCGAGGTTGACATTGTAGGCGATGAGGGGCTCCCGCGCCCCGCAGGCAACTGCGCCGCTCCGCGCATCGAAGCGGGCTGGGCCGGCATCCGGCATCCACAACGGATCGTCGAACCGTGCTTTCAGAGCTTCATATTCGCCTCTTCTCACGTCTGGTAATTCTTTTCTCTTGGGATTAAGTGCGGCCTCGCCGTAGAAGTAGATGGGGATCTTGCGCTTCTCTCCCAATGCGCGGCCGAACCGATGCGCGAGGTCTACGGCGTCTCTCATTGTCGCGCCTCTCAGAGGGACGAAGGGGACAACATCGACGGCGCCGATCCGGGGATGCACGCCTCTGTGTTTGCGCATGTCGATGAGATCGAGGGCCTTCTCGCAGGCAATGGTTGCTCCTATCAATACGTCCTCCGGTTCTCCGATAAAGGTCAGGACAGTCCGGTTGTGGTCTTGATCGACACATACGTTAAGAAGTCTCACGCCCTTGACTGTGGAAAGCGCCGCCGCGATGCTGTCAATCTTCTTCCTGTCGCAGCCTTCGCTGATATTGGGGACGCATTCGATAATTTTCATGAAAGTCAAACCTGATATATCTTCATCTCCGGAAGTTCGATGCACGTGAGCTTACCGCCATAAACGGCGCCCGTATCAATGCATATCTTATTCTTGTCGATGAGAGGCTTATTCAGTGAGATCGGCGTGTGTCCGTAGATGACTGTCTTGCCGAAATCATATGAAGAGTTTATGAACTCGAACCGTATCCACAGAAGATCCTCACGGTCCTGCCGATCAAGTGTGATGCCGGGTCTAAGACCAGCATGGACAAATATATAATCGTCAGTCTCATAGTATGCGCACAGAGCAGTGAAGAACTCCCCGTGGCTTTCGGGCAGGATTAATTCACCCGTACTCTCCTGGGAAAAGCCGTACGACAACAACGTGTGCATGCCCCCATTGGACATGTAGAGGTCTTCATCCCTGCGGTCAAGGCAGTAGTTGAGAAACATATCTTCGTGATTGCCCGATAGGCAGACTACGTTACGGATGTTCTTCCTGATATCGAGAATAGTGTCTATGACCCCTCTTGAATCAGGGCCGCGGTCTATGTAATCACCGACGAAGACGAGGGTGTCTTCCTCTGCATCGATATCGAGCTGCTCCACAAGCTTGTTGAGGTGAGAAATGCAGCCGTGGATATCTCCTATGGCAAATATTTTTCCCATACACAATTTTTTTACTCTAAGCCTTTCCAACATAGCAGACCTGAAGGTCTGCACTACGTAAACACAATAAATGTAGTGCAGGACTTCAGTCCTACGAAAACGTATTACCGGGCGTCCCGTTCAAAAAGGGCATCCACGAATTCCACGCCCTTGAATACTTTTAGGTCGTCAAGCCTCTCTCCGATACCGATATACCGGATAGGAATGTTAAGCTCCCTCGCAATTCCTATAATCACGCCGCCCTTCGCCGTTCCATCCAGTTTGGTCAATATGATGCCCGTTATGCCGATTTCATCGTTGAACATCTTTGCCTGAGCGATGGCATTCTGCCCCGTGGTGGCATCAAGGACAAGGAGGATTTCATGCGGGACATTCGGCAGCTCCCTTTCAATAATGCGCTTCATCTTCTTAAGCTCTTCCATCAGATTGACCTTCGTGTGAAGCCTGCCTGCCGTGTCGATGATAACGGCATCGGCTTTCCGAGACTTCGCTGCGACAATGGCATCGAAGACGACGGCGGAAGGATCGGCCCCGGTCTTCTGCTTGATGAGCGGCACATCTACCCTCTGGCTCCAGACCTCAAGCTGTTCGATGGCGGCGGCCCTGAAAGTGTCGGCTGCGACAAGCATGAGGGACGCCCCATCTTTTTTCAGAGCGTTTGCGAGCTTTCCGATTGTTGTGGTTTTACCTGTGCCATTGACGCCCACCACCGTGATGGTAAATAGTTCATTCTTGGGAATATGAAGGGGGGCCTCATTTTTTTTCAGGGTATCTGTGATCGTATCCCGCAGGACCTTCCTAAGGATTTCTGCGTCTCCCAGCTCTGTTCTCTTCGCCTGCTCCTTCATTCTTTCGATGAGCTCGTATGTAAAAGCAGGGCCGACATCGGCCATGATAAGGGTTTCCTCGAGTTCCTCAAATAGCTTCGGGCTGATGACCCTTTCTCCCAGGAGGATATTATCGATATTTTTTATGAAGGTGCTTCTTGTCCGGGTAAGGCCTACCTTCAGTCTTTCAAAAAAACCTTTACTTTCGATATCGCTTCCCATTTATCCATCCGTTACTAAAATTCTGAAAAAAGCACCTTATTCCCTCGTTCGTAAACGGGCAAAAAGGAGTGGCGTAATCAATGTATAACAATTTTCATTCGGAGATGTAAAGGATGGAATGCGGAAAGCGGCGTTGCTAACTGCCAATAGAGTTTGTCACTCTGGGATGAAGAAAATCAACAGGTTAGCAAACCCCAAATGCCAATAGAGTTTGTCACTAATGCTAACCTGCCGATAAAGTGACAATTTATTTATATGACCTGACTTGATAGTGAGTGTCCAATTAAGTCCTGTTGGGATTATCGCTAACACCTATACGTAATCCTCGCTACGAAAAAGCTGAGTATTACCGGTTGAAAGCATTTGTCTCTGCCTAGGAAAAGAGCGTCTGTTGCGGCTACGCGCCAAAGCACGTATTCATCACATCATTTTGACTATTTGTGCGGATAAAGGTGTTACAGATACTCAGTGTGTTTGTGGAGGAGGCAGTGAAAAATAGAACGTAGCTCCCTCATCCACTTTTCCTTCCGCCCATACCCGCCCGCCATGCCTGTTTATCATGCGCTGTACAGTCGCCAAACCAATACCCGTGCCCTCAAATTCATCGGCCTTATGGAGGCGCTGAAAAACACCGAACAGTTTGTCATAATAAGCCATATCGAAGCCGACACCGTTATCCTTGACATAATATACGTCGTCATTCCCATCGACATGACCACCCACCTCTATAAGCGCGGTATCACGAAATTTAGTGAATTTGACCGCATTGGAAAGAAGATTCATATACACCTGCTTGATGAGTGCCCTGTCTCCATATCCCGAAGGCATGCGGTTAACTGTGAGATTGATCTTCCTGTCCGGGGTATCGGCTTGCAGTTCTTTCCATACATCGGCGATTAGGACTCCCATGTCTATCTTCGACATGGATATTTCCTTCCTGCCCAGGCGGGACAATGTGAGAAGATCGTCTATGAGCTGGCCCATCATATGGGCGCTTGATCTTATGACATTGAACTTACGCATCGAATCTTCGTCAAATTCATGCCCATGCTTCTTCAGAAGCATGCGTGCATACCCGTCAATGGCACGGAGCGGTGCACGAAGGTCATGGGATACGGAGTAACTGAAGCTCTCGAGCTCCTTGTTGGCGGCTTCAAGCCTTGCTGCATGTGTTCTGAGTGATTCTTCTGCCTGCTTGCGTTCCGTGATATCCAGCGTCGCCCCTATATACCGGACGAGCTTGCCATTTTGGTCAAAGCGTGGATGTGCGCGGTCCTGCACCCACCGCACGCTGCCATCGGGACGTACAATCCTATGCTCAAGCTCGAAGATCGAGCTGCTTTGCATCGCGGCTGTAAAGGTCTGATGAAGCAGGGCTGCATCGTCAGGATGTATGTTTTCCGCCAGCAGGATGTCATATGCGGGCGATGGCCCCGAAGGGTCGAGCCCGTGAATGCGGTACTGCTCCTCGGACCAAATTGTTGCCTTAGTATCTACAATATACTCAAAAGTGCCCACATGCGCGATCTTCTGGCCCTCGGAGAGCATGTCCCGCGTCTTGTCCAATTCTGACTCTGCACGTTTGCGCTCCGTGACGTCACGTCCTGTGCCCTGAAACTCAATGAAACGGCCTCCTTTGTCATATACTGCCGAAACTGTCCATAAATGCCAGCGTATGTCACCGCTTGGCATTAACACTCTTTGTTCAATATCCTCTGTCTGCTTCCGGGCAGTTAATGATCGAAGGAATGTAAAAAGCGCCTTGCGGTCTACATCTGGAATGAATTCTGCGACATTCCTTCCTAACAATTCTTCACGACTCATGCCCATATATCGGCATAGGGCTTCATTGATGAAGGTAAGCGTTCCGTCTGCATTCCCACGACAAACAAACTCCGTGCTGTCTTCCACAATGTGGCGATAACGCTGCTCGCTCTCGCGCAGCGCCTCATCAGCCCTCTTGCGTTCGGTAATATCACGGAAGGCAACAACCCTTGCCGTTTTTCCCTGGTAAGTAATATCCCTTGCCGCGCCCTCTACTAAACAAGTAGTTCCATCCTTCTTCATTAAAGCTATCTTAAAAGTAGCGGCGGAAGGGTTCTGTAGTCTTTGCAGCACATCTCCCTTTGATTCTCGTGCTATAAAGGTGAATACATTCTGTCCGATTGCTTCTTCATAATCATACCCAGTCAACCGCGTTAGCGCTTGATTAACATCCAGAATTATACCCTTGTCATGTATTAGTAACCCTTCAAAGGTTGAGTCCGCCAACTGCCGGAACCTTTCTTCGCTCCTCCGCAACGCCTCCTCTTTCTTTACAATCTCTGTGATGTCAGAAACACAAGACATGTAGTGATCGATTTTTTTACCTTTTCTATCTGTCATTATTACGGTCTCAACCAGGGCATCAAACAGACTGCCATCCTTTCGGGTAAGTTTCAGTTTGCAGATTTGTTTGCTTTGAATTTCAAGAACCATCTGAAGATGGGACTGGAAGATACTGAAATGTTGAGGCGTGACAAAACGATGGAACGGTTGTCCCGTCAGGGATCGTTTCTCTGAGCCGAGCAGAGAAGCGCCTGTGACATTCGTCTCAACGATATGTCCCTTTTTATCGAAGGTGAAATACCCGACAGGGGCAAAGTCGTAAAGGTCGGTAGACTTCTTGCGCGCCTCTGTTGCTTCTATCTGCGCTTGTCGTAATTGCTCATTTTGCGTCTCCAGTTCTACCTGATGGACTTGCAGTTCATGGAGAACTTTCTTCATTTCAATGGGAGATCTATCATCAATGCTCTCCGCGGACTTAGGCATACGTTTTTTCACCCGTACACGCGGGCCGGCATTCTTGTTCGATTTGGATTTGAGTTTCTTCATGGATAGTCTCTGTCTCAGAGACCTGGGAGCTAAACAACCGCCTCGGTGTCTATGAATATCTATTTATTCATATATGAGGTGGAAGGAATATATCGTGTAGCAGAAAGTGTTGTACACTGCAATGTATATTCTCTTATAGATAGCAGTCGGTAAGGATTACTGTTTGAAAGGGCGAGTGCCAGTCTAAATTACCTAACGCTTGACTACAGGAAGGCAGCTGCAGGCTGCATGCGTGGGGAATAAGCTGCGTGGCATAGCATGTTTCATCTTGCATTCAACGAGCTGCTCTGCCAGAACCACCTGCGACTTTGTATTTGAAGCCCAGCAGATTCTGTCTTCGACTTTTCATGCTGTTTTCAAGAAGAAAACAATATCGTAGGGGGGAAACCGGTATTTTAAAGAGTTCGCACATTTTCCTAAATATTTAAGCTCCAAACCGAGTTGGAAAAAGCCCTATAGTAAAGAGGGCTTTAAAACTTGTGAGCAATCTAACACCTAGATTGCACCGAATCCAATCCCCGCAAAGTGATTTCAGTTTTGGGTTTATCTGTCAGTAAGAAGAAGGTCACTCAATTGACTTACTGCCGTTCAGTGACAAACTCTATTGGCATTTTACAGCGTTTAGTTCAGGGCCACGGATACCATGGTGGAAATACCCTGCTTCTGCATGGTGATGCCGAACAGATATTCCGCGACCTCCATGGACTTCTTATTGTGGGTAACCATGATTATCTGGGAGTTTGACGAGATGTCCTTAACGAGGTTGTTAAACAGGTTTATGTTCGCATCGTCGAGCGCTGCGTCCACCTCATCTAAAACCAGGAAGGGAACAGGACGGTACATGAGAATAGCGAAAATCAGGGCTATGGCGGCGAGAGACTTCTCCCCACCCGAAAGCAAGCTGACACTCTGCGCGCGTTTTCCGGGAATGACGATATCGATGTCCACGCCCGTCTCTAGTATATCTTCGGCATCCGTCAGTTTCAGTTCGCCTTTGCCGCCCGGGAATATCCTCGCAAATATTTCCTTGAAACATCCGTTGACCGCTTCAAAGGTCTCTGCAAAGCGCTTTCTGGATTCGACATTTATTTTCGTAATGGTCGCCTGGAGTGAATTAAGGGAGGCATTCAAATCACCGACCTGCCTCGTGAGGAATTCGTAGCGCCCTTTGAGCTCTTCAAATTCGCTCAGCGCCAGCAGATTCACTTCGCCGAAGTTCTCCACAAACTGCCTGTCCTTATTCAGCTTGGCGGTCAGCTCTTCGAGAACCGATTCATCAAGCCGCTGGAATTCAGGGACGAGAGTTAGGAGATCGACGCAGTATTTCTCCTGCATGCCCTGCCGTAGGGCGTCTGCCTGGAAGGTGACCTCGCGGTACGCTATCTCCAGATCATTCGTTTCCTTTACTGCCTGGTCATGGGACTTCTTGACTTCCCTGAGTTCCGTCTCCCTGTTCCTCAACAGAGTCTCCCGCTCCTGCTGTGAGAGCCTCATCTCCGTGAGGGTGCCTTCAACACTCTCATGATCCGAGTACAGGCGCTCGAGCAGACCCTGTTCGGTTGAGATTTGACCGGTCACATCTTCAATCTCCTGATCGCTCAGCCCAAGCTCCTCTGTCCTGACATCTATTTCATGGGAGGTGTCCGCCTTGTCGGCCTCCAGCCTCTCTATGGTTTTGAGGTCGGCATTCCTCTTTTCTTCGAGAGAAGCAAGTTGAATTTTCTCCGCCGTGAGATGTTCTTCCCGCTCTTCCACCTTCACCTTCAGCGCTTCCAGCTTTTCCTGAAGAGCGGACATGGCGGCATTCACAGACTCTTCCTGGGCCTCGGAGGAAATGATCCGCCGTTCTATGGCGGAGCATTCTTCGAAAGCGGCCGCTTCTTCCGCCCGATGATTCTCACAATTGAAATCGAGGACTTTTATTCTCTGCTCGATCCCTCTTGTCTCGGCCTCAAATCTCTCGACGTCTTTCTGCTTGCCGTTGACCAGGAGCTCGAGATCGCGGATCTCCGACCTCAACTGCAGCAGTTCTTCTTCCCATTGCAGTATGAGGGATGCCGCATCCCTTTTCTTTTCAGCGTCCTCTGCAAGCGAGACATTTAACTGATCCACTTCTTCTTCCAGTTCGGTTATCTCACGCTTGGTCTTAAGCAGGCTCTTGTCGCCGTTCGTCTTGCTTCCTCCCGTCAGCACACCCTGCGGGTTTATGATGTCGCCATCCGATGTGACGAAGGTGCCTCTGAAACCGTTTCGTTCCCAGAGGGAAACACCGCTGTTGAGGTTTGGTATCAAGAGGACGTCACCCAAGAGGTAGTCGGCAATTTTCTCGAAGCCCTGATGAACATTGACTACGTCGATCAACCTCAACGCATCCTTGAGATACTCCGCCGCAGATCCATAATTGTGATTTCTGACTTCAAGGGGGACGAAGGTTCCCCTCCCTGAAGAAGAGCTCTTTAGATAGTCGATGGCCAGCATGCCGTCTCTTTGGCTTCTGACGACCATGTACTGGAGCTTTTCTCCCAGGACGGACTCAACCGCCGTTTCATATTCACGCGGCACGTCAAGAACATCCGCAACGAGCCCCAGACAGGTTTCACCGGGGAGCATGTCCGGGCTCGCCACTTTTTTTGCCTGCATTATCGACTTCGTGCCGTCAGAGCACCAGGCGTAGCTCTCCTGCAACTCTCTCAAGGAGCCAAGGCGCGAAGACTTTCTCCCCGCTTCATCCTTCGTCTCCGAGATACGCTCGTCTATCAGTTGCAGATCATTTTTCGCCCGTTCTAGTTCATCGGAGGTCATGCCGGCGCTATCCGTGAGATTTTCCAGCGCGCCTTCATCAGTCTTCAGGGCCGCAATCAGGGAATCAAGACTTTCGCGAGTTCTCGCAAGCATCTCTCTGTTTTCGTCTGCTTCTCTAACGTCCCTCTCTTTTCTCTTCCGGATATCCTCGATGCCCTTTCCAAGACCGATAAGCGTGTTTTTCGCTTTCGCCTTTTCCGTTGCTATCTCGAAAAACTCGATCTTCTTTTCCTCAAGTTCCGAGTGAAGCGATTTGGCCGCCGTCTTGAATTCTTCAAGGCTCGTCTGGTTTTGGAGGACATTGTCTCTTACGTTCTCAATCTCCACGCCGGATTCGTCTGCCATTATGGCGAGGGTTTCCAGCTCGTCTGCCAGGTTCTTCTCTCTCGCGCGCAGCATCTCCAAATCGGCCGTGTTTTTCTGTTTCTGCGAGGTGATGTCTTTTATCTTACCCTTGAGATGTTCGATCCCCTGTTCCTTTATGTTGATCGAGTTTCTGATGTCGTAGAGCCTTTCCTGATGTTCGGAAACGGAGGCCTCGTTTTCCAGCACCTCTGCCTTCAAGCCTTCGATCGAGGCTTCTAGTTCTTTCAGGCCGGCCGTTATTTCCATGTCCCTCTTGTTAAGGACGTGGCGCGACTGCCCCAGGGTTTCCTTCTGCCCGGATAGGTCTGCATATGTATGGAGGGCGAGGATCAGCTCCGCCTCTTTCACTTCCTTCTTGAGCGCCTTGTATTGCTCCGCCCTTTTAGCTTGCCGCGATACGGCATTGAGCTGTGATTTTACCTCTCTGATAATATCATTCAAGCGGAGGATGTTCTGCTTTGTCGCCTCCATCTTGCGCATCGCCGATTCTTTTCTGGCCTTATATTTCGATATACCCGCAGCATCTTCGATGAACTGTCTTCTGTCTTCGGGTTTTGCTTCCACGAGATTGGCAACGCTGTTCTGCTCAACGAGGGAGTAGGTTCTGACGCCGAGCCCCGTACCCATGAGGAAGTCTCGGACATCGATGAGCCGACAGGGCACCTTGTTGATGGTGTATTCGCTTTCGCCGTCCCTGAAGAGCCGCCGCGAAATCGTGACCTCACTGCATTCCACATATTCCCCCGGGAATTTCCGCCCGTTGCTGTCCAGGATCATCGATACTTCGCTCATCCCGATGGGGGCCGCGTTCTCGGCGCCGTGGAAGATGACATCGTCCATCTTCTTCCCGCGCAGGGTCTTGATGCGCTGTTCACCCATTGCCCAGCGGATGGCATCAACAATATTGCTCTTGCCGCACCCGTTGGGTCCGACGACTGCGGAGATCCCCTTCGCGAAATCGAGGACGACCTTATCCCGGAATGATTTAAAGCCGGCTATTTCAAGTCTCTTAAGCCTCATTTTTTTCTTTCCTACTGAGATTATAACGAAAACTCTTCCCCCCGAGCACGCGCCCGGGGTTAAATCAAGCCAACCCTCATCGGGTGTAGCGAATACTAACAGAAGAAACAGCCCTTGTAAAGAAAAAATACAACTAAATGTATCCTGAAATTTTTGACCACAACATATAGTATTTTCGCAGTCAATTCCGGAAATGACGCTTTCTTGTAGGAAACGGATATGGTATAAGATAAGTAACGGTCGCACTGATGCATGTTGTGTAATAAAATTCATATCTTGGGAGTATGATGGTCAAGAATTATGTGCCTGATGTCATTGCGGCGGAGTTAAAGGAACGGTTCTATGGATGAGGAAAAATGGGAAGTGGCCTGCACGGCCTCGGGAATGACAAATGCCAATATTATCTTGGGGAGACTCACGACGGAAGGCATACCTGCAAAATTGAAATACGAAGCAGTGGGAGCGATCTACGCGATAACGATTGACGGCCTCGGCAAAGTAGAAATCCTGGTTCCTGCAAAAGATTTGGAGAGGGTCCGGGAAATTCTGGCGCGGACATACAACGAACGGGACATTGACTGGGAGACGCGATGAGGTCAGGGGGCGTGCTTTATTCTCTCGCGCTAGATTCCTTCATTGCATTTCAGCCGCCTATGGAAGACATGTCTTTCATACACTTCTTTATATGTCGGCCTTCATCACAGGCGTGAGCGTGCTGAATGGGTTTTTTCGCAATGGCCCCCTTGATGAGTTCCGATAGATCCGTATCACCGCAGCCGTTGCGCAGCGGGCCTCTCAGATCGATATGTTCATTCGAGAGCAGGCACGCCCGAAGTTGGCCGTTCGCAGTGAGCCTCAGGCGGTTGCATGAATGACAGAATTGCTGACTCAAAGGGCTTATGAAGCCGATTTCTCCGGCGGCGCCTGCGATCCTGTATATCTCTGCGGGGCCATCCATTTTGGTTCTTGTGCCGTTGGCGCGTTCAAGAAGGTAATGCCTGCCGATTAATTCCTTGACAATAGTGTTGGAAAGATAGCGGCTGCTGTAATCGAGGGCAGGGCGCCCAACATCCATGAGCTCAATAAATCTAACCTGGTAAGGTTTGCGAAGGCTGAGCTCGGCGAAATCCATGATCTCGTCTTCGTTAAATCCCTTAATCGCCACAATATTAATCTTGATAGGCGAGAACCCGACCCTGTGGACTTCATCGATTCCCGTGAGCACGGCGCTGAGGTCTCCTCCCCTGGTAATCTGGGCGTACTTTTCGGCATTGAGGGAATCAAGGCTGATATTAATCCTTTTTACGCCTGCGGTAAAAAGTTTAGCTGCAAAGTCCGCGAGCAGAATCCCGTTCGTCGTGAGGCTGATGTCGCTGAGACCTTCCGTCGCCGAGAGCGCAGCAATAAAATCGCAGGCGCCGCGCCTGACCAAGGGCTCGCCTCCTGTGACCCTGACTTTGCTTATGCCTATGCCTGCAGCTATACGGATGATCCGTAATATTTCTTCGTATCTCAGGACATCATCATGCCCTATGAGGGAAACGCCTTCCTTCGGCATGCAATAGCTGCAGCGAAGATTGCACCTGTCGGTGATGGAAACCCTGAGATAATTAATCTCCCTGTTATATCTGTCAATCATGGGGTCCGTTATTCATCTGCAGATTTCTGTATTAAATTAAAGAACTTTCTTTTTAACACACTTGTGAGGACATAGCAAGACCCCTCCAATCCCCTGCGCAGGGCATGGTAAATCTTCATGGTAAATCTTCCTTGACACCGGTCTATTTCTCTATTAGAAGTCAACTTCTGTTTTTATGGTTTATGATCTTGGGGCATACACGCACGCACATGATCAGGGAGAATATATGGCAAAAATACCGATTACGAAAGCCGGATATGAAAAATTGAAGAAGGAACTGGAATATATAAAGACAGTTTCGCTGCCCGAAAATATCCGGGACATCGAAGTGGCCAGGGCGCACGGAGACATAACGGAGAACGCAGAATTTGCCGCGGCCAAGGAAAGGCAGTCTTTTTTGCAGGGCAGGATTGCGGAGCTCGAAAATAATCTCGCCGCGTCATATGTTGTGAGCATCGATGGTTTAACAGCGGACAAGATTGTTTTTGGATCGATTGTCACTTTGGAAGACACGAATACGGGGAGCCGCATAACCTATCAGCTTGTGGGTCCCTTCGAGTCAGATCTCAAAGAGAATAAGATTTCCGTGACCTCACCTATAGGAAAGGCGCTGATCGGGAAGAGTGCCGGTGATGAAGTCATCGTTAAGACCCCGGGTGGCACGCGTGAATTTGAGGTAGCGGATATCTGTGTTGTAGGGAAAAAGTCATAGCGCAGGCATTGTAGAAACAAGAAAGCCAGGAGTGCAAATCTCAACCCCTGGCTTTCTTCACGTTTGTGTATTTGTGCTCTAAGCGTGCTTATCGGCTACGCTGATCCTGGTAATCGCCCTGGCCAAGGCTGCTCTCATCAGTTCGTATTCCACATCTTCCTTGGCTAGCTTGGACAGCGTTGTTTCTGCATTGTCTTTTGCCTTCTTTGCCCGTTCTTTGTCGATCAAGTCTGCCCTTTCCGCAGTTTCCACGAGGATAGTAACCTTGCTCGTGGTGACTTCAGTGTAGCCGGTATTGACGGCGTAGTATGTTTTCTTGCCGTCCTTCGTGAAATTTAACTCACCGATGTCAATCGCACTCAGAAGGGCTGCATGGCCCCGGAGCACACCGAACTCACCCTCGGAACCCGGTATTGTAACTTCTTCTATCTTGCCGCTGAAGGCCATTTTTTCTGGGGTAACAATTTCCAACATCAATTCGTCAGCCATGTAGAATCCTCCGGCCTCATTACTCTGCCATCTTCTTTGCCGCTTCTACAACCTCATCTATACCGCCAACCATGTAGAATGCCTGCTCGGGCAGTTCGTCGTGTTTTCCTTCCAGGATCTCCTTGAACCCTCTCACTGTTTCGGCAACGGAGACGAATTTGCCTTCCCTGCCGGTGAACTGAGCGGCTACGAAGAATGGCTGGGACAGGAATCTCTGGATCTTCCTCGCCCTGCTGACCGTCAGCTTATCATCTTCGGACAGTTCGTCCATGCCCAGGATGGCGATGATGTCCTGCAGGTCCTTATACTTCTGCAAAGTCACCTGCACCTGTCGGGCGACCTGATAGTGCTCAACGCCTAAGACAATCGGATCAAGAATACGGGATGATGAATCAAGGGGATCCACGGCGGGATAAATTCCGAGTTCCGTAAGCGGCCTCGACAAAACGACCGTACCGTCAAGATGTGCAAAGGTCGTTGCCGGTGCCGGGTCTGTAAGGTCGTCTGCGGGCACGTATACGCATTGAACGGCGGTGATAGACCCCTTCGTGGTGGAGGTGATCCGCTCCTGCAGCGCTCCCAGGTCCGTGGCCAGTGTCGGCTGATAACCGACCGCTGAAGGCATGCGGCCGAGAAGGGCCGAGACCTCTGAACCAGCCTGCGTAAACCGGAATATGTTGTCTACGAAGAGAAGCACGTCCTGCCCTTCAATGTCCCTGAAATATTCCGCCGCCGTAAGAGCGGTGAGGGCCACCCTCGCCCTAGCTCCCGGGGGTTCCGTCATCTGGCCATAGATCAAGGCGGCCTGCTTGATAACGCCCGACTGTTTCATTTCGAGGTAAAGGTCGTTACCTTCACGCGTCCTTTCGCCGACGCCTGCAAACACGGAAATACCGCCGTGGTGCATGGCGATATTGTTGATCATCTCCATCATGACGACGGTCTTGCCGACGCCAGCGCCGCCAAACATCCCCATCTTTCCGCCTCTGGGGAAGGGAACGAGAAGGTCGATGACCTTAACGCCGGTTTCCAGAACGTGGACCGATGTGTCCTGTTCAATGAACGACGGGGCTTCCCTGTGGATCGGGGAGTAAGTTTTTGCGACTACGGGCCCCAGACCGTCGACTGGCCTGCCGACAACGTTCAGAATCCTACCCAGACATTCGGGGCCAACGGGGGCCTTTATAGGTGTGCCGACATCCCTCGCCTGCATGCCCCTGACAAGGCCATCTGTGATGTCCATAGCGATGCATCTGACGACGTTGTCACCCAGATGCTGGGCAACCTCAACAATCAGATTGTCTTCCTTGTCGTCAATCGTCGGGTTGGTGATAGTGATAGCGTTTAAGATCTCCGGAAGCTTTCCTTCATCAAACGCCACATCGACTACCGGTCCTATTACCTGCACAACCGTTCCTATATTCATACCTGTCTCCTTAATCTATAATAACTAGTTTATCAGCTCTTCGACAGGGCTTCCGTACCGCCGACAATATCCATCAGCTCGGCCGTAATGGTTGCCTGTCTCGCTTTGTTCATTTTCAACGTAAGGCTCTGGATCATCTCCTCGCAATTCTTTGTGGCGTTGTCCATGGCGACCATCCGTGCGCCGTTCTCGCCGGCGGATGTCTCCAGGAGGGCCCGGAAGATCAGAACATGAACGTACATGGGAAGAAGCTTTCCCAGAAGGATTTCATCCGAGGGTTCATAGATGTAATCAATTCTTGCCGTAGGCTCTATATCTTCGTCTTTTCCTATGGGGGGCAGGGGGAAGAGCCTCACGACAGCGGGCCTCTGTACGGCTATATTCCTGAATTCGTTGTATATGACGTACAGTTCGTCATACTCCGCCTGCATGAATGGAGGAATTATCTCGTCGGAAATTTTTACGGCCAAGGTTATATCGAATTTGCCGAAGACGTCGGACCAGTCTTTAGCCAGCTGCACTTTCTTCCTGAAATAATCTCTTCCTTTTCTTCCGACGGCAATCAATTGCACCTCTTTGCCTTCGCCGACCTTCTCCCGGACGAATCTCTCTGCGGCCTTGATCAAATTGGTATTGAATCCTCCGCACAAGCCTCTGTCAGAGGTCATGATGATAACCCTTATTCTTTTCGGGTCCCTGACAGCAAGCAGGGGGTGGGTTTCAGGGTCTACACGGAGTGCCAGGCTGGTGAGAACATCCATGAACCTTAGTGCATAAGGACGAAAATTCTCCATCCTCAACTGGGCAGCTTTCAGTTTCGAGGCAGCCACCATGTTCATCGCCTTGGTGATTTGCTTCGTTTTCGAAACTGCGACAATCTTTCTTCTAATGTCCTTTAATGAAGCCATTAACGATCCCTTTTCTCTCTACGTGCTCTCTTTCTTGAGAAGTCTTCCGGTTCTTTATGCCGTGACGAAAACAGTTTCAAACTCTGTCAATACGTCTTTCATCTTTTTCTCGAGGTCAGCTCCGATCTCCCTTTTCTCATCAATCTCCCGGTTCACCTCTGGATACTTGCTGGCGATGAAACCCAGGAGCTGCGGCTCGTATTCTTTCAGTTTATCTACAGGGTATTTGTCCAGAAAGCCCCTTGTGCCTGCAAACAGGATGGCAACCTGCTGTGATAGAGACCTGGGTTGGAACTGGGGCTGTTTTAATACTTCCACCAGACGCACGCCTCTTTCCAGCTGCGCCTGCGTCGCCTTGTCGAGATCGCTTCCGAACTGGGCGAACGCGGCCAGTTCACGATACTGGGCGAGCTCAAGTTTCAGTCTTCCTGCGACCTGTTTCATGGCCTTGACCTGGGCTGCGCCACCGACACGCGAAACCGACAGACCGACGTTAATTGCTGGTCGGATGCCGGAGAAGAACAGGCTCGGTTCGAGATATACCTGACCATCCGTGATGGAAATAACGTTTGTAGGAATGTATGCAGAGACATCGCCCGCCTGCGTCTCAATTATGGGCAGCGCTGTAAGGGATCCGCCTCCGAGGTCCTCGCTTACGCGCGCAGCGCGTTCGAGCAATCGGGAGTGGTTATAGAAAATGTCTCCCGGGAAGGCCTCACGTCCGGGAGGTCTTCTCAGAAGCAGCGAGATCTGGCGGTAAGCAACGGCCTGTTTGGAGAGGTCATCGTAGATGATCAAGGCATCCTGTTTTCTGTCCCGGAAATATTCGCCGATGCTGCACCCGGAATAGGCTGCGATGTATTGCAGGGTCGCCGGGTCGCTGGCGCATGCCGCGATGACACAAGTATAAGCCATAGCGTCGTTTTTGCGGAGGTTTTCGACCACCTGGGCAACTGTTGATTTCTTCTGGCCGATCGCGACATAGATGCACTTGACGCCGGTATCCTTCTGTCTGATGATGGAGTCCACGCAGATTGCGGTCTTGCCGATCTGCCTGTCGCCGATGATAAGCTCTCTCTGGCCCCGTCCGATAGGTGTCATGGCGTCGATTGCTTTAATGCCTGTGTACATGGGCGTATTGACGGGCTGGCGTTGAACGACCCCGGGGGCGATCATCTCTATCCTGCGAAACTCAGTGGCCTCAATGGGGCCCTTGCCGTCAATCGGCGCACCGGTGGCATCGATGACACGTCCGAGTACCGCCTCCCCCACGGGGACTTGGGCGATCCTGCCCGTTCTCTTTACAATGTCACCCTCTTTAATATGGGTGACCTCACCCAGGATGGCGACACCCACATTGTCAGTTTCCAGGTTGAGGACCATGCCGAGGATCCCTCCCGGGAACTCCAGCAATTCCATGGCCATCGCATTTTCCACGCCGTAAACCCTGGCGATACCGTCTCCCACCGACAGGACCGTTCCTACTTCGCTTACATCCAGCTTTTTTTCATAGTCTCTGATCTGTTTGGAGATGATTTCGCTAATTTCTTCTGCCCTGATTTTCTCCATGCTCTATATTTCCTCCCCTAAGAGATTCCTGATATTGTGCAATTGAGTTCTAACGCTTCCATCATACATCGTATCCCCCACGCCTACGACAATGCCACCCAGCAATGATGCATCTTCCGAAACGGCAATCTCCACTCTTCTGCCCGTTATTTCTTCCATGCGTTTCTGCAGCTTCTCGGAAAGTTCAGCGGATAAAGGGAAGGCCGTCTTGACATCAACCGTGATCTTCTTCAAGGCATCATCCATAAATTTCCGGTAACAGCTTTCTATATCGGGAAGAATGCCTATCCTTCGCTTGTCCACGAGGAGCTTCAGGAAATTTGCCGTTACATTCGATATATTGATCTTGGCGAGAAGCGAATCCACAACGGCTCGTTTTTCCTCCTGATCAAATACGGGGTTCAGCAATAATTCCTGCAAATCCTTATTTTCTTTGACGATGGAAGAAAAGAGCGCCAATTCGTTGTAGTACTTCTCGTAAAGTCTATCTTCCCTGGCTATGTCAAAAAACGCCCGTGCATAACGCTTTGCGATATTGCTGCTGCTCAATGTTTTTTCACCACCTTATCTAGATATTCTTTCACCATATTCTCGTGAAGCTCCGGCGTTATATTCTTCTTCAGAAGCTCTTCGGCCATTGATACGGAGAGTGCTGCGGCGTCCGCCCTTAGCTGATTTCTGGCAGCCTTAAGCTCCTGTTCCATTCTCACCTGTGTATCTTCTATCATCTTCGCGGCTGCCTTCTTGGCGTCCTCGATTATCTTTTCCTTCTCTGTCAGCCCTTGGGCTTTGATCATCTCGAAGATATTCTTTATTTCCTCAGTCGCCTTATCAAGCCTCGAGGAATATTCCTTGAATTTCTTCTCTGTTTCTTCTTTTTCAGTTAATTTCTCTTCCATGCCGTGTTTGATATTGCCTCGCCTGTCGACGAAGAACTCTTTGATTTTTTTTGCAGCCACCCAGTAGAGGAACCCAACCAGAAGGGCAAAGTCAAATATCCTCCAGGCAAAATCAATCCAGAGCTTCATATTGTCTTCGTGGCCTTCACCTTCCGAGGCGAAGGCAACTGCGCAGGTGAAAACAACGGGTATGATTGATAAAAGCAAATAGCGTAAATAAGATCTTCCAAATAATTCCTCCGAAAACCTTTTCATCATCGGAGACTCCTTCCCAACAATTTCTCGGCAATCTCAAGCGATATGTTCCGGGACTGGCCGGTCAGAATGCCTCTGGCCTCTGAGACTTCCTTGTTCATCTCACCATGGAACTCTTCCATCATGCCGGGGATTTCACTTCTTGCTGCTTCGATGAGGCCTTTTGCCTTCTCGGCCCCTTCCTTGATAATCTCAGTCTTTTTCTCCAAAGCATCCGTCTTTGCCTGACGAAGCTTCTCCTCATAGGCCGCCATTCTTTCCTCAACGGATTGATTGAGGCGCTTTATCTCTTCCTCCGTATCCTGCGCTTGTTTCTTTCTTCTGTCCATTATGCCCAAGATCGGCTTGTAGAGGAGAAAATTCAGGACGACGATCAAGATAAGGAAATTAGCCATCTGGATTAACATTGTATAATCGATGCTGATCACTATTTTGCCTCACAATAGAATTGCGTTGAAGTTCAAAAAAACCGTTGAAATGACAGGCTCCTGCCACTCGGCCTTTTTAGTTTAGCCTTTTTCTGATCCCCAAAAGCTTATGACGGTTCTTTTTTTGAGAATTGTTTCCTGAAATAAAGCGATATGAACTACGTACACGAGTAACCTCAAGAACCCCCAAAGATGCGTGTAAAAATCGCGGTCTTCTAATCACAACCGTGACTTAATGTCAAGCACTTTTTGGGTGAATGCGGTTTTGTCCGACGGGGATGTCACTCTTCCACATTTAATGCTTTGGATTTGCTGTTGACTTTGCACTTTTCCGACTTGCTGCTGTCCATCCTCGACGTTCCTTCGAAGATGGCGCCTTCCTTTATTATGAATAGCGGCGCTTTTACATTTCCCAGGACTCTCCCCGGAGGATAAATCTCAATCCTTTCTTTGCATTCAATCTGGCCATGGAAATCGCCGCTGATTATGACGCTTGCGACATTTATATCCGCTTCTATGTGAGCGCCATCACCGATGACTAGGGTTCCGTCCCCGAATATCTCGCCGTTGAAGTCACCGTCTATGCGAACGGCTCCAGTGAATATCAACTTTCCCGTAAATTCTGCGCCTTTTCCAAGAAAGGCTTTGATTTCTTCATCTTTTTTCTTTTTGTTAAACATCGCCTGCCCCCAGTCTTTAGCGTCTTCCCGTCCTGATGACTTCAATGCAATCAGGACAAATGGCGTATACGTTTCACCGTCCCGCGTACATTATGGATAGAGGATAAACCTTCTCATGCTCACATTCAACAACAATCCCATGGCTGCCATGAGGACAACCATTGACGAGCCTCCATAGCTCAAGAAAGGCAGCGGGATGCCGACAACGGGAAGCATGCCCAACACCATCCCGATATTAATGAATACTTCCCAGAAGACAAGCATTGTTATGCCGAAGGATATGAGCATCCCCAAGAGATCCCTCGAACGCAAGGCTATTTTCAAACACCAGAGTATGAGTACAAGAAATAAGGCAACAAGGATGACTCCTCCGATAAAGCCCCACTCCTCGGCAAAAACGGAGAAAACAAAATCTGTTTGCTGAACCGGCAAGAATTTCAACTGCGTTTGGGTGCCCTTCATATAACCTTTTCCGACGATACCTCCAGAACCGACGGCAATTATGGATTGAAGAATATGATAACCCGATCCTAAGGGATCATTCTCCGGATTGAAGAATGTCATGATCCTTTCCTTTTGATAGTCCTTCAAGAAAAGCCAGGACATAGGTATCAGTATGATACCTCCGGCACAGGCGATGAGCAGCGATTTCCATTCTATGCCTATGAAAAAGGTTATCGATAGAATAAGGAAGATAAGGATCAATGCGGTGCCGAGATCAGGCTGTTTCAAGATGAAAAGAAAAGGGATCACTACGATAAGGAAGGGTATATAGAGCTCCTTTAACTTGTAGCTTCTTTCGATGATATGATCGTCAAAATATCTTGCGAGGACGATAATGATGGAGAGCTTTACCAGCTCTGAAGGCTGGAAGAAAAATCCTCCCAAGATGATCCACCGCTGAGAGCCGTGGGTAGCATATCCGTACAGTGAAACCAGGATCAGCAGGAGTACAGAGACGGCATAGATTACATAGGCGAATCGAGAGATGAATCTGTAATCAAAACATATGATGATCCCCATTATTACAAGCCCGATTACAATCCATTGCGCCTGTTTTAGATAAAGGGTCTCCTGCCTGAAATTGTCAAGACTGTAACCGGCGCTATAGATATTAAAAAGACCGACCAGACTGATCGACAATATGAGAAAGAGCAGCGTCCAATCAAAATTTAGGAGCAGCCGGCGATCGATTTTCATCTATAAACACCTGCCGGCGATTTCTGGCTAATAGTCACAGGGGGCTGATTTTTCTTGTTTGTGGAATTCTTGCGCTCAAAGTAGGCGTCAATGATCTTTCTTGCTATGGGGGCGGCTGCGGAGCCTCCATGGCCGGCATGCTCCATTATTACAGCGATGGCTATTTCCGGATTCTCATACGGTGCATAGCACACAAAAAGGGCGTGATCCCCGTGTTTTGAAGGAATGAATTTCCGTCTGTGGCCCTTTTCATTATCCGGCATGCTTACAACCTGGGCGGTGCCTGTTTTTCCGGAGACATCCTCTTCCTTTCTCTTCAGCGCGTGGCCTGTTCCGCCGCCTTCATTTACCACACCCCATAAACCGGATTTCAAGATCTCTATGTTCTTCTCGCTCAAACCTATACTGCCTTTTTTCTGAGGTTCAAATGCCTTCAGGACGCGGCCATCGGCCGTTTCGATGCGCTTCACAAGCCGGGGCTGGTAGACGGTTCCTCCATTGGCTAATGAAGCATAGGCGTTCACCAATTGAATTGGTGTTACAAGATTGAAGCCTTGCCCGATTGAGATCGATATGGTTTCGCCCAGCTGCCATGCTTCTTTGAACCTCTGCTGTTTCCACTGTTTTGTCGGGATGAGTCCGCTTTTTTCCCGGGGAAGATCGATTCCTGTTGGCTGGTCAAACCCGAATCGACGGGCATACTCGGCTAACTTGTCAACGCCGACCAATTTGCCCACATTGTAGAAATATACGTCGCAGGATTCGACGATAGCGCGATGCAGATTGACCCGACCGTGCCCGTGCTTTTGCCAGCACTTGTATGTTCTGTTGCCGAATTGAAACGATCCGTTGCAGTTAAACGTCGTATCCGGTGTGATCAATCCCTCCTCCAGGGCTGCGGCCGCCACAATGAGTTTGTACGTGGAACCGGGCGGATACTGACCGGCGATGGCCCTGTTTCCCATGGGATGTGACGAGTCATTCGCGAGATCATCCCAATCTTCTGCAGAAATTCCTCCGTTAAAAAGATTTGGATCAAAGGCCGGCGAACTTGCCAGTGCAAGGACGGCGCCATCACGGGGATCAATTACGACAACCGACCCGGCTTTATCTTGAAGAGCCTCCCAGGCGACCCTTTGCAGATTAGCATCGATGGTAAGAACAACATTGTATCCGGAGACAGGTTCAATCTTGCCGATTACTTTAACCTCTTTACCCAATACATTCACCTCGACCTGCTCAGCTCCGCTCTTGCCCTTAAGGTACGGATCTAACTGTTTCTCCAGGCCATCCTTGCCCGTAATATCGCCGACGCCGAAATCACCAGACATGTCTTTTTTCAGCTCTTCCCGGCTTACCTCACCGGTGTAGCCGATTATATGGGCCACCATTTCTCCATTTAAATACTGTCTGATAGGAACCACGTCAATGGTTATGCCCGGCAGGTCAGAGGCATGGGTTTCGACAATGGCAAGTTTTTCCATAGAAATATTTTTTTCAAGTTTAACGGGCGGAAACCAGCCTCTCTTTTCCAGAGGCGGCAAGTCTGTCGAAAGCGTGAGGGACCTTGCAGCGAATAATTGCTTTAGTTTCAATGTAACCTCATTGATATTTCGGTTACGGTTGGGCACGAAAATAATGTCAAACGATGGTTGATTATCCACCAGTACTTGACCGTTCGTATCCAGGATTACCCCTCTCAGCGGCTTGATCTTTCGGAGTCGTACACTATTATTTTCCGATCTCTGTCTCAGTTCATCTCCTCTGATAACCTGAAGATGCCACATCCTCATGATCAGAATAGCTAGCATGACAGAAACGATAGCAAATGCTATTTTGAATTTTTTTCTGAAATCGCCGGGTTCATGTCCCTTTAACCGGCTGTGATTCTCTGCCATTCAATGCCGCCTCTGCCCAATGGAATGCCCTAAACAAAATAGGGCTAAGGGCGCTGACAATTAACATCTGTGGTATATAAGACCCAATTGCATGGGTGGAAATGCCGCCCCCGTACAACAACGGGTAAAGCAAGATGAGCATCATGCCTTCAAACACGGCACATACAAAGCTAAGACTAATAATTAAGAGTGGTTTCCCGATCGAGATCCGAAGAGAAGCGAGCTTTGAAATTAAAAATACAAGAACGTATATGAGCGCATAAAATCCGGAAAACGAGCATGTTAAGCAGTCATGTATGAAGCCAAGAACAAAGCTGAGAATTCCTCCTCTCAGCACATCGAATCGAAATCCCGAGTAGATTACCAGTATCAGAGACAGTTCCACGGCGATTCTCCCGGAGAAGACAATATTCTCGATGATCATCTGGGAGACGATGAGCGCCAGTGAAAAAAAGGGCAATGATATGTAATAGGTCAATTCTTGTTACCTATGGCGCAGCCGCGGGCAATCAAGACGCGAAAGCTCTGATCTTAATTCCCTCGGCTACTTTTTCCTATATTATCACTCTTATCGAGCACAATTACCATCACTTCTTCAATCTTCGAAAAATCAACGAACGGAGCGACGTCAATCTTCTGAAATAATCCGCTATCTGTTTTCTCCACTTTTTTTACGACGCCTAGGAGCAAGCCCTTGGGAAAGAGACCGGATAGACCCGAAGTAACGACTACGTTTCCAACACTTACAGTTTCCGTTTTCGGGACATATTTCAGAGAACATCCGAGGGAAGCGGCCCCTTGCAGAATCCCCTGTGTCCTGTTCTCTTGAATGAGCGCATCGGTATTGCTGTTTTCGTCTATGAGAAGCAGAACCCTCGACACATGGGCGGATGTCTCAACAATTCTACCCACAACCCCCTGGTCGGCTATGACCGGCAGATCCAACGCCAGGCCATGTGACGTTCCCTTGTTAATCAAGATCGTCTTCATTATTGATGTCTGGTCCCTACCGATGACCATCGCTGCTATCGTATGATGGTTGGTTCTCTCTTTAAGGGCAAGGAGTTTTTGCAGGCGTATATTCTCGAGGTAGCCTTCTCGGTATCGGTTTATTTCCTGGATCAACAAAGCGTTATCCTTCTTAAGGCGACTGTTTTCATCTTCCAGCCCGACAAGAAATATATACCGCTTCCAAACATCCGTAAGATCTTTGAAGGAAGCAGTTGTCAAACTCGCTAAGGGTGCTGTAGTTTCCAGGATCAGTTCCCTGAAAAAACCAACTTTCGTAGGCTGTTTCACACTGTAAGATAATATGATGAGAGAGATAATTACCAAGAGGCATGCTATTATGAATGGTTGATGTTTCTTGGGAAGTAACATATTTCTACAGTAAAAATATGGGTGGCAACGACAAGGAACTTGTTCCTCAAGTCTGCCCTGCAATGTCGGCAATTTGTGCTTCGGGAATCGAGATAGATTTCATCTTCTGGACACGAAATGGTAACCTACCCTTGGTCCTATTTGAAAATTAGGATATTACGAAAGCGGTGGCACTATACTTGAAATGTAACCTCTTTTAGCACATCTAAATGATCTAGGGCCATACCAGCACCCCTGGCCACAACCGACAGTGCATCATCGGCTACGGTGATGGGCAGTCCTGTTTCTTCCTTTATGAGAAGATCGAGATTTGTCAACAAGGCTCCTCCACCGGTTAGAACGATGCCCCGGTCAACAATATCCCCGGCCAGTTCCGGGGGGGCATTGTCCAGAGCATCCTTTATTGCGTCTATGATGATACTCACAGGCTCCATAATGGCTTCTCGCACTTCTTCAGAATTGATCTCAACTATCTTGGGAATGCCCGATATTAGATTCCTTCCTTTCACATCAAGCTTCCGCAATTCTCCATCGGGATAAGCGCATCCGATGGTCATCTTGATGATTTCCGCCGATCGCTCACCTATGAGGAGGTTGAATTTTCTCTTCATATACTGCACGATTTCTTCATCCATCCTGTCGCCGGCTACCCTCACAGATTTTGAGTAGACAATGCCCGCAAGGGATATTACGGCAACCTCGGTGGTTCCGCCGCCGATATCCACCACCATGGAACTTGTCGGTTCCATGATAGGCAGCCCGGCTCCAATGGCGGCAGCCATCGGTTCCTCAATGAAATACATCTCTCTCGCGCCTGCCGATTCTACAGTTTCTCTAACTGCGCGTCTTTCTACCTGCGTAATGCCGGACGGTATGGAGACAATAATCCTTGGGCGGACCAAGGCCCTGCGATTGTGAACGCGGTGTATGAAATGCTTCAGCATGGCTTCCGTAATGTCAAAATCAGCAATTACGCCTTCCCTCATGGGTCTGATAGCCACGATATTACCGGGGGTTCGCCCCAACATCTTTTTTGCTTCCAGGCCGACAGCAAGGACCTTCTTTGTTCCCCGCGAATCCTTCGACACAGCGACCACGGAAGGTTCATTCAGCACAATCCCTTTACCCTTCATATAGACCAACGTGTTGGCCGTCCCGAGGTCAATGGCAAGATCATTGGAAAATTTTCCTAAAATATAATCAAACAGCAAGACCCGTCCTCCTTTTTATCGTATCGGTAATAACATCTGCAATCCTATCACAAGGCAAACCATATACAGCATTTCGCTTTCCTAATCAACGACTTTTTAAAAATCTATTGCATTTTGCGGACGGCTGTAATACAGGTTTGTGCCTAATATCACAAATAAGGAAATATGCCATGCTCGATCTGATGCGAAAACATGCCAAGAACTGGCTCGTAAAAATTTTACTGGCAATGGTAATTGTCGTTTTTATCTTTTATTTCGGCTCCACACGCTGGAGGGCAAAGGCGGACGCCATTGCGATTATTGACGGCAGGGTTATCCCCTACGTAGAGTTTCAGAAGAGTTACCAAAGACTTGTTGACGCCTACAGAGAGCAATACAAAGGAGCGCTTACGGATGACATCTTGAAAAGCCTGAATCTCAAACAGCAGGCATATGAGAGCATCATTAACCAAGAAGTTATCCTTCAAAAGGCGAAGGACTTAGGCATAGAGGTTTCGGAGGAAGAAATTAAGGGAGCTATCCTTGCCACTCCCGCCTTTCAAAGGAACGGCGTTTTTGATGAAAGGATCTATAATCAGCTCCTGCGTCAGAACAGGATGACGCCGGCCGATTTTGAAGATGGTCAACGAAAATTGATAACAACGGCAAAACTGGAAGACCTCATCCAGAGCTCAGTCAAGGTTTCAGACAAAGAATTGTTTGATCTTTACCGTCTTCAGAATGAAAAAATTAACGTACAATATCTGAGCCTTTCGGCGAAGAGCTACAGGCAGAAGGTCAGCCCTCGCCGTGCCGATCTGGAGTCCTACCTGAAGGATCACGAGAATGCTTTCAGCGTTCCAGATGAGATTCAGATCAAATACATCTCATTCCCAGGGTATAACTTCACATCCTCTGTTACGGTACCTGATGCGGAGGCAACCGACTACTATAACCGCAACAAGGATAAGTTTATGAAAAAAGGCGGCGCCGTCGCTCCTTTTGCAGAAGTCAAGGGTAGAATCATTGATGCGCTGAAGCAAGGCCATGCTATGCGTATGGCCGCCCTAGAGGCCAAGAAGGCCCACGACGAGATTTATCAGAAAGAAAACTTCGACGAATTCGCAGGGAAGAGCGGATTCAGGGTCAACAGTACAAATTTTTTCAGCGCTAAAAATCCCCCCCAGGAATTCAGGCAGGTTCATGACTTTACCAGAGTCGCCTTCGGCCTTCAAAAAGATGAGATAAGCGATGTAGTATCGGATGATAAGGCACATTACCTTCTCAAGCTCGTTGCCAGAAGGCCAGCCCATATCCCGGCCTTCACTGAGATTGAGAAGGAGGTCGAGAAGCAATACCTGGAAGAAGAGTCCGCGCGCATGTGCAAGAAGGACGCGCTGGATATCCTTGACCGCCTTAAGAAGGGAGAGGCACTCGCAAAGATCGCCCAAGAAAAAGGCCTGAAGGTTGAAGAGACGGGACTGTTTATGCCTAGCTCCGCCATGCCGAAACTCAGCTTCTCCCGGGACATGAGTATTGCCCTTTTTCAGCTTTCTGAAAAGAACCCTTATCCGGACAGTGTCTATGACATCAACGGAAACGTTGTAATAGTGAAATTCAAGGAAAGAGGGAAGCTCGATCTCGAAAACTTCGAAGCGAAGAAGGCAGCCATAGGGGTTCAGCTCCTCAGGGTGAAAAAAAACGAAGTCACCGTCTCGTGGATCATGAAGAATAAGGAAGCCATGATCAAAGAGGGGCGGTTGAAATTTACGAAAGACATCAAAGATATTTAAACCAGCCGTGAAGTTCAGGCACGTCCGGGGAGTGCGTCAAGAGATGATGACATCAGATTTTTGTACGGGGATAGGAAACGCCGGACCTTGGATATAAGACATCGGAAAAGATAATTACAAGGCAGTGGACACAACTCATACAAAGAGAGGCACGTGTCTGAATTCTTTTACGTCCACCAGCCCTCTGTCTGTCATCTTCAATTCCGGGATGACGGGCAGCGCCAGGAACGAGAGCGCCATGAAAGGCTCTTCCAGTGGGCACCCTAAGCTTCTTGCGGCCCTTGTCAATTTCTCCCATCCATGAGCCACCTTACCGAGCGGCTCGCAAGACATAAGCCCTGCAATGGGAAGAGGCAACCTTGCCAGAACCTCTCCATTCTTGACAGCGGCGAGTCCCCCTCCCATTTCTTCGACCGCCTTTACAGATGCATATAGATCCCTGTCATTGCATCCTAGAGATATTATGTTGTGTGAGTCGTGGGCCACTGAAGAAGCGAGAGCTCCGTGCTTTAGCCCGAATCCCCGAACCATGCCGAGCCCGATGTTCCCCGTGCCGTGGTGGCGTTCGATAACGGCAATCTTGAGCAAATCCTGCTTCGTATCCGGCACAAGAACGTCGCCTTCAGCGGGGGCCTTTATGATGTTCCCTTTGGTAATGATCTGATCCCGTATAAGGCTGATTACGCGGATGAACTCCCCCTCCTTGGGTATGGCAAACGAATCCGGCCCGTAGGCCTTGATGTTCATGGGAGACAGGCAGGTCATAAGAGATGGTTTGGGAAATTCCGCGGACAGATGTCCCCCGTCATACATAATGCGCCCTTTTTTTATGACGGTCTTAACGGCCACTGGTCTGAGAGATGACAGTATCAGAATGTCCGCCTGGTATCCCGGTGCGACGGCGCCAAGAGTTCTTAGGCCAAAATATCGGGCCGTACTCTGAGTAACCATGACGATGGCCAAGAGCGGGTCTAGCCCTTCACGTACGGCTAAGTCTATCACATGATTCAAATGGCCATTATGTAGGAGGTCATGAGGATGAAGGTCATCCGTAACGAGCGAACATCTACCCACGTTTGCTGCCGAAACGATGGGGAGAAGGGTTCTTAAATTTTTTGCCAATGTTCCTTCCCTGATCATGATGTGCATGCCGAGTCTGATTTTTTCTCTTGCTTCAGAGAGCTGTGTACATTCATGGTCAGAGCGAAGACCAGCTGTAATATAAGCATTCAGGTCTTTCCCTGAAATAAGTGGGGCATGACCATCCTTTGTCATATCGGAGAAAGCGGCAATCTTTTCCAAGACGGTAGCAGCTCCTGTTATAACGCCGGGATATTGCATCATCTCAGCTAGACCCAGCACCCGAGTCTGGTCTTTCAAGACCATCAGGTCTTCGAGGGACAGTTCCGCCCCTGATGTTTCCAGGTGGGTTACGGGGACACACGAGGGAAGCATGATATAAAAATCCACCGGGAGCCCTTGGGAGCTCTCAATTATGTAGTTGATGCCTCTTTGCCCCATGACATTAGCAATTTCGTGTGGATCAGCCACAATTGCGGTGGTCCCGTAAGGAAGAACAGCCTTTGCAAGTTCAGGCGCCGAAAGCATGGTGCTTTCGATATGGAAATGACCGTCGATGAAACCCGGACAGATGTAATGTCCCCTTGCGTCAAGAAACTTTCCTCCTTCGTATGAACCGATGCCTACGACAACACCATCATAGATGGCTACATCTGTTTCGATGACCTCGCTAGTGAATACATTAATCACCCTGCCTCCCTTCAATACGAGCTCAGGTGCAATTTCACCGCGTGCCGCTCGGATACAATTTCTCAAGATACTGTACATGCTTGGCCTCTTTATCATTTCATGTCCGGCCTATACTCCATATAGAAGCGGTAAAATGCTGCGATAACCAATGCATGAGAAATTGCCCCCTCCCGAATAAGGCGAGGGATTTCCGAAAGTGGCTGGAGGACCACTTCGATATCTTCCCGTTCATCCTGAATCAATTGTCCCGCGGGGAAGACATTTTCGGCAAGGAAAGTATAGCAGAGATTGTTCTGAATAGCGGGGTTCGGATGTACGGTCCCAATGTGAATCAGTGTTTCCTCCCGGTAGCCCGTTTCTTCCCGCAGTTCGCGCCGCGCCGCTTCCTCCGGTGAGTCGTACGGTTCCATAAGCCCGCCGGGAATCTCCAGGGTCATATCCCGAATGCCAAAGCGGTACTGCCGGATCAACACTACCTCCTGCGTGGGCGTCAGGGGGATGATATTTACCCAGGATGGCGACTCCAGAACATAAAAATCGTGCGTTTCGCTTGTACGCGGAGAACGGGCGCGATCGAGTCGCAGATTGAAAACGCGGTAGGATTTGTCAATATGACTTGAGATAATTGTCCAGGGCTTGAGAAGCATAAGAAACCTCGAAAGTCTTGGTTTGTGTTACAGGGAATCGGTTTGGACGCGTTACCTTTTTTCTATCAATAATAGATCGTTTCGTCTGATACAGCGCGGGATTGTCCCTTGGGTCAATTTGACGAGGATACTGCGAAAACGGTCCGTCAGAATCTAAAACATATAGCACGTCGCCGGGCAAAAATGAAGAAAAACAATTATAAGGAGCACGGCATAGAATGTCTTTACAAACTGTATTTATCGATGCTAATTTTAAACGCTAGATAACTTCTTTTACCCACTACATCAAGGAGACGAAGATGAGCTTCATAAAAGTAAGATTTACGGATGACATCGTAGATATCAGTTCAGAATTGAGAAAGAGCATTGATGAGGTTTTCTCGCTGATCAATGCAACTTTTACGGTTTTTCAAAACGTCTGGCGGCCCCAGGTGGACATATATGAATCTCCTGACGAGATTATGATAGTGGCGGATATTGCCGGTGCGAAGACAGAGGATCTATATGTGGAGGTTCATCGCAGGGTACTGAGAATCTATGGGAAGAGGGAAACACCGGTCGGGCGGAACGCGAGATATCACCTTGCAGAAATAACGTACGGTTATTTTGAAAGAAATCTTTCCCTGCCGCTACCCATTGATACCGAGTCAATTACAGCAACTTACGCAGACGGGCTTCTTCAGATACGCATGGCAAAGCTGCCCATGAATAGAGTTCACAAAATACCTATTGAAGACTAGCAGGAGCAGAAATAATTCGCGTTGCGCGGTTCAATAAGGAATTCATTTTGGAGGTTCCCATGGCAGAAGAGAAATCAACCGAAGAATTGAAAGTTCTCAAGATACCCGACATTTTACCTCTCGTGCCGTTATTCAATGTCGTAGTATTTCCGAATATGGTGTTTCCGCTGGAGGTATTTGGTGAGCAGACCATGACGCTCGTAGATGAGGCGATGGCTGCAGACCGCATTGTGGGCCTGATCATGTCTAAGAAATCACCGACGGAGATCAAGAATCAGCCCGAGGATCTTTATGGCATAGGAACAAGCGTCGTGATCGTGAAAATGGCAAAAACAGGCGAGAATGGAGCGACCCTTCTTGTGCAGGGTGTGACTAGATTCAAGATCACGGAATTTGTGGACGGCAAGCCTTACATGCGGGCCCGGATCGAAGTAATTACAGATGAGGTCGAAAAGGATATCGAGATAGAGGCGCTCATGGCAAATCTTAGCGGGCTGTTTGACAGGATGGTCAAACTATCGCCCGTTCTGCCTCAGGAGTTTGGCGCTATGGCCAAAGCAATAACTTCTCCCAGCGTCCTTGCTGACGTAATTGCATCGATCATAAATTCCGTGCCTGCCGAGAAGCAGAAAATTCTGGAAATACTCGACGTGAAAGAACGGCTGAAGGAAGTTACGAGGCTCTTAAGTCACCAGTTGGAAGTCCTGGAACTGGGCAATAAAATACAATCTCAGGTAAAGGACGACATTGACAAGAGTCAGCGCGAATATTATCTCCGACAGCAGCTCAAGGCGATAAAGCAGGAACTGGGCGAGACGGATGAAACAAATGTTGAAATCCAAGAATACCGCGCCAAGATTGATAAAAAAAATCTTCCCGGAGAAGCAAAAAAAGAAGCTGAGCGGGAGCTTGAGAGACTCTCCCGGATGCATCCGTCTTCAGCTGAGTATACTGTTGCGTCGACCTACCTCGATTGGATAACCACCCTTCCCTGGAATGAAAGTACGGAGGACAACCTTGACATCAAGAAGGCCAGAAAGATTCTGGATGACGATCATTTCGGCTTGGATAAGGCTAAAAAGCGCATCATAGAGTATCTCGCCGTGCGCAAACTCAAGCCTGATTCGAAAGGACCTATCCTTTGCTTTGTGGGTCCTCCCGGCACAGGGAAGACGTCACTCGCGCTTTCCATAGCCCATGCCCTGGGCCGCAAATTTTTCCGTATTGCCTTGGGAGGCGTGCGGGATGAAGCGGAAATCCGCGGACACCGCAGGACATATGTGGGAGCCCTTCCCGGCCGGATTATACAGGGCATAAGGCGTGCCGAATCAAATAACCCCGTATTCGTCCTCGACGAAATAGACAAGGTCGGCAGTGATTTTCGGGGAGATCCTTCATCGGCCCTGCTCGAAGTGCTCGACCCGGAGCAGAATTACTCCTTCATGGATCACTACCTGGATGTGCCCTTCGATCTTTCTCATGTCATATTCATAACCACTGCTAATATACTTGATACGATTCCTCCTCCTCTGCGTGACAGGATGGAGGTTATCGAACTTCCCGGATACACGCTGGACGAGAAAATAAAAATTGCCGAGCGCTATCTTATCCCGAGGCAGACGGCGGCCAACGGTATTTCTCAGGATCAGATCAGTTTCACAAAGAGTGCCATAACCCTTATTATATCGGGATATACGCGGGAGGCCGGACTGAGGAATCTTGAAAGGGAGATCGGTACGATATGCCGCGGAGTAGCGAGCATGGTGGCCGAAGGTGAAGTAAGAAAGGCATCCATAACCGTTAAGGATTTGCACAGATATCTGGGACCCATACGCATCATGTCTGAAGTCAGTGCGCGGACATCCAAGCCCGGCGTGGCAACAGGCCTCGCATGGACGCCGACAGGCGGCGATATTCTCTTCGTTGAAGCAACGGCGATGAAAGGGAAAAAGGGTTTGACATTGACCGGCCAGCTCGGAGAAGTCATGAAGGAGTCAGCCACGGCTGCCTTGAGTTTTATTCGCGCCAATGCCGGCGATCTCGGCATATCAGTAGATTTTTTTGAAGAGAATGATATTCACGTGCACGTACCTGCCGGAGCAATTCCGAAGGACGGACCGTCGGCAGGCGTTACCATGCTAACAGCGCTGACCTCGCTTCTGACTGGGAGGACGGTTAAGAAAGACCTTGCCATGACCGGCGAGATTACTTTGCGGGGACTGGTGCTTCCTGTCGGCGGCATTAAAGAAAAAGTATTAGCCGCCCACCGTGCCGGCATCAAAACAATAATCCTGCCCAAGTGGAACAAAAAGGATCTGGTGGATATCCCACACAAGGTCCAGAAGGACATGCAATTTTACTTCATCGATGATATGCTTGAAGTTCTAAAAATTGCCCTCGAGAAATGATGTCGGGTTGCCTGTAATTCTAACAATTCATCATCGCTTTTCTATCAGATACAGATGGGCTATACCTCCGAGGATAGGCATTGAATGGATGACGCGGAAACCTTGCCCCTTCATCATGTCCTCCAATGCCCGAGGGACGGGAAACCCCGTTACTGAGTCTCGTAGATACCGGTAGGCATCATAGTGGCCGGAAATGAGACCGCCGATTATGGGCACCACGTATGTCAGGTATGCCCCATATATCCATCGGAAAATAGATTTTTCCGGCAAGGAAAACTCGAGGATGGAGAAACGGCCGCCGATACTCAAGACGCGGTGTATCTCCGCGAGGAAAGCCTTCAGATTATTCATGTTCCTGATTCCAAAAGCCACCATGGCCGAGTTGAACGTCTCATTTCGGAAGGGCATAGAAAGGGCGTCCCCCTGCACCACGGCGTACCGTGTGAGAAGGTTCTGCTCTTCGGCTTTGGACAAGGCACGCAAAAGCATCTGCCTGGAGAGGTCGATGCCTACCACCTTTCCGCCGCCAGTAGCGGCAGGAAGGGCCAGGTCACCGGTACCGGTGGCAATATCGAGAACTGTGTCACCGGTACGGATCTCCAGAAGGCTTATGGCTGCCCTTCTCCATGCTTTATCGAGTGATAATGACAGTATCGTGTTGAGCTGGTCATAGGTGGGTGCAATTCTATCGAACATCCTTCCTATGATTGACGACCTCTTATCCATCAACTCTCCCATCCAGGCCAATTAACTGTTTCACTATTTTTTTGCTCTCACGGCACGCATTCGATTGAACGTTTCTGCCTTCTATACAAACTTAATTTGCAAATATGCAACAGAAAAATCTGTACAGCCCTGAACGGGACTGCCCCGTTTGCTGATCAGGACCTAACCTTGACTTTAGCAGGAAGAAAAGACTGTAAGCAACGGATATATAATGGGGCCCATGGAAGCCATTTCCGACATAGGTGCGGGTCCCTTCTTGTCTGTTTATCATAGTAGTATTAGCCTACCATTATGCGTAGATTAAACCACTATTGAAATACAGAATTTATACATTAATATAGGCGCGAAGATACATTTTATCACGAACCTCAAGTAAACCATTTCTTGACAACAGAGTAACATTTGGTAACAGAAATCAGTTGGCCAAAAAAAGAGGGTGGGTCCAAACAAATTTAACTAACTTTTAAGGAGGAAGGTATGCGAAAGTTGGCAATAGGGATTGTTCTGGTTGTTGCAATTAGTATGATGTTTGTGCCAGTGGCATTTGCTCAGAAATCACAGGCTGCAGGGTCCGACGTATCAATAGGTGCATGGACTATAGGACTTCCCGGGACAATTTCAGTCGATTCAGGCTTTACCGGGACCGAGGCTATTGTGGTTGAATCCGGCAAGGTAGTAAAAATGGAGAAGATGGCCGGAGTAAAAGGCGGTCAGCAGATGAAATTCAAGACGGATCAGGGCAATGCTTATACCGTTTACATGGGGCCCAAGTGGTTCATTGAAAATCAGAAAATTAAATTTATGCCTGGTGACAGCGTTATGGTGAGAGGCAAGAAATTTGGTTCCTCTATCATAGCTACACAGATCAGCAAGGGCGATTGGACCATGAAACTTCGTAATGAAGAAGATGGGCAGCCGAGCTGGGAATGCTGTTTCCCCGGCGCAGTTAACTCGCAGTAATAACCGGCGACCCACCCAATTTTTTTAGCTGGTTTAAAAGATTTAACCGTTGTGGAGCTGGTGTTAGCTATAAGGAAGACGTTTTACCATTCCTTAAGATACCGGTAACACACTTCTCCCGGAAAGGATGTGATCATCATGACATTGCGGTGGCTATGGAAAGGACTGCTGTTATCTCTCTCTATTGTTTTTTTAAATCATTTCACTGCGCCGGCCGTTTTCTCTGTAGCTGACGATGTGCCGAGGATCACGGTTCAAGAACTGAAGGCCAAGATGGACAAGGGTGAGGACCTGGTAATTGTCGATGTTCGAACAGGCGATGATTATGAACGCAGCAAGATCAAGATAAAAGGGGCAGTAAGGATTCCAATAGTTAAAATCGAAGATAGGTACAGGGAACTCCCAAAGGATAAACAGATCGTCACTTATTGTACCTGACACAATGAAGCTACCAGTGCCCGTGCGGCACAATTTTTATTGGACAAGGGTTTCAAACATGTAAGCGCTCTTTTGGGCGGGTTTCATGCTTGGACGGATGCAGGATATCCAACAGAACCCAAGTGACAGTATCAACGATTACGATTTCTCCATCCAGCTGAGGATTTGAGAGGGCAGATCTCTCACCTCCATTTCCTCGTCTCCCGGCCGAGATTATTCTCTTTTTTTGTGCGGTCGAGATTACGCGCCGCTTAATTCACGAGTCGCGTCCTCGAAGCCTTTCTTTTTTCCATATGATAAGAGGATATGCATGAAATATGGCGGGTTACTTTTGTAAAATGTTGCGAGGCGCCTGAGCAGCAAGTCCTTCCAAAGATGACTCGCAAGCAGGCTAAATGCTAACGGGCAGGAAACGTAACCGGTTACCTTGTGTTCATTTCGAATTGTTTTGCGAGCAGGTCATTAAAGGAGCCGCAGTTCCAGCAAATTATCCGGCCATTCCGGTCGATCAACGCCTTGACGGGCACGCCACCAACGCCATAACTCCGATAGACCTTTCCATCTTCATCCAGAAGGATGGAAAAGGGGAGGCTGTACTTCCTTGAAAAAGCCGCTACCCTTTCCTTCGATTCCATGACATCGATAATCAGCAGGACCAAGCCCTTTGCGTTGTAGAGAGAATAGATCTCTTTCAATTCAGGAATCGAGCTGCGGCATTCGGGACACCACGTTGCCATGAAGTACAATACAATTGTCTTTCCTTTATAGTCGCTCAGCGCTACAGTCCGTCCATCCAAATCTTTCAAAGTAAAATCGGCGGCACGGTCATCACCGTCTGCTCTGGCGTTTCCTTGTTCTTGCGCGATATACGGGAATGAGAAGAATATGACGACGCTGCACACCAGGATGAAACTGCTGAGCCATCGTAGGGATGTTTTCATAAGCGGCCTTTCTTAGAGGCGCAGTTGCTGAGCCTCTCGACTATCTCACTAGAACAAGAATAGAAGGAAAGCGACTGCCTGTCAAGAACAAATGACACGAGAACAAATGAACACCGGGGCGCATGCTATGAATGCCCTCGTTATCCTCCCAGTGTCCCTTCGCATTGTCATAACCACGTAAGTACGAACTTCCTGTCTCCCCCGTTTCTTCTGGCTGAACTTTCTCTTGAAGTTCTTATGTGGCAAGACTCACATTTTTCTTATCCACTTTTGACATCACCAAAGGAGATTGCATACTGCGTTTCTCAAGCTCACTTCTGAAGTTATTATTTTTTTGACACATTTGACCAATTCAACTATATTTAACGGCTGAAGAGGACTTTATTAGGCAGTGAAGGATGTAGACGATGTCGTCAATTCTTGGTGATTGACATCTCCTTACTACCGAAATCTTTATTTATGAAGATGTACGGGTAAGAGGCAGGAAAGAATGTTGCAGCGTTTAGTGAGAGGATCATCCGGAAAAGAACAGTACAAAATTGCGTGGAAAGATGATCCATATAATGGCCAGGGAACTTATACGTGGCCTGACGGGAGCCAATATACGGGAGAATGGACGAATGGCTTCCCGCAAGGAATGGGAAAGTGCGTGTGGCCCGATGGCAGCAGATATGAAGGCGAATGGCAGGAGGGTCTGCCGCATGGAAACGGAGAATATACATATTCAGACGGGACAAGATATGGAGGCAGGTGGAAAAACGGCAGCGAAAGCGACGGAAGAGCTCGATTAGATGTAGAACTTCAGGCAAGGGCGGAAACGGAAGAGACAGCAAAAGCGGAGACAGAAGCGGAAGCGAGAGTCCAAGTTCAAGCCCGTTTGACGGCGGACTTGAAGGTAAGAGAAGAGGCGGAGGCAAAGCTCAGAGAAGAAGCGGAGGCGGGTAAGAAGGCGTTAGCAGAGGCGGAAGCAAGGGCGGTAGCAGAAGTTAAGGCGCGAATTCAAGTAGAAGCCCGTTTGGCGGCAGAGTTGAAGGCAAGACAAGAAGCTGAAGCTAAGTTAAAAGAGGAAGCCGGTGCAGGCAAGAAGGCAGCTGAAGAGGCAAGAGCAAGGGCGGAGGCGGAGGCAAGGGCGGACAAGGAAGCGAAGGCTCGTGCTCATGTTGAAGCCCGTCTCGCGGCCGAGTTAAGGGCGAGGGAAGAGGCTGAAGCAAGGTTCCGGGACGTAGCGAGTGCAGGTAAGAAGGCGGCAGAGGAAGCAAGAGAAAGGGCGGAGGCGGAAGCGAGGGCAAGAGTGGAAGTGGAAGCCCGGTTGGCCCAAGAGACACGTGCGCGAGAAGAAGCTGAGGAGAAGTTTAGAGGAGTAGCTGAGGCAGAGAAAAAGGCGGCAGGGGAGGCGAGGACAAGGGCAGAGGCAGAGGCAAAGGCGCGAGCGCAGGTGGAAGCCCGGTTGGCTGCTGAGATAAGGGCAAGAGAAGAAGCCGAGAGGGAAGCAAGGGAGGAAGCGGAGGCCAGTAGGAGGGCAGCGGAGGAAGCGAAGGTCAGGGCGGAGGCAGAGGCAAAGGCGCGGGCGCACGTGGAAGAGCAGTTGGCGGCAGAACTTCGGGATCGAGAAGAAGCGGAAGAGAAGTTCAGAGGCGTAGCGGAGGCAGAGAAGAAGGCGGCTGAGGAGGCAAGGGCCAGGGCAGACGCCGAGGCAAAAGCGCGGGCGCACGTGGAAGCCCGATTGGAAGCCGAATTGAGGGCGAGAGAAGCAGCTGAACGATTAGCCACTGAGGAAGCCGAGGCCGGGAAGAGGGCGGCGGAGGAGGCGAGGGCCAGGGCGGAAGCGGAGGCAAAGGCTCGTGCCCACGTAGAGGAGCAGCTGGCGGCCGAATTGAGGGCGAGAGAAGCAGCGGAAGCGAAGCTTACAGAGGCCGCCGGGTTCGGGAGAAAAGCAGAAGAGGAAGCAACAGCCAGGGCGGAGGCAGAGGCGAGGGCGAGAGCCGAACTGGAAGCCCGTTTGGCTGCAGAACTGAGGGCGAGAGAAGAGGCGGAAGCGCGGTTCAGAGAGATAGCCGACGCAGGGAAGAAGGCGGCGGAAGAGGCGAGGGCTAGGGCGGAAGAAGAGGCAAAGACGCGGGCCGATGTAGAAGGCCGCTTGGCTGCTGAGGTGAAGGCGAGAGAAGAGGCGGAGGCGCGATTCAGAGAGGAAGCGGAGGCAGCGAAGCGGGCGGAAGAGGAAGCGAAAGCAAAGGCGGAAGCGGAGGCACAGGCGCGGGCCCGCGTGGAAGAGCGTCTTGCTGCTGAATTGAAAGCGAGAGAGGAAGCGGAAGAGAGGTTTGCGGAGGCGGCTGGCGCTGGTAAGAAGGCAGAAGAGGAAGCGAGAACGAAGGCGGAAGCGGAGGCGCACGCGCGGGCGCAAGTCGAAACCCGACTGGCAGCCGAGATCCGGGCGAGAGAAGAAGCGGAAGCGAGGTTCAGAGAAGAGGCAGAGGAAGCGAAAAAGGCCGAGGAGGAGGCAAAGGCGAAGGCGGAAGAGGAGGCAAAGGCAAGGGCCGAAGTAGAAGACCTGCTGGCGGCCGAGATGAGGGCGAGAGAGGAAACTGAAAAGAGAGCCAGGGAGGAAGCAGGGGCCGGAAGAAAGGCAGAAGCGGAAGCAAAAACGAAGGCAGAAGAAGAGGCTAAGGCGCGAATTCTTGTTGAGGCGCGTCTGGCAGAAGTGGGAAGGGCAAGGGAGGAAGCGGAAAAGAGGGCGAAAGAAGAGGCAGAGGCGAGGAGAAAGGCGGAAGCAGAAGCGAAGGTAAGGGCAGAAGCAGAGGCAAAGGCGCGGGCCGAAGTTGAGATCCGTTTGGCAGAAGAAGCAAAGGCGAAACAGGAAGCAGAGGCGAGAAAGAGGGCAGAGGCAGAAGCGAAAGCAAGAGCGGAAGAGGAAGCAAAGGCGCGGGCTGAGATAGAAGCACGGCTGGCAGCAGAGGCAAAGGCACGGGAGGAGGCAGAGGCTAGGCTGAAGGCAGAAGCGGAAGCGAGAGCGAAGGCGGAAGCAGAGGCAAGAAAGAGGGCAGAGGCAGAAGCGAAAGCAAGAGCGGATGAGGAGGAAGAGGCAAAAGCAAGACGTAAAGCGGAAGCTGAAGCTGAAGCTTCCGAAAAGAAGGCGGCTATCTCTCATGGACAGTGGTCGATAACCTATCCTGATGGCCGAAGCTATTTGGGTCAACTGAAGGACGATCTTCCACACGGGCAGGGAACCATGATCTTTCCGGGCGGTGAGAAGTATATGGGCGAGTGGAAAGCGGGAGAAAGGAATGGACAGGGCATCTTCACCCTCGCAGATGGTTCCGTCTATACGGGTCATTGGAAGAAGGATACCAGAGAAGGCGAAGGAGTATTGACTCTGGCCGGCGGGCGAAAATATACAGGCGCATGGAAGAGTGATCAATTCCACGGTGAAGGACTCGAAATCTACCCGGATGGGAAAAGATATGAAGGTCAGTTTAAGATGGGGAAATATGACGGGAAGGGTTCTTTGCTACTCGCCGATGGGACAAAATATGTAGGTGAATTTAGGAATGGGCTATCAAATGGCAAAGGTGTCCTGACATATCCGAACGGAGACCGATACTCAGGCGAATTCAAGAATAATAAGTATCATGGACGTGGGGTGCTCTACCTTACCGATGGAAGAAAATATGAAGGGGAGCTGGAAAATGGCCTGCCTCACGGTCAGGGGACGATGACATTTCCGGGCGGCAGGAAATATGCGGGTCGGTTTGAGAACGGCAAATTTGTGGGATAGGAAAATTGCGCATGTGTGACAGAGGAGAGGGGCATTGAAAAAGCTTGTCAAAGAAATCTTCGAGAGCGGACAAGTTGACTTTGCATTGAAGGATAATGCCCATGATGGCAAGGGAGTTTACGTTCATCCGGACGGGAGCAGTTTTGAAGGACTGTTTAAGGAAGGCTTTTTTCATGGAAGGGGCATCTTCAAATGGCCCGATGGAAGCAAGTATGAGGGCGATTGGAATAAGGGCCTTCCCAACGGACAGGGGGTCTTGACACTCAATGATGGCGGCCGTTATCAAGGCGCGTGGAAAGAGGGGGGTATCAATGGGATAGGGACATTGACCCTGCCTGATGGAAGCAAATATACCGGACAGTGGAAGAACGGCAGCAGAAACGGAAGGGGGGTGTTAACGCTCCCGGACGGCAAGAAGTACGATTGCGAATGGGAAAATGATATGTTCCACGGAAAGGGGATTTTGACATTTCCGGACGGTTCCACGTATGAAGGAAAATGGAAAGAAGACAAGTTTTACGGCGCAGGGGTTTTAACCCTTCCGGACGGTTCAAAACATGACGGTGAATGGTCCGGCAATAAATTTAAATTCCTCTCTAAGAAAGAGACAAGGTAGTTATCAAAGGTGGTCATTTGATCTTTATCCTTAGAGGCGTAACGTAAGATATTAATCGCAAGAAGCATGCCACTCCCTTGACAGACAGCTCCTTTCTCCCTATACTAAAAGAAGACATTCATATCCCATAAAGCGAAGGTGAATGATGGCGGAACGCAAAACGATAGAATATCTGCAAACTTTTTTCGATGTTAATCAAACCATTTTTTCCTCTCTGTCACTTCAGAAGATACTCAAAATTCTGGTGAAGAAAACAGTCAAAGCCCTCGACGCCAAGGCCGGAAGCTTGAGGCTTCTGGACGAACAGACCAAACGTCTGGAGCTGGCTGCCTCGCAGAACCTAAGCAAGAAGTATCTTAACAAAGGTCCCTTGAGTTCCGACCAAAGCATCCCTGAAGTGATGGAGGGTAAAGTCATCCTCGTCAAGGATGCCCACGACGATACGAGAATTCAGTATAGGGCGGAGAAGATAAAAGAAGGCATTAACACGATCCTGTCAGTCCCGGTAGTTGCTAATGACAAGGTTATAGGCGTTCTCAGGCTCTATTCAGAAGAGCCCCGGGACTTCAGCGCTGAAGAGATCGAATTCGTCTCAGCGCTGGCAGAGATGGGTGGTCTCGCCATCGCTAATGCGAAAATATATGAAGATGAGGGCGTTAGGCTGTCATCCCTTCTCAGACGAGTAGGCATCGACCTGCCGGAGGAGCGGAAAGCTGCGAAGCAGCGATTACGGCCGTTTGCCATGGAACTGGTCGATCCTTCCCGGAGCCTAGAGTATTTCCGGGCGCTCCATGATATTTCCAGGGCCATCCTTTCCACCCTGGACTCACGGCGGGTGATAGACCTGTTGATTGGAAAAGTACTTGCGATCATGAAAGTGAAGGCGTGTTCGCTGCGCCTGGTCAACGAAACCACGCGGGAGCTTGAACTGGTTGCATCTGAGGGACTGAGTGAAAACTACCTGAAAAAGGGACCTATCCATATGGAAAAGAGCATCCTTGAAACAATGAAGGGCGTCCCTGTGCTGATCCTCGATGCGACAGCGGATCCGCGGATCGAGTATCCTCATGAAAATGCCCTGGAAGGAGTCGCCTCGATCCTTTCACTGCCTATCATGGCCGGGAGTCGCGTCATCGGGATCCTGAGGCTCTATTCAAAGGAGACGAGGCAGTATAGCAAGGAGGAGGTGGCCTTCCTCTCGGCCGTGGCAGAGCTAGCCGGCCTTGCCATAATAAATGCCCGGCTGTACGAAAAAACCAAGTACGACCTTTCCTTCTGGAAGACGACGCTGGAATATCTTGATGCGGAAAGCGCCCATCGGAAGTAATCTGTGCATGGCCAGCGATACGTCCTCTGGATTCTATTTTGATGTCAGCGTATTTTGTAGTGAGGCAAAAGATCGGCTCTCTCTTTCCTGGATTCCGGTGTACGGCGGGTCTTCCGGTACAGGGCGCGAGGCTCGATCAGAAGTTTATTTAAGCGAGAGTGTGAAATGAAATATATTGATGAGTACAGAGATAGGTCCCTTGTAAAGGGCCTCATGACCGCTATAGAAAAACGGGCAGGGAAGATAGGCAAAGAGATCACTCTTATGGAGATCTGCGGAACCCACACCCACGTGATCGGCCGCTTCGGGATCAAGAAGCTCCTGCCGGAGAATGTAAGACTTGTTTCGGGCCCTGGCTGTCCTGTCTGCGTCACGTCCATCCATGATGTCGACAGGGCTCTTTATCTTGCCGGAGTGAAAGACACCGTCTTTGCCACCTTTGGGGATATGCTCAGGGTGCCGGGTACAGGACGCACAAGCCTGCAAAAATCACGCGCGGCGGGAGCCGATGTTCGGGTGATTGCGTCTACAACTGATTGCATTGATATTGCCGAGAAGAATGCTGCAAAGGAAGTGGTCATGATGGGCATCGGTTTCGAAACAACGACCCCCATGGTAGCCTCCGTCGTGGATATCTGCCGGAGAAAAGGGATTAAAAACTTTTCCGTCTTCTCCGTGCACAAGGTTGTGCCTCCGGCCCTCAAAGCTCTCATCGACGACCCTTCCCTAAATATCGACGGCTTTATCTGTCCCGGGCATGTAAGCACTATCATAGGTCTGAGTCCATATAATGTGATAACAGAAGCAGGAAGGGCGGCAGTCATTACAGGCTTCGAACCTGTTGATGTTCTGGAGGGGATTCTGATGATCTTAGGCCAGATTGCGGAGGGGGAAAGAGAAGTTGCCATACAGTACGTACGGGGCGTCAAGCCCCAGGGAAACCCCCGTGCTCGCGATCTCATAGACAAGGTCTTCCGGACAGGGGATGCAGACTGGCGGGGCCTTGGCAGAATACCGGCAAGCGGTCTTTTCCTTCGTGATGAATATAAAGCCTTTGACGCGCTTGAAAAATTTGACATTCCCCCCATTCACTCAATGGAGATCAGGGGCTGCAGCTGCGGGGACGTCCTAAAGGGCGTCATGCTTCCCGGTCAGTGCTCCTTATTCAGAAGCACATGCACGCCGGCCAATCCGATAGGCCCCTGCATGGTATCATCAGAAGGCACCTGCTCGGCCTATTACAAGTACCATCTCGATTCTTAAGAGGCGCTCCTTACTTTTTGGCAGAAGATCATTTACGTCTTCGGATGACAAATGTGGGAGCAAGAAGGATTCAGTGATCAAGAGAGTACGCTACCTGTTTACCGGCGTCGTTCAGGGGGTGGGATTCCGCCCCTTCATCTTTCGCACGGCAACAAGGCATTCATTGTCCGGCTTCGTTCAGAACCGCCCGGACGGGGTCGCAGTTGAGGTGGAAGGCCCTGCGGATGCCATTAATTCCTTCATGTCCAGCGTAAAAGAAGAACTGCCTCCTCTGGCCGACGTCTCAGGAATCTCCTCCGAAGAGGTGGACATAAAGAACGAGAAGGCTTTCCGGATTATTGAGAGCGAATCCCGAGGGCGAGGTAAGGTTCATATTACGCCCGACATCGCCACCTGCGGCGATTGCCTGAAGGAACTCTTTGACCCTGCCGACCGAAGATTCCGTTATCCCTTCATCAACTGCACGAACTGCGGCCCCAGGCTGACGATTATCAAGGATATCCCCTATGACCGCATCAACACTTCCATGTCCCGTTTCCCGATGTGTCCTCTGTGCCAGGAGGAATACGAAAACCCGGCAGACCGCCGTTTTCACGCCGAACCAAATGCCTGTCCCGCCTGCGGGCCGCAACTTACGCTTCTCGACAGAAAGGGGAATCTGCTTTCATGCGAAAACCCGCTTAAGAAGGCTGTCGAATCGCTTCTTTCAGGACATGTAGTCGCCATAAAAGGTCTCGGAGGTTTTCATCTTGCCGTTGATGCGGCGAATGACGAAGCCATAAAAAGGCTCAGGTCACGGAAGTTCAGGGAGGAAAAACCGCTTGCCGTCATGGTGAGAGACGTGGAAACGGCCGCGCGGATTTCCATGATAGGCAAGGAGGAAAAGGCCATTCTCCTCTCTCCCCAGCGGCCCATAGTCCTTGCCCGGAAGAGAGGGGGCGCCATAATCTCCCCCACAGTTGCCCCGGGCGTGTCTGATTTTGGAGTAATGCTTCCTTATACGCCACTTCATCACATGCTCTTGGAAAAACACTTTTCTGCACTCGTCATGACCAGTGCAAACCAGGTAGACGAGCCCATCTGTATCGAAAACAGGGAGGCGGTGCAGCGCCTGGAAGGCATAGCCGATTGGTTCCTCGTGCATGACAGAGATATCCTCGTGCGGTGTGATGACTCCATCGCCACTGTTTCTTCCGGAAAGAGAAGGATCATTCGCCGGTCGAGAGGTTTTGCCCCGATACCCATCATACTTGCGAAGTCTTATCCTCCCATCCTTGCCTTGGGCCCTCAGATGAAGACGACACTGTGCGTCTTGAAAGGAAACCTTGCCTTCCTTAGCCCTCACATCGGGGATATGGAGACCCCGGAAGCGAGGGATTTTTACGGGGAAAGCCTTTCCCTGATGCAGAAGATTGCCGAATGCCACCCTGAGATTGTCGCCTGCGATCTCCACCCCGGCTACTACACGACAATATTTGCCGAGGGGCTTCCGGCATCCCGTATTATCCGTGTACAGCACCATCATGCCCATATAGTGAGTTCTATGGCCGAAAATGGCATCGAGGGAGAGGTCATCGGTATCGCCATGGACGGGACCGGGTACGGCTCGGACGGCACGGTGTGGGGAGGTGAATTCCTCGTTGCATCCGAAGCGACCTTCACACGCGTCGGCCATATAGCAACTTACCTTCTGCCTGGCGGCGAGAAGGCCATCAGGGAACCTTGGCGGATTGCCGTGAGTCTTCTTAGACAGGCATACGGCAATGATTGGCCGGATGTCGCGAAAAGCCTGGATATAGTTCCCGAGAAAGGCTTATTTGAGACCATGGATAGGATAATGACCCAGAGGTTTAATTCTCCCCTGACGTCCAGCCTGGGAAGGCTCTTCGACGGTATTGCAGCTATCTTGGGTCTTCGCCGGAAGGTTACCTTCGAGGGACAGGCGGCGATGGAACTAGAAGCAATGGCGAGATATGGGAGCGGCAGAGTCATGCAATTCACCATCGAAGAAGCCGGAGATATCATTCACCTTGATTTCTCGCCCATGATCCGGGCAATCACTAAAAGGCTTCAGGCAGGAAAGGACAGCGGTGAGCTCGCTTTTTCCTTCCACATTACCTTGCAGGCCGCCTTCTGCAAAATGGCTCGGACGATACGGGACAAGACGGGGCTGAACCGCGTCGTCCTCAGCGGTGGGTGCTTCCAGAATCGCATCCTCACTGAGGGTACAATTGCGGAACTTGAGAAAGCGGGCTTTGACGTATTCTTTCACAATGCAATACCCACAAACGACGGCTGTATCTCCCTTGGGCAGGCCGTCTGTGCAGGCGCGCAGGCAATGCGGTAATTGGCCGGATGTGATCCCGGGATATTATAGTTTTGCGAGAGTATTAATATGAGAGCCTTGAAATTAATAATAGAGAAATTCAGGGAATCGCAAATTTGGGCGAGCCTTACGGAGAGGGCCTATGCTATTCTTGCTCTGGGAATGAAAAAGGTGAACGTGCTTCCTTTTTCTTCTTCGCTTTCCACTGTTATGCCGCCGTTATGCAATTCCACGATGTACTTGACTATTGAAAGCCCTATGCCTGTACCGCCGATTTTCTTCACGGCCGGGCTGTCCACCCTATAGAACTTTTCAAATATAATCGGCAGCACCTCCCTTGGCATTCCGAGTCCCTGGTCAGAGACCGAAATATAAATCCTGTTGTCTCTGTCCTCCATGGTGATATGAATTTCACCGCCATCCGGTGAATATTTGACGGCATTTGAAAGGAGGTTGCTCATAACCTGTATTATCTTATTTCTGTCGACCGTTATCTTCTCAGCTTTTTCGGGTGCCGTGATAGACATCTTGTGCTGAGCAGAAGCGCTCTTGAAGGTATTGTACACAGTGTTTAGAAGCTCCTTGAAGTCTACTTCCTCCGGGGAGAGACTGAGGCCCTTGCCCGCGTCTATCCTTGAAAGGTCAAGCAAGTCGCCTATAAGCGCACCCAGCCTCAGGGTCTCCTTGTTTATGATGCCTGCATAGTTCTTAATTTTGTCCGCGTCTAGGTCCCTCATCATAATCAGCTCGCTGTAGGCCTGTATCGGTGTCAGCGGTGTTCGGAGTTCGTGTGAGACCATGTTCAAGAAATCGGTCTTCATCCTGTCAATTTCTTTTGACTCCGTGATGTCCCTGAATACCGCTACCGTTCCCGCGGTCTCGCCTAATTCGTCGATTATGGGCGCGAACACGGCGGCAAACACATGCTCCCTCCCTCCTATCTTGAATACAACTTCCTCACGCAGGGAGCTCTTTGAACTTGAGACTTTCGAGAAATTATCTATAACCTCGCTCTTCGAAATGCAGTCCCTGATGGCTTTGTTTATGACCTGCTCTGATCTTATCGAAAACACCCTTTCGGCGAGTCTGTTTGCCATGACTATCTTATTTTCCCGGTCAACGGCAATAACCGCATCCTCCATGCTTTGTACTATAGATTCGATACGCCGCTTTTCTATTGCCAGATTTATGTTGACCTTCTTCAATTCTTTGTTCAGCTGTTCGGCGCGTTCTTCCAGGTGTTCGTACAGGTTTGTGTTCTCAATGGCTATAGCAGCTTGTGATGCCAGTGCCTCCAGGAATTTTGTCTCGCTTTCCGAAAAGCTCTCCGTGCCTAATCTGTTCACCACCTGGACGACGCCTATCATCTGGTTTCGCACCTTGAGCGGGACGCAGAGGATCGACCGGGTGATGAAATGTGTTTCCGCATCGACGCGTTTGGCAAAACGCGGATCTTTTGAAACATCGGGTACAAGCAGCGATACCCCCGTCGTGGCCACCCAACCGGCTATACCCTCGTCCTTCTTCAGCCTGATCTTCTTGACTTCCTCTTCTTTGGGGCCTGTGGCAACTTCAAAATAAAGTTCGTCTGTCTGCCGGTCGATGAGGAATACGGAGCTTGCCTCTGCCTGCATGACGCGCTCCGCGGACTGCATAATAATTTTCAACAGTTGTTTCAGGTAGCGCGTTGAGTTTATTACTATGCTTATCTCCATCAATGCGGTCATCTTGGCAAGTTCTTCTTCCTTTTCCCTGTTTACTTTCTCGGTTGTGTACCCCTGTATGGCAAGCTCGACTGTCATCTTGAAAAGGTGTACGATTAACTCAGCAAGTTCTTTTATCTTGTGTGGTGAATGGAATGTCGATTTCTCATATGCAGTCTTGAGCATGCCGTGATCAATCCCGTAATGGCGATTTATTTTCTTCAGCCCTGTCTTGCTCCACGAAGGGTTCGCGCAAAGTCCGACCATAATAAACATTTTTTTTCCAAAGCAGTCGGCCGTGGTGCAGAGGTGTGAGAAGCCGCACGTATCGCACTTAACGATACCGGTTTCTTCATCCATGTTTTTACATTTGAAATCTGCGCAAAGGGCGGCGGCTTTTTCGGAGGTTTTCAGGAGATCGCATACGGCGGAAAAGTTGCTTTCGGGGATATCGATTGATCCATCTTCGCTCACTACCTTTATGCTGACGCCTAAAGCCCTGGAGATCCTATCCTGGGTATCCTTCCAGAGCTCGGTATTGAATACTTGCGAATAACGAGCATCAGATAGCCCTGTGCCTGTCAGTATTTTTTCCATCCGTTTACTTTCCCGCCTCCTATGTTAGAAGGGGTCAGGGGCATCAAGAAAAAGCTCAAATAAAGACCAAAGAGCAAAACGCGGAAGGAAACGCAGTGCGCTCTTTCTCCCAATCCGCCGTCCTGAGGTTTGTGAGAAAGATCGGCATATTTGTCGGGAAGCGCGGCTTTGTCGGCGAACAAAGTATAGGAACAAGTCTTTTGCATGTCAAGGAAAAAGCCGCCCGTCCTGTGGAAGCGGGACTGAATAGAATCAGCGGAGGACATGCACGGAGACGGCCTGAAACGGATTAAAAAAGATGAGGGCGCTCCTGCGGCAGATCAGACGGGAATGAACAAGATGTATGTTGTGCGAGTACTGGTGATGACGGCATGAAGGGGAAGCTACGCGTATTGATAAGATGGTGATAGCGCTGCCGCCCTGGCAGGGCGTCTTCTGAAAACAGGATGACGCTTGGCGGCGAGGTTCACGATATGGCTGATCATCTCCCCGTGCGAGTAGCCCGCGTATTCGGCGGCGCACGCCATGCTGGCTTCGGCGCTTATATCGGAATTGGGATTAACATCGAGTACGTAATAGATGCCGTCTCGCAGCCTGATGTCAAACCGGGCATAGTCGCGGCATCCGATAGTCTTGTATGCCAAAGTACTGGTCTTCCTCAGCCGTCCGTACTCGGTGTCAGTGAGGGGCGCGGGCAATTTCAGGCCGATCTTTACATAGTGGGATGAGCCGGGCATGAATTTCGAATCGTATGTGCAGAGACGATCATGCACATCGTCGAAGAGGGCAAAGTCCATTTCGGCAGGCGGCAGCATGCCAACATTGCCATTACCCCAGAGGGTGACATGAAATTCCCGCCCGTCAATGAAGTCCTCAACGAGTGCAGGTTGACGGAATGCGTCAAGTATATAAACAATCCGATCGTGCAGTTCATGAGGAGAAGTGACAACGGCATCCGTAGTTACCCCATAACTGCAGTGTTCCCGCGATGGTTTCACAATCGCCGGAAAACAGCTCCAATCACCGATATCGAGGGAATCATAGATACGCCAGCGCGGCGTCGGCACACCGGCTTTTTCCAACAGTCGCTTAACCTTTTCTTTATGCCAACAGAAGCGCAGCACTTCGGGCGTCGAGCCTGTGTACGTGAAATCTAATTCCTCGAGCGTCTCCGCAACAAGCGCTTCAGTATGCGGCAGGCCGGGAATCTCTTCGCACCAGTTGAATACTATATGCCGGTCGGTGTCGTAGGAACTTAGGCATGAAGTGATATCGGCGTTGAAGATAGGCACATTGGTGACAGGGTGCCCCTGCTCTTCTAGTGCTGACTCAAGCTTGGCAACTTCCTCGAGCGTGATATCTATATCGGCGGGATCCCATGCAGGATCTATGTTGTGAAGCATCAGGACCGGTAGATCGGTACGACATCTGGCTAAAGGCATATTGCACTACCTCCTCTTTACAGGTTCACGTGGAGCAGCAAACGACACTTCATATTTTTAGAAGTCAAACCCAGTGCCCGCCTAGAACGGGATATGGTTTTTGCTCCCGGAAATCGACAGTGCAATTGTTCCGTGCCCTAACAGCCCACGGACTTGAAAAAGCCTGTGGTAGAGAGTCTCGCAATGTTACCTGTTGGGCCGCCTTTTAATTTCGCCTCATTTCTATATTGTATGTCAGCATCTTCATAAAAAAAATTACCGAATTTTTCAAGTACTTTTTTATAATTTTGTTATTTTTTTTGACGGACGTGAAGTTCCCAAGAAAAAAAGAAGGATGAATATGGAAAGCGGCAGGGTGAATTTTACACAAGAGGCGATAGGATGGTTTCGGCACTGCGAACGAGATAAATTGCGGAGAAGCCATGGTGCAGGCCTTCTCCACCGCTTCCCGAGCAGGCCACGTGCATGTTTGATAGCTTCATTACGACGATGTCCGCTGTAACAGCGTTGCCATCAAGGCGAATTGGGACTCCGATAAGTTTCTATTTCTTTTTCCAACCAGCGGGTCCACTCTTCTACGCCCTGTCCCGTTTTGCACGAGACATCGATGATCTTAATTCCTGGATTCAGTTTAACGACCCGCTCCTTAGCGGCATCCATATCAAAATCGGCGATGCCTAGATAATCTGTTTTATTGATTACCAAGACATCGCATACGCTGAACATCAGGGGATACTTGAGAGGCTTGTCATCGCCCTCAGGAACGCTGAGGATCATCGCTTGCTTATGGGCGCCCGTGTCAAATTCAGCGGGGCAGACGAGATTTCCGATATTCTCAATGATAACAAGATCGAGACCGGCGAGGTCCAGTTCGTTAATGGCCAATTTGATCATCGAGGCATCCAGATGACAGAATCCCCCTGTCTTCAGCTGAACCGCCGGGATTCCCTCTTTGACGACCTTCTCCGCATCGACTACGGAATCTATGTCGCCCTCGATGACGGCGATTCTGATAGCACCTTTCAACCTGCGGATCGTGTTTAAAATAAGGCTCGTCTTTCCGCCTCCTGGTGAAGCCATCAGATTCAGCATAAAAACTTTATGCCTCTTGAGAATATCTCGGATCTCATCGGCAAGGTCTTTGTTATCGGAAAGGATGTCTTCCTTGATTTCAATCAGACGTATGTCAGCCATTGTATCGCTCCTTACTACGAGATCGTTATATCCTTAATATAAAATTCACGGCCGGAGACCAGAGTGACCTTTGCCCCATGACACTGAGGGCAGGTGAAATCTCTCGTATCACTCAATGAAACCTGGAATGTATCCTTGCATTCAGTGCAGTCAAATACTATGGGCGCTCTTTCAATCTCAAGAACCGCCCCTTCTGCGATGGTGTCTTTGCTCAGATAGTCAAAATAGTGCTGGATGCACTCACCGACAAGTTCACTGAGCTCGCCTATCTTGAGTCCGATGGTGAGAACCTTCTCGGCTTTATTCTCTTCGGCGTGCTTAAGAACAATTTTAAGGATACTTTCTGTTACAGACAGTTCGTGCATTTCCTGGGCCTCTGTACGAGAATGGCAATCTCCCTCTTCTAAAAAGTCTATTACATGAACGGAGCAAATATCAACTAAAAAAGTGGCCGCACAAAAAGATGTAAGCGCCCGCTCGTGCCTTAATCTTCTTTGTTGTTGACACAGCAAACCCTTTCTTATACTAATCAAATAAATATCTTGCGCGCAGCGGGCATAATTTTTTGGACAAAGAAAATGGAACTGATTGTCAATTTTGCAGATTTTTTTATTCACCTGGACCGGCATCTCGCCTCCATCATTCAGTTCTTTGGTGGCTGGACTTATTTCATTTTCTTCCTTGTAATATTCTGCGAAACCGGTCTCGTCGTTACACCATTTTTGCCTGGAGATTCTCTGCTGTTCGGGCTCGGCACCTTTGCCGCCCTGGGATTCCTCCATATCGAATGGCTGCTGATCCTCCTCGCAATCGCCGCCGTAGCAGGCAATATGGTTAACTATGCTGTAGGAAAATTCGTTGGTCCGAAAGTGTTTCGCAAGGACAATGCCCGTTTTCTGAACAAGGAATATCTCTACCGCACCCATAATTTCTATGAAAGGCACGGAGGGAAAACGATAGTCATCGCGAGATTCATCCCGATTATCCGTACATTTGCGCCTTTTGTTGCGGGCATCGGGAAGATGTCATATCTGCGCTTCATCACGTACAATATTGCCGGAAGCGTTGCCTGGGTTGCCTTGTTCATCCTTGGCGGCTATTATTTCGGCAATCTCCCTGCCGTCCGGCGTAATTTCACTCTTGTCATCTTCGCTATTATCGTAGTATCTGTATTTCCTGTGGTCATTGAATATTTTCGCAGCCGCAGACGATTATCACAATAGAAACGGCATAGAAAAATAGCGCCGGCAGACATATAAGGAAAAGACATGAAAAAGAAGACGGTGCCCTTTCTGATTCTCATTCTCATCTTCTGTTTGGCGGCAACAGCCCGGGCAGACAGTCAGAGTGTCGTGAAGATCGGGAGCGATCTCACGGTCGAGGATGGCAAGAAGGTTCGTAATGTCCTCGTCGTGGGCGGACAGATTACCGTTGAGGGGACCGTTGAAAATTACGTGGCGGCGATCGGAGGGTCTGTAGTCCTAGCAAACACAGCCGTCGTCGGCGGGAACGTTTTTTGCCTGGGAGGGATCGTTGTCAGGGGGAACGGCGCCGAAGTCCGTGGCAGCATCACGGAGATCAATTCCAATGATATATCTCAAGCCGTGACAAACGCCCTCAGCGAAGAATGGGAAGGGTGGTCATGGATATTTGCCATTATCTCCATGTCCATTTTTCTCGGCATACTGATCATTACCATTGTGACCGTGCTTCTGATTCCGAAGCCGGTGCGTCTGGTTACGGCAGCCATCAAGGAGAAGCCTTTCAAAGTCACAGCGTGGGGCATCGGCGGACTAGTATTGATTGTTCCTTTGGCCGTGCTTCTGACTATTTCCGTTATCGGTATCGTCCTTATTCCCCTGGAAATGACTATTGTTTTGTGTGCGGTCCTCATCGGTTTCATTTCAGTGTCACAGCTTGTCGGTCAAAAGTTGTTCTCCGTTCTCAAGAGGAATGATCAAAGCATGATGCGTGAGACCGTCTGGGGTCTCATCATCCTCTGGTTAATCGGATGGATACCCTACGTTGGCTGGATGATCAAGGTATGCGCCATTGTCCTTGGACTGGGAGCGGTTCTCTTGACGCGCTTCGGCACCAATCAGCACATATGAGACCACAGAGGCATCCTGGTTGCAAGATGATTCTGAGCGTTATAGATAAACACTGTCATGAGAGCCCTAACAGGCGCTGGTTGTGACGACGTGGAACTGGAGGAGGACTTCTTTGGGAAAGCTTTTCGGTACTGATGGCATACGGGGCATTGCCAATGAATATCCCATGACGGCCGAAATGGCCTTGAACATCGGCCGCGCTACGGCCCATCTGTTCAAGAAGAAAGGTCATGTGGCGAAGGTCATTGTCGGAAAAGATACCCGTATCTCCGGGTATATGTTTGAAAACGCTCTCGTATCGGGAATCTGCTCCATGGGAGTGAATGCCATTATGGTCGGCGTTATGCCGACGCCAGGCATTGCCTTTCTCACAAGTAGTATGCGAGCTGACGCCGGTATCGTCATATCCGCATCTCACAATCCCCTTCAGGATAACGGCATCAAAATATTCTCTTCGGAAGGATTCAAACTTCCTGATGAAAAAGAGCTTGCCATAGAAGACTTCGTATTTGCAAACGACAAAGATAGAGAACGCCCTGCGCCTGGAGATCTGGGCAAGGTGAATCGACTGGATGACGCGAGAGGAAGATACATAGTTTTTTTAAAGCATACTTTTCCCAAGGAATATACCCTGGAGGGAATGAGAATCGTCCTCGATTGCGCGAACGGGGCGACCTACAGAATAGCGCCGGAGACTTTTTTTGAGCTGGGGGCTCAAGTGACAACCCTGTTTGATCATCCTGACGGGACCAACATTAACGTCAACTGCGGGTCTCAGCACCCGGAGAAGCTTGCCCAAGAAGTTGTGAAAAGAAAGGCAGATGTCGGATTTGCGTTTGATGGTGACGGCGACCGTCTCATCGCCGTCGATGAAAGAGGCATGGTATTGACAGGGGATCAGATCCTTGCCATCTGTGCTAAAATGATGAAAACGGAAGGGATCCTCACCAATAATCTTGTCGTGCGTACCGTGATGAGCAATATCGGCCTGGGTATTGCCCTTCACGAGATGGGTATAGATTCTGTAATGACCAATGTGGGGGACAGGAACGTCCTCGAAGAAATGCGAATGAGAGGTGCGGCGATAGGTGGCGAGGATTCAGGCCATCTGATCTTTCTTCCGCACCATACAACGGGAGATGGCATTATAACGGCGCTACAGGTACTGACCGCGATGAAGAGAGAAGGGAAAATTCTTTCTGAACTCGCAAAGGTCATGACTGTATTTCCCCAGGTGCTGATCAACATAGACGTCAAGGCAAGACCTGAGTTGTCAACAGTGCCGGAGATAGCAAAAGCGATCATGGGCGCAGAGGACGCTCTCGGGAACAGAGGCCGGGTTCTGGTTCGTTATTCGGGGACGCAGAATATGTGCCGCGTCATGGTTGAGGGCCCTACCAAAGAGGAAACAGTAAGACACTGCGAGAGGATTGCCGAGGTAGTCAGAAAGAAGCTCGCCTGAAAAATTATTTACTATAGAGTCTGATAGTGCTATCTTGTGCTTTAAAGGATAGATAGCAGGAGTAATAACAAAGAATTTTGGTTTCCATTGAAAAGATTAATGCAGGAGGTGAACGAATGTCGAAGAAGAACAGGATTTCATGGTATTTGTTGTTGGTTTCGCTTTTGGCTTCTATGATTTTG
>JBKQQP010000067.1:0-43179 GCA_052144335.1 Syntrophales bacterium
GCCGCCTCGAAAAGAGTGAATAATATATCATGGCTGATCTCATCACCTGACATGCTTCGCGGCGACCACCTATTCAAGAAAATTTGATTAATATCGAAATCCGGTCTTCGAAAATTAGAAATATCCATTTTCACGCTCCTTGCGAAAATTCACGTATGCATGCGGCATGTGGCCAATGAATCATACTCAGACCTTCCAGAGCGAATGCTGAGTCTTGCGTGATAATCAACCGGCATGATGCTGCTGAGCATGATGATTCCCATTGCCAAATTTTATGTAATTTATTATACGTCATACAGTGTAATATATACAGCTTTTTTGATTTCCTTTTCAGGGAATTTGTTCTATATTTCAAAAGCAATCCGTCTTATTCAAGAAGAGCAATAAAGATATCAGGAGGAGATGATTGATCCCGCGATATTCAAGAGACAAGATGAGCGCCTTGTGGCGCAATGAAAAGAAATATCAGACATGGCTCGATATAGAGATATTGGCGTGTGAAGCTATGGCGAAGAGAGGAGATATTCCTAAGAGGTCTCTCAAGAATATTCGCGACAGGGCCGGGTTTGACATTGCTAGAATTGAGGAGATAGAAAAGACGACTAAACATGACGTGATTGCTTTCCTGACTTCTTTAGCAGAAAAAGTAGGGGAAGATGCCAGGTTTATTCATATGGGCCTCACCTCATCTGACGTCTTGGACACATCGCTTGCCGTCCTTCTTAGAGAGGCGTCAGAGATACTCATCGATGATATGAATCTGCTCTTGCCCGTCTTGAAGAGCAAAGCCACGGAGCACAGACATACAGTAATGATAGGAAGGTCTCATGGGATTCATGCTGAACCCATAACGTTCGGTCTGAAGATGGCTCTCTGGTATCAAGAAATGGAAAGGAATTTGACGCGTCTAGTCCGGGCAAAAGATGCGATCAGTTACGGCAAGATTTCCGGGGCTGTGGGAACTTTCTCTTTCATTGATCCGTCAATTGAAGAATATGTGTGTCAGAAACTGGGGCTGAAGCCTGCGCCCATATCATCCCAGATTGTTCAGAGGGACCGGCACGCCGAATTTTTTACCACTCTGGCCATAGTTGCGTCTTCTATCGATAAATTTTCCCAGGAAATCAGATTGCTTCAGAGAACGGAAGTCAGAGAGGTGGAAGAATATTTCGCGCCCGGACAGAAAGGCTCGTCGGCCATGCCCCATAAGCGAAATCCAGTCTTGTCAGAAAACCTCTCCGGGTTGGCTCGCCTGATGAGGTCATATGCTGTTGCTTCGCTGGAGGACATCGCCCTTTGGCATGAGCGGGACATCAGTCACTCGTCGGTCGAGAGGGTTATTGCCCCGGACGCCACGATTCTCCTGGATTTTATGCTCCATAGGTTTACTGAGTTGGCGCGAAATCTTGTCATATATCCGGAAAAGATGCTTGCAAACCTGGGCATGACGAAGGGGGTGATTTTTTCCCAGACGGTGCTGTTGAAGCTCGTTGAGCGAGGGGTGTCCAGGGAGGATGCCTATACAGTTGTGCAGAGGAATGCCATGAGGTCATGGAATGAGGGAGTCGATTTTCAGCAGTTGCTCTTGAAAGATAATGAAGTGATGTCGCACATGAATGCAAAAGATATTGAAGACGCCTGCAGAATCGAGAATTTCCTCGCGCATGTTGATTTTATATTTAAGAGGGTATTTGGCTGATATCGCATAGAATCAATGAACATAGTGAGAAAATAGGTTCTCACGGCATTTCATCACCCGCCAGCTTGTCTTTGCAAATAACGGTGTCTTTTAACCATAGCCTGTCATCTTTTTCCGGATAATCTATGTTGTAGTGGAGTCCCCTGCTTTCTTTTCTTATACGGGCGCATTGAATAATTATTTTTGCAACCGTGGCAATATTGCGGAGCTCGATCAGGTCCCTCGTGACGATAAAGTTTCTATAGTATTCGTCTATTTCACGGCTGATGAGGTCAATTCGCCGTTGAGCGCGTTCCAGCCTCTTATTTGAGCGAACGATACCAACGTAATTTCCCATAGATCTTCTGACTTCATCCCAATTGTGAGCTACGACAATAGATTCATCGCTCTCCGTGGCGCCCCTCGGATCCCAGGGCGGGACAGGTATCGGCTCATCTTTTGCGGCAGCAAACTTCTCTGCTATTCTCGCAAACGAACGATGAGCGAATACTACTGCTTCTAAGAGAGAGTTGCTTGCGAGACGGTTTGCCCCATGAAGACCGGTACATGCGACCTCGCCGCAAGCAAAGAGCCGCTCGATATTGGTTTCTCCATAATGGTCCGTCGACACGCCTCCGCACTGATAGTGAGCAGCGGGAACGACAGGTATCGGATCTCTTGTGATATCAATGCCAAAGGCAAGACACATATTGTAGATATTGGGAAATCTGCTGATTATAAAATCTCTCTCTCTGTGTGTTATGTCGAGCAACACGTATTCATCACCAGATTTTTTCAGTTCCGTATCGATGGCCTTGGCGACAATGTCTCTGGGTGCAAGGCTCTTCATCGGGTGGTATTTCTCCATGAAAGTGGAGCCGTCCTTCAATCTCAAGAGACCGCCTTCCCCCCTGAGGGCTTCGCTGATGAGATAGGATTTCGCTTCGGGGTGGTATAGGCAGGTGGGATGAAACTGGATGAACTCCATATTGGCTATTAAGGCACCCGCTCTGTAGGCCATGGCAACGCCGTCTCCCGTGGCAATATCAGGATTTGTCGTAATAAGGTATACTTTCCCGGAACCGCCCGTAGCCAGAATGACAAATTTTGCCTTGAAGGTGTGAACTTGATTGTGGTCCGTATCCAGTATATAAGCGCCGAGACACTTCTGGCGCCGGCCCTTCTCCCTGCCTGGAACGAGTGACTCCAATATGAGATCAATGCCGATGTGGTTTTCGAAAATCTTTATATTTCTCTTGCGGCTGGCTTTTTCGTGGAGCGCGCGTTCTATTTCCTGACCCGTGAGATCCCGCGCGTGCAACACGCGCCGCATAGAGTGCCCGCCTTCTCGTCCCAGGTCATAATGACCGGCATCGTCATCACCAGCCCTTGTGAATTCCACCCCCCACTCCAGAAGCTCCTTGATCCTTTCAGGGCCATCCATTACGACAAATCTGACGACCTCTTCTTTGCAAAGACCAGCCCCTGCGGCAAGGGTATCATTGATATGATATTCAAAGCGGTCCTTTTTGTCATAAACCGCTGCTATCCCACCTTGAGCCAGGTTCGTGTTTGATTCGGATTTCTCTTTTTTGGTCACTATGGCGACAGTGCCAATATCCGCTGCCTTGATGGCAAAGCTCAATCCTGCAATGCCGCTGCCTAAGACCAAAAAGTCGGTAGTGATTTCCATAGTGCTTATCCTGTCGACTTTGCGTAATCTGCGAAAGTTATTTACAAAGGTTGTTCACTTCTATATATAATTCGGAACTATTTGTAAAAAGGAAAATCACCTGGAGAAAAAAGATGTATATTTTAGGAATTGAGACATCCTGCGACGAAACAGCTGCTGCGGTGCTCCAGGATGAGAAATTACTTCGCTCCAATGTAATCGCTTCTCAGGTGGATCTGCACAAGATATATGGCGGCGTCGTGCCGGAGATCGCATCACGCAAACATATGGAAATGATCATACCGGTCATATGTGAAGCGCTGAATGACGCCTCCGTAACGTTAAACCATATAGGAGGCATAGCAGTAACAAGGGGACCCGGCTTGGTGGGGTCACTGCTTGTGGGTTTATCGGTTGCTAAAGCTATTGCGTTTGCCCTAAAGATACCATTTGTGGGAGTAAACCACCTTGCGGGTCATGTAGCATCAATCTTTCTCAGTTCCGATCGCCCTGAATTTCCTCTCGTTGCCCTGGTGGTGTCCGGCGGGCATACAAACATTTATTTGATGAAAGACCTCCAAGATTTCACCGTCCTTGGTCAGACGCGGGACGATGCCGCAGGCGAGGCGTTTGACAAGGCTGCTAAGCTGCTGAATATCGGCTATCCGGGCGGTGTCATCATCGATAGGCTCGCAAAAGGCGGAAACCGAAAGCGCATTGAATTCCCCAGAGCCATGAAAGATAGTCTGGATTTCAGTTTCAGCGGCCTGAAAACATCCCTCTTGGTGTACGTAAAGAAGAGAGAATATCCCTTCCGCGAGGATGAGCTTCCGGACGTCGCCGCAAGTTACCAGGAAGCTATCATTGATGTCCTCGTGGAAAAAACTCTTAAAGCCGCGGAGATTCACTCCATATCGAGAATTGTGGTATGTGGCGGGGTTGCTGCTAACAGCCGACTCAGAGAAAGATTTCTTGAGGAATCCACGCTCAAAGGCTTCCAAGTTTACATTCCCCCACCCGTCTTCTGCACTGACAATGCAGCGATGATTGCCGTCGTAGGTTGGCATCTATTGACAAGGGGGCTAAAGGACCCTTTGAATTTAAACGCCGTTTCGAGATGGCCCCTGGATTCTTTATTAAAACATAATTCATAAAGTCGCTTCTCGGAAGTGTATGAAAAAGGTGTCATGGCGACAGTAAGGGAAATCCTCAAAGATCATGGGGTCCGGCCGCGCAAACGCTTGGGCCAGTCTTTTCTGGAGGATAGAAATGCCATAAACAAGATTATCAGCATAGCAAACATCCAGGAAGATGATATAGTAGTCGAGATAGGTGCGGGCGTTGGCCTCATGACGGAGTCCATAGCAAAAAGGGCGGGGAAGGTGATTGCCCTCGACATAGATCCGAAAATGGTCGCCATCTTAAGAGAGAGAATGGCGCCTTACCATCATGTGGACATTGTGCAGGTGGATGTCCTTCAATATGATTTTTCGTCAGCCGTCGGCGAACTGCCCTCGCGGAAGATTAAGATCATCGGGAATATTCCCTATAATATTTCTTCGCAGATATTATTTCGATTGTTGGCTTACCGGGACCATATCTCATCCATGATTCTGATGTTTCAAAAAGAACTGGCAGACAGGCTTACTGCAACGCCTGGGACGAAGGCTTACGGTGTGCCGACGGTACTGGTTTCCATGTATCTGCTGTGCTCGCGTGAAATGACAATTCCCGCGAGCTGTTTCTATCCCAAGCCGGCGGTAATGTCCACCGTGCTGAAGATGGTGGTCGGGGAAAGCCCGCAAATGGATTTGGCGGACCATGATTTTTTCTTCAAGGTTGCGAAGACAGTTTTTGCCAAAAGACGAAAAACATTGTTGAATAATCTTAGATCTCTTAAAGTATCAGGTTATTCGGATATGGATATGGCAAAAGCACTCAAGAATTCGGGCATCGACGGCGCCAGAAGGGGCGAGACGCTGTCGGCGGAAGAAATTGGAAGACTGTCTAACGCCCTTCATTCAATAATAATGCCTCAATAAAAATGCCTTGACACGAGACTGTTATTTTGTTACTGACTGCCCGCCGCTTGGATCCGTTCGCGGACCGAGACGGGAGGTAAAAAGAAGACATGCCGCACGGCTTATATGCAAAGCCTCACGTCTCTGACGGTGAGGCTTTTTTTATGGGTTTGGAATTGAGATGAAGATTATCAGCTCCATAAGAGAGATGCAAGCATTCTCCGAATCCGCCAGGAATTCAGGACAGAAAATATCTTTTGTTCCTACAATGGGTTATTTTCACGATGGCCATTTGAGTTTGATGAGAGAAGGAAGGCAACGGGCGGACTGCCTTGCTATCAGCATCTACGTGAACCCGACGCAGTTCGGGCCGAGTGAAGATTTCGAAAAGTATCCAAGAGATTTTGAGAGAGATAAGTGCTTGGCGGGCGATGTTGGAGTTGATGTGATCTTCTATCCGGAAAATAAGGAAATGTACCCTGAACACTATCAGACCTATGTCAATGTAGAGAACGTTACTGAGAACCTCTGTGGAATGTCCCGACCTGGACATTTCCGCGGCGTCACAACAGTGTGCGCAAAGCTTTTCAATATTGTCAAGCCGCACTGCGCGATCTTCGGCGAGAAGGACTTTCAGCAACTTGCAGCCATTAAGAGAATGGTTCTGGACCTTAATATGGACCTCGATATTATTGGCATGCCGATAGTGAGGGAATCTGACGGCCTCGCTATGAGCTCGCGAAATGTGTACTTGAAAGCGGATGAAAGGGAAGGGGCTCTGAGTTTGAGCCGTTCCCTGAATATAGCCAAAGATATGTATGACAGAGGAGAGAGGGACGTCGCGGTTATCCTGGCCGAGGTGAAAAAGTATATAGAGCATCATCCGCATACAAAGATCGATTATGCCAAAATATGCGATACAACGACGCTCAAGGATGTTAAGCGTATAGAGAGTGAGTCTGTTCTGGCCCTCGCTGTCAAGATTAATAAGACGAGACTGATAGATAATTACGTGTTCGGGAAACGGCCTGACGTATGATGATTTTAGAATACTAAAAATCGGCTTTTCTGGAGGTGGGACATAACATGCGAAGGTTTATGCTCAAATCAAAATTGCACAGGGCAACGGTGACTGATGCCAACCTCCACTATGAAGGTAGCATCACAATCGATAAGAGACTGATGAATGCCGCGGATATACTGCCCTATGAGAGAGTCGACATATATAATGTCTCTAATGGGGAGAGATTTTCCACGTACGTGATAGAGGGAAAACAAGATTCCGGCGTCATTTGTCTCAACGGAGCGGCAGCATGGAAAGCCTCTAAGGGCGACATTGTTATTGTGGCGAGCTATGCTATGCTTGATGATCCCTCTCTAAAGAAGTGGCGTCCTAAATGTATTTTCTTGGATGATAAGAACAGGGTCAAGAAGGATAAGTAGCACTCACAGAAGCTGTATTGAATAAGCAACAATCCGAGATCTTAATGCTACAAGGGGTTTTGGTGTAGTTACACCTAACCCCTTTTTAAATAGCAGTTGAAAACAGCTTAACATTCTGTTAAGTATGCATACTTTGAAAATGGCATGAAGGTCACCGACCATTGAAGAAGAAACTGAAGCAGATTTTTTTGACAGGTCTTGCTGTTACCGTTCCGATAGGATTAACGCTTTATATCCTTTTCTTTCTCATAGATATAATGGATAGTCTGCTTAAGATTATCCCTTCGAGATATCATCCTGACACGTTGCTGGGTGTCCACATACCAGGCCTCGGAATAATTGTAACCGTAATTTTGATTTTTATCTGTGGCCTCATCACCGCGAGTTACATCGGCAATAAAATAGTCCAATCCGGAGAAGACCTTCTTTATAGGATACCGTTTGTAAGGACTATCTATCAGGCTATCAAACGATTCTCCGATACCATGGTCATGGACAGGAGAAGCAGTTTCAAACGGGTTGTACTGGTAGAATTTCCCAGGAAAGGTTTATACACAATCGGCTTTGTGACAGGCGAGCCAAATTGGAAGATCAAAAGGGAGACCGGCGAGAACCTGATTAGCGTCTTCTTGCCGACGACCCCAAACCCGACATCAGGTTATCTCGTTATATTGCCGAAAGATCAATTGCTTGAGGTAGACATGTCAGTCGAAGAAGCTTTAACATATATTATTTCTGTCGGTATCGTAGGTCCGGCGGAGCGCTCGAAAAAGAAGGAGAAATCCTAAGGCGGGAAAGACAAAATAGACGAATGGAATTAGATTTAATATGAAGCATGATTAATCCCGGAATAAGAGGTGAGAGCATATGCTAATAACATCTGAAAGCGTTAAGGTTGGACATCCAGATATTGTATGCGATTCGATAGCGGCGAATATCATCGCCACAATTCTCGATGAGGAGCATAAAATTGGAGTTACCGTAGATACGATGCCGCATTGCGGCATTGAAATATTCCTGGGTAAGGGCCTCTGCATAGTCGGCGGAGAGGTTGCCACCCGGGTTTATGTGGATGTGGAGAAAATTGTTCGCGATACAGCCCTTTCCATAGGCTACGTCGATTATCATCTTGGTCTCAACGGAAATTCAATGGGGATACTCAATACCATTATAGAACAATCTCCGGACATCAATATTGGTACCCGGGCAGATATGGGCAAATACAAGGAAATCGGTGCGGGCGATCAGGGTATCATATATGGATTCGCCTGCGATGAGACAGCTGAGTTGCTGCCGCTACCCTATGTACTGTCCACCCGGATGATGAGGACCTTTGAGGATTGCGGAAATCCAATATTTGCTCCGGACGGCAAGGGACAGATAACAGTGGAATACGATGACAGAGGCGTTCCGCAAAGGGTGGCGACGGTTCTCATGTCCAATGCGATCGATTACCGTGCAGTGCCTGTTAAGGCGAAAGCAAGCATAGAGCCTCAAGCAAAGCGTCTCGCTATGGAATGCCTCAAAGGCTGGGTCGATGACAAAACAGAATTTCTTTTCAATCCTACCGGGGAATGGCAGGCGATCAATTCCTGCAGTGCCGCAGATTCAGGAGTGACAGGACGGAAACTTGTCGTTCAACTATATGGGGGGTATCCGGGAGCGCAAATCGGAGGCGGGTCGATTGTCAATAAATCGCCGGAAAAAGTGGATTGCTCGGCGGTGCTAGGTGCTCGCTACGTTGCAAAAAACATTGTTGCGGCGGGGCTCGCAAAGAAATGCGCCATACAAGTGGCATACGCCATTGGCATGGCTAGGCCCATTTCGGTCTACGTAAATACTTTTGGTACAGGAGTTATTTCCGACGCTAAAATCAATATGCTGATTAAAGAATATTTCGACTTGTCTCCGAGAGGCATGATTGAAAAATTTAAGCTTCTCGATGGCAGCATTTATCGAAAACTTCCCAAGACATTTTTCCTCGATGACTATATATGGGAAAAGGCCGACATGGTTGAAGCGTTGAGACAGGCTGCATCGATATAGACTTCAAGTCATAGAACCCTGAGACACGGAGTGCAGAACCTTATGACATATCTGAAACTTGTCAAGAATTTACCATACAAAGTAGCGGACATTGGTCTTGCCGGCTGGGGGCGAAAGGAGATCGAACTTGCCGAAAATGAGATGCCCGGACTTATGGCTGTGAGGGCAAAATATGGTCCCAAGAAGCCACTGAGAGGCTTAAAGATAACAGGTAGTCTGCACATGACCATTCAGACGGCCATGCTTATAGAGACGCTTAAAAAGCTCGGCGGGGACATCAGATGGGCATCGTGCAATATTTTCTCGACTCAGGATCATGCGGCCGCGGCAATAGCAAGGGCAGGATCTGCAGCAGTTTTCGCTTGGAAAGGTGAAACGCTTGAAGAATACTGGTGGTGTACAGAACAGGCCCTGACATGGCCCGATGGTTCCGGTCCAGATCTTGTTGTCGATGACGGGGGCGACGCAACACTTTATATTCATCATGGCGTCAAATACGAGAAGGATCCTTCGCTGCTCGAGCGAAAATATGATCATAGAGAATTACAGATCATTGTGGATCGCATGAAGTACTCGTTGCAACGGAATCCACAACATTGGCAAAAGGTCGCTTCCGGGGTCATAGGCGTGTCTGAAGAGACGACAACGGGCGTTCACAGACTTTACCAAATGGCGCAAATGGGGGAGCTTCTCTTTCCGGCAATAAATGTCAATGATTCGGTGACTAAGTCAAAATTTGATAATTTGTATGGCTGTCGGGAATCGCTCGCAGACGGGATTAAGAGGGCAACTGACGTGATGGTCGCCGGAAAGATGGTCGTCATCTGCGGATATGGCGACGTTGGTAAGGGATGTGCACAATCAATGAGAGGTTTTGGAGCCCGGGTGGTTATCACCGAGATCGATCCGATTAGCGCTCTCCAGGCGGCCATGGAAGGCTATGACGTGAAGACGCTTGATGATGTTGTCTCGAAGGGCGATATTTTTATCACGGCGACGGGCTGTTGCAAGGTCATCACCGGCGGGCATATGAACAGGATGAAGAATGAGGCCATCGTATGCAATATAGGCCACTTCGACAGCGAGATAGATATGCAATATTTGGAAAACACCAAAGGTTGCAAAAGTGAAAATATAAAGCCCCAGGTCGATAAATGGACTCTCAAATCCGGTCGTTCGATTATCATCCTCGCGGAAGGAAGACTGGTGAACCTAGGCTGTGCTACCGGTCATCCGAGCTTTGTTATGAGTACCAGCTTCACCAATCAGTGCCTTGCTCAGATTGAGCTTGCATCCGGAAAATATGACGTTGGCGTTCATACCCTCCCGAAAAAAATAGATGAAGAGGTAGCGAGACTGCATTTAAGGAGACTGGGCGCGAAACTGTCAAGATTGACCAAGGAACAAGCCGATTATCTTGGCATTCCCGTGACAGGACCTTTTAAGCCGGATTATTACCGCTACTAGGGGATCAGCAATCGTGGGCCGGGCTCATGTCTTGACGCGCAAGAACATGATAACGGATGCGGCTCCGAAAATGATATTTGCAAACCATGCGGATAGAATGGGAGGTATTGAGCCGGAGCGGCCAAGGGACATGGAGAAGGCATGGACAATCCAATAGGAGAATCCTATGATAATGCCGACGCCAATGCTCTGCATGACACCGCCGCTTCTCTCTGTCCTTATGAGTGAAAAGGAAATACCAATCGTAATAAGGATAATGATGACGAGAGTAAATGCTATTTTGCCATGCATATCAACTAAATATCGCGTGGCATCGTATCCTTCAGTTTGAAGCTTATTGATGTAGTTTTTTAGTTCTGCATATCCCATCTTTTCAGCTTCTTTTTGGACGAGGATGAAATCCGCTGGTTTCTCCGGGAGGTCTATTACTTTGGAGGAAAACCACTCAAGCGAGGGGAATTCTCCTCCAAAATGCGTTATCAAGAGGTTGTAAAATACCCATTTGCCGTCTTTCCATTCCGCCTTTTCCGCGTCCAAACGCGCTGTCAGCTTAAAATTCTTATCCAAGTAATTTATGGTAATCCCCTGTATAATATTCGTTTTCGTATCAAAAAGCCGGAAATTGTATATTCCGCTTTGCCCTCTGTACCAAAGTTGATTTTGTTTGAATGATCCCAGTGCTTCTCGTTTTTGCACTTCCACATAGACAATGTTGTCTGCCTTTTGGTTACTGTATGGTGTAACAAGCTCACTATTGAGAAATGCGAATATGCAGATCAGCAAAGATGCAATGAACACTGGCAGGGAAGTCCTATAGAGACTGATGCCGTTTGCCTTCATGGCCAGCACTTCGGAGTTCTTGGCAAGAGTGCTGAAAGTCAAAAGGGCCGCGAGCAGTGCGGTTGCGGGAATAGTCTGTGAAATCATCATGGGGATCATGAAAAAGAAATAGGATAGGATCTGTCTCACAGAGGCATTATTACTTAGGAACATTCTTATGCGTTCAAAAAATTCGACAATCAGGAAGAGCGACGTGAACAGTGCCAGGACGAGAAAAAACAGCTTGATAAACTCCTTAGTCACATATCGATCTAATATGGTCATGAATCAATTCTCTTCGTGCATTTGCCTATCAGGTTCTTCAAATAGATACTCGAGGGGATCTCTATGCGAAGCGGCCTGTCATTTGCCGACCTGATCAAGAGATAAAGGCCGGCAATAAAGAATATAATATTGGGAGACCATGTTCCGATAAGTGGTGAGAGTCTTCCTGTTTCCACAAGGGCCTCGCCCCCGAGACGCATTATGTAATAAATGAAAACTATGATAAGGCCGAGTGTAAACCCCCTAGATCTTACAGCCCTGTGCGCCCTGATACTCAAAGGAATTCCGAGGATGCCGAAGACTATGCATGAAAGAGGAGTTGTAATCGTCTTATAAAATTCAATGGCCATTTCCCGGAAAACAGCGTCTTCTAAACCAGCCGTCTTAAGTTTTTGAGACAATTCCCAGACCGTCATTTCGGTACTGTTCTTTGCATTGGCCTTCTTTGCTTCGGCGATGGAAGATTCGATGTCGAGATTTACATCATACGTGCTGAAGTCCATTTTTCGATAGTTCTTCAGCATTTTATCGACCGTATGCGTACTGCCGTTTTGCAGTCGCAGGGTAACCGTCATCAGTGCGGGGTCTGAAACAAGATAAGCTCTCTCCGCTATAATGGTGCTGGGTTCCTTGCTGATTCTTGTATCTGAGATGATGACCCCCTCCATGAAATCGCCGTTAACAGGAATACTTTCTGCATAAAGAAGAATTCCTTTGAAATCGTCGTTGAACACCTTCTCCTTGATGCCTATGCTGGCCTTCTTCTTTGCGACGTTGAAGAGCAAATTTTTTGTTGCGTACTTACTCTGAGGAACTAAGAAAAGACTCGTGACCGCGGTTATGGTAAAGGCTATTAATGAAGCAAGGGCAACAGGGCCTACCAGTTTGTATAAACTCATGCCTGATGCCTTTAGAATGGTTAATTCGTTGTCACCGGACAGCCTCCCCAAACCAATCAATATCGAAATCAGCAGTGATATCGGAATGGTCAATATAAGAAACGACGGTGTCAACAAGAGAAAAAGTTTTGATATATCAACAAAACTGACACCCTTATTGACCATAAGGTCCATGAGTTGTAGGATCTTGCCCATGAGAAGAACGAATGTGAGGACAAAAAGGATAAGGAGAAAGGGATAGGCAATCTCCTTGAGTATGTATCGATCGATAATCTTAAACATAAACGTAAATAGGTAATTAAGTCCTTATTTGATGATAAAGACACTAACATGGACTTGAAGCGGTTTGTCAAGAAAAAGATTGAACACGCCGTTTCGTGGTGCAGAGAAGCAGGGAGAAAACGACTTTGAGCCGCCCGGTTCAGGCCACTTATGATACAAGCAGCGTTACTTAATTTTTGTAAGCTTTCCATATCGTATGTTGACCGCATCTCGCAAATTTGCTAATCAATAGCCGTACGCTGACCAAATGAAATGGTCGCTACTGTTAAAAATACCGTGAGGTAATGCACTGTGATAGACCTGCACACGCATTCAATTTTTAGCGACGGTGAGCTGATTCCCTCAGAACTTGCGAGGAGGGCGAAGGTGATGGGATACAGTGTCCTTGCCATAACGGATCATGGTGACCATTCCAATTTTGATTTTATTATTCCCAGGCTTGTGAAGGTCTGTCAGAAATTAACGGATGCGCTTGCCATACAGGTGATTCCAGGTATAGAGCTGACCCACATTCCTCCGGAATATATCTATGATCTTGCCTTAGAGGCCAGACATACAGGAGCGAGGATTATCGTAGTTCACGGAGAAACGGTTGTTGAACCAGTTGTGGCTGGCACCAATGCAGCTGCGCTGAGAGCCCCTATTGATATACTTGCACATCCGGGCCTGATTACGGAAGAAGAAGCCCGGGAGGCCGCAAGAAATTCGATATATCTTGAAATTACGACCAGGAAGGGACATAGTTTGACAAATGGACATGTCGCAAGGATGGCCCGGCAAGCAAAAGCCGCTCTCATTCTGAATAGCGATAGCCATGCCCCCCAGGACCTTGTAGATAGGGAGATGGCGCGGAAAATCGCACGGGGTGCAGGTTTAACTGAAGCAGATACAGAAGTTATATTTCGCAATTCGGAAGTCTTGGTGAAGAAGGCATTGAAGAAATAAGAATGATAAATTCGACTTGAACGTATTATGCCTGTCGAGGCAGGAAAAAGTTTATTTGAGACCTGTCTGCGATAGGCCTTTCCTCCATACTCTTCCTCAGCTACATAGGATCTTTGCGGAAGACATTCGCGAATAGTTGAGGGTTTCCGGTGCGTGCCTGTTTTCCCTACCTGTCTCTCAGCTCACAAAATCAAGATGCTTCAATCTTCAGAAAGCAATCATCAAGAGGCAGCTGATCTTGGATGTAAATGAAATGCCGTGCCGCGTTGACCTACTTCAATTTATGGCAGCCTACTTATTGCTGCAGCACGATGCTTTTCAGAATTTGAGGGCTTAATGTCCCAATATTGCGCATATTTGGCTATTGGCTAAGAGATTGAATGAGACAGAAAAAAAACTTTCTTTTTATCTTGATTATATCAATATATAGTAGTATGATCATTTCCTACCCCAATATGTTGGGTAAATGATGTATTGAGACCAGACTTTCATTGCGGAGCCAAGGAGGGGGCATCTTATGCATGAAAAGATAAGAAAGAGGGACGGCCGGTTAGTAAAATTCAACGCCGAAAAGATTACGAATGCTATTGAGAAGGCCGGGGCCGCAACGGGTGAGTTCGATGCGGCCGTAGCAAGAAAACTCACGATAAAGGTTCTTAATTTAGCGGAGAAACTCTTCGACGACAGGGTAATGACAGTGGAAGAGTTTCAGGACATCGTGGAAGAGGTCCTTTTATCCTCTCCTTATCGTCGAACCGCTAAAGCTTATATAATTTATCGGGATCAACACGCCAGATTAAGGGAAATTACCAATAAGATGGAGGTGGATCTGGTCGATCAGTATCTTAAAAAGAAGGACTGGAAGATCAATGAGAACAGCAATATGGATTATTCTTTGCAAGGTTTGAACAACTATATATCTTCCGAAGTCAGTAAGGTCTACTGGTTGAATGAGATCTATTCGCCGGAAATCAGGAAATCCCACACAGACGGCGATTTTCATATCCACGATTTGAGTCTTCTTTCCGTATACTGTGTAGGATGGGATTTATATGATCTTCTTCTCGAGGGCTTCAGGGGCGTGTCCGGTAAAGTTGAGAGCAAGCCGGCCAAGCATCTTCGCAGTGCCTTGGGGCAGGTCGTTAATTTCTTTTATACTCTTCAGGGGGAAGCGGCGGGAGCTCAGGCTTTCTCCAATTTTGATACTCTGCTGGCGCCTTTCATAAGATACGATCGGTTGAGTTATAGTGAGATAAGGCAGGCTCTGCAAGAATTTATTTTTAATATTAATGTCCCGACGAGGGTAGGCTTCCAGACCCCGTTTACAAACGTTACCCTGGATGTGACGGTGCCGAAGTATTACGCCGATCAAAATGTAATTATTGGAGGCAAACCGCAGAAACAGACGTACAAGGATTTTCAGGAGGAGATGAATCTCTTCAATAAGGCTTTCCTGCGAGTTATGGCTGACGGAGACGCCAAGGGCAGGGTTTTTACATTCCCCATACCAACATATAACATAACAAAGGAATTCAAATGGGAGGATCGTAATCTTGATGATTTATGGGAAATGACCGCTAAGTACGGGGTGCCCTATTTTTCGAATTTCATAAACTCAGACATGAACCCGGAAGATGCGAGGAGCATGTGTTGCAGACTTCGTATTGATAATAGGGAGCTGGAAAAAAGGGGAGGTGGTTTATTCGGCTCAAATCCATTAACCGGTTCTATTGGAGTGATTACGATGAATATGCCGAGAATCGGCTACCTCGCTAAGACTGAAGACGACTTTATGGAGCGTCTGGAAAAACTCATGATCATCGCCAAGGAGAGTCTGGAGACCAAGAGAAAAGTACTGGAAAAATTCACGGAGGGAAACCTGTACCCGTACACAAAGTATTACCTAAGAGATATAAAGAAACGTTTTGGAGAATATTGGAAGAATCACTTTTCTACAATTGGGCTTGTCGGTATGAATGAAGCCTGCCTGAATTTCTTGGGCAGGAATATAGCCTCGGAGGAGGGGCAGGCATTCACCTTGAAAATATTGGATTTCATGAGACAAAGACTTATAGAATTCCAAAAGGAAACGGGGAACAACTATAATCTCGAATCGACTCCTGCGGAAGGCACTTCATACCGCCTTGCGAAAATCGATAGGGAAAAATATGCAGACATCATCTGCGCTAATCAGGATATATCTGCGGAGAACGAAGGTGAACCCTTTTACACTAACTCTACGCAGCTGCCTGTGAACTTTACGGACGACATTTTTGAAGCCTTGGATCTGCAAGATGAAATCCAGTCGAGGTACACGGGAGGGACCGTTTTTCACACATATGCAGGAGAAAGAATTAATGATGCATCAGCCGTAAAGGCATTTATCCGTAAGGTATGTACGCAGTATCACTTACCCTACGTTACGTTTACACCGACATTTAGTGTCTGCCCGTCGCATGGTTATTTGAGCGGAGAGAAAGAGACATGTCCCATCTGCATGGAAGCCTGTGAGATATATTCACGCGTAGTCGGTTATCTGCGACCTGTTAAGCAATGGAATTTAGGAAAACAGGAAGAATATAGAGAGAGGAGGGTTTTTAGTTTTTAAAAGATGCAGATTGGCGGGTTGCAGAAGGTATCATTGATTGAATATCCCGGGAAGATAAGTGCAATTGCATTTACGCAGGGCTGCAACTTCAGGTGTCCGTACTGTCATAATCCGGAATTGGTAGATCCCGATCTCTATAAAGAATGTCTATCGGAGGAAATCGTACTATCATTCTTAGAAAAACGTAAGGGAAAGCTTGATGCCCTGACGATTACGGGAGGGGAACCAACCATACAGCACGACTTGATGGACTTCATAGAGCGTGTCAGAAAAATCGGCTACTTGATAAAATTAGATACGAACGGTTCTTGTCCTGAGGTTTTGGAACAACTCATACGCGGTAGAGTTGTGGACTATATTGCCATGGATGTAAAGGGGCCGTTCTATAAGTATAAGACAGTGACAAAGTCAAAGATCGATGAGAATGAAATCAGACAGAGTATAGAAATGATTATAAAATCAGGTGTGCCTTATGAATTTCGCACAACCATTCCCAAGAAACTGCTTCAGGAAGATGATCTTTTGGAGATGGGCAGGGTGCTGAAAAATGCAAGCTGTTACATATTGCAGCAGTTCATTCCCGAGAGGACTCTCGACAAACAATTTCTGAAGCATGAGGCGTATTCGCAGGAGGAGATGGAATACTTGAGAGACAAGCTCAAGAAAGTGGTACCAGTTGTCCGCCTGAGATAGATGATGCAGCAAGGCGAATATCATAAAAGTAATTATGGCAAAGTACATCTGTGTCGCGTCTGATTCTTCCCACCCGGGCGCATGTCAGACTATAACGAGTATTCTTTGTATCTCATTTCCCGATGAGTCTATCCTGAGGTCGCAGAATGAGGCGTCAGAAGATTGTGTATTCTAAATATACACATCTTTCAGTGAGCGTTTAACCTTTGCGAGAACATCATATGGACAAGTACAAAAATACGCGTCCCGTTTATCGAAGTGATAATGATCAGATCAATATATTGCTGGGTAAACTGGCACCTGAAGTTAAAGGCTTCATGGAGAAACAGCTTGATCAGATCAGACGGTTAAACCAGATAGGAACAGCTCTGTCGGCAGAAAAAAACCTGGATAGGCTTTTGGAAATGATTGTCGATGAAGCAAGAGGGTTTACGAATGCCGATGGCGGCACCCTGTATATCATGTCTGACGATGAAGAAGAACTCCACTTTGCCATCGCGCAGAACACTTCTTTAAATGTCCGCATGGGTGGGCTAGGCGGAAAGATCACGTGGCCGTCCGTAAAATTGAAAAATCTCAATGGGAGGCCGAATCATGCGAATGTTTCTGCATATGCGGCCATTACAGGGCAGGTAGTAAATATTTCTGATGTCTATCACGCGGAGGGCTTTAATTTCGAAGGCACCAGAAAATTCGATGCAGAAACGGGATACCGCTCCAAGTCGATGCTTGTTGTTCCCATGCGCAATCATGAGAATGACATCATCGGCGTTCTTCAGTTACTGAATGCTCAAATCGAAAGAACGACGGAGGTTATATCATTCTCGACGGAGAATCAAAGAATGACGGAGTCGTTGGCATCTCAGGCTGCCGTTGCCATTTCCAATAATCGCCTGATACATGACCTTGAACACCTATTGGAATCTTTCATCAGGACCATCGCTACAGCAATTGATGAGAAATCCCCTTACACCGGCGGTCATGTTCGACGGGTTTCAGAATTGACTATGGCCATTGCCGAGAAGCTAAATAAGAGCGTGGACGGTCCGTATGCGGGCATCTGCTTTGATGAAGATGAATTGAAGGAACTCCGGATCTCTGCTTGGCTCCATGACGTCGGTAAGATAACGACGCCGGAATACATTGTTGATAAGGGGAAAAAGCTTGAAACAATATATAACAGGATAGAAGCCTTGAAGGAAAGGTTTGAGATCCTGAAACGGGACCATATAATTGAAAAGCTGAAAAGTGGAAATAGACAGAGAAGTAGGAAGATTACGGGGAAGACAATTGATAGCGCTGCCAAGGAGGAAATGGATTTGGATGCGGACTATGACTTCCTTGCAGATATTAATATGGGAACAAAATTCATGGATGAAAAGATGCTTGATCGGCTGAAGAGTATAGCTGGAAGGAAATGGATTCTGGGAGGGGATTTGCGGAGCTTGCTCAGTGATGAAGAGGTGTATAATCTGAGTATACCCTTAGGCACTCTCACGGACAAAGAGAAAGAGGTTGTGAAGAATCATGTTACTGTTACGCACAAGATGCTCTGTCAACTTCCCTTTCCTAAGAAGTTGAAGAATGTTTCCTATTATGCTTCTTCCCATCATGAAAGGATTGATGGCGCCGGCTACCCCTTCGGACTAAGAGGCGACGAAATCCCCCTCCAAGCGCGGATTATTGCGCTTGCGGACGTCTTCGACGCATTAACTGCGAAGGATAGACCGTACAAGAAGGAAAAGACTCTATCGGAAGCGATTAAAATAATGGGATTTATGGTGAAGGACAATCATATTGATAGAGACCTCTTCGAACTTTTTATCAAAGAGGGAATTCATCTCAACTATGCGAAGAAGGAGCTAACGCCGAGCCAGATTGATATGTCTTAAATAAGGATGCAGACCCTCACCGTTTTATTGACTTCATCTCCTTCTCTATTTCCTGAGATCTGTCACTCTGTGCGGGAAAATATTTCAAAGCTTCCTTGAAGTGAAAAAGGGCGCTGTCCATCTTTTTTTTCTTCTTGAAGTAAATGCCGAAATAGTAGTGAGAGTCGCCGGGATTGTTCGTCTTGCCATATGCAATGGCGATACTGTAGTACATATCTGCATCAAGTATATTTCTCTTTTCGATTCTCTTATAGAGATTCAAGGCTGCCGTGTAATCACCCTGCAATTCGTAACACCTGCCAAGGTAGAGCAACGTATCAAGATCATCTTCCTTAAGGCTCAGTGCCTTGGTGAGAAAGACAATTGCGTCAGCCGACCGACCGAGCTTGAAGTAAATAATTCCGAGGTCTCTGTTTACATCCAGGTCATCGGGAGAGATGCTTAGGGCCTTCTGGAAGTTGATCAGGGATTCATCGGTGTGGCCGAGCTTTTCCAGTGTCACTGCCATCCCATAGAGGGAATCGACGTTATTCGGGTTCTTTTGCAGATCATTTTGGAAATAATGAAGACTCGTATCGGGGTTCTTCTCTTCAAACATGAGGATTGTTTGTATCCTTTTTAGATTCCCGATGATGCTATCGCTCCCCTTCCGGGTATAGGTGGTCTGAAGGAGGGCATCTATATAGCTTATCCTTTCGTCGGTGCCCGGATGGGTGAGGAAGTATGATGGTATTTTGCTCGAGTAGAATTCATACCTTCTCATCAATCTCATAAAATCCAGCATCGCCTTGCCGTCGTATCCGGCGCTGACCAGGTAGGACATACCCATTCTATCCGCCTCTTCTTCGTGTTCACGGCTGTATTTCAGATTCATGGTTGTGGCCGTCGCCAAAGAGAAGCCGGCAACAGCTGCAGAGAGATCCCCTCCGCCTCCAAGAAATGCACCGGCAAGAATAGCGGCAAGCGTAGCGATACCGATCTTCTGCGATTTTTCTATGATACTCGCCACATGCCTCTTATTTATATGTCCTATTTCATGGGCAAGTACGGCGGCCAGCTGGCTCTCCGTTTCAACCATGGTGATCAGACCTCTATTGACATAAACATAGCCGCCCGGTGTGGCAAAGGCATTGATTGCCGAACTCTTGATCACCGAGAAGCGAAATTCAAAAGGAGCCTTGTCACTTTGGGCGACTAGTTTATTTCCCAACTGATTGATGTACGCGTCTATTCTCTCGTCATGGATCAAGACATCACTTTTATCGAGCCTCTCATAAAATTCCTTTCCGAGTTTTTTTTCATCCTCGATAGTGAAAGAAGCATGCGCTAAGCCAGCGACCTGGAGGATCAGAAACAAAATAATGGCGGGGATAATTCCGGCGCCTTTACCTCGAACGACGTAGAATTGGTACAATTGTTAACAGCTCCTATTTAAGAATTAGTATTTTATTATATGTGATTCCCTCAGTGCATAATGCAAGAGAACGTTTCTTTCTTAACTCTTTTGCCAATCATAATCAAGCTATCGTTTACGTGGCGCCATGGGAGACGTGAGCCGACAACACGCGATATTCATTACTATTTAATATTGTTAAGGGTTGAGCAGTATGCTATAGCGCTGATGTATGAGATTATGTGATGCTGGATAGGTTTATTTTTAGGACGTCGTAAGGATGTTTAAAAAGGCGCTTGAGGATGGCAAAAAAGTTCGTTGTTACCATTGACGGCCCTGCCGGTGCAGGTAAAAGCACAGTCAGCAAAGCCCTCGCAAGAAGATTATCATATGTTTATCTGGATACGGGCGCTCTCTACAGGGCGTTTGCTTATAAAGTTATAAAGGAAGGGATTCTGCCGGATGATGAAAAGGCGCTTGGCGCCTTATGTGCTCGCATAGAAATTTATCTCGACAATATAGATGGATGCTTGAATGTCTTTGTCGATGGTGCCAACGTAACCAAAAGCATCAGGAGTGAGGAGGTAGGTCTTATCGCATCAACTGTTTCGGCGGTTTCTGCAGTTCGGAAGAGACTGCTGTCAATTCAGCGCAGTGCGGGCGAAAGAGGGGGCATAGTTGCCGAAGGCAGGGACATGGGGACAGTCGTTTTCCCAAATGCCGATTATAAGTTCTACCTCGATGCGGACGTTAAAGAAAGAATTAGAAGGCGCTACAGTGAGCTGTTCAAGAAAGGCGGCAGTGCGGACTATGAGACGGTTGCGGGGGACTTGCTTGCCAGGGACCGGCAAGATCGTGAGAGAAGAATAGCCCCTTTGAAGGCTTCTGAAGACGCAATTATCGTGGACTCTACCTGTATGAGTGTCGCGGAAGTTTTGGAGAAGATGATTTTTAAAATTAAGGGTAAATGAGACGTCGGTCAAGAGCGTAAATACCTGATGCAGCTTTATTTTTAACTGCACTGAATAGATGGAATATTCTGCATAGATAAACCTGATGCGAGAGATTTTGAATTATCTTGATATTTCACGACCAGTATGCTACTTTTTTTCGTCTTGTGAGAGTTTTTTTATAAAATTCAGGGGGTAACGGTTTAATGGTTAACAGCAATAACTCAATTTCTAAAGAACAAAGTGAGGGTGAGAAGGTTGATGAAAAAACGACAGCCGAAAGAGCAGTTCCTCAAAGGGGCGCCGGTAAAGAAGAGGATGTAGGGTTTCGGGAATTATATGAACAGAGTTTGCAGAGTGTCCAGCTCGGCCAGATCGTGACAGGCAAGATTGTTCAGATAAATAGTGACGTCCTTATGGTAGATGTCGGCTGGAAGACGGAAGGTTATATCCCGGCGAGGGAATTGAAGGATGAGGAAGGGAATATTTCACTTGCCGTTGGCGATGAACTGGAAGTCTTGGTTGACAGGAGAGATGCGGACGGCAATCTGGTGCTGTCGAGGGATAAGGCTGTAAAGATTAAAGTATGGGATGATGTTAAGAATGCATGTGAACATAATATCCCGGTAAAGGGTATGGTCGTGGAGAGAGTTAAAGGTGGGCTCTCCGTAGATATCGGAATCTTAGCCTTTCTTCCGGGTTCTCAGGTGGATGTTCGTCCGGTGAGAGATCTCGACAAATATGTTGGGCAGACATTGATGTTCAATGTTCTTAAGTATGACAGGAAGAGAAACAATGTAGTGCTCTCCAGAAGATCTATATTGGAGCAGGAGAGGGTTGCAGTAAAGAGAGAGACTCTCAGCGGTATCGAAGAAGGGAACATTATGGAGGGAGTGATCAAGAATATAACCGATTACGGACTCTTCATTGATTTGGGCGGAATTGATGGACTTCTCCATGTTACCGACATATCATGGGGAAGAATTACGCGACCGTCAGATAATTTTTCCAAGGGCGATAAGATAAAGGTTAAGGTTCTTTCTTTTGATAGAGAAAAGGAGCGGGTTTCACTAGGTCTCAAGCAGCTGATGGACAACCCCTGGGAGATGATTGAAAAAAAATATGTCGTAGGTTCTGTGATTGAGGGCAAAGTAGTAAACCTCACGGATTACGGCGTATTTGTGGAGTTGGAGCCGGGTGTGGAAGGTCTTGTACATATAACAGAAATGTTCTGGACAAGAGAGATTAAGCATCCGTCCAAGGTCTTGTCCATGGGTGATGTTGTGAAAGTCATGGTTCTGGATGTCAATCCGGAGGTAAAGCGTATCTCTCTGGGATTGAAGCAGACAACCGAGAATCCATGGGAAGCGCTCAAACATAAATATCCCGAGGGCAGTATCGTCAAGGGTGTCATACGGAATATCACGAACTTTGGGTTTTTCGTCGGTATTGAGGAAGGGATAGATGGCCTTGTTCATGTATCTGATATTTCCTGGAAACAGAATATAAAACATCCTTCTGAATTATATAAGAAAGGCCAGGAAGTCGAGGCAATGGTCCTGAATATTGACGTGGCAAACGAAAAATTCTCTCTGGGAATAAAACAGGTGGACAAGAACCCTTGGGACGAAAAGAATTTCATCTATGCCGCAGGGTCGGTCATTAACGGAAAGGTGACTAACGTAACTGACTTCGGCATTTTTGTGGAACTGGAAGAAGGTGTAGAAGGCCTGGTCCATGTATCGGAATTAAGCCATAAGAGAGTAAAATCTGCATCAGAGATTTATGCTGTGGGAGATTCAGTATCGGCAATCGTGAAGAGCGTGGATTTGCAGAACAGAAGAATCAGGCTGAGCATAAAAGACTATGAATCCCAGTCTGAGGGACCTTCTTCAGTTACACAGTACTTGAACAACAAAGAAAATGTTGGTTCAAATCTCGGCAAGGTCCTGGCCGATGTAAAAATGGCAGAGAATGACAAGGGATGATGTCAAGCTGTGAGAAAACACCCCATTATATTCGGCATATTCCTTTTGCTTCTAATTGTATCAGTATTTTTTCTGCTAGTCTATGCCTTAGGGTCGTCGACAGAACAAGGGCGTTCATTTGCCCTTGACAATAAGGTAGGCATCGTAAAAGTAGAAGGGTTCATAGGCGATACACGTGATGTTCTTGAACAACTGAGTCAATTTGGGAAAGACGATAGCGTTAAGGCAGTCGTCCTGAGAATCGATTCGCCGGGAGGAGGGGTTGCTTCCTCGCAAGAGATCTATGAGGCTGTAATTGACCTAAAAAAGAAGAAGAACGTGGTAACCTCCATGGGGTCTGTTGCGGCATCGGGAGGCTATATGATTGCCTGTGCCACAGACAAAATTGTGGCCAATCCCGGAACTATGACGGGCAGTATTTCCGCCATCATGCATTTTGCCAATGCGGAGGAGCTCTTAAAAAAGTTGGGACTCAAGGCGTCAGTAGTTAAGAGTGGAAAGTTTAAGGATATAGGGTCACCTGTAAGGGAAATGACGTCTGAGGAAAGGGCGCTAATTCAAGACGTGGTTGACGATATATACGATCAGTTCCTTGATTTGGTGGCGCGTGACAGGAAGATTCCCAAAGAGAACCTCCGAAAGATCGCCGATGGGAGGATTTTTACGGGAAGACAAGCACAGAAATTGGGTCTTGTCGATTATTTGGGTGATATGGGATATGCCGTCACGCTTGCCGGCGAGATGGCTGGGATAAAAGGGAAGCCTGAGGTTATATACCCCAAGAAAAAAGGGTCTAGGTTTTGGGATTATGTCTTTCGGGAGATGTTCATAGCCCTTGAGCTTCAGATGCGGGGAAAAGTGGAGCAATTCAGCGGCATTCTTTATCTCTCGCCCATTGCAGATTACAATTAAAGCGCTGTCTTATGACGAAAAGAGAGCTGGTTAAAAGCGTTCAGGAGAAAGTTGAGGAATATCCTCCCAAAGATATAGCCTACGTCGTTGATATCGTTTTCGGGGCAATGAGAGCCGCCTTGAAGAGGGGTGAACGTATAGAGATCAGGGGCTTCGGAAATTTTACAGTTAGAAATCGGAGACAGATCCAAGGTAGAAATCCGAAGACGTCTGTTGTGATAAGCCTTCCCGCGCGAAGAGTGCCGTTCTTTAAGGTCGGTAAAGACCTCAACGATATGATAAATCGATATAAGTAAACTGCGAGCTTAAATAAAATCCCAGTCACTGTCCGGTGACGCGAAATCTTTTAGTTGTTCCCTTCGTTTCTTATGTTGTAGCTTCTTGAGAGCTTTGGCTTCTATTTGCCTTATTCTCTCGCGGGTTACGCCCATCATCTCACCGACTTCCTCAAGAGTAAAGGGCCCATAATTGCACGCCACCCATGTGCAATTTAAGAAAGTTTCATTCTTAAGGCGCCATTCGCAGGTTGTATCCTGGCAGGCCTCTGATATTAAATGTCCCTTCTTCTTACACCTGTAAGTATTTATCAATTTGCTCAATTTTTTACCCCGCAGCGCATTGCTGTTTGAAACTGTTCAGGTTACAAACCGCGTCTCAAAACACTGTAACTAAAATTCGCTCGTAATTTAAGTGCTTGTCTTATATTTGTCAACAATAATTGATCAAAAATGTGAGGAATTTACGAGTATTTTTGTTCTATTCGTCGCTGTGGCGGCGGGCACGGCCCTTAAGGCGTCGGAACCGGTAAACCAATGCATCCCTTTCTGAAGATGTTTGAGCATGGGGAAGGCTGAGGGCTTTGTTTACTAAATCGATAGCCTTCTTAAAATCGCGCCGCCTATGTTCGAGATACTTCGCCATCTCTTCCACTACAAAAAAATTACCGGGATTATGGAGAAGCATCGTATCCCAGATCTGGACGGCGTCTTTCCAGCGACCATGACGTTTGTGGAGTAGGGAAAGGCTCTTCCTCGCTTCGAAGGCAGTGTGAGCGTTATCGGCTTTAATGAGTGCCTCAAGGATAGTCCGGGCGCCAGCCGCATCTCCGCGGTCAATGAGGAGTCGCGACGCTGCGAGTAGGTCAGCATGCTCGTTGTTTAGGATATCCGGTTCAGAGCCCAACATGTCCACGAGGTGAATTGCAAGGGCCGCCATGGAAATAACATCAAGGCGGTTGTGTTCGAAGATATCGGCAAGCAGGCCTGGATCGCGATATCTCAGCCAATCAAAGTACCGTTGAGGAATCTCACTGCCAGGTATATCTCCATAGCGATGATATCCGATGATATCCTTTTCCATGGTGGACAAACGATTATTTTCCAGTCGGTGCCCGAAAAGACGGCGGGCCGGGTGAAGGAGATCGAGATTGGGCATAGCGGTCAAGCCGTCAGGCAGACGGTTAAGGATGAAACGTGTCGATAGAAGACCGATATCGAAAGTCTTGCCGTTGTAGGTCACGAGAAAGCTCTTTTCTTGGGCAACTTCAAACAGAAAGTGGAGACAGGCCTTTTCTTCGGAGAAGTCACGGGCAAACAGCTGCTGCGTACGGAATGAGTCATCCTCAAACCAGCCGAGACCGATGAGAAAAGCGAACGTGCCGGTACCGCCTGCCAGCCCAGTGGTTTCGGTGTCAAGAAACAAGGCATCTTTACGGTCAAAGGAAGCGATATCTGCGTTATTAGCAAGAATCGCTGCGGCCTTCATATTGAGGGCCGACATGTCTCTGATGCTGCGACTGCCGTGCTTCGAAGAACCGGGATAATGCCCATGGACGATGAAAAATTTTCCGAAAGCGTTGGCAACCTCCTCGCCCCTTATCTGATCTTGCAGAGGTAAGTAGTTCTCATACGGCGGGGACACAGGTTTGTGCGTACCCATAGGCCGCCGCGAAGTGATGGCTTCGATGCGTCTCCGCAGTTCGCTGATCTCATCAGCCCGCGGCGATTTCTTTTGGTCACGAGAATCATCGCCTGTCAGTCGTTGCAGCCGTTTGATTGTGTTCATATCTCTTCGATGATCAAATGAAGGATGGCAAGTACTGTTTCTTTAGCAGCAGGACCTACCTCGAGGGTGGGTCCCACGCAACTGGGGCAGCCATGTTTGCAAGGACAGCTGCGAATTAAAATCAGTGCTGAGAGCAGCAGGCGGTCATGCTCTGCGTAAAGAAGGTCGGAAAAACCGATCCCTCCCGGATAGGCATCAAAGATAAATACAGTTGGATCAAAGGCGTCCGCCATCACGCCCATCGCATCTCCGGCGCTTTGAGGTGATGTCGTAATGAAACGTGAGCCGGCTCCATGACGGACAAACCATTCACCGCTCTTGTCGCCGATGCATCTGTCGATATCGTGGGTGTCGGACATGAGGAGCATCGATGCTAGGTGATGAAGACTGTAAGCAAGGCCGGCAAGTCCATCAATGATTTCGGACTGCGTGTAGGAGAGTCCGTTGAGCATATCCCTGGGAATGGTGAACCAGTAGCTGGTGGTGTGCATATCTTTTTCCGGGAGTGTCACGTCCCCGTAACCTAGATTCTCGGAAGTATAAAATTTAATTTTCTTATATCCCACAACCTTTCGCACCACCTGCACCTCGCCATGTTCGACGATGATCCTTCGCCGGTATTTCTGGGAAAAGCTGTCGATAACCCTGACATTTGTGTACGTCATGGCATCGGTGTAATAATCCACATCGACCTTATGGACAAATGCGGTTTTCCGTTCGAGATCGAGCTTGTCCACGTAGTACTGCTGCGATTCCACCATGTAGATGGCATCGTCATGAACCATGGAAAAGGCGCTGTCCCAGTCTATCTCGGCGATTACATTATGCGCCCCTGCTTCCGTAGCGTCAACGACCACCACATTTTCAGGGTTGATGCTCCGGAGGCTAACTTCATCAGCGGGATAGCTTTCCGCAGTCCAGTGCCAGCGGTCATCGACCTTATGTAGGACACCTTTTTCTTCCAGGTAGTTGAGAAGTTCCTCAAGATTTTCGTTCCCGAAGCGCTCTCCTTTTTCGAAGGGAAGTTCGAAAGCGGCGCTCTTCAGATGGTGCAGGAGTATGAGGAGATTTTCTGGATTGACGCGGCAGTGCTCCGGTGACCGGGAAAAGAAGTAGTCCGGGTTCTCCACGATGAACTGATCCAGGGGGTTACTCCGGGCAATCAGAATAGCGAGGCTGTGACCCATCCGTCTTCCGGCTCTCCCGGCTTGCTGCCATGTGCTCGCGATGGAACCGGGATACCCAACCATTATGCACGATTCCAGATCGCCGATGTCGATGCCCAGCTCGAGGGCGTTCGTGCAGACGACGCCCATTACCTCACGGTCGCGGAGCCCCTGCTCTATCTCCCTCCGCAGGTTCGGCAGGTAACCGCCCCGGTAGCCCGTGACAAAGTGCGTACGGACGGCCTTTCCCTTGGCGAACTGATCCTTGAGGTACTTTGTCAGTATTTCGACATTCAGACGGCTCGTGGTAAATACGATGGTCTGGATTTGATTCGTGATGAGTTCCGCTGCCAGCTTCCTCGCAGGTGTCATTGCAGATTGGCGGATCCCCAGTTCACGATTGACGATGGGCGGGTTGTACATGATAAACGTCTTCGAGGCCGTCGGCGCGCCGCTCCTATCGATCAGTTCCACAGGCCGCTCAAGAAGACGCTCAGCGTGCTCTTGCGGATTCGCCACTGTTGCCGAGCAGCAAATGAACACAGGCTCCTGGCCGTAAAAGCGGCAAATCCTGACGAGGCGTCTGACAACATTGGTAAAGTGGGAGCCGAATACCCCCCTGTAGACATGAAGTTCGTCGATCACTATATATCTGAGATTGGCAAAAAGCTTCTGCCATTTCGTATGGTGCGGAAGTATCCCCGCATGGAGCATGTCCGGGTTCGTGACCACGACATGTCCCTGCTTGCGGATGGCCTGGCGCGCATCGTCGGGCGTGTCGCCGTCGTATGTGTATGTCTTTATATCCACCCGCAAGTCGGTGATCAGACTATGCACTTCGTGCATCTGGTCTTGGGCGAGGGCCTTGGTTGGAAAGATATAGATGGCGCGTGTTTCTGGCTCTTCAATAATTTTGCTAAGGACGGGAATATTGTAACAGAGGGTTTTCCCGCTTGCTGTCGGGGTGATGATCACCACATTACGGCCTTGTCCGACCAAATGGATCGCCTCGGCCTGATGGCTGTATAGTTGATGTATCCCTCTTGCCTTGAGGATAGATTGAATGCTCGGGTGAACCCAATCTGGGAAAGGGGCGAATTTACCCGCGAAAGCGGGCAGCTTCTTCATCGTCCGGACGTTTTCCATGAAGCGCCGATCGTTCTCCTTCCGAGATAGCAATTCTTTGATGGTCAAGGTGGGCATAGAAGCTCCGTGTTATTTTGTGCCCGTCGGTTGGTTCAAGGTAAATTCCGAGAGAATTATCATTAATTCACGATACCCCGGGAGTTTTGACCGCCAGGGAGATATTGTCATTTGTCTTTCAAGTTCCTCGTCTATTTACCCCCTTTCGCATTCTTCTACAACATATTTTTCTGGCTGCGAAATTCGGGTCGGATTTGCGCCGCTGTTTGCATTTCACTCAACAACATATTCACTATTGACAAACAGATAAATTATTCTTAACAGTGATCTGCGCGTTCGGTTCATCGAATTGAAGTAATAGAGTCCCACCTGACAGTTTGGAGGATGCCTGTGAAAATTCACCGTTGCGAGTGGGCTGATACAGCAGCATTGATTGACTATCACGATCTCGAATGGGGTGTGCCGATCCATGATGATCGGGCCCTGTTTGAGTTTCTTATTCTCGAGGGTATGCAGGCAGGCCTGAGTTGGGAAACTGTCTTGATAAAGCGGGCAAGCTTCCGTTTAGCTTTCGATAACTTTGACCCCTCCACAGTCGCAGTCTACAGGAAAAGCAAGGTCCGGGAGCTGCTTGCGAATGAAAACATCATACGAAATAAACTGAAGATTGAGGCTGCCATCGGGAATGCCAAGTCGTTCCTCGTTCTGCAGAAGGAGTTCGGCAGTTTCGACACGTATGTCTGGAGATTCGTTGGCGGCCGGCCGAAGCAGAATAAATTTCAGTCAGGGGATGACATCCCTGCGCAGACGGGCGAATCCAAGGCCCTGAGCAAGGATCTGCAAAGGTACGGGTTTAAATTCGTGGGTCCCACTATCTGCTATGCCTTCATGCAGGCAGTGGGGATGGTCAATGATCATCTCGTGGATTGTTTCCGGTATGAAGAGGTCTGTTCAATGGATTGATGTTTCCTGCAATTCATATCGAAATGCGGCTACTGATGCCTGGATGGATTTTGATGCGGTAGGCTTTGCGAACGACGCCATTGTGTACGTGCTGAGAGTGCATGCAGATGGCCGAGAGAAATTGCAGGGAACGATATTGTTGAAAGGGACAGGCTAAGCCTGTCCCGGCTGGCGAAGCGAGTGAGCGTTTTAACCGAGGATGACTTTCAAATCCGCCTCCGGCGTTGTGATAGGCTTGAGATCGAACGTCTTTACGAGAAAATCAAGGACATTGGGTGAGGTGAACGCCGGAAGCGACGGACCCAGGCGAATATCCCTTATGCCGAGGGCGAGAAGTGTGAGGAGAATGGCGACAGCCTTCTGCTCGTACCATGACAGCACCATAGAAAGCGGCAGTTCGTTTACACTGACGTCAAAGGCCTTGGAAAGGGCCACGGCGACTTGAATCGCTGAATAGGCATCGTTGCACTGTCCGACATCGAGCAATCTCGGAATCCCTCCAATTTCTCCCAGTTCCTTATCAAAAAAGCGAAACTTGCCGCAGGCCAGTGTAAGGATCACACAATCCTTCGGAATCAGCTCGACAAACTTTGTGTAATAGTTGCGGCCGGGCTTTGCGCCGTCGCAGCCGGCGACAAGGAAGAAATGGCGGATACTCTTGTTCTTGACGGCTTCAATGATCTGATCGGCAACGCTCAGTATGGCATTCCTGCCGAAGCCCACGGTGACAGATCCTTTGTCGGTATCAGCGGTGAAGCCGGGAAGTTCGAGAGCTCTATTGATCACCGCTGTGAAATCACGGTTTGTAATATGGTTGATGCCGGGCCAGCCTACCTGGCCGGATGTAAAGATATTCGGCAAGTATGATGACCGCGGTCTTTGGATGCAGTTTGTCGTCATGAGAATTGCTCCGGGAAATTCGCTGAACTCCTTTGCCTGATTCTGCCAGGCCGTACCGTAGTGCCCGTAGAAATGTTCGTAGCTCTTGAGGCCTGGATAGCCGAGGGATGGGAGCATTTCTCCGTGCGTGTACACATAGATGCCCTTTCCCGCAGTCTGCTTCAGGAGCTCTTCCAAGTCTTTAAGATCATGCCCCGAGACAAGGATAGCCTTGCCCTTCTTTGATCCAAGGGGAATCTTGGTCGGGACAGGATGACCATAGGTGCCCGTATGTGCCGCATCAAGGAGTTCCATAGCCCTGAGGTTCATCTTGCCGCATTTGAGAACTAGATGGATTCCTTCGTCGAGCGTCAAATTTTCATTTACAAGCTCGGCCAGCCCTTCCTGCATAAACTCATATAACGTAACATCCTCTTTGCCGAGAATCGCAGCGTGGTCTGCATAAGCCGCGATTCCGCGTATGCCGAAGAGCACTATGTGCTTGAGAGAGAGAACATCTTCACTCACGGCAGGATAGGATTTCAATCCTGTTTTCTCGCCTCGGGCGACCAGTTTATCGGTGGTTCCAGCCGGTCTGAAGCTGACGGAATCGTGTGCGAAGTTTACAGTGCCGCCGGCTCGTTTGACCCTGATAAGCAAGGCATCTCTGTCTTCTACGCATCGCCGGATCAGGGTTGTAAATCGCTCGGGATCAAAGTTGACGTTGGTAAGCGTGTTAAATAGAGAGCGGCAGATAAACAAATCAATATCGCGCTCAACGATACCGACCTTCCGCCCTGCGAGGGTAACGAGAGAGAGCCCTGTCAAGGCATATGTCAGTAGGTCCTGTAATGCGGCAACGTCTGCCTGCTTGCCGCAGACGCCGGCCCTCGTACATGCTTCACCGTTCGCGGTTTGTTCACATTGGTAGCAAAACATAATCGGCCTCCTGTAAAATATTTGCATCGGGTTCAGTGAAAGAACGGAATGTAATGAAGCATGGCGCAAAACTTTTCGAAGGTCATTGACTTATGTCAAGAGGCCTCGATATTTCTTGCGAACAAGCGGCTCTTTTTCACGTGGGCGTGGCGCCGAGGCTATTTAAAAAGATCATCAAGCTTCTTTCGGATAGAGCTCTTATCGCCTTCCGCCATTGCCTTTGATACCCTGTCTTTGAATTTGAAGTAATCGCAGAAGTTGGCGCGATCCTTATCAAGGACCCTCTCCGCCTGAGACTCAATGCACTGATTGTAATAACTTGGGTTGTAGTGGGAACAGTTGAGGCAGCACCGAAGGTCCGCCTGGCACAGAGGGCAGGCGTCTTTCCGTCCTACTGTTTTGGGAATATTAATTTCATTCTTGCATTTGTGGCATAACGTCATAAGCAAGGTAATGTTTTCATGGCTATCTGCTGTTGTAAATCTCCGCCTTGTGTTCTTATGGATTAATAAATCTTATAAACTACCGGCTGGAAAGGTTCAATGACTTTTTGAGACGATGAATCATGTATGTTAATGGTTTCGGTGTAGAGTCTTTTGCGCATGTGGTGATGACGATCCCTCCGCATTTCATAAATTCATGGAAGAAAATTTTTATTGATATTGAATCGCATTGGTGGTAATAGTTCTCGCGGTGACATCATGAACCCGGTGTCATCCCCGCCTATAAAGTTCGGGATGGGCAGGGAAGACTTCCTGCCCATTTAGCGGAAGTGAATATGAACAAGCATGGAAACTGCTGGGGGATCGTTCAATGGTAGGACAACGGACTCTGACTCCGTATATCCAGGTTCGAATCCTGGTCTCCCAGCCAGATAAATTCATGTAGTTAGCCAAATCAAAGTTAACCTCTTTTTCTTTTTAAGGTTGTTTTATCCCGCCCCTGTCCCGCTTTCTTATTTTCTTATGCTCAATTATCTTTAGTTTGATGTTGATATTGGACTTGATGATTACCGGAAGAAATAAATAAAAAAGCAGGACCATCTCTGATGGATGACCCTGCTTTCGTATTGCTGTTACTTCACGGTGTCGGCACCAGCTTTCGCAACCACGCCATCCTGTTGTGATGTGCCCCCGGAAACTCCGATAGCGCCGACGATTTTGCCATCCATCAAGAGTGGCAGCCCGCCCTCGATCGCAACAGCTCCCTCCATAACCAGGTAGCGAATATTCTCTCCGCCCTTCGCCACCACGTCTTGGAATACTTTGGTCGGGCGCTTGAACAGAACTGCGCTGCGCGACTTGCCAATTGCCACCGCGACGCTTCCTGTCTGGGTGCCGTCCATTTTCTCGAAATAGACGAGGCTGCCGCCGGTGTCGGTGATGGCTACAGCCATGGTCCAGTTGTTCTTTCTCGCCTCGGCTATGGCTGAGGAGGCGATCTTCTTGACCGTTTCCAGATTGATCGACATACCATAGACGGGCGGCATCTGGGCAAGAGCGTTCCCTACCAACCCAAAAGTAAGCAATAAGACTAAACTCAATACCAATAGCAAAATAGATTTTCTCATGGTCACCCTCCTTTATTTGTTGTTGATAGGAACTCGCTTTAGATATTCTGATCACATGGGGAATGCGCCCCCAACGGGACATTGCTATCCCATTGGAGGCTTCATATTGGTACCTTTCGGAAGCTTGTTCTCATACTACACTCCAAAAGGTTAGATGTTAGGTTGTGAGATTAATTGGGGCCAGGTAGGAAATCCTATAATTAGACCATACTCTCATCTGCCTGGACAGTCAAAGGGGAAGATTCCATCCCGCAATTAATCACACGTTGCTGACTTTCGTTTGAAATGTTGGATTCTGAAGAAAATTGCCAAAAACAAGAGTACAAGTCAGCAGTTGTTGATCTTGACATCTTAGTAAATTCAAGTCCTAACTTTCACAGATTATCTTAATCCATATTCTTTCCTTCCGGTAGCTATGATCTTTTCGGCATTAGTAACAGCTGTTATAACACGCTTTAAAAGGTTTTCATCGAAATTGTGAATTGGGTTACCAGATACGTTAAAACATTGTCTCGTGGTTTCAACTTTGTTCTTTTTCGTCTTAAGGTATAGATCATAAAGCTTCCATATATCTTCTATGTAATCGCTTTTCCGATCTCTTTTCTTTTTGGTTTCTTTCGGAATTCTCGCTTCGAGTAAATCTTTATATGGTTTGATTGCTTCTTTAAAATTATCCACAAGCTGAGTCTCTGTTTTGCCTTACGGGGTATCCTTCAGGTAAAGGCTTTCACCAGTAAGAATTGACGGTATTTTCCCTTCGTCCTCATAGAGAAGAATCAAGGATCGTCCGTTATTGGTGTGACAGCGTCTACGGTCGGCGCATCATGCCTATGTTCTGCCACATCATCAGCACAAATGATTCTCTCGATCTCATATCTACACTTCTTTTCAAGTTCAATTTTTCTGCGTATCTTGCTATCACAATCTTTAATCTTTTTATATTGTGTATGATCCTTTTTAAACTCGGGGAGTCTCTTAATAGCCCTTCGTTTATCAAGTTCAGTTATCCTCATTTCCCGCCCCCTGTCTTAGTCTGGAGGTTATCCGGGGAAGCGGCCCCAGGAAAGGCCGTTTATCAGGTGCCCTCCCTATCCTCAGCGATCCAAGTTTCTTTATCACATTGTGCCCCAAAATGTGCCTATAAAGAATAAATGCAACTAAAAATTACTATACAAAACTAAAGATAGGCACTGCATTATTTTCATGCTCTACAGGGAGCAAAGTCAAGCTACGTGCGGGTTTCAGCATCTTCAGATCCTTTTATCTTGAAGTGCTCTGACTCCATATATCCAGGTTCGAATCCTGGTCTCCCAGCCAAACGAAATCGAGTAGTTAACTAAACAAAGATTAATCTCCTTTTCTTTTCGTAGTCATTCTCTCCCCCCACTCTCGCCATTTTCTCTTTTCTTACCCTTAATAACGTGCTCATTATTTTGAATGTTAAAAGATGAAATATTATGTAATTAGAGCCAAGGGAGGGGCAGGGGGGAGACCGGCACGGATGAGGTCTCCAGATCTCAATGTGCTATTCACGCTCAACACACGAGGGGTAAAAAATGAATGTCAGGTTGGATTATGTTTGTCGCCCGATTGTGCCTGACGTTTGTTACGTATAACACCTTGTCAAGCATACCGAACTAAATGAAATGCTGTGAATTACGGTTTAAAGGGATTAAAAGACCCGCATCACCGGCAGCGCGATCGAGCATCGGAGTAAAAGACAAATGCCACGGCCAGTGCCAATGGAATAACGAAAATGGTCCTTTTCATACGTCCCTCTCTTAATCAGAAATATCTCTTAGGGATGATTGATTAGCTAAGAGATGTATAGTGGCCATACTACTGCCGCGAAAGACTAAGTGTTGTCCGCTTTCACACGACCTCCGGCTTGATGTCGCCCGGGATCCTATTGTTCCTTCACCTTCTTTCGCAGGATGACCCACCTCCTCCAGTACCACCAGTTCCAACTCCTGAACCCACTATCTTGCTTCTTAATAAAGTGGCAGTCAGTATTTGCTTGCGCCCATGTCTATGACTTTTTCTTTTGTATTCCACCAACCTCCACCCAAAGCCACAAAAAGCGCAACGGTATCCTGAAAACGCTGAGCCCTTGCCTGAATGTAGCCGATTACCGCCTGTTGGTACTGGCTATTCGCGACAAGGACCTGGAGATAGTTTGCCGTGCCTGCCTGGTAATTTGCCTGAATCAGCCGCAGAGCGTCCTCTGACGCACGGACCGCCTGTGACTGGGCATGCACCAGCTCGGCGTCATGCTCCAATGCCCGCAGGGTGTCTGCAACCTGGGCAAAGGCACCGAGAACGGTCTGGCGGTAATTGGCCGAAGAGGACTGATAGGCATTGATTGCGGCCTGCCTGCCGAACCACAAACTCCCCCCACGGAATAGGGGGGCAGTGACGTTCGCCCCCAGGTTCCAGAATGCGCTGTTGGTGTTGAGGAGATTGTCGGACGTGTTGCTGCCTACGCCGTAGGTGCCACTCAACGAAAAGCTCGGGAACAAGGCCGCCGTGGTCACTCCGATTACGGCGCTCGCGCTGTGGAGCTGTGCCTCGGCTGCGAGGATGTCGGGGCGCTGGCGTACGAGTTGCGAAGGCAACGTGACCGGTAGTTCGCCAGGCAGAGTCAGGTCTGCCAATTCGACAGATTGGGGAGTCCAGTCCGCCGGCGTGCGGCCCACCAGCGTCGCAAGCAGATGTTGGGTCTGGCTAATTTTCTGCCTCAGCGGTGGAAGCGTCGCTTCAAAAGAGGCCAGCTGAGTCTGAATGCTGAGCACGTTCACATAGGGAACAAGTCCCGCTTGTGCCTGTACAATGGTCAGCTTGACCTGCTCCCGCAGCAGATCTATCACTTGTTCCGTGGCCCTTATCTGTTCCTGATAGCCCGCCTGCGCGATCAGGGCGTTAACCACATTACCGGAGAGGGTGATATAGGTGGCCGAAACGATGGCATTCTGATAATCCACCTGTGCGCCGAGACTTTCCACAGCGCGGCGCTGACCTCCGAATACATCTAGTGTATAGCTGATCGTCGCCGAGAGAGTGAACAGATTGAAGATGCTACTGGGAACAATGCCGCCCGTGAGGGCCGGCGAGGATTGCTGCCGTGATGCGCTTGCATTCGCATCCAGCTGTGGATAAAAAACGCCATAACCGGCCCGGAGAATAGCCTGGCTCTGTCGTAAGCTTGCCTGTGCGGCCTGGAGGCTCTGATTATTAGCAATGGCCTCTTTTACGACTGCGTCGATCTTGGATGAATTAAACAGCAACCACCAGTCCGCGACTATCTTTGCACCCTGCTCAAAATGCTGCGCCTTGCCGTCAGCAGGGATTGTTGTGGCGGGTGTGGCACCGGCCGTGTAGCGCTCGACTGACGGCGGTTTGGGACGCTCAAAATTAGGACCCACGGCGCAGCCGAGTATGCAACACAGCAATACCGCGTACATTGCTTTGAGCGCGGGCTTCACTTTTCTTTTACGGTTAATCTTCTTCACTATTTTTACACCGATTGACCGCTTTCGTCGATGCAATGATACAGACCTTTCTCTTGATCGCTTTCTCGCGTTCATTGCGGAGTGCCGGTATTTGTCAGCCCTTTCTCTGCTCGGCCGATATAGACATCCACCAGTTGACCCAGATAGATATTGACGTCTTTGGGCCTGTCAAACCGGAATATGACAGGCAAGACCCTTACATCGACCCGTTCGGTTCTTTGATCCGATAATTCAATCTTCGGCGATACGTAGTGCTGTATCCGTACGTATTCGAGAGGAATCTTTGTGTTTGTGCCTCGGATCGTCATTTGTGCCTGCATTTGAGACGCTTGAGGCAGTCTGGAGATGAGTATCTCATCTATATAACACCTGACGCCGATAAACGTGTGCGAGCTTCCCATTACAATGACTGGATTGGATCCCTGCGTGTAGGTATCGTACGTGCCCTGCGCCGACACGTAACTGCCGACTCCGGCATTGATCGCGAGAATCTGGCCGTCGGCAGGCGCATTTACGGTGTACTTGGTCAGCAGCGTTTGAGCGACTTCATACTGTTTCCGCGCAACTTCGATATTTGCTTCTGCCACTTTGACGGCATTTTTCGCGTTATCCAGATCGTTCTTGCTCACGGATCGCGGGTCCAGTTCGAAGGATTTCATCTGTTTGTCCAGCTGATCCCGAGAGTTTTTGAGACTTGCGCTCGCCAACTCGATCTGCGCTTTCTGCTGTTCGACCGTTGCAGTCTGGATCGTATCGTCGATCCGGATCAGTGGAGTACCTTTTTTAACGACTTTACCCTCGGAAACCAGGATCTGCGTGATGGGTCCCGACACTTCGGGATAGATGTTGATGTTTGCTCCACTGGCCTGGTAGCTTTCGACGATGCCGGTTGCATATATGCCATCCGTATAGGGATTGGACGCGGGAGTAAACGCCGGAGGCTGAGGCTTTTTCTCAATGCTGAATATATAGGCGCTCACCAGCCCGGCTAACAGCCCGACAAGCGCAAGGATGAATATTATCTTATTTCTCACGTGATTCTCCTTTTTCGATGCTGGTGATCTTGCCGTCCTCCATTTTCATGATCCTGTCGGCGTATTCGAATATTCTGCTATCGTGGGTGACGATGATGATGCATCGCTTCTCGTTCAGGACATTTCTTTTGACGAAATCCAGGATCCTTCTGCCCGTATCCCCGTCCAGAGACGCGGTCGGCTCGTCGAAGATCAGGATGTCGGGGCTACTGGCGATGGCCCTTGCTATTGCCACCCGTTGTTGCTCCCCGCCGCTCAGTTTCACCGGCGGCAAATGTGCTCGGTTCTTTATCCCCACAACGTCAAGATACTCCATGGCCTGATTAATGGATTTATTCCATTCCTGCCTTTTCAGGATGAGGGGAATTGCCACGTTTTCGACCGTCGATAGTCGCGGGAAAAGGTGGTAATCTTGAAACACGAACCCAATCTGGTTCAATCGAAATTCTGCGAGCTCGTCGCTTGTCATGTCCCAGATATTCTTATCCTCAACCAATACCGAACCCGAATTCGGCCTGAGTATTCCCGAGATCAGGCTCAGCAGGGTCGTCTTGCCGCTCCCCGAGGGTCCCTCGATGAAAAACATCTCCCCCATGTAAGTTTCAAAACTGACGTTATTGACGGCAACCGTTCTTGCTTCTCCTTCGCCGAACCATTTGATCAGTTCACGGGCTTTCACCGCCGGATTGTCCATATTATCCTCTGAAAATGTCGAAGGGCTCTATCTTGAGCACTTTCCTGATGCCGATGTAGCTGGAAATACCGGCAATGATCAGGACCATGACAAAGGCGAAAACAAGATTTGTATACAATAGCATAGCTGCATAGTCCGGCATCCTGAGTTTTGCAATCGTGATCAGTAAAGAGGCGAGGCCCACGCCGAGGCCGTAGCCTGTGAGTGATGTAAACGTCGCCTGGAACAGGATCATATAGATCAATTCTCTTCCCTTTGCGCCGATAGCTTTTAGGGCGCCGAATTTTTCCATGTTCTCCAGGATGAAGGTGTAAAAGGTTTGTCCTGAAATAGACAAGCCCACGATGAAGCTGACCACCGTCATGATGAGCACATTTACGCCCAGGCCTGTCTGGTACATGTAAAACTCGGATGTCCTCTCGATAAATTCGTCTTTCGTCAGTGCGAGATATCCAAGCTGCTCGACCTGCTGTTTGATATGCAGCACATCATCGTGGCTCTTCGGATCGACCAGGATGTATGCGGCGGTAAATCTCGTCGAGGGGATGTAGGTGATTGCCCTGTTATACGTGGTGTAGAGGGTTGGCACCCCGAACAGGCCGCCGATCGTGACTTCCGCGATACCAACAATGACCCCCTTGTGATCGTTGATCTCAAATTCGGTGCCGATCTTTGGATTTTCAAGCTTCGGAAATTCCGCATCCTTGACCACGATAAAAGCATTTTCCGCGTAAATATCTGTGATGCGCCCTTCGATGAGCGCGGGCCTGCCGTACAGGCTGGTATCGTCCAATCCGAGGACCGTCACCGCTTGATAGACGCCACTGCGAAGCTTCACCAGCGCCGAGCCGGAGTACAACGGTACTGCGTATTTGACGCCATTGATGCTCCGGACCACGTCCAATATGTAATCCGGCATGGGGATGCTGTTCACTGGGGTATTGACCGCTGGATCCATCACCCAAAGTTCGGCGCCAACGTTGAGGACGGTGGCGGATGACCGGTGCAGGATGCCGGCGAACATCGATGTCATCATGATGATGAGAAAGACAGCGAAGGTAATGCCAACCAGCAGGGCGGTGAATTTGCCCTTGTCGTTGACCAGGAGTTTATACGCGATTCTCAGGATTCCACTCACTGCCGGTCCATCCATCCTGCAGCATTACGATAAGATGAAGTCATTCCACGCTTTCTGGAGGCACTGACGAATATCTGTTTGCTTGGTTTCCGTGATTTCCACGATAAAGGCACGAGTTGGCGTCAATCCCCGAACGGATACTGCGCAAGGGAATTTAGACGAAATCAAATAAATTTATATCAGTGTCCGGTGAAATATTAAAGATAACATCTAACAACGTCTCTGTATAGATCCCACTGCAAATGATCATGTCATCTACCATTTCAAAATACACGCTCTTATGCTTCATATCTTTAGTTACCGGGTTGTACCATTGATAATCGACCCAACCGCTACCCTCCGCATTAACTGTGTGAACGACGTCCCGGACAAAATCCCTGCCGGCAGAATCTTTGATGTTAATGAAGTTCTGACCTACATATCTTTCATTTACTCCATGGGCAAGCATGGTCCCTTGAGTATCCAGCACAAAAATATACATAGCTTCTTGGACAAAAGGTCCTTTAGGATTTGTGAACTCAGCCAGCGCAATCTCTTTACCCGATTCTTTGTAAAAAGCTATTGCCTTGGCCACCCACTCTCTCGCCTTTTCTTTCTGTGACTTTTCAAGCATTTTCAACCTCATTTTTCAAAAAGCTTGCATCGGCGGTGTGCAAGATATAAATATTCAATTCTCTATTTCCTTAAATTGTAATTGTACCACTGCCGCGAGTTGAATGCTTCTTTTACAATATTCACGGCGGCATCGATACTCAAATTTTTCGTATTCAGGACAAGGTCGAAGTTGAGCGGATCCATCATATCTGCATTGAAGTACTTTCTGATAAAAGCCCTTCGGTCGGATTCCGCGAGCAGGACTCTCCGCCTTGCTTCCGCATCAGATACCTTGTATGCCTTTGCTACGTTGTCAATTCTCGTCTCCAGTGGTGCCACGACAAGGAGGCGCAGGCAGACTTCCTGCGGCAGGATGAAACTTGCGCCGCGACCGACGATCAAGGCATGGCCGTGCGCTCCAATAGCTCCTACGACCTTAGTCAGATGTTTGAGGTATTCATATGACCACATGTGGTTCTCGCCGAGAGCACGGATCCAGTCGTTGAGAATTGAGCGGTCCTGCTCATCGAGTGATTCAACGACCCATTTGCTCACTTTAGAGCTTTCCGCGATCTTTTCTATAATCTCGCGGTCGAAGAGATCAATTTTCAGCTCCTCCGCAAGCCGCTGGGCAATGGAACTCCCGCCTGCTCCGAGAAGCCGCGACATGGTGATGACTGGCCGCGTCGTCTTCTTGTATTTCTTTTTCTGATCAATCTGCCATCTTTTGATCTGCTGTTCTATGATTTTATCAAGCGAACGCTTTTCTTGTGGCATAACTTCCATGAGTTCCTCCTTCTTTGATAAGAACCTGACGACACCATCAGAAATGTTTATAGCAATTATTCAGGAGCTTTTTACTTTTGAAGAGAAAAGAAATCTACTGCGTAAATAAGAATCTAATACTTGATCTGCTTCAGCTTATTAAGCATTGTCCTTCTTGTCTTCACCTTTTTTATCGCCGCTGCGGCTTTTGAAACCTTCAAGCCTGTACAGCCAATTGAAGAAATCATTCTTATCTTTGTTGCAGTGATACTTGAATGTGCCTTCGTCCAGGGCTTCAAGAGCCTTAATCAATGTTTGAACGGTGTCTGCAGTCTGGCCGTTGTGGAAATAAAATACTGAAGCATAAGTTTGCCTCCCGTGGCAGAATATTACATTGTTGATAGGAACATAGTTACTTCATTATAAGAAAGTATAAGGACAAAGGTGTTGCGGGTCAAGAAGAATGATAAGAAAGGAATGAGCTATTCAGTGATTGCTACGAAGTATGACGGTCAGTGTATGTTGAGAAGTGAGGATTTCTGATAGAAATGCAGCGTACGCCAGCCTGGTTGACAAGCATATAAAATCGGTCTATGATCCATTTAAGAAAGCACCTCTTTGAATCTGTCACACCAAATTTTTCAGAGCTAGGATATCGTCAAAATTGTATTGACAGCGGATTCTATAGAGAAGCCACTAATTCGTTAGATGTTTTGTGACCAACAGGATTGACGGATCGTCAGGGATATCAGTTTCTGCAAAGTCCATCTGCTTGGCAAACTTGCGCATAGCCGAGTTGCTTTTGAGTACGCTGCCAGAGATACGTTTTACCCCACTTCCCTGAAGGTGCGTTATCAATGCCTTCATCAGTCTCGACCCAATGCCACGCTTTTGCCACGCATCAGCAACGACAATCGCAAATTCACAGTTCACCCCATCCGGATCGATCACGTATCGTGCCACTCCGATTTCTTCTTCGCCTGTTTCTCCACTGTGCAGAACAATCAGGGCGACCGCGTTTCGCGAATCAGGATCAGTAAATTTCTTTAAGTCTTTCTCGCTAAGGTCTTTGATCGTACCATGAAAACGGAGGTAGCTTGACTGACGTGAAAGTCCATGTACGAACGCTTGCTCAATAGCGGCATCGGCAGGTGCGATATGGCGCAGCGTTAGCTTCACGCCATCAGCAAGTGTCCAGGTTTCTGCACAATCGTCGTTGCCCATGACATTACCCGACAATCCTTCAAAAGGGGATCCAGCTTAATTACCATCAGGATCCAGTCCAGCGCACAGGCTGAAATAACTGCGCCGTTTGAGATTATACTCTCATAATTCTGTAAAGTACTGTCGAACTTTCGCCGCAATCTGGCGATCCGTCATCTTATCAGCTGTTTCAACACCTACGATGCGTCCGCCCAGTTTGCTTTTTTCAAGACGTTTCTTCAGTTCGCCCTTTGCCTCACCAGGACCAAATATCAGAACGGAGTCTGCATCACGAATAGACGCGATTACCGCCTCATAGTAAATGTTGAGATGTACCGTAAGCGTTCTCTGGCGGCTATCATCTGCCGGCACTTTCCGCGCTTCATAAGGCCCCTTAAGAGGCGAATCACCAGAACGCTGGAGCTGTTTCTCGACTTTTGATACTATCAGTCCTATCTCTTCCCCTTTATCCGTAACAGCGACGATAACGGCCTTCTTATGATCAATCCATAAACCCACTTTGGTTTTCATCTCCTTCTCCTCCGTCACTATTATTGATAAGTATTCTCTACTCTCATGGAAAATTGTAAGAAATAGATAGGTGCATGTCAACAATAAATGACCAGACTAGGTTACTGTCGATTGATTGAAATATTGGATGGATGGGTAAAATTTGAAAAACGACATTACAGCTTGCTATATTGTAGTACATGATTGAATCAGTTTAAAGATGTATATATTTTCCTGAGGCAAGGTTGATTATTCGGTTAAGACAATAAGGGGGAATATATTTATGAAGAAAGCAGGTACAGGGAAAATAAGAGGGATAAAGGAAGATACACTGATAGTGACAATAGATATCGGTTTGGAGATGAATAGAGGGTACTGCACCACCACAGACGGGAGGGATATAAAGCCTTTCAGATTTGACAATACCAGAGAGGGGCTTGATAGGCTCTGGAGCATGATTGTTTTAAATAAGAACAGGTTCGGATGCAATGAGGTGATTGTAGGGTACGAATCAACGGGTCCCTATGGCATACTGTCTCGGACAGATTACGTGCTACAACTCCGGTCACTTTACTTGCTTCTGACAATCTCATCCACTACTATTGACAATATCTTCTATCATACATATATTGAAACAGTAATGAAATACGTAATTTATGCATTACTTTAAAATGGGTTTCAAGATATCATGTTATCACGAACCTCAAGCCATTTCTTGACAGTCGGGTAACAGTGAGTAACTAAAATGAGCAGGCGAAAAAAAGGGGTGGGCCCAAATAATTCAATTTTAACTAACTTAAGGAGGAACGTATGCGAAAATTAGCAATAGGGATTGTCTTAGTTGTTGTAATTAGTATGATGTTTGTGCCAGTGGTATTTGCCCAGCAGTCACCTAGCGTGTCAAAGGGTGCATGGGCTATTGGGCTTCCCGGAACTGTTACAGCCGAATCAGGCTTTACAGGAGCCGAGGCTATCGTGGTTGAATCTGGCAAGGTAGTGAAAATGGAGAAGATGG